>NZ_JAIUIS010000019.1:0-122603 GCF_020165765.1 Mesorhizobium sp. B264B1B
GCCGTCTGGGGCGCGGCCGACATGCAGCGCGCCACGTTGATGCGCGACGAAGCCGCCGTCGAAGATCGCCCGGCGGCTCGCCAGCGTCAGCGCGCGCACCAGGCGGTTGCCATAAGTCTCGGTGAACAGGGCGGCCGAGCGGCCGCTGGCATGATAGCCCGGCTGGCTCTCGCGCTCGATGAGGGTGACGTCGGCCCAGTCCGCCACCTCGGCGGCAAGCGAGAGGCCGGCAATGCCGCCGCCGATGACGACGATTTTCGGGAGTGAATTCGACTGCATCGTTCAGTCGTAAAAATAATTTCTTATCCAGTCAATATTTAGCGTATAAGAAAATTGTTGGCGTTGTTGATGACGGCGGGAAGTTCAATTACCTAGGATGGAGCGGCGCGATCCCGCGGCATGGAGCTGATATGTCGGAGCAACCGAAGCTGGGTGATTGCCTGCGCGGCTTGAGGAAGACGCATGGCTGGACCCTCCAGGAGGTGAGCAGGCTCACCGGTGTCGCGGTGTCGACGCTGTCCAAGGTCGAGAACGACCAGATGTCGCTGAGTTACGACAAGCTGCTGCAGATCTGCGAAGGGCTCGGCATCCATGTAACGGAACTGCTCAGCGGCGACCGCAAGCAGCCGGCGGCGCGCACCCGCCGCTCCGTGACGTCACCGTCCAACACACTGCGCCAACTGACCCGCAATTACGACTACCGGTACCTGGCCACCGACCTGGTGCGCAAGCGCATGGTGCCGATCCACGCCTATGCGCGCGCCCGCACGCCCGAGGAGTTCGGGCCGCTGACGAAACATGCCGGCGAGGAATTTTTGATCGTGCTCAAGGGCGAGATCGAGCTGCACACCGACCAGTACGCGCCGGTGCGGCTGAAACAGGGCGAGAGCGTCTATATCGATTCCACCATGGGCCACGCCTACCTCTCTGTGGGCGACGGCGACGCCGAAATGCTGTGCGTCTGCTCCGGCGACGAGCCCGACATGGAAGGCACGCTGCTCAGCGTGCTGGAGACGGTGGAAGGATAGGGCGGTTGGCGCGTCGCATTTTTCTGCAGGTCGGTTCAGCCTTTCTGGTTCGAAGCGGCCGACGAAACCGGCTATATGACCGCTGAGACGAAATTCCCGCCAACCCGAGAAGGAAAACCCAATGAGTTCAGAAAAAGTGGCTGTCATCGTGGCCGGCGGCAGCGGCATGGGGGCGGCAGCGGCCAAGCGGCTGGCGGCGGACGGGTTCAAGGTCGCCATCCTGTCTTCGTCCGGCAAGGGCGAGGCGCTGGCCAAAGAACTGGGCGGCATCGGCGTCACCGGCTCCAACCAGTCAAACGAGGACTTGCAGCGCCTCGCGGACTTGACGCTGGAGCGCTATGGCCGCGTCGACGTGCTGGTCAACAGCGGCGGCCACGGGCCGCGCGCGCCGATCCTGGAGATCACGGACGAACAGTGGCACGCCGGCATGGACGTCTACCTGCTCAACGTCATCCGGCCGGTGCGCATCGTGGCGCCGCAGATGGTCAAGCAGAAGGCCGGCGCCATCATCAACATCTCGACCGCCTGGGTGGTGGAGCCGAGTCCGATGTTCCCGACCTCGGCCGTGTTCCGCGCCGGCCTTGCCGCCTACACCAAGATCTTCGCCAATACTTATGCAGCGGACAATGTGCGCATGAACAATGTGCTGCCCGGCTGGATCGACAGCCTGCCGGCGACGGAAGAACGCCGCGACTCCGTGCCGATGCAGCGCTACGGCACGTCGGAAGAGATCGCCGCGACCATCGCCTTCCTGGCTTCGGACGGCGCCGGCTACATCACCGGCCAGAACATCCGCGTCGACGGCGGGATCATTCGCGCTATTTGAGGCGGGTCCGGGAGGGGAGGCCTGTCCGACGCGCGCCGCGGAGGGGGTCCGGCATCCCGCCTGGCGCGACGACATCTCGCACCAAGGAGGAAAAATGCGGCTTCTGATACTTGGCACCGGCTGGATGGCGCAGGAACATGCACGGCAATTCAGCGCCATCGATGGCGTCGACATTGTCGGGGCCGTCGACCTCGATCCGGCGCGCGTCGGCGAATTCGCCGACGGCTTCAACATCCCCAACCGCTTCACCGCGCTGGACGAGGCGCTCAAATGGGGCGCTTTCGACGCCGTGGCCAATGTCACGCCGGACCGCATCCACCACCCGACCACCATGCAGCTGATCGCGGCCGGCAAGCCGGTGCTGTGCGAGAAGCCGCTGGCCGAGAATTTCGGCAAGGCGATCGAGATGGCCGAGGCCGCCGAGAAAGCCGGCATCGTCAACATGGTGAACCTCACCTACCGCAATGTCGCTGCGCTGCAGAAAGCCCGCCGGATGGTGCAGGCCGGCGAGATCGGCACGGTCCGGCATGTCGAGGCGTCCTATCTGCAGAGCTGGCTGGTGTCGAAATTCTGGGGCGACTGGCGCAGCGACCCGAAATGGCTCTGGCGGCTGTCGCGCGGCCACGGCTCCAACGGCGTGCTTGGCGATGTCGGCATCCACATCCTCGATTTCGCCAGCTATGGCGCGGCCCTCGGCATCGATCATGTGTTCTGCCGGCTGCGTTCCTTCGACAAGGCGCCGGGCAACCGCATCGGCGACTACGGGCTCGACGCCAATGACAGTTTCGCCATGACGGTGGATTTCTCCAACGGCGCCTTCGGCGTGGTGCATGCCAGCCGCTGGGCGACCGGCCATCTCAACGAATTGCGCCTGCGCATCTATGGCGATCGAGGCGGTCTCGAAGTGGTGCACAATCTCGACGGCTCGTCGCTCAAGGCTTGCCTCGGCGAAAATGTCGACGACGGGATATGGGAAGAGCTCGACGCCGGCACGGTGGCCACCAACTACCAGCGTTTCGCCGACGCGGTGCGGACCGGCGTGCAGGCCGAACCGTCCTTCCGCCACGCCGCCGAACTGCAGAAGGTGCTGGATCTGGCCGTGGTGTCGGACGAGAAGCGGGCGGAGCTCGCGGCGAGCGCGCAGACGCGGTGAGGGTGGCGCCTTCCTCTCAGGGACCGGTCACGAGGCCAAAAACCAGTTTTTGCAAATTGCCGCCATTGCCGAATTCGACGCGGTCGAAATCGCGGCTTGCCCGCCGCTGCGCCTGCGACAATTCGGAGAGGCGCCTGGTCATCTCGGTCCGGATCTTGGCGCATTTGGGATCGTCGGCAACGCTGAGGCCGACGGTCGCCGCCTCGATCTTGCGCACCATGGCGATGATATCGGCGCCATGCACTTTCTCATGGGCGGCGACGCCGGCGATGAAGCTGTCCCAGCTCTTCTGCACGGCCGGCGGCAGGGAGCCTGACGGCTTCGGCAAGGCATAGGTGATGATCAGCTTCGGCCTGGCCGATGCCAGGACGCAATCGCCGCCCTTGTTCTGGTAGTCCCTGGTCCAGGTCAGCTTGAAATTGGTGTAGGCGATGGTGCGCGTTTTGGCGCCGCGGATCAGCGGTCCGTTCTCGCCGATCGACCGGTAGAGCTCCTGTCCGGTCCGGCCTGAAATGGCGTAGGGCTCGACCGTCTCGACGGGCTTCCATTGTGCATGGGCGGCAAGCGGCAAGGCGAGCACCGCGACCAGCGACAGGCACAGACGAACACACGCTCTCAACACCGCTCTCCGCGAAACCAGGACCGGCGCCGACGCCAATGCCATCTTGTGGCTTTTCCTATATGCTGCCGGCGGGTGCTGCAAATGTGTTGGAGGGAGGCGCTGGCGCCGTGCGGCAAGACCAGGATGGGTATGGGGTTGAAGAAGTTCCCTCGGTTCGTCATCCTAGGGCGGAGCAAGGAGCGAAGCGACGCGGCGCAGACCCTAGGATCCATGCCGTGACACCTGCCGAAGAATGCAGCGAATCAGGATGTTCTCCCAACGCATGGCCCGATAGCCCCGACACATGACCGGCTATGTCTACATGACCGCCAGCCAGAAGGCCGGCACCATTTACATCGGCGTCACATCGTATGCCAGAACACAAGTCGGGCCAGGGTTCGCGCTTCACCAGCCAATATGGCGTGCAGCGACTGGTCTGGTACGAGGAGTATTTCGATATCACGGACGCCATCCAGCGCGAGAAATCGCTCAAGCGCTGGCGGCGGCAATGGAAGGTCGAACTGATCGAAAAGGCCAATCCTGAATGGTTCGAGCTATTTCGTGGAACAGGATGGTAGCCAGTGGCCACTTCGTCCTCGGGTTGACTCGGGGCATGTCGCGGGGCTCGGTGATCGAAATTCCGCACGGTAGCGGCGCTCCCATGTCACGGCATGGATTCCAGGGTCTCCGCGACGGAGCTTCGCTCCTGCTTCGCCTAGGATGACGAAGATAGGGTGGGGCTTCCGAACCAACGGCCTTGCCGGCGCCGGCGTGTCGCCGTAAGTCGTGCTCATGATCACCTTCCGCAAGGCCCTGGCCTCCGACCTGCCTGCCCTCGTGGCCATGCTGGCGGACGATCCGCTTGGCGCGGCCAGAGAGGATGCCTCGCTGCCGCTGGCGCAGGGCTATGTCGATGCCTTCAACGCCATCGATGCCGACCCCAACCAGTTGCTGGCGGTGGCGGTCGATGGCGCCGACGTGGTCGGCACCTTGCAGATCAGCTTCCTTGCCGGGCTGTCGCGCAAGGGCGCCTGGCGCGGTCAGATCGAGGCGGTGCGGGTCGCCGGGCACCGCCGTTCCGAAGGCATAGGCAGGCTGATGATCGAATGGGCTGTTGATCAATGCCGGGCGCGCGGTTGCGGCCTCGTCCAACTCACCACCGACAAGACCAGAGCGGACGCGCACCGCTTCTATGAAAGCCTCGGCTTCACCGGCACCCATCTCGGCTACAAGAAGACCTTGTAGCGCAGGCGGGGCCGTCGCTTTCCGCTAAGGCGGGCGGCTGGCGCATGCGGGAAGGCTAGCAGGCCCTATTCAATTTGCGGCGAGACCAGATATAGGTCAGCTAAGTTGACCTATATTCGATGCGTCCGGGGAGGCGTGCTTGACCCTTATGAACCTGTTGGCGTCGCGCTCCTCGCGCATGAAGGCCTCGGAAATCCGCGAGCTGCTGAAGCTGCTCGACCAGCCGGACATCATCTCCTTCGCCGGCGGCATTCCCGATCCGGCGCTGTTTCCGGCCGAGGCGATCCGCGACGCCTATGCCGACGTGCTCGGCGGCAGCGAGGCGGGGGCGGCGCTTCAGTACCAGGTGAGCGAGGGCTATCTGCCGCTGCGGCGATGGATTGCCGGCCAGATGGGCAAGCTCGGCGTCGCCTGCGAGGAAGCCAACATCTTCATCACTTCGGGTTCGCAGCAGGCGCTCGATTATATCGGCAAGCTGCTGCTGTCGCCCGGCGACACCGCACTGGTGACGTGGCCGACCTATCTCGGCGCGCTGCAAGCCTTCAACGCCTATGAACCGCGCTACGACCGGCTGCGGCCGGAAGGCGGCAACATGACGCCGGATGCCTATCGCGCGGCGGCGGCGGCGAATGGCGGCCGGGTCAAGTTCGCCTATCTGGTGCCGGATTTCGCCAACCCGACCGGCAACACGCTGGACAGGCAGCAGCGCGAGGCGGTGCTCGACCTTGCCGGCGAGCTCGACATCGCCATCGTCGAGGACGCCGCCTACCGGGCGCTGCGCTATGATGGCGAAGGCGTGCCGCCGATCCTGGCGCTCGACTGCGCGCGATCCGGCGGCATCGACAAGGCGCGCACGCTCTATTGCGGCTCGTTCTCGAAGATCCTGTCGCCGGGCATGCGCGTCGGCTGGGTCTGCGCGCCGCGCCATGTCGTGGACAAGCTGGTGCTGATGAAGCAGGCTTCCGACCTGCACAGCCCGTCGATCAACCAGATGGTGATGCACCGGGCGGCCGAAGCGGTGTTCGAGGCCCAGGTCGAAAAGCTGATCGGCGCCTATCGCGAACGCCGCGACGGCCTGCTCGGCGCGCTCGCGGCCAACATGCCGGAAGGCGTGACCTGGAGCCGCCCGGAAGGCGGCATGTTCGTCTGGGTAACGCTGCCGGAAGGCGCCGACGCCACCGCGCTCCTGGCGCGCTCGGTGAAGGAAGCACGTGTCGCCTTCGTGCCCGGCAATGCCTTTTATGCGGACGGCACCGGGCGCAACACGCTGCGGCTGTCCTTCACGCTCGCCAACCAGCGCGCGGTGAGCGAGGGTATCCCGCGGCTGGCGGCGCTGCTCAAGGCTTAAGGCGCCGGCCAGACGACGGTGCATCGCCCCAGCGGCGAACAAACCCGGGTTGCCCTGACTTGTTGCGGGTGCAAAATAGCCTTGTGTCGACGAACGCGGGTTCATGCGCCATGACCGACCTTTCCGGTATCTACCGCGACTACATTGCCTGCCTCAACCGGCAGGACTGGCCGAACCTCGGGCAGTTCGTCGACGATGACGTGTCCCACAATGGCAGGCGGATCGGTCTCTCCGGCTACCGTGCGATGCTGGAGAAGGATTTCGACGACATTCCGGATCTTCGTTTCGATATCCGGCTGCTGGTCTGCGATCCGCCTCATGTCGCGAGCCGCCTGATGTTCGACTGCACGCCCAGGGGAAATTTCCTCGGGCTTGCCGTAGACGGCCGGAAAGTGTCCTTCGCCGAGAACGTCTTCTATGAATTTCGCGGCGCGAAGATCCGGCTCGTGTGGTCCATCATCGACAAGGCCGCCATCGAAGCCCAGCTTTGAACCACGAACCTCTCCTGGCGTGCTCGGTGAAGGAAGCGCGTGTCGCCTTCGTGCCCGGCAGCGCCTTCTTCGCCGATGGCACCGGGCGCAACACGCTGCGGCTGTCCTTCACCTTGGCCGACCGCCGCGCGGTGACCGAGGGCATTCCCAGATTGGCCAAGCTGCTGAGGAACTAGCAACCGACCGGATTCCTGGCCCCGGGGCGTCAGGCCGGCTTGTCGGCAGCCCTTGTGCGCCTGGCAAGGCGTGCGGTAAATGCGGGCGTGCCTTTGCCGGTCGAATGAGGATGTCATGGTCTCCGCAACGCCCAGAGTGACGCTGCTTCTCGGCAGCGCGCCCGACGTCGTGCGCTGCGCCGCCTGGCCGAAGGAGACCTTCGCCAGCATCGTCGCCATCAACAATGCCTGGCGCGTGCGCCCCGACTGGGACGTGCTGGTGCATGCCGGCGATTTCCCGTCCGACCGGATGCCGCCTCTGGAACCGCTGCGGCAGGCCGAGATCTTCAGCGCCGCGCATTACGTGCCGGCCCAGAATACTTTCGGCGGCTTCGTCTATGCCGGCGCCACCATGTCGCTGACAGCGGCCTATTGGGCCGTCCACAGCCAGAGGCCGGACGTGCTCGCCTTCCTCGGCTGCGACATGATCTACGACACGGCCGGCGACACCCATTTCTACGGCATCGGCCGCGCCGACCCGCTGCGCGACGATGTCACGCTGCAGAGCCTCGAGGCCAAATCCGCCCGCCTGCTCATTCATGCGCTGCGACGCGGCACGCTCTGCATCAACCTGTCGGACCTGCCGCAAAGCCGCCTGGTCTTCCCAAGGCTGTCCTTCGAGGAATTGCGGTTACTGTCCCCCGAGCGCCTCGCCGGCATGAAGATGGATGCGCGTGCGGGCATCCATCAGCATAGGGTCGAAGTGGCCGAGCAAATCGAGCGCGAGCTCGGCTATTTCTACGAGGATGGCATGTACTGGAACCATCTCGACGAAATCGACCGCGCGCAGCTAGCCGACATCGACCGGCTCTGGATCTCGGCGATCGGTCCGCCTGCGGCTGAGCCGACCGAAGAATGCAGCGCGGCGGAATAGCGCCGTCGGCAGCCCATGTCGGGAGGATCGACGGTTCCAGCAGCCCCCACCAGCAGTTTCGCGCCAAATTGCCTAATTTCGGGCCGCTTTTCGGCTAAACTCGTCGGCATCTTGGCTGGAAGTGGAGGAAGCCATGAGCTTGCGCCTCGGTTTCGCCGTGCTGGTGCTGTTCGGCCTCGCCAATCAGGCGGCGGCTTTCGAGATTTCAAGCCCGTCGGTTTCCAACGGCAAATGGGCCGAAAAATATCTCGGCGACAAGGCCGGCGGCTGCAGCGGGCAAAGCGTATCGATCGCCTTGAGATGGAAGGACCCGCCGGCAGGCACCAAGAGCTACGCGCTCACCATGTTCGACCCCGACGCCGGCGGCGGCAAGGGTTTCTGGCACTGGCTGGCCTGGAACATCCCGGCAAGCGCGAAGGGCCTGGCCGAAGGGGCTGGCTCGAAGCGCGGCAAAGGCTTGCCCAAGGGTACGGTGCTCGGCAAGGGTGGCATCGGCCGCGCAGGCTATTTCGGGCCATGCCCGCCGCCCGGCAGCGGCACGCATCACTATGTCTTCACGCTCTATGCGCTCGGCGCGCCGAAGCTGCGCGCGCCGGAGAATCCCTCTCCGGAAATGGTGGCAGTGGCCGCGAAGAGCCAGGCGCTCGGCGAGACCAGCGTGACGTACACCTATGGGCGGTAGGCATGACCGGTTCAGGCAGTCGCCCGGGCCACCAGCGCATTGACGACGCTGTTGGCAAACACGTTCCAAGAGATCGTTTGAATTCCGTTCCGGTGGCCATCTGGCGGCTTTGCGCGCGGCCTCGGCCGGCGCGTCAGCGCGTCCAGAAATCGCGATGCGGCGCGATCAGCTCGTCCTCGATCTCGGGGAAGGGGCCAAAGACCTCGATCTTCTTCTGGCCCGAGGCGAGCACTGTGCGCGAGGGCAGGCTCATCGTCGGATTCTCGGCGTGATCGCCGGTGAGCGCCAGGAGCTTCGTCTCCTCGAAGCCGTAGACCAGGCGGCCGATATTGGCCCAGTAGAGCGTTCCGGCGCACATCGCACAGGGTTCGCCGGTCGAGACCAGCGTGCAGGACCAGAGGAAATCCGGCTCGTAGGCAGCCGCGGCGCGCCGGGCGAGCTCCGTCTCGGCATGGCGCACCGTGTCGAGGTTTCCCTGGCGCATAAGCACGCGATCGTCCGGCCCGACCAGTACGCAGCCGAACGGATGATGGCCGTGCACGGCCGCGTCGCGAGCGACGGCGTCGGCAGCACGGAGGTGGGCGAGCATCTGGTCGCGGGTCATTGCGCAATCCTAACACGACGGGCGAGGAGAGGAACCGACGCCCGGCGACCGGCTTCGTAGGGCTGAGAGTGCGCCGATCGGCGGGCATTGGCAAGCTTCGCCCGGCGGGCAAAACCCGAGCGCGGACCATCGCCTGATCAGGTTTGAAGCACTGTTCTCCGCTCTCGTATCCCTGTATACGAAATTGAAATGATCTGTTTTGAGGAATTGATGAGCCCACCGCCTGGGACCGTGCCGTTTTTCAGCCAGTGGGAGACGCCCGATATGACTTCGGCCGTCCTTGCCGATGGCGCCGAGGTGGCGCTGCGGCACGATCCGCTGTGGGAGAACTCGGGCGCGCGCACACTCGACGAATACGCGCTGTGGGCCGCCAATGTCTGCGGCATGGCGTGCCTCAAGATGATCCTGGCGGCGCGCGGCCAGATCGTGCCGACGATCGAACTGGCCAGGCGCTGCACCGGATATGGCGGCTATGTCGTCACCGAGGGATCGATCAAGGGCCTGATCTACGCCCCGTTCGTCAGCTTCGTGAAGGCGGAATTCGGCCTCGAGGCAGAGGTGATGACCAATGTCGCGACAGCCGACATTGAGGCGATCCTCGGGCGGTCGCGCTTCTTCATCGCCTCGGTCAGCAGCTCGATCCGCTGGCCCGAGCGCGAGCCCCCGTCCAAGGGCGGCCATCTGGTGCTGGTCATGTCGGCATCCGATGAGGGTTTTCGTTTTCACAATCCGTCCGGCCATACCGGCGCCACACGGGCAAATGCAGTGTTGGCGCCGGCCGATTTCGACCGCTTCTTTGCCAATCGCGGCATTGCCGTCAGCATTTGATCTCGAGGGATTTCGATGAAGGACAAGGCTTTTCAATGAAGAACAAGATTAGGGTCGCCGTCCTCTATGGCGGGCGTTCGGCCGAGCATGACGTGTCGCGCCTTTCGGCCGCCAATGTGCTGAAGGCCATCGACCGGACGCGCTACGAGGTGGTGCCGATCGCCATTTCCAGGGACGGTCGATGGCTGCTGCAATCTTCGTCCGAAGCCGGCGACGACAGAGCAGGGGCGCCGGTGTCAGAAGAAGGCGTGGAGGTCGCATTGTTGCCCGGTGGCAGAGGCAGGTTGGTGGCCGCACCAGGCGGCGGAGCACAGCCCGACCTGCCGCCGGTCGACGTCGTCTTTCCCGTGCTGCACGGTCCTTTCGGCGAGGACGGCTCGGTGCAGGGCTATGCCGAGGTCGCCGACGTCGCATATGTCGGCTGCGGCATTCTCGCCTCGGCCGCCGCCATGGACAAGGATATCGCCAAGCGGCTGCTGCGCGAGGCCGGGCTGCCGGTTGCCCGTTCCGTCACCGTGCATCGAAACGATGTCGGGCCGTTCCAGGAGATCGCCGGCGCGCTCGGCCTGCCTTTCTTCGCTAAGCCGGCGCGCCAGGGCTCGTCCTTCGGCGTCAGCAAGGTGAACGACCGGGACGGCTTCGAACGGGCCGTCGAGACGGCTTTCCGCTACGACGGCAAGGTCCTGATCGAAGAGTTCGTCGACGGCCGCGAGATCGAATGCTCGGTGCTGGAGCGGGCCGACGGAACGCTGACCGTATCGCTGCCCGGCGAGATCATCCCGGCCGGCAAGCACGGCTTCTACACCTATGAAGCCAAATATCTCGACGCCGACGGCGCCGTGGTGAACGTGCCCGCCGATGTCCCGGCCGCCGTCGCCGACAAGGCAAGGGAGATGGCCGCGCGGGCTTTCCAGGCGCTCGGCTGCGAGGCGATGGCCCGCGTCGACTTCTTCCTGCGCGCCGACGGCTCGCTGCTGGTCAACGAGGTCAACACGCTGCCAGGCTTCACCGACATCTCGATGTATGCGAAGGCGCTGGCGGCGATCGGCATCGGCTACAGCAAGGTCATCGACGTGCTGATCGAGCACGCACTGGCGCGGCATGCCGCGCGAAAGTCCTGACGTTCGGCGCGGCATTGACGGCGGATCACGCGAAGCTAGTTAGATTCGAGCCCTTGGCGAGAGGAGAGCTTGCATGGAAGAACTGCATCGCGGCCGGCTCATCGATCATATCCAACTGGTGGTCAGGGACATCGCCGCCAGCCGCCGCTTTTACGAAGCAGTATTTCGAGTGCTCGATATTCCGATCGGCGGCAGCGCCGCCGATTATTTCTGGGCCGACGAGCTTTTCATTTCAACCGCCGACAGCCGCGCGGCTCGGGGAGAGTTGACCGGTCGCCATCACCTGGCATTCCAGGCGAAAGACCGCGCCATGGTCGATGCGTTCTATAGGGCCGGGCTGGACGGCGGCGGCAGGGACAATGGCGGGCCGGGTGAACGCCGGTACCACCCCGGCTACTACGCCGCTTTCCTTCTCGACCCGGACGGCAACAACATCGAAGCGGTGCATCACGGGGCGGCCAACCGCAGTGCCGCCTCGGTGAAGATCACGTTCTAGAATGCGCCGACAAGAGGCGGGTGGTTTTGCTTTGATGTGGCCGGTCTCGTTGATCCCGATCGGGTGGAGGGAGCTCGATCCACGCGGAGGCGACCCGTCCGTGGGGCAGGCCTTGAAGGCCATGTGAGGCATAGTTACATCAACCATTAAGCGTGCGTTTGCACGCGAATACAACGCTTTGGCCAAGCTTCATCTATGGAGGTTGTCATGGCAAATACACTCATGGAAGGAAAGAAAGGCCAGGACTGGCTCAATCTGGTCCTTGCCGTCTGCCTGTTCATCTCACCCTGGATAATCGGCTTCGCTGCTGAAACCGCTCCCGCATGGAACGCCTGGATCGTCGGCGTCGTGCTGGGCGCGGTGGCCGTGGCGGCGCTTGCCGCCTTCGCCGAGTGGGAGGAATGGGTAGGTGTCGTTCTCGGGCTCTGGCTGATCGTGTCGCCCTGGCTGCTCAAATTCATGGCGAACACGAATGCGATGGCCACCCACGTCATTCTCGGCGTGCTGGTGGTTGCCGTATCGGGTTGGGCCGTCTGGGACGTCCGTCACCCGCACGCACATGCGTGACCGCTGACCAAGGACGGGGCCGGCGCGCGAGCGGGGCCCCTTCCGGCTTTGAACGTCTGCCCATTGCGTTTGCCGCCGGCTGCGAAGGGCAGGGTCGCCGGCTTGCAATCTGAGGCCAGGCCATGGATTTCGACGGACCCAACGCCATATCCTGCACAGCATATCCTGCGTAATCCAGGGAGTTTTGAGCGTGACCCTCGCGCGGATGGCGGTTCTGGCAGCGGCCTTCATGGCCGCCGCGGCCGCCAGTCACTCTTCCGTGACCGCGGAGGCTACGGAGAAGGTCGCGTTGCGCGTCGTGATCGACGGCGCCATCGGCCCGGCGAGCGCCAGGCAGCTCAACGAAGCGCTGGCCAAAGCCGCCGAGCGGCACGCCGAAGCGGTTGTCCTCGAGATCGACACGCCGGGCGGGCTGGTCACCTCGATGCGCGAAATGATCGCCGATATCCTTGCCTCGCCGGTTCCCGTCATCGGCTATGTCGCGCCCGCCGGCGCGCACGCGGCAAGTGCCGGGACCTATATCCTTTATGCCACCCATGTCGCGGCGATGGCGCCCGGCACCAATCTGGGCGCCGCCACGCCGGTCGAGCTTGGCGGGTTGCCGCCCCTTCCCGGTGGCGACCAAAAGGACAAGGGCGACCAGAAGAATGCCACCGGGCCTCCGGCCGGCGACCCGATGATGACAAAGGTGACGAACGACGCGGTCGCCTTGATCCGTTCGCTCGGCGAACTGCGCGGCCGCAATGCCGACTGGGGCGAAAAGGCGGTGCGCGAGGCAGCCAGCCTTTCCGCCAATGCGGCACTTCAGGCACATGTAGTCGACCTCGTCGCCCGCGACACCGCCGAGCTGCTCCAGCTTGCCGACGGCCGCACGGTCGAGGTGGCCGGCAAGCAACAGGTGCTGGCGACCAAGGGCGTGGCGGTCGAGACGCTCGATCCCGGCTGGCTGATCCGGCTTCTCGCCGTCATCACCGATCCCAACATCGCCGTCGTCCTGATGCTGGCCGGCGTCTACGGCCTCGTCTTCGAGTTCACCAGCCCAGGCGCAGTGGCGCCCGGCGTGATCGGGACCATCTGCCTGCTGCTCGGGCTCTATGCCCTCAATTTGCTGCCGATCAGCTATACCGGCCTCGCCCTGATGCTGCTTGGCATCGCCTTCCTCGTCATCGAGGCCTTCAACCCGACCGTGGTGCTCGGGCTCGGAGGCGTGGCCGCCTTCCTGCTCGGCGCCGCCATGCTGCTCAAGGTCGAGGGCCCCGGCTTCGAGATGTCGTGGGCGCTCATCGGCACCGCCGCGGCGCTGACGCTTGGCCTGGCGCTGCTGGCCGGCAGCTATCTGTGGAGGGCGCGCAGGAGCCTGCCGCGTGTCGGCGCGCAGGCCATGCACGGGCTGCCGGCCAGGATCCTCGACTGGTCGGGCAGCGAGGGCCATGTGCTCGCGCAGGGCGAGCGCTGGCGGGCGAAAGCCGATGAACCGCTCGCCCCCGGCGACAGCGTCGAGGTGGCCGATGTCAGGGATCTCGTGCTGACGGTCCGGCGCAGGAACAATGGAGCAAGGCAATGATCATCGGTTACGTCGCCTACCTGGTGCTCGCCCTCATCGTGCTGATCTTCCTGTCCGCCGCCATTCGCATCCTGCGGGAATATGAGCGCGGCGTGGTCTTCACGCTCGGCCGCTTCACCGGGGTGAAGGGCCCCGGCCTCATCCTCCTCGTCCCCTTCGTCCAGCAGATGGTGCGGGTCGACCTGCGCGTGGTGGTCCAGGACGTGCCGCCGCAGGACGTGATCTCGCGCGACAATGTCTCGGTGAAGGTGAACGCGGTGCTGTATTTCCGGATCGTCGACGCCGAGCGGGCCGTCATCCAGGTCGAGGACTTCATGGCCGCGACAAACCAGCTCGCGCAGACCACGTTGCGCTCGGTTCTCGGCAAGCACGAACTCGACGAGATGCTGGCCGAGCGCGACAAGTTGAACAGCGACATCCAGGAGATCCTGGACCAGCGGACCGATGCATGGGGCATCAAGGTGTCCAATGTCGAGATCAAGCATGTCGACCTCAACGAGAACATGGTCCGCGCCATCGCCAAGCAGGCCGAGGCTGAAAGGCTGCGGCGCGCGAAGGTGATCAACGCCGATGGCGAGCAGCAGGCGGCGGCAAAGCTGGTCGAGGCCGGCAAGATGCTGGCGCAGGAGCCACAGGCCATGCAACTGCGCTATTTCGAGGCGCTGCACGACATCGCCGGCGAGCGCTCGTCGACGGTGGTGTTTCCGCTGCCGATGGACCTGCTCACGATTTTCAACAAGCAGCCGGGCGCCGGGAAATAAGCTTGGGAGGGGTTTGGCAGCCCGGCCGCGGGCCGGCGAGCTCGGGACCGGCACGATCACCCGGCGATTCCCCGAAGTTGCGATCTCCACGCCAAGCGCTGCCGGTCCTTTGCTGTCAATTTTAGGAGTTTTATTCAGAATTCGGCAATATATAGCGGGCTTTTTAGCGGATTCATTGTTTTTAATTAGCTTAAGCTTTCGCTATGGATTCTCGACTAGGGTGACGGCGAAATGATCGAGAGCCCTGACGGCGTGGCGGCTTGCCCGGCCAGTCAGGTCAATCGCCTCCTGCAAGTCAAGCTTCGGTTGCATAAATGAGTGGGCCCATGTCGATTGCCGGCATCATCGAAAGGATCCTGGACAAGTTGTCCGGCTCCAGCCTGCTTGCGGCCGGCCTCTTGCTGCTGACCGCGCTGGGCAGCGCCCTGATCGCCTATTGGCGGACGGCGGAGCGCAAGAGCTTCAGGGAATTCTTCGATTTCGTCTTTCCCAACGAGATCGTCACGCATCCCTCGGCGCGGGCGGACCTGCTTTTCTGGATCACCCGCAAGGCGATTATGCCCTTCCTGATGCTGCCGGCGGGCGTGACCTTCGTCGTCGCCGTCGGTTACGCGACGAATCGGACGCTGGCGGCACTCCTGCAAATCGAGCCGCCGCTGCTGCCGGGACCGCCGGGAGCGGTGACGATCGTCGTCTTCACGGTGACGATGCTGATCGCCTACGACATATCCTATTACCTCTACCATGTGGCCCAGCACCGCTTCCCGTTCCTGTGGGAGCTGCACAAGGTGCATCACTCGGCGGAGGTGATGGTCGGGATCACCAAGGACAGGGTTCATCCGCTCGACGAGCTCATGAACCGCGCCTGGGACGGCGTCATACCCGGGATCTGCTTCGGCATCTGGACCCTTTTGTCGCTTAACCTCGTCGAAGTGACGATCTTCGGCGTCAACGTCTACGTCATGCGCAATATCCTGATGATGGAT
This sequence comes from Mesorhizobium sp. B264B1B, assembly GCF_020165765.1. Classification (NCBI taxonomy): domain Bacteria; kingdom Pseudomonadati; phylum Pseudomonadota; class Alphaproteobacteria; order Hyphomicrobiales; family Phyllobacteriaceae; genus Mesorhizobium; species Mesorhizobium sp. B264B1B. The sequence goes on from NZ_JAIUIS010000019.1 coordinate 15,391, forward strand.
TTCGTCAGGCACACCCATTTCAAGATATCGTTCGGGCCGCTCAACAACATCGTGCTGTGCCCGCATTGGCACCAACTGCACCACAGCGTCGATCCAAGGCACTACGACAAGAATTTCGGCTTGCTGTTCTCGTTCTGGGACCGGCTGTTCGGAACGTTGTGCGTGCCCAAGCCCGATGAGGATTTCAGGTTCGGATTGATGGAACGCGGCGCGCGCGACTATCAATCCCTGTCGGGGCTTTACGTGCTGCCGCTCAAGAAGATGTGGGGGCACATCGCCCGGCGGTTTCGCCGCCGCGCTTCGTCCGAGCCGACACGGAGCCCGCAGCCATGAACGCTCACGCCGCGATCGAGGGCCGGAAGGCCGGCGCTTTGGAGATCGTCACCTCCGAGGAGCGCCTCGCGTCGGTCGGGCCGGCCTGGACGGAGCTGTGGCGCCGGGCGGAGGGGCTGATCTTTCAAAGCCACGCCTGGGTCACGGCGTGGTGGCAGACGGCCCCGGACCGGGATCTGCGCGGTCTCAGGATCGGCCTCGTCTGGAACGGTGACCGGATCGAGGCCGTCATCCCGCTGGCGACGGTGCGGCGCAAGGGCGTCAACGTCCTGGAATGGGCTGCCAAGGACCACAGCGACTATGGCGACGTGCTGGTCGCGCCGGACTGCGATCCGGCGGCGGTCGCGGCGCTATGGCAGGAAATTTCGGCCGCGGGCGGCTTCGATCTCGTCTATCTGAACCGCCTGCTGCCGGACGCCGCGATGCGCACGCTGCTTGCTCCCGCTTCGGCGCCCAAGATGGCGCTGCGCCCGAACCGCCGCAGCGAAACCAGCTTCCGGGTCGCCGGGCCATGGCGTACGGGCGCGGACTGGTTCGGGGAACAAACGAAGAAGATGCGCCAGAATTATCGCCGTGGCCGCAAATTCCTCGAGGAAGGCGGCGAAGTGCGGTTCCGCCTCATGTCGCCGGACGAGCCGATGCAGCCCGTCCTCGACAGGCTCGCCGAGTTCAAGCGCAAATGGCTCGCCGCGCGCGGACACGAATCCAACCTGTTCGATGAGGGGTCGCCGGCCCTGGCCGCGCTGGTCGCGGTGCTGGCCAGGGAAGGGCTCCTGCATGTCTTCGTGCTGGAATGCGCCGGGATGGTGGTGGCGGTCTCGATCAATTTCGTCCAGCGCAACACGATGATGGCCTTCGTCACGACCTACGATCCGGATGTCGAACGGGCGTCTCCCGGCATGGTGCTGATGATGGACTACATCCAGTGGTCGATCGACAGGGGACTGACGATGGTCGACTTCCTGTGCGGCGGCGAGGATTTCAAGCGGCGCTTCGCGACCCAGTCGGTGACGCTGGATTCGGTGCTGGGAACAAGGACGTTGCGCGGAACACTCGCCGCGCTGGCGGACCGGACCCTGCATGCCGGCAGGGAACTGCACCAGCGGTTGCGGCCTGATCCTCGGCAAAAGCCGGCACCGGTGGAATAGGCCCGATTCACCGGCGACGTGCGAACCTATCGGTCGATCATCACCATGGTGCGGTCGCCGTAGCGCGGGCCGGAGACCTTCCCCGGGGCCAGCGCGTCGTCGAGCGCCGCCATCTCGGCGGCCTCCAGTTTCAGCGACGCCGCGGCGACATTTTCTTCCAGATATTTGGTCCGCTTGGTGCCGGGGATCGGCACGATGTCGACACCGAAGACATTGCCCTTCTCCAGGAGCCAGGCCAGCGCGATCTGCCCTGGCTTGACGCCTTTGGCGGCGGCGATGTCGCGGACCTTCGCGGCGGCCTCGACATTGGCGTCGTAGTTCGCGCCCTGGTAGCGCGGGTCGCCGCGGCGGTAATCGCCTTCCGGATAGTCCTCGGCGCGCTTGGCGCCGCCGGTCAGGAAGCCGCGGCCGAGCGGTGAGAACGGCACCAGGCCGATGCCGGTTTGCCGCAGCAGGGGAATGATTTCCGGCTCGAGATTGCGCTCCCACAGCGAGTACTCGCTCTGCAGCGCCGAGACCGGAAACACGGCGTGCGCCCGCTGGATGTTCGCGGCTCCCGCCTCCGACAGGCCGAAGAAGCGGACCTTGCCCTGTTTGACCAGCTCGCCGACCGTGCCGGCGACATCCTCGGCCGGCACGGCTGGATCGACACGGTGCTGGTAGAGAAGGTCGATATGGTCGGTGGCGAGCCGCTTCAACGACCCTTCAACCGCCGCCCTGATGGTTTGCGGCCTGCTGTCGCGTTCGGTGCCGACCTGCCGGCCATTTTCGATGCGAAAGCCGAATTTGGTGGCGATGGTCACCTGGTCGCGCTTGCCCTTCAAGGCGCGGCCGAGCAGCGCCTCATTGGCGTAAGGGCCATACACCTCGGCGGTGTCGAGGAAGGTGCAGCCGAGTTCGATGGCGCGGTGCAGCGTGGCGATGGATTCGGCTTCGTCGGCCGGGCCGTAGGACTGGCTCATGCCCATGCAGCCGAGGCCGATGGCCGAGACCCGCAGCCCCTGGCTGCCGAGCTTGCGTGTGTCGAGCGTCATGGCGTGTTCTCCAGAGGGGGGAATTCAAACACCATATAGCGCGCGCGCTCAATTTCCACAGGTAGGCGGCGTCCAGCGGGCTCGCCCGGCCACCGGAGCCCTGATGCAGGTCGCCCGAAATGACTTAGCGCGTCGCCTCAAATCTGTTCAGACGAGGCGCTTCAGGGCAGGGGCCGGTCCGCCGGGGCGGCCGTTGACATGAGCGTCCGGCAAGCGGTCGATCATGGTCAGGCCCTCGAATTCGATGGCGGCTCCAAGCAGTTGGGCGGCCGCCAGGACCAGGTGCTCGACGTCCTCGAGAGCAACGTTTTCGTCGAGGTTCCTGAGCCTGATCCGTTCGGCCACCGCGGTGATGTTGACGATGCCGTACGTCCTGAAAGCCGTCGTGACCGCGGATTGAACGTCATCGCGCAACCGCGTCGAGTAGTCATACCGCATCGAAACCTCCTGGACTGGTTTTGCCTTTGTAGCATGCGCCTCGCATCGGCGTCTGGCAAGCGAAAATATGAAAATAGTCGATATATATCAGTTAGTTAGCATGGTTACGCAAAGGCGCACCCGACGCTTTATAGTCATCATGAGCAGGATGGGGAGGTCGCGTATTTGCCGACCTTGACGTGTTAGGATTGCTATCCTAATTATTAGTGGAATGAGACAGATACTCATTCGCGTATTGGGTTTTGCGAGGAAGTGCCGTGACTGAACTGGAACGTCCTGAACGCTTGCAGGTCATGCTGACCGCCGATGAACTGGCGGCATTGGAGAACTGGCGCTTCGACAAGCGCATGCCGAGCCGCTCGGCCGCGGTCAGGGAGCTCTTGCGGCGTGGCCTCGCCTCGGACGGATTCCTGGCGGCGGAGCAGGGCGTCAAGTCCCAGGACTTCGGACTGCTGTCCACCCCGGGCGGCAACGGCAATGTGGGCGACGGCCATTCTGACTGAGGCGCGGTGACATTCAGGTGATGCCGGCCCGCAAGGACGGGTTCCGCGCTTCCGGTGCCCATGGACTTGAATGTCCGCTCTGTCCTGGTGCTCGAAAACCATTTTGTATGGTCGCTGGCGTCTCCGATGCCGGCCGCCCTGATCTGCGGAACGACCTTCCCCTCGATCACTCCAGCCGGCGAGGCGATTTCGATGAAGTTGAAGCAGCAGGCCGCTTCAAGGTGATTGCCTTGTCCGGCGCACGCGTTATCTAGTGGCTATAGGCTGACACCTGGCGGGGCAATGGCTGACATAGCAAGCGGTGAAAAACAGGACGCAACGGCCGATGCGCAGCTGGCGGCGATCGTCGATTCCTCCTTCGACGCCATCATCAGCAAGGACCTGAACAGCATCATCAAAAGCTGGAACCAGGCGGCCGAACGCATGTTCGGCTACAGCGCGGAGGAAGCGTTGGGGCAGTCGATCCTGATGCTCATCCCCGACCACCTCAAGAACGAGGAAACCGAGATCATCGCCAAGGTCCGCCGCGGCGAACGCCTCGCGAGCTACGAGACGACGCGAAAGCGCAAGGACGGCACCTTCATTGCCGTTTCGCTGACGGTGTCGCCGATCAGGAACGCCAGCGGCGAGATCGTCGGCGCCTCGAAGATCGCCCGCGACATCAGCGCCAGCAGGGAGAACGAGCGCCGGATCAAGATGCTGATGCGCGAGGTCAACCATCGCGTCAAGAACCAGTTTGCGGTGATCCTGTCGATGGTCAGGGAAACCAGCAAGCGCTCGCAGGACCCGCGCGAGTTCGAGGAGATGATCCGCGCCCGCATCATGGCGCTGTCACGCTCGCACGATCTGCTGGTCACCTCGAACTGGGCGGGAGCCAGCCTGTTCGACCTGGTCCAGGAACATCTCAAACCGTTCGGCCGCGAGGAGCAGATACTGCTTTCGGGACCGCTGCTGACCTTGCAGTCGAATGCGGTGCAGAATCTCGGCATGGCTTTCCACGAGCTCGGCACCAATTCGTCCAAGTATGGAGCGCTCGCCAGCGATTCCGGCCGGGTCGAGGTGACCTGGAGCATGAGCGACGACGCTCTGGCCGAACGCGAATTCCAACTTGTCTGGGAGGAGCGGTCGCCCCCCTATAGCGGCGGCGACGAGCGCGACGACACCACGCGCAAGGGGTTCGGCACCGTTGTCCTGCAAAGGGTGGCGCCGCAGTCGCTCGGCGGGTCCGCCGTGATCGAGCGCTCGCCCGGCTATTTCAGATGGACGCTGAACGCGCCGCTGGCGTCGATCATCGTGCCGCAGCACCCTATGGAAGACGCCGGCCAGACGATCGGCTTAGGCATCTGAAAGCCGCCGCCGTGGCCAAGGCGCGCCGCATTTGCGGATTCAGGGGGCTAGAGGATGTTGGCCGTCACCTCGACGATGATCGCAGCTCCTTCGAGCGAGCCGTCGGGCACATGCACGACACGCGAAACGCGCAGGTCCTGGGCGTTTCCGTCGACGGACAGCGAAACGCTCTCGCCGATCCGGGGCACGGCCTGGAAAACGGCCTCGATCGATTGAGGCCGGTTGTCGATGGATACGCGGCAGTTGACGGTCATGGGCATCTCCTGTGGCGGCCACCCCACGCGTCAACGCCGGCCCCTCGGAATGGTTTCAGGCAGGGATGCGGCAATCCCCGAACGTCGATGCCGGCGCCTGGCCGACCGGTCAATTCGGGAAATTGTTGACCGGCTCCTCGCAGCGGTAGACCGGACAGTGCCCGTCGCGGGCCGGGATATAGGCCGACATCGGCACTTCGGGCCAATCGCATTCATTGCCGAACTGCCTGACATAGCGGTCATAGGTATTGGGGCCGGTGGTCAGCACGACGGCGCGGTGGCTCTGGATCATGGCGCGGATCTGCGCGCAGCTCATGGCGCGGCTGTCGGGCCGGGCTTCGGCCAGGCCGGTGGCGGCAAGCATGGCAGCCACGGTCGGCAACAGGATTCGAACGGACATGGCGGTCTCTCCAAGGCATGATCCGCAACGCCGGGCGATTAAGCTTGGTTGCGGCATGCCGGGGAGATTCGCACTTTGTCTGGCGGTTGCGCAACAGCCGGCGTCTTCTCTTGCGAGGGACGGCGCGGGCGCGCAACCAAATCGCGCCTCGCGCATTGCTGGGCATGCTCGGCAGGAAGCCTTACCAGACCCCGCGATGGCCGCCCGGGAACAGGGATCGCGAAGCCATGTGCTGTTCGTTCTGCGGCGGCCGCGACCACGGCTACGAGGACTGTCCGCAAAGGCCGCCGTCCGACAATCCGGCCGAGCCGAACTTCGATGATCCGCCGGGCGACGATCTGATCAAGAGCGGCCCGGGCGAGGGCAGGCAAGGCGCATAAGAATTTCGCGATCCGGTCGCCCCGCGCATCAATGGGCGTGCGCTTCGTTGCGCTTGCGGGTCGCGGCTGCCTTCCTGGCTGATGCCGACCGGCTCCCCGCCGAACGCGAGGCGGAAGCCTTGCCGCCTTTTTCGCCGCCCTTATGCGCGGCGGGATGGCCGGTGTGCTTGCCGCGGCCGGAGCCGCCCTCCTTCTTGCCGCCGCCATCATCCTTGTTGACGGTGGCCCAGGCGCGGCGCTCGGCTTCCTTCTCGGACACGCCGCGATGCTCGTAGCCCTCGGCGATGTGGTCTGCCTTGCGCTCCTGCTTGTCGGTGTATTTCGATTTTTCTCCGCGTGGCATGGATCTGCTCCCGGGTTCATTCGATGCCCCTGCAACTGCGCAGCCAAGGATGTGGTTCCAATTCCCCTGGTCGCGGCCGGCTGCGAAGGTTCCCGCTGAACCGCTCCAGGCGTGAGTTCGACGCGATTCCCCAGGGAAAGCGCCACGTCCCTTTCCCGGGAAAGCCCTACGTACTCTTCTGGGCATTCGCCGGACGGGCTGCGGTCTCGGGGCCGGCGAAGAAAGCGCTCAATTCGGCGGCCGTTTGCGCGGGTGCTTCTTCGGGAAAGAAATGCCCGTCTTGGACCGCATGGCCGCGCAGATCGCCGGCCCAGCCGCGCCACAAAGCCAGCGGTCCGCCTTCGCCGGCATACCATTCGGCGAGCGCGCCTTGCCCGCTCCACAGCGCCAGCACCGCGCAGGCTATGCGCCGGCCGCCGGCGCGATCGGCATGGTCGTGCTCGCGGTCGAGCATCGTGGCCGCCCGGTACTCCTCGCAGATCGCATGGGCATGGGCGGGATCGCGCAGGGCCTCGACATAGGCCTGGCGCACGCCGGCGGAAAATGTCTCTGGCGACGAGCCCCAGCCGCCCAGGGCATCATCGACGATCGCGTCGGCCGCACTGGCCAGGAGCTTTTCCGGCAGCGGCTCCGGCTGCGCCAGCAACGACCACGGCCAATAGCCGAGCGCCAGCCTGGCGTCGGCCCGGTCCCAGGCGTCGGCGGTGGGCACGATGTCGAGCACGGCAAGCCTTTCGACGCGGTCGGGATGGTCGAGCGCGAGGCGGTAGGCGACACGCCCGCCGCGATCATGGCCGGCGACCATGAAGCTGGAAAAGCCGAGCTCGGCCATCAGCGCCACCATGTCGCGGGCCATGGCGCGCTTGGCGTAAGGGGCGTGATCGGCGCTCGACGCCGGGCATGAGCTGGCGCCATAGCCGCGCAGGTCGGCGCATATGACGGTGAACCGGTCCGCCAGGCGTGGCGCCACGTCGCGCCACATCAGATGCGTCTGCGGAAAGCCGTGCAGCAGAAGGACGGCGGGCCCGTCGCCGGCGCGCCGGGCGAAGATGCGGGCGTCGCCGCAGTCGACCTCGAGGGTCTGAAAACCTTCGAACATGATTGCCTCCGGCAGGCGAAACGGCGGCAGGATGCGAGCGGTTGCAATGCGCGCCTGCGAAAGCCGCCAACTTTTTCCGCCGACATGCGTTGTCCCTGCGAGCAGAGCGTTTGGACCGAAGACATCGCGAACAGTTCCGCGCGTTGCGCGAGGAGGTTCGGGATGTCTCCGGTCCAAACACAGAGGAGATGACCATGCCGACCAGCACCCAGAGCGACAGTTCGAAAGCAACCAGCAAGCAGCGCAGCATCCAGCGCAAGGTCGACGCCAAGGACCGCGCCAAGGCCAAGCCCAAGGGCGACGGCGCCATGCAGGCCGGCGCGCGAAAATATCCCGCGCCGCCTTTTCCCGCCCAGCATCATCCCAAACCCGGCGAGGAATGGGCCATCGAGCCGGCGCCGCTCTATGACGCGCCGTTCTGGCGCGGTTCGGGAAAGCTGGAAGGCAAGGCGGCGTTGATCACCGGCGGCGATTCCGGGATTGGCCGTGCGGTGGCCGTGCTGTTCGCGCGCGAGGGTGCCGACATCGCCATCGTCTATCTCAGCGAGGCCCGCGACGCGGAGGCGACCAAGCAAGCGGTCGAGGCGGAGGGCCGCCGCTGCCTCGCCTTGCGCGGCGATGTCGGCAATCGCGCCTTCTGCGCCAAGGCCGTGGCAAGGGTCGTCAAGGAACTGGGGCGGCTCGACGTGCTGGTCAACAATGCCGCCTTCCAGATCCATTCCACCGATTTCGCCGACCTGACCGAGGAGCATTTCGACACCACGCTGAAGACCAACCTCTACGGCTACTTCCATATGGCGCAGGAGGCGGTGGCGCATATGAAGCCGGGTTCGGCCATCATCAACACCGGTTCGGTCACCGGCATCGAGGGATCGAAGGACCTGGTCGACTACTCCATGACCAAGGGCGGCATCCATGCCTTCACCCGGGCGCTGTCGGGCAACCTCGTCGGCAAGGGCATCCGTGTCAACGCGGTGGCGCCGGGGCCGGTGTGGACGCCGCTCAATCCGTCGGAGAAGGAGGCGCAGGACGTATCGCAGTTCGGCGCCAAGACGCCGATGAAGCGGCCCGCCCAGCCGGAGGAAATCGCGCCGGCCTATGTGTTCCTGGCCTCGCCGCAATGCTCCAGCTACATCACCGGCGAAATCCTGCCGATCGTCGGCGGTTATTGAGGCAAGCCATCGAAGGCACGCCATCGACTATTGGGCGGCCGGTGAGGGCGGCCCAACCCGGAAAGGAGGCCGAGATGAGACTTCTCGCCATCATGTCCGTCAGCCTGATGCTCGCCGCGCCCGCCGCGGCGCTGGCACAGGCCGAGCAGCAGAACCCCGACAAGCAGGCGCCCAGCGAAAAATGCCGGGCCAAGCCCGACGGCAACCAGCAGCCGACCGACAACACGCTGACCGAGACGCTGAACGATTGCGGCGGCGTGCTGAAGCCGCCGCCGACAGGCGACCAGGGCATGGCCGCGCCGGCGCCCAACGAAGGCAAGACGCCGGTGATCAAACCGGGTGAAGTGCCGCCGCAGCCGCCGAAACAGTAGCCGGCGGCTTGCCGCGATGCAGCTATCGGGTTCCGGACCGCCCCTTGAGGCGGCAGGCTTTCAGGATTTGCCGTTGCCGGGCAGAAATTCCGCCTCGCGCCCGGCATCGATCATGGCCCGCATCGCCTTCTCGGCCGGGGTCCAGCCATCGAGGGCATCGCGGCAGCTGCGCCATGCGGCGCGGTAGCGCCGGCCGTGCTTGCCGGGCCAGTCGCGCAGGCATTCCAGGCCTTCCCAGGCGCTGCGCACCACGCGCTCGCGGGCCGGTCCGACCTTCAGCCTGACCGGACGGGGAAAGAACTTGTCGTTCACGGCGATCTCCATTGAAACTGAGGCGCCCGATAACGCCGGCCGCCGTTCCGGGGTTCCGTCGCGGCCGCTAAACTTTTCGACTAATTTTCAGCCGCCGGGAGCCGCGTCCGACAGCGGCCTCGGCGGCGGGCCGGGAGCCTGCGCGGCGGGCCGGTCGTGCTCGAACTGCCGCGTATCGGGCAAGGCATGCAGCCAGGATTCGCGCCGGCCGATCCACAATTCGTACTCCGGCATGAGATCGGTCGGCGCCACGTCCAGGCTGCCGATCATCACCTCGGCTTCGTCGTCGCTGAGCGAGGCGACACGGCTGCCGCAGGTCGGGCAGAAGCCGCGGCCGGCATAGGTGCCGAGGATGCCCGATGTCTCGAAGGCCTGGCGCGGCCAGATGGCGAAGGCGGCAAAGGCGGAGCCGCTGGTCTTGCGGCAATCCTTGCAATGGCAGAGACCCACCCGCAGGGGCGGACCGCTGACGGTGAACTGCACGCCGCCGCAAAGGCAGCTGCCGGTTCTGCGCGCGGTGTCGGGCATGGCCGTGGCCTCCAACCATTCAGTGCCGCAATGCGCCCGGGGTCCTGCCCCGGGCAAGGCTTCCAACGCCGGTCGCGCCGAGCTATCCGCGCGCGGCCATGTGGTTGTCGAGCTTCTTCCTCGAGGGCCCGTAGCGCTTGATGATGGTCTGGGCCTCGCTCTGCGGGATGCCGTATTTGCGGGCGAAAGCGGCAACCTCATAGGTTTCCTCGCTCGAAACCAGCTTGCGATCCTGCTTGATCTTCGATTTGTCGTCCGCCATGCCGAGCCTCACTTTCCACCCCCGGGGGGGGGGGGGGGCGGCGCGACCCTGCGGTCATACATAACAGCATTTGACGCCGCTGGTTCCATAGCGGCTTTTGCGCGCTTTGGCGATCACCCGGACCGGATATCGGCTCCGCTGCCTCAGGCCGGCTCCAGGCGCGTGGCGGCGAGATACATCAGGGCCGATGTGGCCCACTTCATCAAGGAGCCGGCAAACCGGACTCCGGTTTTTGCGACAGCGGCCCGATCATGTGGCGCCGATCACGACATCCGGAAAAAACTTCGGCGGATATGTCGGATGCGCGGTGCGTGGCGCGTCCTAGGAGCAATTCCAGGAAAGTTCGGTTTCCATCCGGAATTGGGTAAGACAAGCAAACGAAACGGGAGAACAACCATGCCGTCGCCAACCGTCCAATCGCCGTGGCAGACCGCCGCCTTGCTCATCGCCCGCCTGATCTTCGCGGCCGTCTTCCTGATGGCGGTGACGTTCAAGTTCATGGGCATGGGCGCCACCGCCGGCTATATCGCCGCCGCCGGCTTTCCGTTTCCGCTGCTCCTGGCCTGGTGCGCGGCGATACTGGAGGTGCTGCTGGTGATCGCTTTCCTCACCGGCGCCTTCTTCACGCCGGCCGCGCTGGTCGCGGCGGTCTACGTGCTGTTCCTCGGCTTCGCCTTCCACGGACCGAGCCACTGGGCCGGCAACCAGGCGGAATTCGGCTTCTTCGTCGACCATTTTTCCTTCCTGGCCGGGCTGCTGTTCGCCGCCGTGCACGGGCCGGGCCGCGTGCTTTCGCTCAATCCGGGATGGCCGGGCAGGGCGTAGCTACATCTGGTCGTTGTAGGGTTCCTTCATCTGGCCGACCATGCGCGCCAGTTTCGAAAAGGACGGCATGTCAGCTTCGGGCTGGCACTGGTTGGCGAGCTCCAGCAGCCGGATCGGGAAATTGACGGCGTCGCGGCTCGACGCCGACATGCCCTCGGACCGCTCCTCGCTGGTTTCGCCGGCTTCGGCCTTGCGCAGGGCGATGTCGATCTCCTCTGATGTCAGCACGCCCTTCCTGACCAGGACGTGGTTGATCGATGCGACGGCCATCAGCAGGCCCTCGAGTTGCAGGTTGGCGACGTTCATGGCGGTTGCTCCCATCGGTGAGGCGCGTCACGCTGAACAGGGCCCGTGCGACGCACTTGCAGGTATCGGCCTACGCATGTCGCCCAAAACCGAGGTCACTTTGAGGCGGCGTGCATAGGCGTTCAGAACGCGCGGACATCCATTCGCGATCCGCGCTCGGCAAGGAAAATAGTTCAAGACCGATGTCGGGCTGCAGCGCAGGCTTGTTCGTCATCGCCAGGAAGCCCAGGAAACAGGCAAGGAAGCGGATGCGATGACAGTCACCATTACGGCATTCAAACGGTCGCCCGACGGCGGCAAGGGACTGGCGCGCGACACGCGCGTTCGCTGGGCGCTCGAGGAAGTGGGCCAGCCCTACGAGGTTCGTCTGGTTTCCCATGCCGAGATGAAGGCGCCCGACCATCTGGCCATTCAGCCCTTCGGCCAGATCCCCACCTACGAGGACGGTTCGCTCTGCCTGTTCGAGACCGGCTCGATCGTCTTCCACCTTGCCGAGCGGTATCCGGGGCTGCTGCCGGAGGATCGCGATGCCCGCGCCCGCGCCATCACCTGGATGTTTGCCGCGCTCAACACCGTCGAGCTGCCGATCCTCGAACTGACGACGGCAAAAATATTCGAGGCCGACAAGCCCTGGAGCGAGGAGCGCCTGCCATTGGTGAAGGACCGCGTTCGCGCCCGGCTGGACAGGCTCTCGGCCCATCTGGGCGGCGCCGACTGGCTCGACGGCGCGTTCAGCGCGGGCGATCTGTTGATGGTATCTGTGCTGCTGCGGCTCAGAATGTCGGGCATTCTGGACGAATATCAAAACCTGGCTGCCTATGTGGCCCGCGGCGAAGCCCGGCCCGCCTATGGCAGGGCGTTCGCCGCGCAATTCGCGGTCAATGCTCCAGCACCCAACTGACAAAGCCGATAGGCCGGGGGAGGATCACGCTGGGACGGGCAAGATAGGATTTTTTTCTTAAAGACTGTTGACGGGGTGAAGGCAACTATGCTATGTTTCTATCTATGGTGCTGAGTTGCGCCGATGACCCGCCCCCGAGGCGGGTTTTTGATTCTGGCGCCGCCGAAACAAGAGCGCCGGTCGTGCTGGGTATTGGCGCGATATTCGAGCGGATCTTCATTCAACGCGCTTAGCGACCTTCACAGCGAGATTGTGACGAAGCCCCGGTTCATTAGTTGGGCTGATCCTGTTCGCCCATGCCGTGAAGGCGTGCATTCGCTGCGCGGGGATGCCTAAAGCCGATAAGGAATTTTTTCCTAAAACCTGTTGACGGGGTGAAGGCAACTATGCTATGTTTTTATCTATGGTGCTGAGTTGCGCCGATGACCCGCCGCCGAGGCGGGTTTTGTGTTTCTGGTTTTGCTTTCCTCTTCGAAGGATGGCGCTCTACGGCGCCCCCCTCTGGCCTGCCGGCCATCTCCCCCACGGGTGGGGAGATCGGCTGTTGTCCCGGCTTTCGCCAATCGCCAACGTTGTAGAAAAAAGCGAGGCGCCGAAGCTGCGATCTTCCCCCTCGTGGGGGAGATGTCCGGCAGGACAGAGGGGGACGCGAAGGAATGCGACGTTTCGAACCTGACGATTATCCGCGAGAAATCCCATGCCACGCTATGCCACCATCATCACCGGGGATGACGGCCTTGAGGTCGTCAGCGCCATTGGCGAATTCGAGGGTGCGGCACCGCAGACGCGGCTCGGCCGGATCGAGCAGGTCGCGCCCGGCGTGCTGATCGGCATGGTTCGGGACGCGGCCGGCGGCTTCGCTTTCCCGCAGGCGACAATTCATAGCGGCGCCATCGGCCTCGCCATGGCGGGCCTGAAGGATCTGCCGGGCGTCGCAAAACCTGCCCGGCGGCCGAAGGGCGCCAGGAACGTCAGGAGGAAATCCACCCGCTCGAAGAAGAAGCGGGTCCGGTCGGTCAAGTCCGTGCCGTCGAAGGCCAAGGCCGGCGATGCCGAGGCGGTGACGGGCCATGGCTGACGAAACCGCCGCAGTGCCGGCGCGCGGCAAAGGGCGCAAGCCGGCCGCCAGCCGGAGCGCAAGCCCGGAGGCCGCGCCGGAGACCCGCCGCAAACGCCCGAAGAAAACGCTGGGCGACGACTTTCTCGCCGCCGTGCGCGCAGATTTCCGCGCCCATGGCGCCGGCGTCATCGCCGAAGTGCGGGCCGACAAGCCTGACCAGTATTTGAAGATCGTGCTTTCGGTGCTGCCCAAGGATTTCGATGTCGCCGTCAACCATCTGGATGCCCTGAGCGATGAAGAGATCCGCAGCCGCATCCGCGCGCTCGAAGCCGCGGTCAAACCGTTCCTCGAAGACATCGCCGGTGGCGGCGAGGACGGAATATCTGGCGCTGCTGGCGGAGCTTGACCGCAGGCGTCGTACCAACCAGCTTGCCGCCTACCGGCCCTATGCCAGGCAGGCGGCGTTTCACGCGGCAGGCGCCGCCAACCGCGAGCGGCTGTTCATGGCCGGCAACCAGCTCGGCAAGACCCGCGCCGGCGGCGCCGAATGGGCCATGCACCTGACCGGCCGCTATCCCGCGTGGTGGCAAGGCAAGGTTTTCGATGCGCCCGTGCGGCTGTGGGCCGCCGGCGTGACCGGCGAGGGCACGCGCGACAATCCGCAGCGCGTGCTGGTCGGCCCGCCGCAGCAGCAGGCGCAATGGGGCACCGGCATGATCCCGGCCGATGCCATCGTCGACACCATGATGGGCCGCGGCGCGCCGGGCGCGCTCGACAGCATCGTGGTGCGCCATGGCGGCGGCGGCGACGTGCAGGCCGGCGAGAGCGTGCTGTCGTTCAAGAGTTTCGAGAAGGGCCGCGAGAAATGGCAGGGCGAAACGCTGCACGGCGTCTGGTTCGACGAGGAACCGCCGCTCGACATTTATTCCGAGGGCCTCACCCGCACCAACGCCACCGGCGGCATCACCATCGTCACCTTCACGCCGCTGCTCGGCATGTCCGATGTGGTGCTGCTGTTTTTGTCGGCGGCGAAGGTGGAGGGGATGGGGAAGGGGTGATGGAGAAGAAACTGATTGGGGAAGAGCGGCATCGCACTTGGCGCTTGCTCCCCTTCGTCGGCGCTGCCCCTCATCCGGCTGCCGCCACCTTCTCCCCGTAATGACGGGGAGAAGGGAGCTGGCCGCAATCTCGGCGCCGATTTTTGAACGTTCGCGATTGGCGAAACCGTCGACAACAGCACCCCTCTCCCCGTCACTATACGGGGAGAGGGTGCCGGCAGGCAGGTGAGGGGCGGCGCGACGTTGGTCCGAAAAACCTAGCCTTCACAAGACGCTACATCGATTATCTCGAAAGTGATTCAGGATCCCCCATGTCCCGTCACGTCACCTTCATGACCATCGACGACGCCGAGCATTATTCGCCCGAGGAGCGCGCGGCGATCGTTGCCGCCTATCCCGCGCATGAGCGCGAGGCCCGCGCCCGGGGCATTCCGGTGCTGGGGTCCGGCCGCATCTTTCCGGTGGCGGAGGAGTTGATTGCCTGCGCGCCCTTCCGGCTGCCGCGCTACTGGCCGCGCATCGGGGCGCTCGATTTCGGCTGGGACCACCCTTCCGCCGCGGTCGAGCTCGCCTGGGATACAGAGGCCGACGTCGTCTATGTCGCCAAGGCCGCGCGCGCCTCGCAGCAGACTCCCGCCATGCAGGCGCTGACCCTGAAGCCTTGGGGCGAATGGCTGCCCTGGGCGTGGCCGCGCGACGGCCGCCGCGAGACGCTGGAAGGGGCGGGCACGGCGCTCGCCAAGCAATATGCCGCGCATGGGCTCAACATGCTGACCCGCCACGCGCAATTCCCCGACGGCTCTGTCTCGGTCGAGGCCGGGCTGATGGAGATGCTCGACCGCATGCAATCCGGCCGCTTCAAGGTGTTTTCGACGCTTGTCCCCTGGTTCGAGGAGTTCCGGCTCTACCATCGCAAGGACGGCCAGGTGGTGAAACTGCGCGACGATTTGATGGCGGCGACGCGCTACGGCGTGATGATGCTGCGCGAGGCGATGGTGGATCCGGCGGAGTTCAAGGCGGCGAGGCGGGCGAAGGGGCAGAGCGATCCGCTGGGGGCGTTCAGGTGAGGGCGGAGGGCTCTTCGGAGCGTCGCGGCAGCGCAATTCCCGCTGGAGGAAACGGGCGCTCCGGCGCCGGCCCATGACCCTCGCTGCGATGTCCCTGCGCCTACTCCAGGATTTTCCAATATGAATCCTTGCGGATCACCTTGCCGTCGCGAAACGTGTAGAAGTCGCAACCCCGGACCTCCTTTTTCTCCCCCTCGCGTGTGGTGCCGGTGAGCGTCCATTTCGAGATGCCGGTATCGGCGGTCGAATCCACAAAATGTTCGGCGTTGCCGTAGTGGACATCGGGCAAGCCTTCAAAGCGTGTCGCCAGTGCTTTCCGTACGTTTGCCTTGCCCTCGAAACGAGAACCCCAGGGCTTGCCTCCCCTCGGCATCTCCAGAATGCAGTCGTCGGAAAAGAACGCCATGATCCGATCGAGATCGTGCGCGTTGAAGGCCTCGCATAGCTGCGTCAGCGCCGATCGAATGTCCATTCGCCCGTCTCCCTTCAATTGGATGACCGATGTTTTGCTCCCGCATTCTATGGTCGAAGTAGGTCACCGGAGAGGAGACCGGTCAAGGGCGTGAATTTTTCACGCGGCACTCACACAGATGAACCTTATCCCCCGGGCTCTGGCATCCGCATGACCCTCCGCATCATCCCCGCGACCCTGCGCGATCTCTCCTATATCGCCGCCAATTTGCGGCCCGAGGATCGCGCCGAGATCGATTGCCAGCTCGACTACTGGTCGCCGGCGCTGCTGGCGCTCACCGCGCTGCAAGGGTTTGCCTATGTGGCCGAGCTCGGCGGCAATCCGGAGGTCGGCTTCGGCGCGGCCGAACAGCGGAGCGGGCTTTGGATCGCCTGGAGCTGGGGCACGCGCCGCATGAGGCGCTGCGTGCCCGGGATTACGGAGTTCTTTCACGCGGTGCTCGGTCCGCAAGTTTCCGCCCGCGGTGCCTGGCGGGTCGAGGCGCGGGCGCTGGCCGGCAATGAACTGGCGCTGCGCTGGCTTGGGCGGCTCGGCGCCACGCAGCGCTGCCTGCTGCCTGGATATGGCAGGAACGGCGAAGATTTTTTCCTTTACGACTGGACAAGAGAAGGCTGGAACCATGTGTCTGTTTCAAAAACCACCGGAACTGAAGCCGCTGCCGGCAGTGCCGACGGCCGGGGATAAGGACGTGCAGGCGCGCGAAGCAGCACTTCGGGCTGAGCTCGAACAACGCCAGGGCACGGCCAGCACCATCAAGACCGATCTGGCGCCCGGCAGCCTCGCCGGCCAGCGCCGCGTGCTTTTGGGGATGTGACCATGACCGCGATGAAGCGCAGTTTTCGCCGGCGCGTGCTGGACTGGTGGTACTGGAGGCGGCATGCAAGGTTGGTGAAGCGGCGTGGCGGGTGAACGCTGCCAATCTCCCCCACGAGGGGGGAGATTGGCAGCTTCCACCGCTCACCCCTTCTTCGCGAATGCCCAGACCATCATCGGGTATTCCTCGTCGTTGCTGAGGTCCCGCCACAGGCCGTAGGCGCGGACCGGGCCGCCTATGTGGGCGCGGGCGCAGGCCTTGTTGCCCCAGCCGAACGCCTGGACGTTGTCCTCGGCGAAGCCGCCATCGACCATCAACTGCTTCAGGCCGGCCGGCGTCCACCTGTTGTAGTCGTGCGGCCTGGCGTGGACGCGAAACAGGAAGGGCGTCGCCACCATCGCCCAGCCGCCCTCGCGGGTCATGGCGTGGATGTTCCGCGCCGCCGCCTGCGGCCGCTGTACATGCTCCAGCACCTGATCGGCGATGACGATGGAATATTGCTCGTCGGTGCGATCCTTGCAGATGTCGAAATCGGGGAAGTCGACCGAGCGATAGTTGGGGCACATCGCCTTCCAGTAGCGATTCCAGCCGGGCGAGATCTCGATCACGTCGCGCGATTTGCGGTTGGCGGCCGTCAGGAAGGTGGTGAAGGCCTCGATCTGGCGGATGCGCAGCCAGTTGCGGGAATCGTAGCCGATGAGCCGTTTAACGGTACGTTTGCTCTGGTTCTTCAGGGCGGCAAGGCTTGTCGTCGTCACATCGACCTCCTGCAAAACCCCGCCGCGAAGCGTTCCTAGACCAAGAACCGCGCAAAAGGATGACATCGTCGGCTGAAGCTGCCGATCTCCCCCCTTGAGGGGGAGATGTCGCCGGAGGCGACAGAGGGGGTCGCCTCGCATGAAGCGCTAACCTCCTTCTGTTGCAGAAGGCCGAACCCGGTCGATCCGACCCCCTCTGGCCGCTTTGCGGCCATCTCCCCCTCAAAGGGGGAGATCCCCCAGTTTTAACGAGGCCCCCATGACCAGCGATTCCCGTGCCCGCGATATTCTTTCCCGCCAGTCCGAGCTCGAGAGCGAGCGCGCCGCCTACGAGCCCGTGTGGGAGGCGGTGGCGGAGTTCTGCGATCCCGATGCGCCCGATATCCTGTCCGGGCGCGGCGCCCGCCGCGGCGACAACCAGGCCGAGCGGCAGGAGCGGCGCGGCGCCCGCGTCTATGCCAACACCATAAACTCGGCCGCCAACCGGCTGGCCGCGGGGCTCGAAAGCCTGATCATCCCGCAGTCGGAGAAATGGCACGGGCTGACCACCGCCGAGATGGACGACGAGGAGACCGACGAGGAAAAGGAATGGGCGGAAAACCTGCGCGACTTCCTGTTTTCGCTGCGCTACTCCGCCAATTCCAATTTCGTGCCGGCGACGCAAGCCTGCCTGCGCAATGTCGTGCGCTACGGTCCGGCCTATCTCTATGCCGAGGAAGGGTTCGGTTCGACGCTGATCCGCTACGCCTCGATCCCGGTGGTGGAAGGCTATCTCTCGCGCAACCGCTGGGGCCAGGTCGACATCTTCCACCGCCGCTACGAACGCACCGCGCGCCAGGCGGCGCAGCTGCTCGGCTACGAAAAACTGCCGGCGCGCATCAGGACGCTGGTCGACGACCCCGCCAAATGCGAGGAGAAGATCGCGCTCATCCAGTGCATCCAGCCGCGTGACGAGCGCCGCATGTACCGATCGGGCGGAAGCTACCGCTATCTCGACGCCGCCTTCGCCTCCTACCATGTCATCGAGGACGAGGAGGAGATCGTGCGCGAGAGCGGTTTTCGCACCTTCCCGGTGTCGGCGTTCAACTGGCGCCGCTACGAGGGCGACGCCTATGGCATCTCGCCGACCATCGAAGCCTTGACGACCGTGCGCGAGGAAAACGCGGTCCGCCGCTCGGGCCTGCGCGCGCTGCAACAGATCACCGATCCGCCGACGGCGTCGAAGGCCAGGCTCGACTATGTGCCGGTGCTCGATCCGGGCGAGAATTATCCTGGCCTCATCGACGACAATGGAAGGCCGCTGATCGCGCCGATCACCACCGGGCAGAACCCGAGCTACGCCTTCGACTATGCGGCGAGCCGGGCGGAGGAGATCCGCGACATGATGTTCGTCAACCTGTTCCAGACCCTGGTGCAGAACCCGCAGATGACCGCCACCGAGGCGCTGATCCGCCAGGAGGAGAAGGGCGCGCTGCTGGGGCCGTCGGGCTCGATCATCCAGGCGGGCTTTGCCACCAATCTCGACCGCGAGCTCGGCATATTGGAGGACAAGGGTCTCTATGACGAGGACAGCCGCTTCCTGCCGCCGGCGAGCCTGGCGGGCAAGGCGGTGCGGCCGACCTTCACCGGTCCGCTCGATGTCTTGCGCCGCTCGGCGGAAGCGCGCGACACCATCCAGCTGGTGACCACGGCCATGCAGATGGCGCAGTTCGACCCTGATGTGATGGACAATATCGACAGCGACGAGGCGCTCAAGATCGTGCAGAGCGCCGGCCGCAGCCCGCAGCGCATCTTCCGCCGCAAGGATGAGGTGGCTGGCCTGCGCGACGCGAGGGCCAAGGCCAGCCAGGCGCAGGCCGGCATGGCGGCGATCGCCACCGCCGGCAAGGTGGCCAAGGATGCCGTGCCGGCGGCCGTGCAGGCGCGCGACAGCGGCCTGCTCGAAGGCCTGCAAGGCATGCTGCAGGGCGGCACCGCCGATGGGCCGGCACCTGATGCCGGCGCCCAGGGCGCGATGCCGGCCGGACAGCGCGCATGAGCCGCAAACGCTTCGCCCACGCGTCGCAAAGCGGCGGCCCCGCCAAAGCGCGCGAGGCGCTGGTCAAGGCGTATATGCGCGTGTTCTCCGGCGAGGACGGCGAAATGGTGCTGGCCGATCTCGCGGCGACGGTCGGCTATTTCAGGCGTCCGTCATACGGCGAGTGGATGGCGCGCACCAGAACGCCCAACGGCTTCGAGCTGCACAGCGCGCTCAGCAACGCCCGCGCCGAAGTGGTGCAGCACATTATGGGGTTCCTGACGCTGGACGAGGCGCAGCTCGTGGCGCTGGAAAAGGCGGCACGGATGGAGGAGAGGTGAGGCGCTGAAGCGCCGATCTCTCCCCTCGTGGGGGAGATGCCCGGCAGGGCAGAGGGGGGCGCTGTCCCGCCGACCTTTGCCGTGCTCATCGCACGGCGATCAAATCACGAGCGGTCGCTCAGGCCTGGCCCTAGACGGCAAACCTATGGGCATGTTCAAAGTTCGGCGACGATCGAGGTCGGCGCTCTACGGCGCCCCCCTCTGTCCTGCCGGACATCTCCCCCACGAGGGGGGAGATCGGCGGTCTGGCCGCCGGTGATTCAATAATTGCCGTTGTAGTACCGGTCGTCGCAAGGCGCGGTGTAGATGCGGCCGTAGCGGTCCTGGTAGCGGCAGAGCTGGTCGCCGCGGCGCTGCGGGGTGGTGGCCGAGCCGACGACGGCGCCGAGCAAGGCGCCGCTGGCCGCGCCGATGACCGTGCTCTTGGTGTTGCCGCCGATGGCCTGGCCGACGAGGGCGCCGCCGGCGCCGCCGATCAGCGCACCGGTTCCGGCCCGCTGCTGGCCTTCCGTCTGCGCGCAGCCCGCCAGCGCGGCGATCATCAAAACGGCGGCAGTTGTTTTGTGAAGGTTCATGTGACGTCTCCCTTAAAGATTTGAAATCCCTATCGATCGTCCCGTGCGGCCGCATTGCGGCGGAACGGCGGCACAGGCTGTCACGATATAAGACATGGTTTCTCGGGCGTTGATGAACCGGGAGGCGAAACACCTCTTTCGAACAAGGCGCTAGCGCCGATGCCTGTCAAAATGATTCAGCCTGAGCGGTCCCGGCCGTGTCTGGCCGCCCTTCCTGCCGCGTAGACCGCTCCTCACCCTCACACAAGGACGATTGGCGGCGCCACCAAGCTCACTTTCAACCTAACCCTCAAAAGGAACATCACATGACAGATCTGGCAGATGCCGGGTCCGTGGTTGCCTCGTCGCAGCCGGCGGGCAACCCGGAACGGCCACCGGCAGGCGCGGATAACGGGTCCGCCGGGCTTGCCGGCAAGAGTTGGTTTGACGGTCTTTCCGAAGGCAACCGCAAGCTTGCTGAAGCCAAGGGCTGGACCAAGCCTGAAAGCCTCGATCGGGTTTTCACATCCTATGCGGAGCTGGAGCGGCGGCAGGGCGAAAGCCTGCGCGTTCCAGCCAGGGACGCGCCTAAGGAAGACTGGGACAAATTCCATGCCCGGCTGCCCGAGGCGATGCGTCCGCTGACATCGCCCGAAAAGGTCGAATACCGGCGGCCCGACGGCCTGCCGGAAACCTTCGCCTATTCGGACGAACTCGCCCAGGCGTCCAAGGCCTGGGCGGTCGAAGCCGGCGCCACGCCGAAGATCGCCCAGGCCTATCATGACAGGTTCGTCGGCTACATGGCCGAGCAGGCGGCGGCCCAGCAGGCAGCGCTCGCCCGCTCGGTCGAAGCCACCCATGACGACCTCGTCAAGGATTGGGGCCCGGCCGACAGCGATGGCTTTCGCCAGAAGCTGGAGGTGGCCAACCGGGCGATGAAGAAGCTCGGCCTGGTCGATGCCTACAAGCAGAAGGGCATCCTTCTGCCCGACGGCGCCCTGACCGATCCGCAGATCGCCAGGGCCTTCCAGGCGATCGGCGAGGCGATGTTCCGCGAAGACACGATCGACGCCGACGCGGCGCCGCGGGGGCAAAACCCCTTCCGGCGCAACGCCGCCGGCGAGCGCAACGTTTCGGCCATTTCAGCCCTTGTCAAAAGCGACCCTCAACGCGCCCGGCGGCTGGCCAGGGAAGCGGGCGAAAACCCGGATCTCTGGATGCCGAACAACCCGCTCTGATCCCGACGCATCAGCCGCCGATCAATCTCTCAAAGGAAGACAAAATGGCAGACGCCTATACCCGTATCGCGGACGCGATCGTTCCGTCCGTTTATGCCCAATACGCTTTCGAGGAGCACGTCCAGTCGCTCGAAATCTACCAGGCCGGCATCCTGTTTTCCGATCCGGCCATCTCCTCGAAACTGTCGATGGGCGGCCGTTCCGTCGACATGCCCGGCTGGAAGGACCTCGGCAACGATCCGTCCGAGCCGGTCAATGACGACCCGGCCGATTCCATCGAGATGAAGAAGATCGGCTCGCGCCGCGAGGTCGCCGCCCGCAATGTCCGCGCCCAGGCGTGGGGCGTTCCCGACCTGACCTCCATCCTGGCGGGCGACGATCCGCAGAAGCTGATCGTCAAGCGGCAGACCGAGTACTGGCAGCGCGCCAACAAGCTGACCCTCATCGGCATGCTCAAGGGCGTCGTCGCCGACAATCTGGCCAATGACGGCGGCGACCTGGTGCGCGCCACCGGCGCCTCCATCGTCGACACCGACATCATCGAGGCGGCCTACCTGATGGGCGACCGCGCCGACAAGTTCCGCACCCTCTGGATCCATTCCAAGCAGATGAAAGCGCTGAAGCTCGCCGACCTCATCGACTATGTGCCGTCCTCGCAGCAGGGCGGGCCGCTCATCCCCTATTACATGGGGCTGCGCTGCGTGGTCGACGACGACATCCCGCAGGCGGCGGGCGTCTACACCGCGTTCATGTTCAAGGACAAGGCGATCCTGTGGAACGAGCTGCCCGTGAACACCGAAGGCGGGCCGCTCGAGTTCGACCGCAAGCCGCGCCAGGGCCATGGCGGCGGGGTGACGGAAATGGTCGGCCGCCGGCATTTCGTGCCGCATGTGCCGGGCACCCGCTTCCTCGACGCCTCCACCGCCGGCGAATTCGCCACCGACGCGGAGCTGGCGCTGGCGGCGAACTGGGACCGCACCGCGTCGAGCGTCAAGACCATGACGTTCATCGCTCTGAAGACGACCGAGGCATAGGGTTTCGTCTCCCGGGAGGTGGGCCAGGCCCACCTCCTTCCTGCGAGCGCCGGCGCTTGAACATTGACGCCAACCGTCGATGCCGGCGCTGCCCCTCATTGCCCTGCCGGGCATTTCTCCCCGTGAACGGGGAGAAAGACGCACTTCCCCCAATCACAACCCACGGAGGCCTTACCCATGGCCATAACCCCGACCGACATCGCCAATATGGCGCTGGCAGTCCTTGACGAGGCGCCGATCGACAGCCTTGACGAGGACATTAAGGCCGCGCGCTTGCTCAACATGCATTTCGACCTGACCCGCGAGGCCGAGTTGACGAAATACGCCTGGGTGTTCGCCGTCCTTTCGGCATCCCTGGCCGGCAGCGATACCGGTTCCGGCGATTGCACGCTGAACTGGGTCTATGAACTCCCCGTCGATTGCCTTCGCCCGCTGCCGCTGACCCACAATGGCGAGCCGGACGGCATCGCGATCTCGTGGCGGCAGGAGGCGGGGCTGGTCTACAGCGACCGGGCGGGACCGCTCACCATCCGCTATGTCGCGAACCTCACCGACCCCAACGACTGGGACGCGCCGTTCACCGAAGTGCTGGTGGCGGCACTCGCCATCAAGATCGCGCATCCGCTGACGCACAAGGCCGGCATGATCGACATTGCCCGTTCGGCCTACGACCGCGCGCTGGACGCCGCCTTCACCGCGCAGGCCATCCAGCGCGGCGGACGGCTTTCGACATCGAGTTGGGCGCGGCAGCGCGGCGACAGCCGGTTTTATGCGGGGGCCATGCGCTGATGGCGACGCTCTATCCGGTCCAGGACGTCTTCACCCGCGGCGAGATCTCGCCACGCCTGCACGCGCGCGCCTCGCTTGATCTCTACCGCGCGGCGCTGTCGAAATGCGAAAACTTCGTCACCCTGCCGCATGGCGGCATCCGCAAGCGCGGCGGCACCTGTTTCGTCGGCGAAGTCAAGACGTCCGCCAAGGCGACGCGGGCGATCCCGTTCATCTTCTCGGCCGACCAGGCCTACATGCTGGAGTTCGGCAATCTTTACATCCGCGTCTACGCCTATGGCGCGCGTGTCGGCACGGTCGAGGTGGCCTCGCCCTATCTTGAAGCCGACCTGTTCGATCTCGACTATGTGCAGTCCGCGGACCAGATGTGGATTTCCCACAGGGATTATCCGCTCAAGGTGCTGACGCGCACCGCCCATACGGCATGGGCGCTCGACGACTACGCGATCGACGACGGGCCCTATGACGACATCAACGATACGCCGACCACGCTGACGCCCGCGGACTATGGGGCGCTGACGCCGAAGATGACGTCGAACACCGCGCCTTCCGGCACGGTCTCAGGCATGGGCGGGGCAGGGGACGCCTTCCAGCTTTTCGACAAGGCGACAGAGACGGACAGCGGCATCGCCGGTGCCACCAACGGCTCGGTCACCTACCAGCTTGCCGGTGGCGCGCAGGCCATCCTCGAAAACTACTATCTGACCGCACGCACCGGCGGAACGGTCGACCGCACGCCGACTATCTGGGTGCTTGAAGGATCGAATGACGGCGCGACATGGGTGACGCTCGACAGCCGCACCGGCGAGACCGGCTGGTCGGGCGGCGAAACCCGCTACTACGAATTTCTGAACAAGCTGGCGTTCGAATATCACCGCTTTACTTGGAAGGCGATCAACGGCGCCTCGGACAGCGCGTTTTCCGAACTGAACCTCAACCGGGCGGCGGCCAGCCAGACGCCGTTCGACCTCACGGCGTCATCGACCGCCGGCATCAACGGCGGCGCCGGCTTCCAGGCTTCGGACGTCGGCCGGGCCATTCGCCTGCTTGCGTCCGACGGCCGCTGGCGCTGGGCCAAGATCACCAGCCGCACCAGCGCCACGGCGGTGAAGGTCCAACTGCATGGATTTGCCCTGCCTGACCTCAGCCCGATATCCCGCTGGCGCCTGGGCACGCTTGTGCCGGGGAAATATGTCGAAAGCGGATCGCTCTACGAGGAGCGCCTGGCCTTCAGCCGCAAGTTTTCCGTCTACGCCTCGGCAACGGGGGATTTCAACAATTTCGCATTGGGCGAGAAGGATGACGACGCGCTGGAATTCCTCCAGGCCGGCGGCGGCCAGGCGAACGACATCACGTGGATCGCGGAATCGGACGGCGCGCTGCTGATCGGGACGCTCGGCGGCATCCGCGCACTCTCCGGCTCCGGCATCGACGAGGCATTGACGCCCTCCTCGTTCAAGAACCGGCGCTCGCGCACGTCGGGCTGCGCCCGCATCCGCCCCGTCGATGCAGGCCAGTCGTTCCTCTATGTCACGCGCTCGCGCCGCTCGATCGCCGAGCTGACGCAGGCTTCGACCGGCCGCTTCACCTCCGACGATATCGGCCAGATCTCCGAACATATCGCCAAGCGTGGCGTGGTCGAGCTGGCGTTCCAGACCGACCCCGACCCGATGCTGTGGTTTCCGCTCGATAATGGCGAGCTCGGCGGCTACACCCACCAACCCTCGCAGGAGGTGCGCGGCATGCACCGCCACCGCCTCGGCGGTACCGTCGCCGGTTCCGGCTGGGCGGCTGTCGAAAGCGCTGTGGTGACGCCGGGCCAAGACGGCGTCGACGACATCTGGCTGATCGTCAGGCGGACCATCGGCGGCGTGACCAGGCGCTATATCGAGATCATGCAGGCGCCGTTCGAATATGGGGCGCTGGAGGACGCCTTCCAGGTCGATTGCGGCCTGACCTATTCGGGCGCCGCCGTCAACACCGTGTCCGGGCTTGCCCATCTCAACGGCGAAAAGGTCGACGTGCTGGCCGGCGGCAAGGTCTATCGCGGGCTGCCGGTCGCCTCCGGCCAGGTGACGCTGCCCGGCGGCGCCGTCGCGGCCAAATGGCAGGCCGGGCTTGCGTTCCAGTCGCAGGCCGACACGCTGGAGCTCGACGTCGCCGGCCGGGACGGCTCGATCCTCGGGCGACGCAAGAAGGTGGCGGGGGTCATCCTGTCCCTGCTCGAAACCGACACGACAGGGCTTCAGGTGCAGTCGCTGATCCGCGGCCGCTGGGAAAGCGTGCGCATGCCCTCCATCGTCGCGCCCGACGGCAAGGCGAGCCTGTTCACCGGCAATGTCGAGGTGCCCATCGACGACAGCTGGGAAGGGCAGGGCCGGGTGCGGATCCGCCACGTCAACCCGACGCCCTGCACGATAAGGGCATTTACGCCAGTGTTCGACGCCGAGCCGTAGGGCGAGCTGGCGTTCCTCGCCCCCGCGAGGCGGGGGAGAGGTGGCCGCGAAGCGGTCGGAGAGGGGGCCTTCGTAAGGCGCAGGCGCTTCTGCCGGAGAGTCCGGCACAGCTCGGCGCCATCCCCTCTCCGTCTCGGCTTCGCCGAGCCACTTCGCCCCACTTGGTGGGGCGAAGAACCCAGGCTGAATCAACGCCGCGATCCTTCGCGCCTCCCTCTGCCCTGCCAATCTCCTCCACAAGGGGGAGATTGGCGCTCCACCGCCTCCAGCCCACCACAAGGAACCCATCCCGTGACCACATCCCCCCATGCCGAACAGCTCGGCAGGGCGCGGACGGCTGCCGACTACGCCGCCGTCATCGCCTTGCTCGATGCCGACCTCAATGATGCGATCGCCCGCCGGCGCGGCTGCGAACAGGCCGAGGACCGCGCCGTTTTCGGCGACGGCGATCTCTCCGCCGCGCGCATCGCGCTGGACGACTGCAACGACGTCGTCGCGCTGCTGGAGAAGATCATCGCGGCAGCGGACAAATGCCGTGCCGAGGCCGCCGCGGCAGAGGCGCGCGCCGCCGTCGAGGCGCTGGGCGGGCAAGCGAAAGCCAAGGCGGAGGTGCTGACCGAGCGCTGGCGCGCCGTGCGCCGCCTGGTCGAGCTGTTGCGCCAGGACCTGTTCGAGGCCGATGCGCTCGCCCGCGCGCTCGCCACCGCCAACGGCCTCTTCGACGCCGCCGGCATGCCTGACCTGAAGGTGAACCTGGCCGTTGCCCGTCGCGCCGCCATGGCCGGGCCGCGCGCGGCGGCGCCGGCGCGCCTCAGCCGCCCGGCGATCCAGGCCGACAGGCTGCTTCTGTCGTTCACCAACCCCGGCGGCGCGCTCGACCCGCGACCGGCGCTCGGTGCGCGCCCGGCCAGGAAAACCCCCATTGCCGCATCCCAGCGAGGCTGACCATGTGCACATTAGCCCTTCTCGGCACGGCCATCTCCGTGGGTGGCGCATTGATCGAAGGCCGGCAGCAAAACCAGGCGGCCGGTTACCAGGCCAAGGCCTACGGGCAGCAGGCGCAGGCCGATGCGCAAAGTGCCGCCTTCGAACAGAGCCAGGAGCGCCACAGGCAGGATCTGCTGCTTTCGCAGGCGCGGGCCCGGGCGGGCGCCTCCGGCGTCGGCCTATCGGGCTCGCCGGCCGAGGTGCTGGCGGCCAATGCCAGGCAAGGCCAGCTCGACCTGAAGGCGATCCAGTACGGCTCGGCGCTGCGCCGCAACACTCTCGACAGCCAGGCGGCGCTCGCGCGCTACTCCGGCAGGCAGGCGGCGGCGGCGTCGATCTTCAAGGCCGACGGCAGCCTCGTGTCCGGTTTCTCCCGTCTCTACGACCCGACCAAGGCCGTGACCTTCGGCAAGGGCGCCTTCCCGCCGGCGCCGGGCGGCGCCTTCACGGGAGGGCTCTACTGATGGCGACGATTCCACTCCAGCTTGCCCAGCGCCGGCTCGAGGCCGGCAATGGCGTTTCCTATCCCGAGGGGTCGCCGGCCGGCAGGGCGATGCAGGATCTTGGCGACGAGCTCTCGGCCGTCGCCGAGCGCTACCGGCAGATGAAGGAGCGGCAGGAAGCGTTCGACGCGGAGCTCGCGCGCCGCCGGTTCGCCGACCGCATCGCGCAGGCGGAAGACGACGTGGCGGCGAATGCGCCGGCCGACGGCAGCGGCCTGCACGATGCGATGTATGGCGAGGTCGATCCGCGCAGCGGGCAGGTGGTCAAGCCCGGCCTGTTCGACAGGCTGTTCGACGAGGCCCTGCCTGACATACCGGAGAGCCGGCGCGCCGCTTTCGCCAGGCAGAAGGAGCCGATGCGCGCGGCCGGCTCGCCGCGCATGGCACAGCGGCAACAAAAGCAGCGCGATGAGTATGAGCTGGCGGAGTGGGCGAAGGTCGACACCATGTCCACCAGCTCCATCGCAAAAGGCGACCCGAACGACATCGGAGCTTTCGAGGCGATCCGGCAGAACGGGTCCGATCTGATCGCCAAGATCGGAAACCCGGTTATCAGGCAAGCGGCGGAAGTGGCCTGGCGCAGCAACACGGCCAAGGCACTGGTTCAGGCGATGATCGCCCAGGATCCGAAGCGGGCCGCCGAGATGTTGGGCGGGGCGCCGGCAGACTCTTCCAGCAGCGATGCCTCCGACGTTAGCTGGATCCGTCTTGCCGGCAGTTCAGATACGGCGGCAGCGAAAGGCAATCGTGTTGGCAAGCTCGCGCCGGATGAAATTGTGGCACAAGCATTTGGGGAAGACATTCCACAAGACGACCGGTCGGCGCTGCTCCAACAGGCGCAGGCGGCTCACGCTTCTCAGCAAGTTGAGATGCGCACCCGTATTGGCCTCGCCGAACAGAACGCACCTAGGGCGATCAGGGACACTGGCAGCTATTCGGGCCCGACCTTCACGCCAGAACAGTTCGTGGGGCTCTATGGGGCGACGGAAGGGTTCAGGCGTTTTCAGGCTCTCCATCAAGCGCTTGATGTCAGTCGCCAGTTCCACGGCATGCGCACAATGTCCAATGACGCCGTGCAGGCCATGGTCAAAGAGTCTGCGCCCAAGGCCGATAGTGCGACGCCAGAAGAGGATCGGGCGCGTTATGATGCAATAGCCGCCGCGGCGGACCTGACATTTCAAGCGAGGCGAGGCGATCCGGGCGGTTATGTACGCAAGACATTCGCGGCCCTCGACGCAGCTTGGAATAATCTTTCGAAGCCGGAGGACTATCAGACCGCGATCGTTGGCTCGATTGCCGCCCAACAGCAGTTGGGCCTCAACCCCGTCCAGCCGTTGCCGAATTCTGTGGCAAAAGGCGTTGTAGGGAAATTTAAAGACGAAGCTCACCCGCCCAAATCTCAGCAGACAGAGCTGCGCAATGTGCTTGCCGCTCTGCCGAATCAAGAGGCGCTTGAAGCGGTGCTTGGCCATCTTTTGCAGGCCAGTGCGTCGCAAGCAGACAACGATGCCGCGAACAGCTCGCTTCGGGCAGCAGGCGTCGACCCGATGGGCGTGCTCGATTTGCAGAACACCGTCCAGTCGGGATGGTCGGTACCAACTGGGTACGCAACCAACCGGTACCTGACGGCTCGAGAGCGGTTAGGGAACCTAATAGCTGGCGATAGTGAACCGGGAAGTCTGTGGCGGTTCGCCGCGCAAAAGCTTGTAGGCTCTGAGGGCCTCGGCAATGACGGTATTTCGGTAGCCGACTTCACACCTGTCGTGGGAGCTTCGTTGGCGCTCGACGAAGCCCTGAATGCCGCCCTGGATGGAAACTACAGCGATGCAGTGCTCGACGCCTTAGGTACCTTTCCCGGCGAAAAGTTGGTGGGTGAGGTTTTCCAGGGCGCCAAAAGTATTGCCAAGCCCTGGGTCGAGAGCTCTTCCGTATTTTCGAAGCGATCGGCTGAACTTGCCAAAGGCGGCGAGATACTTGTTCGTGGCGTCGACGCCGAAACCCTTCGATCCCAACAAGCCATTGCTCGGTCGGTCTCTCGGCAGTCTCGACGCCGTAGAACGCGATCCGGTGAGATATCCGAAAGTGCTTTTGAAGCTGCAATGCTGGCTTCTCTGCTTTCTAGGGACGCCTCCATGATTAAATATGCCGGTGCAAAGGTTGGGTGGACGAAATCAAAAAACTACCGAAAAACGTTCTTTAAAGCGAATCCCGCACTCAACGAGGGAGATTATGTTGTTCATCATAGTGTCGAGCAAAACGTTCTTGATAGATACCCAGGGCTTTTTGCAAGTGAAGAGATACATTCACTCGAAAATCTCCGTGGTGTCCGAAAGGAATTCGACGTAAATTTGCATTTAAAAGTGATTCGAGCCGAGTGGGATGAATTCTATAAGACGCACATCACGGCAACCCGGCAGCAAGTGCTTGACTACGCAACTGAGTTAGACAAGAAATATGGGCATCTGTTCGACCCACCGATAGGTGAATAATGCGATATTATGAAGTTAGGCCTGACGTGGCTGGTGGGCTGGGTGAGAACACTGTTATGGACACCAGCGTCCATCCGCCTGCCGTGAGCAAGCTCCACTATCAGGTTGAGGGATGGTTCGGCGACGCGCTTGTCACCACTTTTCCTTGTTTCCTGGTGACGGAAGAAGCCAAGCGCGGATTGCTCGATATTGGCATCTCCGGCGCTACATTCGCTCCTGCCGAAGTGACCAAATCCGAAAATTTTCTGGAGCTGCAGCCCGATGTCGAGCTCCCTCCGTTTGTTTGGCTCAAGGTGGACGGTAGAGCAGGTCACGACGACTTCGGCGTCAATCAGAAACTGAACCTCGTGATATCGGAGCGCGCCTTCGATGTGCTTGATGAACTGGGACTTCCTTCCGCATCCATCCAACCGTTCGACGTCGGCAATAAGTAGTGGGGTCGCCCGCGTCGTTGCCGACGAACGTTAAAGCGCCTCGGATAAGTGTCGAGTTAATCATGACGATCAATGCCAAATCCAATTTTGAGCAGCGTCACACATCTGCCTTCGGTTTAATGTCAGCCGGGCTCGACGAAAAGATCTTATCGTCGCCAATGGTGGGCTAGATCACGTATCAAATATTAAGCCTCGTACCAGGGAAGAGCACATAAGGCTCCACATGGAAGCCGGCGATTTTCAGCGCTGGGCTAGGAGACGATGGCTGCGGACTAAGATAAGTAGTGGAGAGAAACTGTGAGCAAAATTACCCCGGATCTCGGTAAAGTAAGCCGTCTTCCTCTACCAGCAGACGACCCAGGTGCAGATGATGACCTTGACAGCGCCCTTCTGGAAGCTCGTGAATATATCCAATCTTACGACTGGGTAAGGAGAATCGAAGGCGAGTATTTCGGATATGGTGCCGAAGGGATAATATACATTTTTCTCTTCGAGATTTCACCCGGGAAACCAGATGTGCCACGATGGATATGGGTGCTCGTCGGTGATGTACCCCCAGCGTACATGCCCGGTGACGATTTGGAGACCCCGTACGAGGCGCTGGACGGATATATCGGTGCAATGGATGAGTGGGTTGAAGCTGCGCGGCAAGGGAAGTCCGTGGCGAAGCTCATTCCCGTTAATGTCCCGGCGAATCCCGCCAACGCCGAGATGTTGAGTGGACGGCTTAAATTCCTCGACGAAAAGATTCTGCCGCTGCTTCAAGAATGATGTCTCGGCAGGCAGAAGAGCCTAAGATATGGATAAATGGAAGTTCGAAGATCCAGAAAATTTGGCCGTCATATCGACCCGAAAAATATTTGGTGGTGGCGGCTGGGTTGCCTACGCCTCACATGATGCCGATGATGAGTCGTGGCAATTCTACGGAGATGAAGCTGAAGTTGATCAAGGCGACCTAATTTGGTGAGTTTGGCCGAAGTGGTAGAGCTTGATAATACGGTTGCACAATTGGCAGATTTGCCAGTGGGTTGGCATGCTCGGCGCGATACAAAGACCTCACCATGGAGGCGGAGCAAAATGCCCGACGAATTTCCGGAACTGAAGGAGAGCTAGTTCCGTCATCCAAATTCCTGGTGGGGTGAATTTCTGGCCGGTCGGCGCCCGATGGCCGAAGAATACAATTTTAAGCAAATGTTTCCGGATTGGTCTATTCTGTTACCTGGCGGCAGTTCAGGTGCAATACAGCGGAAACACCCACGGAACACCTTGGCATTAGGGCTGCCAGTGCACTTCGATGGCGCAGCTGGCAGCTCTGCGATGTGTAATATTAGCTAGGCGTAAACTTTGGCATGTTCGTTGCACCTTACCCCTTGAGGGGGCCACAGGGGTTGGAACCGATGTATCGAAATGACACAGAACTGTTCGCGCGGGCGAACGAGCGGGGCATTACGATCTATCAACGCTCGAAAACGGTGTGGATCGCGGCGGGAAGCTACCGGGACCGCGAATATGCGGTGAAGGGGCGGACACCCGCCCTTGCGCTCGCCTTGTGGAAGGAGGCCACCAGATACAGCGGGTCGGGACTTTAGAGCCTGTCCTTGCCGTCTGGATGAAGCCTCAAAGGCGATCTAGACGCCCGCTACGCGACAGAACATCTGCAAAGCCGTCAGGGCGCGGGCCTCGGTCGGCTCTTCGCCTCCTGCCTGTGAATCCGCCGGCGCCGTCACCGCTCCAACGGATTTGTACCGGGAAGCGAACGGCCTTTCTTCTGCCGTGCGGTTGTCGTTTGCAGCGACGACAATCGCGGATTTTTTCATCGGAAATCACACCTTGTGGAAGCGCTGCGACATTGACGCTCCCATAGCGCAAGCCACCGCAGTGCGCGGGTGTTAACACGGCAGCCAGTCCGGGAGCAAGCCGGCATTGCTGCTTGTTCAGGAAGTGCGTGCCCAAGGACAAAAAACCGACCGCTGAATTGTCTCTCGCCTAGCCGAGCGATCGTGACCAAACTTCTCAAGGAAGAACCTGAATGACCGTGGCGCCGTGGCCGCACGGGCCAGCGCTTATCCCATCCGAACCCGTCGCCACGCCGCCAACCAACCCGAATTCCAAGCCTTGCTTTCGCGAGGCTTTTTTTATGGAGCAAGCCTCATGGCCCGACCCGCAACTGCCGCCGTTCGCCTGCTGACGGGCGAGCGCGAACCCGTGCGCCTGGCGACGACGGCAAACCTGGAGACGGTCATCGTCGACGGCGTTGCCTGGATCCTCGGCCTGAAGACGATCGACGGGGTTTTGACCGCCGTCGGCGACCGGGTGCTGGTCAAGAACCAGTCGGACGCCCGGCTGAACGGCATCTATACGGCGAGCGAGGGCTACTGGTACCGCGCCGCGGACGCCCGCACCGCGCGCACGATGCAGAAGGGAACGACCGTTCACGTGCAGGAGGGGGTTGCTTCGGGTGGCCTGGTCTACGCTTTCCAGACCCTCAATCCTGTGATCGGCACGAGCGACATCGTGATCTCCTACTATCTGTCGGATGATCCGCTCGGGGATATCGGCGGAGCGCTGGCGGCAGTCATCCACATCGCGGAACTCGCGCGCGACCTGGCCCAGCAATATGCCGCCGACGCCGCGCAGGTTTCGGGCGTCAACGTGCCGATCTACGCATCCGTGGCGACAGCATCGGGCTCGACGATCGCTGCCGGCGTCAAGAGCATCAGGACCCAATTCTACGCCCCGGTCTTCACGACCCCGGCAACCCTGGTGGGCGGCGCCAACTATGCCCGCATGTCGCGCGCGGCGATCACCGCCGGCGGCTACCCGGCGCTGGCCTATTTCCGCTCCGCCGACCGCTTCATGCCGGACGGGACGACCGATGCGGTCAATGGCGGGTTTTGGGTGTTGAATGAAAGCGTCGCCACCGCCACGATGTTTGGCGCCCGTGAAGGGCTTGCCGACAACGCGCTTGCGTTAAACGCGCTCGGCTCCTATTGCCGGATTACCAAGGCCGTGCTCGTCCTGCCTGCCGTAGCAACATACTACGCGGTTGGCTCTTCTATCGACTGGCGCGACATCAGCGAGATCAATGGCAAGGGGGCGCTGATACGCGGTGCTTTCGACGGCCTTTCGGCGGTCCGCATCGGTGGGACCGGAACGAATGTTTTGCGCGGCGCAAAGATCTGGTTGGAAGTCCAGAATACACCAGACAAATCTGTTGTCGCCAACACGCGAGGCATTCACTTCGGCGGCATGGCCGAGAGCAAGCTCTGGCTTGCTGCCCGTGGTTACGACGAAGGGCTCTATTTCGACGGCCTGACGGCAAATACAAATTGGGTAAGCAACGAATTCAACATCATCACTCTCTACAACAACGGCTCCCATGTGCATTGCGATCTGGCTGGCGCGAGCTATTTCGTAAACAACCAGTTCCGCGGTGGAACCTGGTACATCGGCACCAACCAGAAGGCGGCGGGTCGCGGGACCTTCAAGCTGACTCTCGCCGGGACCGCTGCCGTTGAAGAGGTGTTGATCGACAGCCCCCAAATCGGCATTGATGGTGGCTCGGCCGGCGTTAGCCATGCAGCTTTCATCTACGCCGCGCTAGGCAGCACCAGCAACCTGACCACCGTGTTTTTCAAGAATGCGCGCATCGAAACTTACAGCGCCTTCACCAACACACTTGCTCTCGTCAACGTGCCATCCGCGACTGGCTTCGCCTCCTTCAACATTGATCTTTTGAGCGCGTCAGGCATCGATGACGCGAACATCCTTTCGCCTGATCTGAAGCGCCTGTTTGTCTCGCTGCGAGATATGTCGAATAGGCCGACTGGAGGGGCCAACTTGGTGAGGCGCTTTCAGGGCGAGCGGTTCTTTCCGGTGCAGGCCGAGGGCCGCATCACGGTACCCGGCGTCGTTTTGTACGACAGCGCGACCGGCGGTTATACAGCTCCATCGCCCTTCCTGACCAACGGTGTCACGGCGCGCACGTCGCGGGCCAACGGCGACGGCCAACTTGTGGTGTCAAGCTCGGGCCAGGCTGTCGGCCACATCTACAAAAAAGCCAACACCACACAGCACGCGTTCCTCAACTTCCTTAACGGTTCGCGCGCCATTACGGTCATCTGTTTCGACGCCTCTGGCACCGTGTTGTCAGGCAATGCCCCGTACTATGCAAAAGGTAGCAACGGCCAGTCAATCGCTCGAACCGGTGCATCGGTTTATGAATTTTCGACCAACTGGCTGTGGATACACCCATCTGTTGCCTCATTCTTCGTTGGGGCGTCCGGATGGATTGGCGCAACGATCATTGAAAGTATCGATTTTGAACAAGGCTTCGCCGCGCCCATACTGCGATTGCGTGATCAAGAGACCGACATCAGCCGGCTTTGCTATAGCTTCCTTATGGAAAGCTATCTTCCCGTTGGAGCGACCATCGAGCGGGCACAATTTGGTGGATATCGAAATACATTCCTACTGAAGACCACCGTCTCCACCGCCGCCATTTCCGGTGCCACCACGATTGGCTTAGCAAGCGTCGCGGGAATCACGGCTGGCGACCGTATTGGAATCGAACTTGACACTGTGATTACCGGAGCAGAGCTCCAATGGCACCACACAACTGTGAACGGCGCACCTTCGGCTAACACGGTGACACTGACCAATGCCTTGCCGGCAGCAGCCGCTGCCGGCCGCGCGGTCAGGCTCAATCGCTGGGTGGTGCGCTAGTTCGGTTTCTTGCAGGATCAGCAATGCTTCGTCGCCATGGGGAAGTACGGCACCTTCAGGTAGTCATCGGCCGCCATGGGGCGGGGTGTCGATGTTCCGGCGCATGCCGAGATAAAGCCTGCGGGCGATATTTCTGAGCAAGGTCTCGCCTCCGATGGTTTATCCGGGCTCTCGTCTCGTCACCGCCTGACGCCCCAGGCATAGGTTCTTTGCTTGGACGCGTTCAGACGGCGCACCTCGTACCGGCCCTGCCGCTCGATCTCGGCGACCGCTTCGACCACGCCATCGAAGGACCCCGGCGTGACGTCGTCGAATACGACCATGTCGCCCTCGCGCTGAACGCCCGAAACGCAGCGATGCTCGGCCAGCACGTTCTTCCTGGTGTGCTGCGCGTCGATGAAGGCGAAGTGGATCCGGTTCACGCCGACCCTGGGCAATTGAAGGAGTGAATCGCCTTGCAGGAAAATGATCCGGTCGGCCAGCGGCTGCCACGGCCGAAGCAGTTCGGCGCGCGACTTCCTGCCGTCATGGTCGTCGATGCAATTCCAGTAGAAGCGATGATGGTGCGGCAGGACGTCGAGCGTGACGACATGCCCGCAGGCGCCGGCATCGGCGAGTGCCTTGGCCATGCAGATCGCGGAGAAACCACGCGCGGTGCCGGTCTCGACGACGGTGGTGAACGGCCTTGGGCTGTCGGCCAGCTGGCGGCGAAGAAGACTGTAGAGCACCCGCCCGTGCGGGTAGGCGAGCGCGCTGGTCTTGATGGTGATCTGGGTGTGGAGGGCCAGTTCGTCGAGCCAGTCGCGATCGACGGCAAAGCCGGTTTCGGCCTCGAGCCTGTCGATCTCAGGGAATGAGACGCGCCGGGTGGCTTCGAACAGCCTCAGATATTCCTTTTTCGAGGCACGCGGCGCCGAGCCCAGCGGGTCGACGTTCCAGCGGCGATCGATGGCGGCCGACAGGCTGTTGAAGGCCAGGCGTCGCGCGGCGCCAACAAAGTCTCTCATCCCAGACCTGTTCGTCCTAAAATTGTATTTTTTCTAACCATGCGTCGGCCGGCGCGCAAGGCGACCTCCGGTTTTGACGCACTGCAAGTAGGCACCGAGGCGCGCGCAACGGCGACTATCCGCACCCCTGTGCTGCCGGCGATCACCCACTCACCTCATCCACCAAGAAATCGAAAGGGATATCATGGACCGCAATTTTACGCGGGCGCTTGCGCTCGTCCTCAAATCCGAAGGCGGCTGGTCGGACAATCCGGCCGATCCGGGCGGCGCCACCATGAAGGGCGTCACGCTCGCCAATTTCCGCCGCTACGTGAAGGCGGATGCCGCCAAGGCGGATCTCAGGAAGATCAGCGATGCCCAACTCGCCACGGTGTACCGCCGCTTCTACTGGGATGCGGTGGCTGGCGCCGAGTTGCCCGACGGCGTGGATTACGCGGTGTTCGACTATGCCGTGAACAGTGGGCCAAGCAGGGCGGCGAAATATCTTCAAGCAGTGGTCGGCACCGCCCAGGACGGCCGCATCGGGCCCGAGACGCTCGCGGCCGTCGGTTCCCGACCGGCCGCCGTCGTCATCGACAATCTCTGCGATGCCCGCCTGGCTTTCCTGAAGCGGCTTCCGACCTGGCCGACTTTCGGCAAAGGCTGGTCGAGCCGGGTCGGATCCGTCCGCGCACAGGCGCTGCTGCTGACGGCTGTCGGGGCAGGCGAGGCATCGGCCACGCGGCCAGATCCTGCGCCGACCGCTGCTGCGGCGGCGCCGGGCGGCGCTGCTGCCACAGATGCCGTCGAACCGGTCGCGGCGGCGCCTGCCGGCGCCAACATCCCAGCCGCCGCCAAGGCGGGCGGGATCATTGTCGCGTGCCTGCTCGTCGCCTACGCCGCCTGGCACCACGTCGCCGCCACCTTGCAAGGAATGTTCTGATCATGGCCACGACAACCCAGCCGACCATCCGCCCGACCAACAAGCTGACGGCCGCGACCATCGCCGCCGCCGCCGTTTCGATTTCGGGCGTCTTCGTACGCAATGTCTGGCCGTCCTGGTACGATGCCGAGACATGGGCCACGCTGCTGCCGCTAGCCGTGTTTGCCGTCGGCTATCTCGTCAAGGACGCGCCAAACCAATGAGCGCGCTCCTCTCCTTCCTGCTCAGCAATTCGACCGTTCTCGGCATCGGCGCAGCCATCGTCGCTGCGTTTGGCTGGGGTGTTCGCCAGCGGCTTGCCGGCGAGCGCGCCGAACGTAGTCGGCAGGCCGCGGCCGAGGCGGCGGCGCGCGACGTCGCCGACCAGGTTGACAACGATATCGGCGCGCTGCCCGCCGCCACTGCCCGAAAGGAGCTCAGGTCATGGGCAAGGGATTGATTGTCGCAGCGGCCGCAGCACTTGTCGCGGTAGCCGGCTGCACCACCGTCACAG
Source organism: Mesorhizobium sp. B264B1B (assembly GCF_020165765.1). Lineage (NCBI taxonomy): Bacteria > Pseudomonadati > Pseudomonadota > Alphaproteobacteria > Hyphomicrobiales > Phyllobacteriaceae > Mesorhizobium > Mesorhizobium sp. B264B1B. The sequence goes on from NZ_JAIUIS010000019.1 coordinate 52,565, forward strand.
GCGGATTTTGCGCGGTCTCGAGCCCGATGCGCTTGTCCGCATCCGCCGTTGCAGCGCTGTCGGATGCGGAAGTCCGGATGCTGCTGGCGCACAACCGCAAGGGCGAGAAACTGTGCGGGTGGAAACCATGACGATCGTATTGCCGCTCGATTCGGGCCCTGCTGCTCTGGGACTGCTCATCTTCGGTGCCGGATCGGTCGTTCTGTTTCCTGATCGCGAGACAATGAAATGATGCATGATCTTTTCGATGTGCTCGGCATCAAGGTGCCGGTGGTGGTCGCCGGCCTTTCCGGCGGCATATTGCGCGCGCTGTCGCGCCACCGCTACAAACCGCGCGAGATGGTGGCCTCGCCGATCTGCGGCGCGCTAGCCGCCGCCTATCTGACGCTGCCCGTGGTCCAGTATTCCCGCGCCATGGGCCTGCCGATGGCCAATGACGACACCACGACCCTGGCGGCCGCATTCCTCATCGGCGTCTGCGCGATGTGGATATCGGATATCGTATTCGAGGTCGTGGTGCGCAGGTTCAGGCCTGGGGAGTGACGCCGCGCGTCCGTGGTGATCGGCAGCAGGACGCCCCCGTCGACTGGACGAAGCCGACGACAATGCCCATCTATGGGAAATCCTGGAGCGGCTGTCATAGCGTCGGGCCTCCAGTTTTATCGTGCGCAATTCCGGACGGAAACGGCTACAACCTTTCCCCGGAGTTGCTTTGGGGAGATTTGATATGGCGACTTCAAGCGAACGCGCGGTGCTTGCCGGCGGCTGTTTCTGGGGCATGCAGGATCTGATCCGACGCATCCCGGGCGTCCTGTCCACGCGCGTCGGCTACAGCGGCGGCGACGTGCCTGATGCCACCTACCGAAACCACGGCACCCATGCCGAAGCCATCGAGATCAATTTCGATCCCGCCAGTGTGAGCTACCGTACGCTGCTGGAGTTCTTCTTCCAGATTCATGATCCGACGACACGCAACCGCCAGGGCAACGATGTGGGGATGAGCTACCGTTCGGCGATCTACTACACCAGCGATGAGCAGAAGCGCGTCGCCGAAGACACTATCGCCGACGTCGACGCCTCGGGCCTGTGGCCCGGCAAGGTGGTCACCGAGGTGGCTCCGGCCGGCGCGTTCTGGGAAGCCGAACCCGAGCATCAGGACTATCTGCAGAAATACCCGAACGGCTACACCTGTCATTTCGTCAGGCCGGGCTGGAAGCTGCCGGTTCGCGAAAAGGCTGTTTCGTAGACGGCGCCCGAACCGAGACGAAGGCCGATGGCGGTTTACGTCTCAGGCGCCTGCCTGTTCGGCGAGGGTGAAACATAAAGAGACGGAAACGCCACGGAACAGACGCCCCGTGGCGTTCTCCAGCAGTTTCGGCGAATGGCTACTTGCCGCAATGCTTGTCATTGACGGTCGGCGAAGCGGTGCCCGGAGCGGTGTGGCTGGCATCCGGCTGAGCACCTTGTGGGCTGGCCGGACAGTTCCGGTCCGCGTTCGAATTCATGCCGTCGGGCATGACGGTCGTGCTGCCGGTCGTGCCAGGATCCACCGTGTTCGGCGATGCCGGCGTGTTCGGGTCGACCGTGACCGACTGGCCGCTGCCGGGCCCATTATTGGCGCCGTTTCCGCCAGCACTTTGCGCCATCGCCGAAGTCGCGAGACCAATGGTAAGAGCCGAAGCTGCGAGGATTTTCATGAGCATGGTTTGTCTCCATTTCTGTGAAGTCTTCGCTCGTTTCCACGAAGTTCGTCGCGTTTGCGACTATAGGGACAACCACTCGTCGTGGCTAAGGTTCCGGACAAATTTCCCTCAAGACCGGGCCCGACGGAACCGCCCATAAATCAGGCCTGGCGCAATGCATTTCCGGCGATGGTCCTGAAAAAACAGCTTTCATAGCCGCCCGATTGGTGCTTTAACGCGTCCATCCACAGGGGTGCTCCGTACGGTCGGGGCTGAGACGGGGGCGGCAAGCCCACAGACCCTAGAAGCTGATCTGGGTAATACCAGCGGAGCGAGGCGGGCGATGTTTTCAGGCGCACAGATTTCCCTATATCCCATGTCCAGCGATTTTGTCGGCGTCATCCTTGGCGCGCTCGGGGCACTGGACCCTTATCGTGATCGACTGCGGATCGAGACCGACGATATCTCGACCTTGCTGGTCGGACCGCCCGAGGTGCTGTTTCCTGCCATGCGCGACCTGTTCGTGGCGGCAGCGCGCAGCGGCAAGCATTGCGTGCTTTCGGCCGCCATCTCGCGCGGCTGCCCGGGCGAGCCGGACGATCTGATCTGCCGCTCCGACGCGTTTGGCGGACCTGCCGGGCCGCTCGGCCCGCGCAAGGAAGCCGCTATCGCCGCCGTGCGCGGCGTGGCCGCCACCGGCCAGCCGGCGGCGGCGCAGTTCTCGCTTTATGTCATGGGCACCGACGACCACATGGACGAGATCTATGGCTGCATCGACTTCCTGAAGCAGTCGGGCGTATATGAGCGCTCCAAGCATTTCTGCACAAAGTTGCGCGGCGACGCAGGCGCCATTTTTACCGCACTCAACGAGGCCTTTTGCCGCTTCGGGCCGGGTGCCGGCCACGTAACGCTCGACGTCACCGTCTCGGCCAACAGCCCCACCGCCGTCTGACGGCGCGCCGCGCGCCATCCGCTCCGGGTACCTGCGTGTCCTCCCCGTCCGCCCCTTCGCGTCCGATCGTGGACCTCATCGCCAGAACCGCTCCGGCGATGCTTTCGGTGGGGCTGCTGCTAGCCGCGTGGGAACTCTATGCGCGCTTTGGTGGCATCAAGCCGACAATCCTCCCGGCGCCATCGCGCGTCTTCGCTCAGGCAATGCTCAACCGGCACGCGCTGGCCGATAACGCCGTGCCAACCCTCCGTGCCACGCTCGCAGGCTTTGCCTGTTCGCTCGGCGGTGCCTTTGCGCTGTCGATATTGATCGACTTCTCCCAGCCATTGCGGCGCGCCCTTTTTCCGGTCTTCGTGGTCAGCCAGACCTTGCCGCTGGTGGCGATTGCACCGCTGGTGGTGCTGTGGTTCGGCTTTGGGCTGATGCCCAAGATCATGCTGGTGGCGCTGGTCACCTTCTTTCCGATGTTGGTGGCTTTGGCCGAAGGATATGAGGCGACGGAGGCTGAGATCGGCCAAATGCTGCGCGCCATGGGGGCAGGGCGCTGGCGTGTCTTCGTCCTGGCGCGGCTGCCCTCGGCGCTGCCCTACTTCTTCGCCGGTGTCAGGATCTCGATCACCTATGCTGTCGTGGGCGCCATCTTCGCCGAATATGCGGGCGCGGCGAAGGGCCTCGGCATCTACATGCTCAACGCCAAGAACAACTTCCGCCCGGACCTGGTGCTGGCCGCCGTCGCCGTCAGCGCCGTGCTGACGCTCGTCCTGTTCGGGCTGACGATGCTGGTCCAGCGCCTTGCCATGCCATGGGAACGGACCGCCGGCGGGCGGGCCGCAGGAAAGGGGCCGTGGCGATGAACCGGCTCGAACTGCGACATGTGCGCAAGGCCTTCGAAGGACTCGACGTGCTTGCCGACATTTCGCTCAGCGTCGGCGCCGGCGAATTCGTCTCCATTCTGGGCCCCTCCGGCGCCGGCAAGTCGACGCTGTTCCAGTTTCTGACCGGCGCGCTTCACGGCGAGGGCGAGATATTCTTCGACGGCAAGCCGCTCGATGACCACGGCCGGCATTTCGCTTTCATGCCGCAGCGCGACGCGTTGATGCCTTGGCGGCGCATTCTTGACAACGCCACGCTCGGGCTTGAGGTGCAAGGTGTCAGGCGCAAGGCTGCCCGCGCTCGCGTTGCTCCGCTGTTCGAGGAATTCGGGCTTGCCGGTTTCGAACGGCATTTTCCGGCGCAGCTTTCCGGCGGCATGCGCCAGCGCGCGGCCTTGCTGCGCACCGTGGTGCAGGAACGCGATATGCTGCTGCTCGACGAGCCGTTCGGCGCACTCGATGCGCTGACCCGCGCCGCCATGCAACGCTGGTTGGAACAGATGTGGCGGCGCCACTGCTGGACGGCGCTGCTGATCACCCACGACGTGCGCGAAGCTGTGTTCCTGTCCGACCGCATCTATGTGCTTTCGGCGCGGCCGGCGCGCGTCGTCGCTGAGATCACCGTGCCGCTGCCGCGTCCACGCGAACTGGCCGGCGGCGCTGCACGGCAGGCCGGCACCCTCGAAGCCGAGATCCTCGACATCCTCCTCAACCCGAGCCACCAGAAGGACACGGACCATGACTGACCTGACGCGCCGGCAAGCCTTGCTGCTCACTGCCGCTGCCGGCCTTCCCCTTATAGCCCGGCCAGGCCGATCTCTTGCCCAGGCGGCCGCCCGGAAAGTAACGGTGGCGCTGGACTGGACGGTCAACACCAACCATATCGGCCTGTTCGTCGCTCGCGACAAAGGGTTTTACAGCGAGGCCGGCCTCGAGGTCGACATCCTGCCCTACAGCGATACCGGTGCAGGCACGCTGGTTGCCAACCGCGTTGCCGATTTCGGCATCAACGGCTCCATCGGCCTCTTCACCCAGAAAGCCGCCGGCGCCGATCTCAAGGCGGTCTATGCCGTGGTGCAGTCCGAAACCGGACGGCTGGTGTTCAATGCAGCGCGTGACGAGATCAAAACCCCCAGGGATCTTGACGGCCTGACCTATGGCGGTTTCGGCAGTGCCTGGGAAAACGCGCTGATCTCGACCATCATCCGTCACGACGGCGGCAAGGGGGCTTTCGAAACGGTGACGCTCGGCACGTCCGCCTATGAGGCGCTGGCCAACGGTTCGGTCGACTTCACGTTGGAGGTCTCGACCTGGGAAGGCGTCGAGGCAGAACTGAAAGGCGTTAAACAGCGAAGCTTCGTCTATGCCGACTACGGCGTGCCCGACGAGCACACCACGCTGATCTCCTCTAGCGATGCGTATCTGCGTGCAAATCCGGAATTGGCGTCGGGCTTCATACGGGCAACGCGGCGCGGCTACCAGTTCACCGTCGATCATCCCGAAGAAGCGGCCACACTGCTGATCGCCGCCAACAAGGACGCCCTGACCAATCCGGCATTGATCCACGCCTCGCTGAAGACGCTGATCGACGGGCACTATCTGCGCCGGCGAAACGGCGCCATAGGCAGCATGGACCCGGCCAAGATGGAAGCGATCGGTTCCTATCTCTTCGCCGCCGGCATCCTCCGGAACGGGGACGGCGAGCCCGTTGCCCGGCAACCGGATTTTGGCAACTATTTCAGTAACTTCTATTTGGGGTAGGGATCAAACCGCATCGGGCGCCAGCGCTGCTCAAGCTGATTGCCTTTCGTCAGCCTCGTCAGAGCTGCGCCCAAGGCAAAACCTTTACCGCAATAAAGCACAGAGCGGCGACTGCCATTACGCCCAAACCACTCCAACGCAAAATCCGCGCCCTCCCGAAAAGCCCGTCTAATCTACCCCAAGGCTCAGTGCCTTCTTGCGATCGGCCTGAGCACGCTTGCGGTTGCCCTTGGCTTCCCACGCCCGGCTCCGCGCCTCGTAAGCGGTTGCGAAATCCGGCTTAAGCCTTATCGCCTGGCTGAAATCCGCGATGGCCCCTTCATAGTCCGCTCTGCTGGTTCGGATCACGCCTCGACCGAAATAGCCAAAGGGGTTCTTGTGATCGAGGCTGATGGCCTTTTCGAAATCGTGCAGCGCGGCGACGTCCTCGTGCCCTCCCATCCATAGGAGGCCTCGATCGGCATAGACCCTTGCGTCCGCGGGGTTGAGATTGATGGCCTTTTCGAAGTCGGCAAACGCCCCGTCGTAGTTTTCCTGGAAACTGAGGTTCTGGCCGCGACTGTAGTAGGTCTCGGCTATATTCGGATTGATCGCGATCGCCTGCGTGTAATCGGCAACAGCATGAGCATAATCGTTCTTGGCCTCCCAAGCCATGGCCCGGGCCAGATAGGCGTCATGAAATGCCGGGACCAGTGCGATCGCCTTGCCATACAGGGCTATGGCGCCGTCATAGTCATTTTTCTCATGCAGCCTCCGACCCTTGGCGAAAAGCGCCTTGGCGGCCGAATCAGTATCGCTCGGTGCGGCCGAACCGGCGGCTGAACTGGCGGTGGCCGCCGCCGAGCTGACGGCGCCGAGCGTGGCGGCCGCCATATCGCCCTGTCCCTTCGCAGCCACAGCCGCCTTGCGGGCGACCGCGTAATCGCGATTGTCGGGATCGAGCTTGATCGCCTGGCCGAAGTCGGCGATTGCCTCGTCATAGTCCTTCCTGTCAGCACGCGCCATGCCGCGCCCGTAATGGCTGGCGTCGTCTTTCGGATCGATCTCGATGGCTACCGAATAGGCGGCAATCGCGCGCCCCGCGTCGCCCTTGGCGTGCCAGGCCATGCCCATGCAGAAGTAGGCGTCGCGCGCTTTTGGATCGAGTGTTGAAGCCCGGCTGCAATCGGCAAGAGCGCCTTCGGCATCGCCTGACGTGATCTTGGCGAGGCCCCGGCGAGAATGAGCCGCAGCAAAATTGGGGGCGAGCTGGATGACCGTGTCGTAATCGGCGATCGCTTGCTCGTAAACGCGTTTGGCGGCCTGGGCCTTGCCGCGGCCGTAATAGGCGAACCGGTTGTTCGGATCGAGCGCAATCGCTTTGTTGTAGGCGCCGATCGCCTGATCGTACTTGCCCATGTCCAGGAAGGCATCGCCGCCAAGGATCGCTTCGAGGGCGCGCGGATCGGTCGCCTCCAGAACCCTTGCGGCCAGCGTGTCTTGGGTAGCAGTGATATCCGGAACGACGGCTCGCTGCTTTTGCTGTTGGGTGTCCGGCAACGGTGCCGGCTTGCTTTGGTCGGCGGCGAGCTGAGCGCCGCAGCTTCCTGCCCGCGTCGGATCAAGCTCGATGGCGCGCAGGCAATCCGCCGCCGCTCCGGCGCTGTCTCCCTTGAGTGTCCTTGCGCGGCTGCGCCCGAGATAGGCGTCCGCATTGTCGGGATCGAGGCTGATCGCCTTGTCGAAATCGAGAAGCGCGCCTTCGAGGCCATATTTCGACAGCCGCATCCCCGCACGCTCGATCAAGGTCTTTGCGGCTGCGCGATTGCTGGTCGTATCCTTGGCGGCGGATAAGTCCTCGCCGGGCGCCTGTTCAGCATCGTCATCGGTGACAGTGGGATCGAACTCACTCTCGGCGGCGCGGGCGATACCGCGTTTGACATTGGCCAATATGTTGTTGGGATCGATACGGACCGCCTCGTCATACTCGGCCAGGGCCTGTTTCGGGTCGCCCATCCTGTCCCAGGCGATGCCCAGGCCCGCATGCGCCTTGCCATTCTGAGGGTCCGCCTCGATTGCCTGTTGGAAATCGATGATGGCCGCGTCGATCTTGCCCTTGTGCAGGAAGGCGAGGCCACGGTTGCTGTAGGCATCGCTGGAAGACGGCTCCAGGCTGATGGCGATGTTGAAGTCCGCGATCGCACGGTCGTCGTCTCCATTGCTGAACCAGTCGGCGCCGCGGTTGAGATACGCGGAAGCGTCGTTCGGATCGAGCGCGATCGCCTCGCTGTAGTCGGCGATCGATCGGTCGTATTGCTTCTGGTCGCCGAGAGCGACGCCCCGTTGGAAATAGGCTGTGGCGCGGCTGCGCGCCGGCTCTGCGGCGTCCTCCGCAATCGCGGAGCAGGCAACAATGCGCTTGTCCGGCTCGATGTCCTCGCCGAAGCAGGTTGCATAATCCTTCTCGGCTGCGAGCGCAGGCGTGTTCCGGGCGAGAGCGGCGCCAAGCCCGGCTGAGGGCCACCGGTCGGGCGCAAGGCTTGTCATCGCGATCGCGGCGGCGAGGAGCCGCGCATCCTTCCACCTCATCATATCGCTGGTCCCCCCAAAACTTTAATCCGCCTTGGCAGCTAGGTTCCCTACTGTTCCTTATTTGTTCCAGAAATGCAAGCATGAATTGCAAATCCGCTCTCACAGATCTGACGATGCAAGATCGAGATAAGTCGAAGTGGATCCGATCTTGACGCTCAACTGCCTGTTTTTGCTGTCGGCTTTTTCCTTCTACAATCTCGCCGTCCACGTCGTGATCACGTACCTTCAGCTGTATCGTATCCTGCGCGGTGGCCGGTCGGAAAGCCCGCCGTTGCGGCAAGACTGCTGCACGAATTGCGCCGTCGCCTTCTCGACGTCCTGCATTAGGTGGAACGCGAACGCGTTCAAAGCGTTGTCTGTGAGCAACATTCTCAACCCAGAAGTGCCGAACCGGCGCGCAAGTGCCTGCGGGAGTGGAAGCCATGAGTCTTGGAACCATCCTTATCATCATCCTTATCCTCGCCCTGCTCGGCGGCTTCAGCGGCCTCGGCGGCGGTCCGTTCTACGGAACCGGTTATTATGGTGGCGGCGGGCTGGGGCTTGTGTTGCTGATCGTCATTATTCTGGTCGTGCTCGGACGCATCTAAAGCGCGTCGTGCACGTCGTTCTCACAAGGCGAGAGCCCGCTTTTGGGCGACATGCATCGTTTGGGCGTCATGCATTGGTCGCTAATCGCGATCCCGTGACCAATGTCGATGCCGGTGCGCACCGGATCGTGATGCGGGCAAACAGGCTTGTGATCGGGCCTCTGGCGAAACTCCCGTAAGGTGATTTCGGTCCACACCCCCCGTGGAAAGCAAGAGGAGAGGTCCCACCCCTTGTCCTCCTCCAAGGCCCGCCCCGGTTCCCGGAGCGGGCTTTCGTTCTTCTGCCGGTAGGGTCACCGCAGCAGGATCGCGACACGGTGCGACGCGTCCAGCACTGGGGAAATTCCTTCTTCGTTGCCGCCTGCGGCCGGCGGATCGTCGAAAGCAGTGCATCGGGGTACATGACCCGTCCCATTGACAAGTCCGCTATACGAGGAGAGATTAAACAGGACTAGACAGGTTCACTATACAGGTACGAATATGAAGCGGAGCGCGATCAAACTGTCTCCCGGCACGGGCAAGCCCGAGCAGATCGCCACCGTTCTGGAACACGAGATCCGCTCCGGCGTGCTGGGTTTCGGCGACCGTCTGCAAAGCGAAAACGAACTCGTGCAGCGTTTCTCCGTCAGCCGCAACACGGTGCGCAAAGGCTTGGAGGAACTTTCCAGCCGCGGATTGATCACCACAAAGGTCGGTATCGGCTCCTTCGTCACCTTTGACGGCAAGCCGGTCGATGATGCGATCGGCTGGTCGCGCGCGCTGGCCAATGCCGGCGCCAACGCCGATACCCGGACGCTGCGACTGGAGGTGATCGAGGACCCCGAGCTTGCCGTGCTGTTAGGCATCGAAAGCCCCCTCTTCATCGCCGTCGACCGGGTTCGCACCAATGCCAGCGACGGCCATGCCATCTCCATCGAACGCAGCCGCCTGCCGCTGTCGCCCGAGCTGGAGGACGTGCCGCTGCGCGGCCTGCGCGAAGGCTCGCTGCACCAGACGCTGCGCGAAGCGGGGCTTGTACCCGACCATGGCGAGGAGTGGGTCGACATCGAGATGTTGAACGCCCATGACGCCGCTATCCTCGGCTGCGCGCAAGGCACACCCTTCCTGCGTGGCCGTCGCCTGACGCGCGCGGCCGATGAGCGGCCGGTCGAATATGTCACCAGCCTGCTCAATCCCGCCCATTTCGCGCTGCATATGAGGTTCTGAGCGATGCCGGAGAACGAGCTTGAGATGGACCGCGCCATGGGTGCGCTCGTCGGCGGGGCGCTGGGCGACGCGCTCGGCATGCCGACGCAGCTTCTGTCGCCTCAGCGCATCGCCGAACTCTACGGCCATGTCGAGGATTTCGTCGCGCCCTTTGCCGATCATCCGGTGTCGAAAGGGCTGCCGGCCGGGACTATCACCGACGATACCGAGCAGGCGCTGCTGCTCGGCCGCATCCTGGTTGCCTCAGGCGGCCGCTTTGAGCATGCGCGCTGGGTCAACGCGCTGCTCGACTGGGAGCGCGAGGTCAAGGCGCGCGGCAGCTACGATCTGTTGGGACCGTCGACCAAGCGTGCCATCGACGCCATCAACAAGGGCGTGCCGGCCGAGGAGGCTGGGCGCGGCGGCGACACCAACGGCGCGGCCATGCGCATCGCGCCGCTCGGCATCATGATGCAGCCGGAGCCGCTGGATGCGCTCGTCGACAAGGTGGCCGAAACCTGCCGGGCGACACACAACACCTCGATCGCCATTGCCTCCGCCGCGGCGGTCGCGGCCGCCGTCAGCCGCGGCATCGCCGGCGGCGACTGGCGCGCCGCGTCCGACAGCGCCGTCGCGGCGGCGAGGCGGGGGGCGACACACGGCCACTGGGTGACCGGCGGCGACATCGCCGCGCGCGTCGCCTGGGCGCAGGATCTGATCCGCGGCAAGGCGCCGCAAGATGCGGTCCGGCTGATCACCGATCTGGTCGGCACCGGCGTTGCCAGCCAGGAGTCCGTTCCGGCCGCTTTTGCTGTGCTGGAGGTCGCCGGCGGCGATGCTTGGCAAGCGGCGGTCATCAGCGCCAATCTCGGCGGCGACACCGACACGATCGGCGCCATCGCCGCAGGCATGGCCGGCGCCTGCACCGGCCTTTCACGATTGCCGCAGGACCGCATCGCCCGCCTCAAAGGCTTTGACATGGCGGGCGTTCGTGCGCTCGCCGCCGATCTCGTCGCGGCGCGGACTTCGAACAGTCGCCTGGAGCAGGCCGGCCCCGGCAAGGACGCGGCGGCATGAGCGCGCGTCTCGTCCATATCGGCAGCGCGGTGGTCGACTATGTCTACCGTATCGATGCCTTGCCGGCGCCGGGCACGGAGAAGACGGCTTCGAGCTACGCCCAGGTCGCCGGCGGCGGTTTCAACATGATGGTCGCGGCAATCCGCACCGGCATGAAGGTGGTATTCGCAGGCCAGCTCGGCAGCGGACCCAATGGCGACTTCCTGCGCGCCGCCTTCAGTGCCGAAGGCATCGAGACGCTGATCCAGCCATCGCCACTGATGGACAGCGGCAATTGCGTCGCCATGATCTCCAGCGATGCCGAACGCACTTTCGTGTCGTGGCCGGGGGCGGAGAGCGTGCTCAGCCTCGATCTGATGGCGCCGGTTCTGGTGGCACCCGAGGATTGGGTGTTCACGTCAGGCTACACGCTGAGCTATCCCGGCAGCCGCGAGGCGCTCACCGACTGGATCGAGACGCTGCCGGCGGACATTCCATTTGTCCTCGACCCGACGCCGGTCGTTTCGGACATTTCGCGCGCCACCCTGTCGCGGGTGCTCGCCCGCACGACATGGCTGAGCTGCAACGCGACGGAAGCCACCGACATTGCCGGCCCGGGCGATGCCGACGCCCTTGCGGCGCGATTGCTTGCCGATCATTGTCCCAACGCCGACGGCGTCGTCATCCGCTGCGGCGCCAAGGGCTGCCATATCCGACTGGCGGGCGGCTCCGCCCGAACCATTCCCGGTTTCAAGGTGGTGGCGGTCGACACCAACGGCGCCGGCGACACTCATATTGGCGCCTTCGTAAGTGCGCTCGCGCGTGGCATGCCGCCTTTCGAGGCGGCGCGCTACGCCAATGCGGCGGCGGCCATTTCGGTCACCCGCCATGGCGGTTCATCCGCGCCCGCCGACGCGGAAATCCAGACTTTCCTGAGTCGTGCCGACGGTCCCTCGACCGGCGCGCGAGGCCAGGACCGGAAGGCCCATCAGACAGCCTGACAAAGCCCGGGAAGCGGGCAAACAAAGAGAGGAACGAACATGCGCATGCCTGACCTGACTGCTCTTTTGACGGCGACGGCCGTCTTCACCTCCGCACTTACCTTTGCCGCCAAGGCCGATGAAGTGCATGTGCTCAACTGGAAGGGCTACGGCGCCGACGAGCCATGGGCGATCGCCGCCTTCGAGAAGGCGACCGGCCATAAGGTGGTCAACGACTTCTTCAATTCCGAACAGGAAATGCTGACCAAGATCCGCACCAATCCTGGTCTCTATGACGTCGTCATGATCAACGCCGCCTTCAACGACCAGGCAATGGCTGAAAAGCTGATCCAGCCGATCGACACCTCCAAGCTGCCCAACTATGCCGACATCAGCAAGGACAAGGCGAGCTCGCCGATGCTCGACCATGACGGCAAGGTCTATGGCGTGCCGTGGGTGTGGGGCCTGACCGCCCTTGCCATCAACGAAAAGTCCTTCGACAAGCCGCCGACGTCGATCGCCGAAATGTGGAACCCCGCCCACAAGGGCCGCGTCGTCATCCGCGACGACGCCGTCGAGGCGGTGCAGTTCGGCGCCATCGCGACGGGCCAGAACATCAACGACATCAAGGATATGGACGCGGTCAAGACGAAGCTCACCTCGCTAATGCCGCAGATCAAGACCTTCTGGAGCTCGGAGAACGACTGGAACCAGATGGTGGCTTCCAACCAGATCGACATCGGCACCTATTGGAGCGGTTCGGCCGACCGCGCCAAGACGCATTTCAAGCTGCCGGTCTCGCTCGTGATCCCGCAGGAAGGCGCCGTCGCCTGGCTGGACGCCTTCTCCATCCCGGTTGGCTCCAAGAATGTCGCGGGCGCCGAAGCCTTCATCAATTACATGATCGATCCGAAATTCTATGTCGAATGGGTCACCAAGGTCGGTGCACCGGTGTCGGCCAACACCAAGGCGGTGGAAGCGTTGCCCGAGGATTCGTTCAACCGCAAGGTGATGGGTGATCCCACAGTCGCCAAGCGCATCCAGTTCCAGGCTCCGATCACCGATGCGCAGCGCAAGGCCTATCTGGCGCTCTGGCAGCAGCTCAAGGTCGACGTGAAGTAAAACCCGCGCCAGGGCCAGCCGGCGTTCGCGCCGGTTGGTCCTTCCAATCCGGGGAGGAGGATAGCATGGCAGCAGAGGGTGCGGTCGCAGTGCGCGGCGGGCTGAGGTCGGCACTGCCGCTGCTGGCGCCCGCCTATCTCTGGCTGACGGTGGCGATCTTCCTGCCGTTGTCGGCCATGGTGTTCTTCTCGTTCATGACCGACCTGCCGCTGACGGGAAAGCCGTGGGCGTTCACGCTTGGCAACTACGCCGCCTTCTTCTCGCAAAGCCTGTACCTGACACTGCTGCTTGCCTCGCTGCGCCTCGGCCTCGAGGTGACCTTGTGGTGCATCGTCATCGGCTATCCCGCGGCTTATGTACTGGCCAAGGTGCTGAAGGGGCGCAGCCGCGAGGCGATCTTCCTGCTCGTCATCCTGCCGTTCTGGTCGAACGGGCTGGTGCGCATCTTCTCCTGGGCGATGGTTTTGCGCGAAGGCGGCATTCTCGACACCGCGCTCAACGCTGTGCTGCCGTTCAAGATCAACATCGACCTCATGTATTCCTATCCGGCGATCATCATCGGACTGGTGCACTCCTATGTGCCCTACATGGTGCTGACCTGCTATCTCACTTTGCAGGCGATCGACGATTCATTGCTCGAGGCCGGACGCTCGCTCGGCGCCTCGCGGCTGCAGGTGCTGAAGCGGGTCATTGTCCCGCTATCGATGCCGGGCCTGGTGGCGGGCGCGGCCCTCATATTCGTGCCCGTCGTCGGCTCCTTCATGGAGCCGCGGATCCTCGGCGGCCGCAGCGGCACCTTTTACGGCACGGTGATCGAGGACCAGTTCGTCGCCGTGTTCAACTGGCCGCTGGGGGCCGCACTCTCCTTCATTCTGCTGGCCGTCGTGCTGATCATTCTGGCGCTGGCCGCACCGGTGCTGCGGAGGGTGGCGTGATGGCGACGACGCGTATCCTGGAGTGGCTCGGCCGCCTCTATATCGCGGTGCTGCTCGCCTTCCTGTATTTGCCCATCATTATCATGGCGCTGATGTCGTTCAACGTCTCGCCATTCTACCAGCTGCCATTCGAGTGGACGACGGAATGGTACGCCTCGCTGTGGCAGAACGACCAGCTCATCGCCGCCACCTGGAACAGCATCGAGATCGCCGTCATCACCACGGTCATCTCGACCGTGCTCGGCTCGGCGGCGTCCCTGGCGCTCTACCGCAATGAATTCCGCGGCAAGAAATTCCTGCAGGCGCTGTTGTTCCCACCGATCGCCATTCCCTGGCTGATCACCGGCACGGCGATGCTGATCTTCTTCTTCGGCATCGGCATTGGACGCGGCCTGTTCGCCATCCTGCTCGGCCATGTCGCGCTGGCGCTGCCCTATGTCATCGTCGTCGTCTCGGCCCGGCTGCAAACCTTCGCGCCGGAGCTGGAAGAGGCGGCACGCTCGCTCGGGGCGAATCAGTGGCAGGTGACGAACCGGGTTACGCTGCCGTGGATCATGCCGGGTGTGATCGCGGGCGGCTTGTTTGCGTTCGCCGTGTCGTTCGACCAGTTCGTGGTGTCCTACTTCCTGGCGACGCCGGGGCAGACGACGCTGCCGGTCGAGATCTACGCCGCGATCCGCAAGGGTTTCACGCCCGAGATCAACGCGGTCTCCACCATCATCATCGTGGTGTCGATGGCGCTGATGCTGCTCACAGCGCGCTTCTTCAAATTCGGCGGAGAGAAATAATGGCGGGCGTCCAGGTATCAAACGTCTCGCGCAGCTTCGGCGCGCACAAGGCGTTGGACGACGTCTCGATCGATTTCGTCGATGGCGGCTTCTACGCGCTGCTTGGGCCATCAGGCAGCGGCAAGACCACGCTGCTCAGGCAAATCGCCGGCTTCGATTTTCCCGACAGCGGCCGCATCGCCATCGGCGGCGAGAGCGTCGAGCGGGTACCGGTCGAGAAGCGGCGCATCGGCATGGTGTTCCAGAACTACGCGCTGTTCCCCAATATGAGCGTCGCCGACAATGTCGCCTTCGGCCTGTCGGTGCGCGGCGAGGCCAAGGCGGCGATTGCCACCGAGGTGCAACGCGCGCTCGACCTCGTTCAGCTCGGCTCGCTCGGCGGTCGCAAGCCGCATCAGCTCTCCGGCGGCCAGCGCCAGCGGGTCGCGCTGGCGCGCGCCATCGTCACCAAGCCACGCGTGCTTTTGCTCGACGAGCCGCTCGGCGCCCTCGACAAGGCGCTGCGCGTCGACATGCAAATCGAGCTCAAGCGCATCCAGCGCGAGATCGGCATCACAACCATTTTCGTCACCCACGACCAGGAAGAGGCGCTGACGATGAGCGACCGCATCGGTATCTTGCGCGATGGCCGGCTGGTGCAGGAAGGGCCGCCGGAGGAGATCTACGACAGGCCGAAAAGCGAATTCGCCGCCATCTTCCTCGGGGATGCCAACATCTTTCGCGGCGATACCACCGGCAACGGCATCCGCTTAGCGGACGGCACGACGATCGCCGCCGGGGCCGGCGCCAGGCTTGCCGCCGGCGCAAAGGCAAGCTGCGCCGTGCGTCCGGAGCGTATTCGGATTGCCCTTGATGCCGGAACTTCGGAGGGCGATGCCAACATACTGAAGGGCCAGGTTTCCAAACGCATCTTCGCCGGCAACAACAGCACCTACTTTGTCGAGCGTGCCGGCCAGACGCTGAAGGTCATCGTCCAGAACACCGGCGCTGACAGGCTGGCGGAAGGTCAGCATGTCGTACTACGCTGGTCGCCGCAGAGCACGGTGTTGATCCCTGCGGGGTAGTTCACTGAACTGCTGGCGTTCCTTCGCGCCATAAGATCGAGTAGGGGCCAGAGCGGCAATGACGTTGGAATTGACTGCCGAGGACCAATCCATGCTCGACGGCGAGCAAGGGCCGTCGGCGGCCGCGGCCATGAAGATCCTCGTCGCCTTCTCCAAAGCCGTCGGAGCGGACAGCCTCCTCGACATTGCCGGCGCCCATATCGATGGCTGCCTCTACCATGGCACGGCAGGGCTCGATTTCGTCGAACGGCTGGTCGAGGGCGGCGGCCGCGTGCAGGTGCCGACGACGCTCAATGTCGGCTCATTCGATCTCATCCATCCCGGCATGGTGAAGATGCCGGCGGCGGAGGAAGCGCCGGCGCGGCGGCTGATGAAGGCGCATATCGAGCTCGGCTGCCAGGCGACCTTCACCTGCGCGCCCTACCAGACGCGGTTCCGGCCAGGTTTCGGGCAGCAGATCGCCTGGGGCGAATCCAATGCCATCGTGTTTGCAAATTCGGTGATCGGCGCGCGCACCAACCGCTATGGCGATTTCATCGACCTGTGCTGCGCCATGACGGGCCGCGCGCCGGCCTGGGGCCTGCATCTGAGCGAGAACCGGCGCGGCCGCATCCTGTTCGAGCTGAACTTTGCTGAGCCAGAGCCGAGCGACGCCCTGTTCGTCGGCGTCGGACTGATCATCGGGCAAGCCAGCGGCGATCGCGTTCCGGTTGTCACAGGTCTGCCACGGCCGCGCGACGAAGACCAGCTGAAGGCGCTGGGCGCGGCAGCAGCGACTACCGGCGCCGTGGCGCTGTTCCATGCGGTCGGCATCACGCCGGAAGCGGGAACGCTCGACGAGGCGTTCCATGGTCAAGCGCCGGAAGAGACGATCCGCATCACGCGCGCCGATATCGATCATGCACTGGCCAGGCTGTCGCGCGTACCCGACGGGGCGCCGCTGGCGGCCGTGTCGCTGGGCACTCCGCATTTCTCGCATGCGGAATGGATGCGCCTGCTGCCCTTGCTGCGTGCCATCGCGCCGGGCAGGGGCATCCCGATCTATGTCAACACCGGTCGCGCGACGCTGACGCGATTGCAGGAGGAGGGCGCGCTTGATGGCACACAGGCGTTCGGCCTGATCCCCGTCGCCGACACCTGCACCTATGTCACTGCGATTCTGGAACGGCTCGACGGCGTGGTGATGACCAATTCCGGCAAATGGGCGCATTACGCTCCGGGCAATATCGGCGTGACGGTTGCGTTTGCGGATATGGCGGATTGCATCCGCTCCGCCGCGGTGGGGCATGTCGTGCGGGGCGCGTCATGACCGCGCCGGTGGAACCGGGCGTCGTCCAGCGATCCGGCACCTTCCAACTGGCCGGGAGTGCCGAGGGCCGGGCGTTGGTATTCTCGAAACCGCTGAGCTTCTGGGGCGGCGTTGATGCCACGACAGGCGACATAATGGATCACTCGCATCCTGGCCTCGGCCAGAACGTCGCCGGGAAAATCCTGATCATGCCGAGCGGGCGCGGCTCCTCGTCCTCATCCTCGGTGCTGGCCGAGGCAATCCGCAGGGGCACGGCGCCGGCCGGCATCCTCCTGGAACGGCCTGACCCGATCCTGGCAGTGGGCGCCATCGTCGCGGAATTTCTCTACGGGATCAGCATGCCGCTGGTGGTCTGCGAGATTGACGGCATTGTTTCCGGCGAGCGGATCGCGATACGCGTCGGCGGGGATGACAGGGCAATTGTCCGCAAGGAAACCGTTTCCTGACCAAGCTCGACGCGGACGACGAAGGCAGTTGGCGCTTCGCTCCCCGCCAAATCTCATTTCTTTCAAAACGGCCTTCCGTTCGAACAAACTTTTCGCCCGGCCCGAAACATTGGCACGATATTCCAAGCGGCGCGGTTGACCGGAGGCGGGTTGTCTAGCCTATAATTCTACTAAATTCATAGACTAACTTCGTCCGGCGCTGCACGGCATGGTCCATCTGAGCGGCAGCAAGAAGGGAGCGCATCGATGCCGAAGACAGAATCCAACTCGATCGAGCTTGGCACCAAAGCGGCCGATTTCCTGCTGCCCGACGCACAAGGCGTGCTGCACCGGCTCGGCGATTTCGATGCAAAGCCTGCCTTGCTCGTCGCCTTCATCTCCAACCGCTGCCCTTTCGTCGTGCTGATCCGCGAGCAGCTTGCCGCTTTTGCCAGGGAATATGCGGGCAAGGGGCTGCAAGTGGTGGCCATCAATGCCAACGACCATGAGGCGCATCCCGAAGAGACGCTGGCCCGCATCGGCGAGGAAGTGGAGAAATTCGGCTATTCCTTCCCCTATCTCAAGGATGCCTCGCAGCAGACGGCGAAAGCCTATGGCGCGGCCTGTACACCCGACTTCTTCCTGTTCGGCGCCGACCGGCGGCTTGCCTATCATGGCCAGTTCGACGATGCGCGGCCGGGCAATGGCAAGGCGGTGACGGGTAACGACCTGCGCGCGGCGGTCGACGCGGTGCTGGAGGGCGGCAGGCCCGCCGCCGGCCAGGTGCCGTCGATCGGCTGCAACATCAAATGGAGCGCCGGCAATGAGCCGGCGTGGTTCTCGGGCGCTGCGCGCGCTGCTTAGCGCCTCGCACTCCTTCGCAGAGCATCCATGTCCATGCCTCAAAGATCCGCGTCCGACAGGCTGCAACTCCAGACCGACGTGCTCGTGCTGGGCGGAGGCCCGTCCGCAGCCTGGGCGGCGGTCGCCGCTGCCGAAAGCGGCGCGCAGGTGGTGCTGGCCGACAAGGGCTATCTCGGCACCAGCGGCGCCACCGCGCCGTCCAATACGGGTACCTGGTGCGTACCGCCGGGCGACAACAGGCATGCGGTGGTCGAGCGACGCTGGCAGCGCACCGGCGAGCTTGCGGACCAGCGCTGGATGCTGCGCTGCGTCGACACGGCCTATCGCAACCTGCTCAGGCTTTCCGAGTGGGGCTATCCGTTCCCGAGCGAGGATGACGGCCGGCTCTACATCGCCAATCTGCGCGGGCCCGACTACATGCGCTTCATGCGCCGCCGTGTGCTTCTGGCTGGCGTTACCGTGCTCGACCATCATCCGGCGCTGGAACTCCTGTCGGATGGCGATGCCGTCGTAGGCGCGGCCGGTATCGGCCGGCAGGCCGGCCAGGACTGGCGCGTCGACGCCAACGCAGTGGTGCTGGCGACCGGCGGCTGCGCTTTCCGTGAGCGCATCCTCGGCGGGACTGGACTGACCGGCGACGGCTATCTGATGGCGGCGGAGGCCGGTGCCAGCCTGTCGGGCATGGAGTTTACCGGCAAATACACGTTGGCGCCCTTTGGGTCTTCGCTGAACAAGGGGCTGCCGTTCCGCTGGGCCTCATTCCATCGCGAGGATGGATCGCCGATCCTGGGCCCTGCCGGTGAGCCGCTGCGCAACGGCATCGGCGACCGCGAGGACGAGGTGGCGCGCGCATTGATCGGGGGACCGGTCTATGCGCGGCTCGATCAGGCGGAGCCGGCGCTGCAAGGCTGGTTGCGCCAAGGGCAGCCGAACTGCTTCGTGCCTTATGACCGCGCCGGTGTCGATCCATTCACCGAGCTGTTCCGCATCACCCTGCGCGCCGAAGGCACGGTACGCGGTACCGGCGGCATCGACATCGTCTCCGACGACTGCGCCACCGGCGTGCCCGGCCTCTATGTCGCAGGCGACGCCGCCAGCCGCGAGATCATGACCGGAGCGGTATCGGGCGGCGGCGCCGTCAATTCCTCCTGGGCGCTGGCCAGCGGCTGGTGGGCGGGCAAGGGCGCCTCGACCCATTCGAAGCGTCGCGGCGGCAGGGCGTTCCGCGACACCGTCGAACCACTCGGTCAGGCCGGCCTGCGCCCGGCGGCCTCGCCGCGTGCCGACATCGCTGCAGGCGAGGTCATCGAGGCGGTGCGCAACGAGGTGACGCCGCTCGACAAAAATTTCTTCCGCAACGGCGAGAGCTTGGAGAAAAGCCGGGGGCGGCTGGAGAGTGTCTGGCGCGACGTGCGCGACCATCTGCGGGGCGAAGGGGTGGACCGGGTCCGCGCGCGCGAGGCGGCGTCGATCGCCGCCGCGGGGCGCTGGTCGGTGGCGGCCGCGCTGCATCGGACAGAAAGCCGCGGCATGCATCGGCGCACCGATCTGCAGGGCAAGAACCCGGCCCTCGCGCATCGGCTGGTCATCACCGGCGTCGACGACTTCCGCATTGCCGGGGCGCCGGAGCGCCTGGCGGAGCTGGCGTCATGATCGAGATCGTCTCGGCCGCGCGCTGCGTCGAATGCGACATCTGCGTCAAGGTGTGCCCGACCAATGTGTTCGACGCTACCAAGGACGGCGCGCCTGTGATCGCCCGTCAGGACGACTGCCAGACCTGCTTTCTCTGTGAAATCTACTGCCCGACCGACGCGCTTTACGTGGCCGAGTTCGCCGAGGGGCCGACCGGCATCACGGAAGCGCAGGTCGAGGCACGTCAACTGTTCGGCGGCTACGCCCGCGCGCTCGGCTGGAAGCGCGGCAAGGCCGGCGGCTCTGAATTCGACCCGACGCACCGCATCCGCGTGGCGCAATAGGAAGCGACAGGACATGGACCGCATCGTCGTCAGCGATATCAAGAAGACCTTTCTGCTCAAGCCGGGGCAGTTCGTCACCGTCGACGGCGAGGAGACCGACCGCGTCACCGTGCTCGACGGCGTCGATCTTTCGATCCGCAAAGGCGAGTTCATCACTTTGGTCGGCCCGAGCGGCTCGGGCAAATCTGTGCTGCTCGACATCATCGGCGGGCTGACGCAGGCGAGCGGCGGCGATGTCCAGCTCGACGGCCGGCGCATCACCAGGCCGGATCCCAAGACCGGCTATGTCTTCCAACAATATGCGCTGTTTCCCTGGCGCACGGCGCTGGCCAACATCGAATACGCGCTGGAGGTGCGTGGCGTCGCCAAGGCCGAGCGCACGGTGACGGCGCGCCATTTGTTGTCGTTGTTCGGTCTTGCCGGTTTCGAGGACCGTTTCCCCAACCAGCTCTCCGGGGGCATGCAGCAGCGCGTGGCGATCGCCCGCGCCTTGGCGAGCAACCCGGAAGTGCTTTTGATGGATGAACCCTTCGCCGCACTCGACCAGCAGACGCGCGAGCTCCTGCAGGGCGAGTTGCTGCGGATCTGGGGCAAGATCAAGACAACAGTGATCTTCGTTACCCATTCGATCGACGAGGCAATCTTCCTCGCTGACCGCGTGGTGGTGATGACGGCGCGGCCGGGCGCGGTGAAGGAGATCATAGACATCGACCTGCCACGGCCGCGCGACGGGGACATCCGCGCCAGCGCCGGATTCAACGGATATCGCGGCCGCGTCTGGGACGCGCTGCGCGATGAGGTCAACAAGGCGCAAAAGGACTGGACGCTGTCGCCAGCCTTCAGTCATTGAGGAGGTAGAGCCATGGCTTATCTTACCGAAAAGTTCGGCCCTGCCGGCGCTCTTCATCTGTTTGCCGGCGCCGGCGAGACGGCGGCCGCCGCAAGAGTCCCGGCCATCACCGCCCACAGTGCCAAGGTCCGGCGCAAAGGGACGAGCCACGGGACTTTCCTTTACGGCTTGCCGCTGCTCGGCCTGTTCTTTCTCGTGTGGGAAATCGCGCCACGGCTCGGCTGGCTGAACCGCATCTTCTTTCCGCCGCTGAGCGAGGTGCTGGTCGCTTGGTGGAACCTGCTCGCCTCGGGCGTTCTGGTCGAACATATCGGCATCAGCCTGCAGCGCGCTGCGATCGGCTTCGCTTTCGGCGTGGTGGTGGCCATTCCGCTCGGCCTGCTGATGGGGCGCTACTCGCTGTTCGAGAAGGTCTCTGACCTGCTTGTGCAGACGCTGCGCAACACCTCGCAATTCGCGCTGCTTCCGGTGTTCATCCTTTTGCTCGGCATCGGCGAGGAATCGAAGGTGGCGATCACCTTCTACTCCTCGGTCTTCTTTCTGCTGGTCAACACGATCAGCGGCGTCAAGTCGGTCGATCCGCTGCTGATCAAGGCGGCGCGCTCGATGGGTACGTCCGACTTCGACCTGTTCCGGAAGGTTATCCTGCCGGCCAGCATCCCCTCTGTTGTCGCCGGCGCAAGGCTGGCGGTGAAGTCGTCGCTGTTCGCGGTGATCGGCGCCGAGATGCTGGCGGCCAAATCCGGCCTCGGTTTCCTTATTCAGAACTCGCAGTTGATGATGGAAACGGCGGACATGTATGCCGGCATCCTGACGCTGACCGTCATCGGGCTCACCGTCAACTATTTGCTCGTCTGGTTCGAGCGCTGGGCGACCGCCTGGAAAGGCCAGTCCGAGTCCTCGCTCATCTGAGCCGTTCACTCATTCCAATCAGCAAGGATTTTCCTCATGTCCAACATTGCATTCGACGGATTTCGCCGGCTGTTCCTGAAGGGCGCCATTGCCGTCGTCATCGGCCTTGGCGGCATGCCCGCCTTCGCGCAGGACAAGCCCGAATTCATCCGCATCGGCAGCACCGCGCCGGGGCACCTCAAATTCGTCCTCGCACAGAAGGACGGCTGGTGGGAAAAGGAGTTCGCCAAGGACGGCATCAAGGTCGAACTTGTCACCTTCAATGGCGGCTCCGAGGCGACGACGGCGCTTGCGACAGGCGCCATCGAATTCACCTATACCGGCAACAATCCCGCGTTGCGCGTCGCCGCCTCCGGCGCCGATGTCAAGCTGATTGGCCTGTCGAGCTATGTGCGGTCGGGCGGCTCGTATATCGTGGTCAAATCCGACTCTCCACTGAAGACGCTGCAGGACCTCAAAGGCAAGAAGGTCGCCTATCTCACCGGTACGGTGCGGCACTCGAATTTCAGCAAGGCGCTGAACAGCGTCGGCCTGACGACCGGTGATGTCGAGGGATTGAACCTGCCTTTCGAGGCATCCGGCCCGGCACTGCTGCGCGGCGACATCGACGCCCTCGTCGAAACGGATTCGACCGCGGCCAAGCTGGTCGACACCGGCGAGGCACGGGTGCTCTTCGACACCAGCACCCATCCGGAATGGAACGTGCCGAACGTTATTTCGGTCAACGGTGCCTTCGCGGCGAAATATCCCGACCTGGTCAAGCGGCTGCTGAAGGTCGACATCGAGATTTCGCGCTGGGCCGATGCCCATCCCGACGAGACGATCAAGACATTCGTCGAGGCGACCAAGTCGTCGGAGAAATCGGTACGCAAGACCTATGCCGACGGCGTCTTCCACCAGGATCCGAGGCTGCCCGACGATGCGATCGAGGCGCTCAAGGGCGAAGAGAAATTCATGGCCGGTGCCGGGCTTTTGAAGGGCTCGATCGACTACGGCAAATGGATCGACAAGAGCTTTGTCGACGCGGCCGGCGCGGAAGTCGCGGCCGTCCAGTAGCGGGCGTGCTGAACGGGCAGGGGTTCCGGCGCCGCTCCATTTCAGAGAGTGTTAGATCTCCGGGATGTTCTCCTTGAAGATCACCTGGAGCCTCGGCTGGTGCAATTCGTAAGGCAGTCTCCGGACCGCATGGGTCAAGGTGTTGAGCGCTTCGCGCGCTTCGACGCGCGGGTTCTGGTCGATGACCGCGTCGAGCGTGCCGTCGAGCAGAAGCTCCTTGGTGCCTTCGGTTACCTCATGGCCGAGGAAAACCATCGATATCGCACGGCCGCGCTCCTTGAGCGCGCGGGCAATGCCGGTGTTGCCCGCGCCGACATTGTAGATCGCGGCCAGGTCGGGGTGCCGCTCCAGAAGGGCTGATGCCTCCGAATAGGCCTTTTCGCGGTCGTCAAGCATCTCGCGCATTTCGACAATCTCCAGATTGGGCGATTCCTCGGCCAATATGTGCCGGAATCCCATCTCGCGTTCCTCATGGCCGCGATAGGAGAGCGAGCCGGCGAACAGCGCCACCTTGCCAGGACGTTCCGAGCCCATGAAACGGTTGAGCAGATAGCCGGCCAGGCGCCCGGCGGCGCGGTTGTCGATGCCGATATACGCGACCCTTGGCACATGCAGAATGTCGGAGGCGATGGTCACCACCTTGACGTCGTTGGCCGACAGCGAGCGGATCGCCTCGCGCACCGTTGGATGGTCGAGCGCGATGACGCCAACGCCCTGCGTCTGGCCGCGCAGATCCTGCAAAAGGCGTGCGAGCCGGTCGGGATTGAAGCCCTCTATGGTGGCGATATGGACATCGAGATCCGGCCGCGCCAAAGCTTGGGTTTCGATGTGGCGATGCAGCATCTTGATGAAGGAATTGGTGCCGGCCGGCAGCGCGAAGTCGAGCCGGATGACATCGCCGGACAAGGGCTTGAGAGGTGCCCCGTTCGCGCCTTCGGCGATGTAGCCAAGACGCTGCGCCATTTCGAGCACGATTTCGCGCGTGCGCGCCCGCACCCCCGGACGGTTGTTGAGAACACGGTCGACGGTGGCGGCGGAAACGCCGGCTTCCCGGGCTATGTCAGTCAGGGTGGAACGCACCGTCTTTCATCTCCTCAATGCATCAGGATCACGCAATGCCGACCGCCGGCCGGGTGGCGACTGCTCTTCGCCATCCGCGATTCTGATGGGAAATGATGTATCCGGCCTTGGCCGATGCGCAAGCAGCCAGGCTAAATCAGATCGCCCGGCAGGATCGCGTCGGCATGGGAAAATAGATTTCCCATCAAATCGAGGCATCATGAGCGCTAGATGGATCTCCGTATGACGCATTTCCCTGCCTTGTTGCGATGTTATGAGGTGTTTTGATTATTTATGATGTTGACAGCCTTCCGTGACTGCCGTCAATATCCCTCATGGGCTGTGGAGGAAACATTGGCCCTGAGGGAGGAATTCCAATGCCTGATCCGATCCGCATGCCGCGGCTCCGGTTGCTAGCATCTGGAAGCGCGTTGGCGAGATGACGACGGCCGCGAAGACAGATTCTGGGAGGAAGAGATGGCAGGCAAAGGCTTCGAGCCGGACGTGAAGGTTCGCACCAGGGAATTCAAGATCGGCTGCGTCGGCGCCGGCATGATCATGGCCGAATGCCATCTCGCGGCCTATAAGGAAGCAGGCTTTCCTGTCGTGGCGATCGCTTCGCGCACAAGGGCGAATGCGCAGAAGGTCGCCACGCGCTGGGGCATTCCGACCGTCCACGACACGCCGGAACGACTGATCGAGGATCCGCAAGTCGAGATCATCGACCTGGCTTTCCCACCGGACCAGCAGCCGGCGCTGATCCGCCACGCGCTGGAGCAGAAGCACATCAAGGCGATCCTGGCGCAGAAGCCGCTGGCGCTGTCGGTCGAGGAAGCGGTGAAGCTGCGCGACGAGGCGGCGAAGGCTGGCAAGATCCTCTCGGTCAACCAGAACATGCGCTACGACCAGTCGATGCGCGTGCTGAAGCAGATCATCGACAGCGGCGCGCTCGGCGACGTCGTCTTCGCGCAGATCGACATGCATGCGATCCCGCACTGGCAAGGCTTCCTCGAGGAGTACGACCGGCTGACGCTTGCCAATATGAGCGTGCATCATCTCGACGTGCTGCGTTTCCTGTTCGGCGATCCCGATGAGATCACCACGCTGACGCGCAAGGATCCGCGCACGACTTTCGAACACACCGACGGCATCACCGTCTCGACGCTGCGCTTCCCGTCCGGCGTGCTTGCCGTGTCGCTCGAGGATGTCTGGTCCGGCCCACGCCAGGAAGGCTACAAGGACGACCAGCACATCAACTGGCGCGTCGACGGCACCAAGGGCGTCGCCAAGGGCACGATCGGCTGGCCGACCGGTGCGGCCTCCACGCTCACCTATGCCTCGGCCGAGACGACGGATGGCGAGTGGGTGAGCCCAAGCTGGGACACGATGTGGTTCCCGCATGCTTTCATCGGCGTGATGGAACAACTCCAGCACGCGGTGAAGACAGGCACGCCACCGGCGCTTTCCGTCGCCGACAACGTCAAGACCATGGCGCTGGTAGAGGCGGGTTACCGCTCGATCGCTTCGGGCCGCACGGTCAAGCTTTCCGAAATCTCGACAAACCCGATCAATTGAAATCACTGGTAACTGAATCGCTTACAGGGAGGAATTCACACCATGATGCAGGCAGGTATTTTCACGGGCTATTTCCCGTACGGCCTCGAAGAGACGGCGAAGAAGATCCGCGGGCTCGGTTTCAACACGGTGCAGCTCGATCTGCATTTCAGGGATATCGACCTGTCGGCCGGGCAGATCACCAAAGACAAGGCCAAGACCGTGCGCGATGTCTTCCGCGACCACAACCTGCCGGTCTGCTGCGTGTCGGGCTACACCAACATCATCCATCCCGACAAGGCAGAGCGCGACAAGCGCGTCGGCTACCTCAAGGAAATCATCCGCAACGCCCGCCATTTCGGCTCGCCCTACGTGATCTCGGAAACCGGCACCTACAACACCGAATCCGACTGGGTGCACCACCCCAAGAACAAGACCGAGGAGGGGTTCGAGGAATGCCGCAAGGTGATCGCTGATCTTGCGCAAACCGCCTATGACCATGGCGCGGTCTTCCTGCTCGAAACCTATGTCAACAACGTCGTCGGCTCGGTCGAGGAAACGGTCAAGATGTTCGCGCAGGTCGACCATCCCGGCCTGGGCCTCTTGATGGACCCGACCAACTACTTCGAGACGCACAACATCGACAGGATGGACCAGATCCTGAACCAGGTGTTCGACACGTTGACGGACAAAATCAAGATAGCGCATGCCAAGGACGTCAAGCGCTCGGGCAGCGACAAGTCGGAAAAGCACGCCGACATCGGCGATGAGGATGCCATGGAAAGCCACACCTTCCGCGGCGTCGGCGAGATCGAACTGCCGGCGCCCGGCCTCGGCTCGCTCAACTACGACCTTTATCTTCAGCGGCTTGCCGAGAAGCACCCGAACATTCCGGTCATCATCGAGCACCTGTCGGAAGACGACGTGCCGCGCGCCAAGACATTCCTCGACGGGAAGTTCCGCGCCAACGGCCTGTGACGGCCGGCCGCGCCGCCTGTGCATGGCGGCACGGCTCCAAACAAGGAGGAAAGCAATGTTGAAATTTGCATTGAAATTGGCGGCCGCCGCGACTGTGCTTGCCGGCATCGCGTTCGGGTCGGCCGCGCAGGCACAGGACGGCCAGAAGACCTTTTATCTACTGTCGCATGGCGGCCCGTCGGATGCGTTCTGGATCGACTGGAACGCCGGCGCCACAAAGGCCTGCGACCAGCTCAAGGTGACCTGCAAGATCTCCTTCAGCGGCGGCGACATGGCGGCGCAGAAGGAAGCCTTCAATTCCGCGCTTGCCGCCAAGCCCGATGGCATCGCCACCACCTCGGCGCAGCCTGGCCTGTGGACCGAGGAGGTCAAGGCGGCGAAGGCCGCCGGCATCCCGATCGTGTTCTTCAACACCGACGATCCGGCGACGGGGCGGCAGGCCTATGTCGGCGCCGACCTGAAGGAGGCCGGCACGATCTGGGCAAAGTATCTTGTCGACCACAAAATGGTGAAGCAGGGTGACAAGGTCTTTCTGCCGGTCGAAGTCCCCGGCGCAAGCTACCAGCAGCTCGAGACCGAAGGCATCGCCAGCGTCTTCGATCCGCTCGGCATCAAATATGACGTGGTCGATTGCGGCACCGATCCGGCCGGCATCATCGCCAAGATGACCGACTATATGGTTGCCAACAATCCGCCGGCGATCATCGCGCTCGGCGATTCCGTGGCGGCCAGCGTCAAGCGGGTCTTCGACGGCGCCGGCGTGCCGGCAGGCAAAATCCCGGTCGTCGGCTGGGGCAATTCGAAGGAGACGGCGCAAGCCGTCCAGGACGGTTTCGTCAACGCTGCGGCCTGGCAGTACCCATCGGCGCAGGGCTTCATGCCGGTAGCACTGCTCGGGCTTGCCGCCTCGGGCGAGCCAATCGGCTACGACATCCACACTTTCGGTCTCTACGACGCGTCGAGCGTCGAGCCGATCCTCAAACTCTACGACAAGAAGTGAAAATGGACGCCCGCCGCGCCGGCGGCGGGCGCCTGCAAACAGCATGGTTCAGAACGTCATGGCAGTCACCGCGGAAGAGGGCGCAGCAAGCGCCAGGAGCAGGTCGAGGCTGATGCGCTCGCCGCAATTTTCCTCGTTCATCATCCTCGTCGTCCTTCTCGTGGTATTCGCGATCGCGGACGGCAATTTCCTGTCGCCGCTCAACATCTCCAACATGATGGCGTTCCTGCCCGAGCTCGGCATCATCGCGCTCGGCATGACGCTGCTTCTGACGGCCGGCGAGTTCGACCTGTCGGTCGGTGCCGTATTCGGCCTGGCGCCAGTGGTCGTGATGCTTCTGGTGCAGAACGGCGGGGTGGATATCGGCGTCGCCCTTCTGGCTGGACTTTTACTGTGCATCGCGATTGGGGCGATCAATGGGGTGATCGTCACCAAGATCGGCATCTCGTCATTCCTGGTGACCCTGTCCATGCTGCTGATCGTGCGCGGCGCGGCCCTCTACATCACGCAGGGTTTCCCGCTGAAGTCGTGGGACCAGCCTGGCTTCTTCGTGACGCTGCTTGCCGGCAGCTTCAATATCGGCTCGTTCCGCTTCTACACCTCGCTGTGGTGGTTCGTCGGCCTGTCGTTGCTGGCAATCTACGTCCTGCGCTATGCCAAGCTCGGCAACTGGATCAGCGCCATCGGTTCCAACCGCAACGCGGCAGTGGCCCGCGGCGTGCCGGCGGACGCCGTCAAGATATGGCTGTTCATCGCCACCTCGGTGCTGGCCGGGCTTGCCGGCATGATCAGCGCCTTTCGTATTTCGGCCGCTTCGCCGGTGGCCGGCACAGGCTATGAGCTCGAAGTGATCGCCATGGTGGTGGTTGGCGGCACGGCGCTGACCGGCGGACGCGGCACCATCCTGGGCACCATCGTCGGCGCGCTGATGCTGCGCGCCATCCGTAACGGCATCGTGCTCGTCGGCGTGCCCGGCCTCGCCTACAACATCTTCGTCGGCGTGATCATCCTCGCCATGCTCATCCTGCATGCTTTGCTGCAGAAAAACGCGGCAAGGAGCTGACTATGATGCAAGAAGTGCTTCGGCTGCAGAACCTGCAAAAATCCTTCGGCAGCGTGCGCGCGCTGAAGAATGCCTCGCTGACGCTGAGAGAAGGCGAGATAGTGGCCCTGCTCGGCGACAATGGCGCCGGCAAATCGACGCTGATCAAGGCGATCTCCGGCGTCTTCCCGGTCGATCGCGGTGACATCTATGTGCGCGGGCAGAAGGTTTCGATCCGCTCGACGCGCGACGCGATGGATCTCGGCATCGAGACCATCCACCAGGATACGTCGCTGGCGCCGGATCTCAGTATCGCGCGCAACCTCTTCCTCGGCCGCGAACCGGTCAATTTCAAATGGTTGGGCGTGTTTGCGCCGCTCGATCTCGCCAAGCTGCGCGATGCTGCCTCCTCCCTGCTGAAGCGCGTCGGCATCTCGAAGAAACTCGACGCCGACGCGCTGGTCTCAACGCTGTCGGGCGGCGAGCGCCAGTCGATCGCCATTTCGCGGGCCATGCAGTTCGCCGCCAAGGTGATCATCCTCGACGAGCCGACCAACAATCTCGGCGTCGAGGAAACCCATGGCGTGCTGCGCTTCGTCAAGGAGATGCGTCAGGCCGGCCATTCGGTGCTGCTCATCACCCACAACATCCATCACGTGTTCGAGGTTGCCGACCGCATCATCGTCATGCGCCGCGGCGAGATCGTTGCCGAGCAGACGGTCGCCGATACCGATCTGCTGACCGTGGAAAGCATCATCACCGGCGCCGACCTGTCGGCTCTGATGAAGAGGGCGCAGTGACGGCATGGTAGAGCTTTACGGCAAGACGCTCTCGCGCCGGCAGGTCTCGGAACGCTCCGGCATGCTGTCGCAGTTCGCCGGCGTGCGGCTGATGACGCTCGGCGACGGGGTGGAGCGCGGTGTCCGCATGCTGGAGTTCCGCACCGGCTCCGGCCTGCGCTTCACCGCACTCGTCGACCGCGCGCTCGACATCGCCGATTGCGACTTCAAGGGCCAGGCGATCGGCTGGCACTCGCCGGGCGGTTTTCGCAACCCCGGTCTTCACGACTATGAGGGGGAAGGGGGGCTGGCCTGGGCGCGCTCCTTTTCCGGTTTGCTGGTCACCTGCGGCCTCGACCATATACTGGGTCGGGAAGAGGTGCCGGCCGAGAACTACAACTATCCCGGCAAGAAGACCGTGATCCATTCGCTGCATGGCCGTGTCGGCACCATCCCGGCGCGGCTGACCGGCTACGGTGAGGCGTGGGACGGCGACCGCTGCGTGCTGTGGGCCGAAGGCATCGTCCAGCAATCGGCGGTATTCGGCGAGGATCTGCATCTGATCCGGCGGATCGAGGCGGATGTCGGCGGCAACGAGATCCGGCTGTCCGACCGCGTCGTGAACCATGGCTTCAATCGCACGCCGCATATGTATTTCTACCATGTGAATGTCAGTCATCCCCTGCTTGACGAGGGCTCACGCTACCTCGCGCCAATCCGCGACGTGGTGTGGGCCGGCCATGCCGGCGAGCGCTATGAGGCGCAGAAGGTCGGCTACCGCACCGTGCCGGAACCGCGAATGGGGTTCAGCGAACAGGTCTGGCAGCATGAAATGGACGCCGATGGAAAGGGCGAGGTACCAGTGGCGGTGGTCAACGACCGGCTCGGCCTCGGCTTCGAAATGGTGACGCGGAAAGACCAGCTGCCTTGCGCCTATCAATGGCAGAATTTCCAGGCCGGACACTATGCGCTGGGCATCGAGCCATCGACGCATCATGTGCTCGGCGATCTCGCCGCGCGCGAACGCGGCGAGATGATCTGGCTGGAGCATGACGAAGGCCGCGCCTACGATGCCGTGTTCCGGGTCCTGGACGGCAGGGAAGCGATCGCCGGCGCCGAAGCCAGGATTGCGGCGATCGCCCGCCAGCCCGAACAGGATTATCCTCGGCCTTCCGGCAATTTCCGGAGACTGGCGGGCCCGGCATGAGCGCGACATGTATTCAAAGCAAGCCCTCCGGCCGGCGGACCGGATTGCGAGCGGTGCGAGAAGTTTGGAGGCCCGTGTGAAGACGATGGCAAAAAAGCGGGATTACAGCCTGGTCGGTGAAAGCACCAGAGCCGCGATCGAGACCGGCCTGGCCTCCGCCGAATGGTACCACACCGATGTCCCCCGCAAGGTGATGAAGGAGCTGATGCAGCGTTCCGACGGGCCGGCGATCCGCGACACCATCATCTGGATTGTTGCGATCCTGGCCTCGGCCGCCGGCATCATATGGTTCTGGGGCTCATGGTGGGTGGTGCCGTTCCTATTCATCTACGGCGTGCTCTACGGCTCGTCTAGCGACTCGCGCTGGCACGAATGCGGCCATGGCACGGCCTTCCGCACGCGCTGGATGAACGATGTCGTGTACCACATCGCCTCCTTCATGCTGATGCGCAATCCAGTGCAGTGGCGCTGGAGCCATGCCCGCCACCACACCGACACCATCATCGTCGGCCGCGATGCCGAGATCGCCGTCATGCGGCCGCCGGACCTGTTGAAGGCGGCGTTGGCCTTCACCGGCATCCTCGATTTCCGCTACTCGCTGCCGACGCTCGTGCGCCAGGCGTTCGGCAAGCTGTCCGACGAGGAAAAGAGCTATGTTCCGGAAATGGAATGGGCAAAGGCCGTGACGGCCGCGCGGTGGCATGTTGCCGTGTACATTGCGACGATCGCTGTCGCGGTCGTCCTCAGGTCATGGATACCGGTGGTGCTGATTGGGTTGCCGCGCCTCTACGGCACCTGGCACATGGTGACCACCGGCCTGCTGCAGCATATCGGGCTGGCCGACAATGTCGTCGACCACCGGCTCAACACGCGCACCGTCTACATGAACCCGATCAGCCGGTTCATCTACTGGAACATGAACTATCATGTGGAGCACCACATGTTCCCGATGGTGCCCTATCATGCGCTGCCCAGGCTGCATGAGCTGATCAAGCACGACCTGCCCGTGCCGAACCCGTCGATGTGGCATGCCTATCGCGAGGTCTGGCCGGTCCTGCTCAGGCAGCTGAAATACGAGGACTACTACCTCAAGCGCGAGCTGCCGCCGACGGCCAGGCCCTATCGCGGCGAATTCCATGAGTTCGACATGTCGGCGGCGGCTGAATAAGGATCGCGAATGCTTGCGGGAGACAGAGATGGTCGATTGGATTGAAGCGTGTGCGGTGGACGATGTCGAGGAAGAGGATGTCATCCGCTTCGACCACGGTGGCCGAACCTTCGCGATCTATCGCTCCCCGGACAATGAATTCTTCGCCACCGACGGTTTCTGCACGCATGAGAAGGCACATCTCGCCGACGGGCTGGTGATGGACGACATCATCGAATGTCCCAAGCACAATGGCCGCTTCAACTATAAGACCGGCCAGGCCAAGGGCGCGCCGGTCTGCGTCAATCTTGCGACCTATCCGGTGAAGATCGAAGCTGGCAAGGTGATGATCGAGATCTGAAGCGCGGCACACCGATCCGGCACCGCGGCAAGCAAAAGAGGAACGTTTAATGAGCCGAAAGAGACCGACCGTCGCCGACCTGCGCGCCATGAAAGGCAAGCGTCAGCTGACCATGCTGCGCGTGCTGACCCTGGACGAAGCGGAAGCTGCCGAGCGGGCAGGGGTCGATATCGTCTCCGTGCCGCCGGAACTCGTGCTCAACCCGCAATACCGCGATGCGGCACCGAGCCTGTTCACCATGCCGGGAGACAATTTCTACGAAATCGGCACATCGGATGATTTCCTGCGTTGGGCTTTCCGGCTCTACAAGGCCGGCGCCGACGCGGTCTATTGCAGCGCGGGCTACGCCACCATCAAGCGCATGGCGGACGATGCCATCCCCGTCATCGGCCATGTCGGCCTCATTCCATCCCGCGCGACGTGGACCGGCGGCTTCAAGGCGGTAGGCAAGACCGCCGGCGCCGCCATGCAGGTGTTCGAAGCGGTGAAACAGCTCGAGGCCGCCGGCGCCATCGGCGCCGAAATCGAAGTGGTGCCGGTCGAGGTCGCCAAGGCGATCTCCGAGCGTACCTCGCTGATCATGCTGTCGATGGGCGCGGGCACCGGTTGCGACGCGCAATATCTGTTCGCCGAAGATATCCTCGGGCAGAATCGGGGCCACATGCCACGACACTCCAAGGTCTATCGCAACTTCGCCGCTGAATATGATCGGTTGCAGGCGGAGCGGGTGGCTGCATTCTCCGAATATGTCGCCGACGTCAACAGCGGCGTCTATCCCGAGGACAGGCATGTGGTGCACATGGACCCGGCCGAGCTACGCCTGTTCCTGGACAAGGTCGGTCGGGGCTAAGGTCGGCTGCCATCTGTCGCTGGCAAGCGCTGTATGCAGCGCTTCGGCTTCGATGCCGAGCGGCCGATCCTCCTTCAGCGCCGGCACCAGCGCGCGTATCGCCGTATGGATAGCGGCTATGCGCGGCGCCAGCGTCTGCCCGTCGCGCAGGTCGACGGCCTGGGCGGCCGCCATCAGTTCGAAGGCGATCAACCGGCGCCACAGTGCGATCATGGCGGCGCATTTCGAAACGGCCAGAGGCGTTTGCGTGGCATGGTCCTCGAGGTCCTAGGAGACGGGCAGGAAATCGAGCATCACCGGATTGGCCTTGTGGCGGATGGCGGCCAGGATCGATGTTACCGCCTTCTGCAGCGGCACGAAGCCGGCCGATGCGCCGCCGACCGGCGACAGGTATTTCGACCGCGCTCATCGTGCCGTAGGGCAGGACCAGCGCGCCACGCTTGATCCACTCGGTCTTCAGCAGCGGCTGCGGTTCCGGCAGCCGCGAGGCCTCGACGACGATGTCGGCGCCCTCGACGCAACTTTGCCAATCGGCCACCGCCTTGACCGGCTTGCCGAGATCGGTGGAGAGCCTGGCGGCAAAGCCGTCGCGGCTTTCCGGCCGGCGCGAATGGACACGGATCTCGTCGAAGTCGAAGAGGTGGTCGAGCAGCCGCACGTTCCAGTAGGCCGTGCCGCGCGCGCCGATATGGGCAAGCACCTTCGAATTCCTGCGCGCCAGATGCCTGGCGCCGATCGCGGTGACGGCGCCGGTGCGCATGTCGGTGATAACGGTGGCGTCTAGGATGGCGCGCGGCGCGCCGGTGCGCGGATCGAACAGATTGAGGATGCCGAATTCGGAGGGCAGGCCGTGCAGGTAGTTATCGACATAGTCGCCAACGATCTTCACGCCCGCCGCATCGAGCGGCGCCACGTAGCCGCGCAAGACATTGAAATGGCCGTGGAAAGAGGGATCAGGCTCTAGATGAACGCGCGGCTCGATCACCGTCTGGCCGTTGCCTTGTGCCACCAGGCCGGTCTTCATGCGTGCGCGTTCCTCGGCCGCCCCGTTCATCCATAACAGGCCGCGCCGCGACACGAAAGTTTGTTGGCCCTTGCCTGGACGTCGCCGGCCAAATGCTGTTCAAAGCGGTCCGTCATGACTGCCATCCCCGAGACTGAAGTTTTAGCCGACCCAGCCAGCAGTTCGCGGCGTGTGGCGCTGATCGTCGCCATTGCCTTCTTCATGCAGCTCTTGGATTCGACGATCATCTCGACGTCGCTGCCGCAGATGGGCGCCTCCTTCGGCGTGCCGGCGGTGGCGATGAGCATCGGCATCACCATCTATATGCTGACCATGGCGGTGTTCGTGCCGCTGTCGGGCTGGCTCGCCGACCGGTTCGGCGCGCGCAACATCTTCCTGATGGCGATCGCACTGTTCACGCTGGCTTCGCTCGCCTGCGGCTTCTCCGAGAATCTCACCGAGTTCGTCGCGGCGCGCGCCGCGCAAGGGCTGGGCAGCGCATTGATGACGCCGGTCGGCCGCATCCTGGTGCTGCGCAACGCGTCAAAATCGGAACTGCTCAACGCAACCGCGCTCATCACCTGGCCGGCGCTGTTCGCGCCTGTCGTTGGTCCGGTGCTTGGCGGTTTCATCACCACCTATCTCTCCTGGCACTGGAATTTCTTCATCAACATCCCGCTTGGGCTGATCGGGCTGGCGCTGGTCGCCCGCTTCATCCCCGGTGACCGTGAAGCCGATCCC
The DNA here is from genome assembly GCF_020165765.1 of Mesorhizobium sp. B264B1B. Lineage (NCBI taxonomy): Bacteria > Pseudomonadati > Pseudomonadota > Alphaproteobacteria > Hyphomicrobiales > Phyllobacteriaceae > Mesorhizobium > Mesorhizobium sp. B264B1B. The sequence goes on from NZ_JAIUIS010000019.1 coordinate 87,233, forward strand.
AAGCCACTCGACTGGCCGGGTTTCTTCCTGACATCGGCGGGACTTGCTTGCCTTCTCTGCGGCCTCGAGCGTATCGCGCATCCCGACGACGGCGTGCTGCCGACGGTGCTGCTGGTCGCGGCAGGGATCGTCATCGGCTGGTTGGCGGTGCGGCATCTCCGGCGCGCGCCCCATCCGCTGCTCGACCTGTCCTCGTTCAAGGTGCTGACCTTCGCCATCTCGACGCTTGCGGCCGGCACCATATTCCGCGTCGCGATCAACGCCACGCCGTTCCTGCTGCCGCTTTTGTTCCAGGTCGGCTTTGGCATGAGTCCGGTCGATGCCGGCATGATGATCCTGGCCTATTTCCTCGGCAATCTCGGGATGAAGACGGTGACGACGCCGATGCTGCGCCACTTCGGCTTTCGTTCGGTGATGGTCGTCAACGGCGTCATTGCGTCCGCATCGATCATGGCCTGCGCGGCGATCTCGCCGCAGACGCCGCAGGCGCTCGTGGTGGGGCTGATGCTGATCGCCGGCCTGTCGCGTTCCATGCAGTTCACGGCGCTGAACACGCTGGCCTTCGCCGATGTCGCCGCGGCGCAGCGCAGCTCGGCGGCGACGCTGTCCTCGATGCTGCAGCAGGTGGCAATGCTGTTCGGTGTGGCGATAGCTGCGGCGATCCTCAACCTGTCGCAGATCACCAGGGCCCAGCCGGCGCTGGACCTCGTCGATTTTCGAGTCACCTTTCTGGTGATCGGCGTTATCGGGCTGGTGGCGTCGTTCCGTTTCCTGGTGTTGCCGAGGACCGCCGGCGCCGAGGTTTCCGGCCACATGGCCGGGAACTGAAATCGAATTTTCCCATCCACCGCAGGGTTAAATTCCATCTTCGCCTTGCGCCTTGGTGTCGTGCTTGCGCAAGACGCAGGGATGGCGCAAACAATTGCCAAAAGTGCTGAAGTTTCCGGGCATTGCGCCAGCATCAGCAATCAATGCGTCCACATCGCGAGTCTCGTCGGCAGTCCGTGTTTTGAACGCGGATTCATTTGACGAACCGACGTTGAGCCGATTAGCTTTCTTCCCAGGGGCGGCCGCGCGGCCGCCGGGGTGAAGACAGACAATGAACGCGATCGGTCGGCCGAGTTTCAAGAGCCTGAACCAGGAAGGTATTGTCTTTGCCATAGCGGTGATGCTGTTCATTGCCGCGGCCATAGGCCTGCCGGGCTTCATCGCTCCGAACAATCTCGTTGCCATCGTTCGTTCGGTCTCGGTACTGGGCATATTGGCATTGGGCATGGCGGTCGTCATCATTGGCCGTGGCATCGACCTCTCGGCGGTGGCGATCATGGCGATGTCGGTCGCCTGGTATCTGCAATTGATGAATTCAGGAACGCCTGACGGGCTCGCCTTCGCCTATGTGCTGGCCGGCGTGCTCGCCATCGGCCTGCTCAACGGCTTTCTCGTCGCTTACGCCGACGTGCCGGCGATCTTCGTGACGCTTGCCACCGGCTCCTTCGTCTTCGGCTATGTGCGCTCGCAACTGATCACGCAGGATGCGGTTCCGGTGCCGCAGGGCCATTGGGTGGAACTGCTTGGCGGCCTGCGCTTCCTCGACATTCCCATCGAGGTGTTCGTCTTCGCTGCACTGGCTTTCCTGTTCTTCCTGTTCCTGCGCTACACCAAATGGGGCCGCTACATCTATTTCGCCGGCGATAATCCGGTCGCCGCGCGCAACATCGGTATTCCAGTGCGGCCGATGCTGGTGCTGCGCTATGTGCTTTCCGCCTTCGTGGCGCTGATCGCCGGCCTGCTGACAGCGGCCAGCCTGCATTCGATCAACACCCGCGTCGTCAACTCGACGCTGCTCTACGACATCGTGCTGGTGGCGGTGATCGGGGGCATCGGGCTTTCGGGCGGACGAGGCGGGGTGCGAAACGTGCTGGTCGGAGCGGCGCTGATCGGCATCCTGCTCAATGCGATGACCATCATCGACATTCCGCTGCTCTACCAAAACCTGATCAAGGCGGCGATCCTGCTCGGTGCCATCATCGTCGACGGCATCATCAATCCGCGTGACGAACAGACGGCGCAGCAGGGCGACATCTAGAGCATGATCCCGAAAAGTGGGAACTTTTCGGAAAAGATCATGCTCAAACAGGAAGACTAAACCAAAGCGGACGGTTGGGGCCGGCCGTAAATAACAACGACCAACCAGAGGATGTGACATGAAACTGATCAAAACATTGATGGCCGCCGCGGCGGCGCTTGCGGTCACCGCGTTCGTGGCGCCGAGCTTCGCTGCCGACGATCCGGGCCCCGCTGCCTATGCGCAGGCACTCAAGAGCAAACGCGTCATGCTGGTGCCGCTGGCGATGGGCTTCGACCTGGCGCAGGGCTGGGCGCACTATCTGAAGACCGAAGTCGAGGCCTGGGGCGGCACGTTCGAGACGCGCGATCCGAACTGGGTCGTCGATGCCGGCGCGCAGGCGATCACCGATGCCATCTCCTCCGACACCAGGCCTGACGTGCTGATCATCCACGCGCCCGACCTCAATTCCTACTCCAAGCTGATGAAGAAGGCGCAGGCAGCCGGCACCTACGTGATCCTGGTCGACAATCCCGCCAATTTCCCGGCCGATGCCTTTGTCGGCAGCGATTGGGACCGGCTCGGCCAACTCGAGGCGGAAGCCGCGATCAAGGGCTGCGGCGAGAACTCGTCCAAAAAGATCGGCCTTGTGCAGGGCGATCAAGCGAACTCCTCCAGCCTTTATCAGTACGCCGGCATCATGAAGGTACTGGAAAAGCATCCCGAGTTTCAGGTCGTGGCCAAGCCCGACTCCAACTGGGATGCGACCACCTCGCGCAATGTCACGACGACGATGCTGCAGCAGAACCCCGACATCTGCTCGATCATCGACTTCTGGGATGGTGATGCTACTGGCGCGTCGGCCGCGATCCGTGATGCCAAGCTCGAGGGCAAGGTTTTCCTGGTCACCACCGGAGGCGGCGAAAAGGCGGCCGACTGCGACAAGCTGCAGGACGGCACTTATGGCGCGGTTGTCATGACCGACCTTGCCCGGCAGTCGGGGGACATGAACGCCATCATAAAGTTCCTGCTGCAGAGCGGCCAGCCGGCCGGCACGTCGCACACCTACATCTACACGCTGGAGAAGGCGACGACCAAGGCCGACCTCAAGCCCGACAGCTGCTGGGACCTGAAGGCGCTGCAAGCGGAAGCTGCGGCGAAGTAGGTCGCGAGTTTACGCCTGATATCAACATGGCGGCCGGGTTGTACGTGGACAATCTCCAACCTCGGCGCTGCCCCTCACCTTACCCTCTCTTCGTGAAAACGGGGAGAGGGGGGTGTCGACGCTGGAGCCTATCCCTTCTCCCCGTTCTTCACGGGGAGAAGGTGCCGGCAGGCGGATGAGGGGCAGCGGCGAAGTTGAGAATTGCTCCGGAGCGATTACCCGGCCACCTTTTTCTCTTCTCTCGCAATAGCAGTGACCTGATGTCCTTTCGCGAACGCCTCCAGGCCTGGCGCTACAATCTCGTGCCCGACCATCTGGTCGGCGAGATACTGACCAAGCGCTGGACCGACAATGCCATTCCCTTCCTGGCACTGGTGGCAACACTCGGCGTGTTCGGTTCGATCATTCCGGGCTTCTTCAAACTGACCTCGCTGCAGGAATCGACCCGCCAGCTCGGTGAATTCTCGATGGTCGTCACCGGCATGACGGTGGTGATGCTTGGCGGCGGCATCGACCTGTCGGTCGGCTCGATCTTTGCGCTGTCCTGCTTTTCGGCCGTCTATGTCTTCTTCATCCTCGAACAGTCGATCTGGCTGGCGCTGGCCGCTTCGCTTGCCGCCGGCCTCGTCTTCGGCGCCGTCAACGGCTATCTCGTCGGATACCTCAGGCTGCGCGCCTTCCTCACCACGCTGGTGACCTTCATTTTCGGGCGGGCGCTGTTCGACATCCTGGTCACCACCTATGCCGCCGATGTGCAGCTGTCCCAAGCCACCTCCGATGTGCTCGACTTCATCGGCGACGGCACCTTCTGGGGCCTGTCGGTCTCGGTGTGGTTGGCCATTATCCTCGCCATCGTCACTCATATCGCGCTGACGCGCTCGCGGCCCGGCTGGCATGTGCTGGCGGTTGGCGGCTCCCGGCGCTCTGCCCACAATGCCGGCATCCGTGTGCGCCGCACCGTGTTCATGACTTATGTCTTCTCAGGCTTCTGCGCCTCGATCGGCGGCTTCCTCATAGCTTGCCGGCTGAGCGGAGCAGGGCCGGGCACCGGCCTCAACCTCGAGATCATGGCGCTGACCGCGGCGGTGGTCGGCGGTGTCAGCCTCGGAGGCGGGCGCGGCTCGGTGATCAAGGGGCTGATGGGCGCCATCATCGTTTTGACCATGACCAACGGCCTGATCAGGCTGGGCTACGGCACCGGCACCAACCAGATGGTGCTGGGCATCATGCTGGCGGTGGCGGTGACGATCGACATCCGCTGGCTGAAGAACCGCCACAAGGTGCTGAACGAGGTCTATGTCGCGCCGGTCTATCTCAGGATGGGCGAGACGCAGTCGGCGGCGCCCGGCTCCGGCACATCCTACGAACTCGACGACAGGCTGTCGGGCGCCGACCATATCGGGCTCGGCGAACTGGAAGGACCGGAAGATGTCATTCTCGACCGTGACGACCACCTCTATTGCGGCACGCGCCATGGCGAGATCGTCCGCTTCTTCGCGCCGGGCTATGTGAAGTCGGAAGTGTTCGCTCATATCGGCGGCTTTCCGCTCGGCCTTGCCTTCGACAAATCAGGCAATCTGATCAGTTGTGTCGGCGCCATGGGGCTCTATTCCGTCTCGCCCGATCGTGAGGTCAAACGCCTGTCGGCCGAAACGTCGCGCTCCTGGACATCGGTCGTCGACGACGCACGGCTGCGCGATCCCAACGACTGCGACATAGCACCGGACGGCCGCATCTATTTCACCGACTCGACCAAGCGCTATGACGCGCATGACTGGGCGCTGGATTCGATCGAGAACCGCGCCACCGGCCGTCTTCTGGTCTATGACCCGAAGGACGGATCGACCAGGACGCTGCTCGACGGCTACCGCTACACCAACGGCGTGTGCATGGCGCATGACGGCAAGTCGCTGTTCTTCGCCGAGAGCTGGGCCTGCCGCGTGCATCGCTACTGGCTGGAAGGGCCGAAGGCCGGCACCGCCGAATGCGTCATCCGGGACATGCCGGGCTACCCCGACAACATCAACCGCGCTTCCGACGGCAATTACTGGATGGCGTGGCTCGGCATGCGCACCCCGAGTTTTGATCTCTCGCTGCGCCACCCCGACATGCGCAAGCGCATGACACGCCGGCTGCCGCAGGACGAATGGCTGTTCCCCAACATCAACACCGGCGGCGTGGTGAAATTCACGGAGAAGGGCGACATCGTCGAGGCGTTGGGCGACCTTACCGGCAGCGCGCATCCGATGGTCACCTCGATGCGCGAGCACAAGGGATATCTCTTCGTCGGCGGCATCCTCAACAACCGCATCGGCCGCTACAAGATTGCTGGCGCCGACCCGAATTGGACCAGCCCGGCTTCCTATTGGGGAGCAAAGCGATGATCCTCGATCCCATCCTGGATTTATTTCGCGGCAAGGCGGTGACGATCCCGCCGCTGGATGGCGCTTTCCGACCCAACACGCAGCTTGACGATGCGCCGGCGTTTGCCGAACTGACCGAGCCGGACAATCTGCTGATCTCTGGCGACAAGCTGCTCGCTTCCAGCGGCAACGCCGTCTATTCGATTGCCGCCGGTACCGCGCCCAAGTTGGTCGAGACCTTTGCGTCCACCGTTACCGCGCTGGCGTTCTCGCCATCGGGTGAGCTGACGGTCGGATTGGAAAGCGGCAGGCTCCTGGTCGGCGGTAGGGATGTTTCGCTACCGGCTGGTGTCAGCTGCATCACCGCGCTCGCCTATCCCGGTGACGGCGCTCTGTGGCTGGCCAATGGTTCGGCCGAATTCGCACCATCACAATGGGCGGCCGACCTGATGAAGAAAGGCACGTCCGGATCGCTTTGGAAGCAGGATGCGGCAGGCGGGACCTTCCGCAAGGTGGCCGGCGCCATCGCCTTTCCCTATGGGCTCCATCCCATCGGCAGGGATGTGCTGGTGAGCGAGAGCTGGCGCCATCAGCTCATCCGCTTCGAGGCGGCAAGCGGCAGCCGCTCAACGGTGTTGACCCATCTGCCCGGCTATCCCGCGCGGCTGTCGCCGGCAGCCGATGGCGGCGCCTGGCTGACCCTGTTTGCGCCGCGCAACCGGCTGATCGAATTCGTGCTGCAGGAGACGCATTACCGTCAGGACATGATCGAGCAGGTGCCGCCGGCCTATTGGATCGCACCGGCTCTGGCCTCAAGCCGCAGCTTCCTCGAACCGCTGCAATGCGGCGGCATCCGCACGATGGGCATCCACAAGCCCTGGTCGCCGAGCCGCTCCTACGGTCTGGTGGTCAGGCTCGACCAGAAGATGCAGCCTCGGTTCAGCCTGCACAGCCGCGCCAACGGCATACGTCACGGCATTTGCAGCGTGGTTGAAAAAGATGGCGAACTGTTCGTCGCCTCGAAGGGCGGCGACTGCGTGTTGGCTGTCGATGCCGGGGGGTTTTGATGGAACCAATCGTGCGCCTGGAGAATGTCACCAAAAATTATCGCGGCGTGCCCGCGGTCAAGAATGTCAGCTTCGAATTGCGCAAGGGCGAGATCCACGCGCTGCTCGGCGAAAACGGCGCCGGCAAGTCGACGCTGACCAAGATCATCGCCGGAGTGGTCGACGCCAGTTCGGGCAAGATGTTCCACAAGGGACGCGAGATCGCTTACGCCTCGCCGCATGCGGCGCTCGAGGCGGGCATCGCAATGGTGTTCCAGGAGACCAGCCTGGTGCCGTCGATGACGGTGGCGCAGAACCTCTATCTCGGCACCGAGAAATTCCTCAACCGGCTGCGCGGCACCTACATTTCGGCGCAGCAGTTCCTGCAGTCGCTGAATTTTCCGGTCGACCCGAACGCCATGGTGGCGACGCTTGGCGCGGCCAAGCGCCAGATGGTCGAGATCGCGCGCGCCGTGCACCACAATGCCGAGATCATTATCTTCGACGAGCCGACCGCGACGTTGACGCCGGAGGAGAAGCGGCACTTCTTCGCGCTGATTCGGCGGCTCAAGGCGCGCGGCGTCTCCATCGTCTTCATCAGCCATGCGTTGGAGGAGGCGCTGCTGATTGCCGACCGCATCACCATCCTGCGCGATGGCGAGTTGGTCATCACCGACGACACGTCGGCCTTCGATCGCGACCGGATCGTTGCCGCCATGGTCGGGCGCACGCTATCGGGGCAGATCTATCGCCAGCGCGACGAGGCCAAGCTGCGCAAGGCGGGCAAGAAAGTGCTGTCGGTGCAGGATATCTCAATGAGCAATGTCGTGCGCAACAATTCGTTCTCGATCTTCGAAGGCCAGATCACCGGCGTCTTCGGGCTGATCGGCTCCGGCCGCACCGAGACGTTCAAGATCGTGTCCGGCATTTACAAACGCGATTTCCTGCGCGGCGGGGCGATCGAGCTGGACGACAGGCCGGTGCGCTATCTCGTGCCGAGCGAAGCGGTGGCCGACGGCATCGTCTACGTCACGGAGGACCGCAAGAGCGAAGGTATTTTCGAGACGATGGGCATTGCCGAGAACCTGTTCGGCGGGCTGCTGGCGGCCGGCCGCGAAAAAGGCTGGGTGATCAATCAGCAGGAGATGCGCGCGCTCTCCGCCGAATGGACCAAGACGCTGAACATCAGGGCGATCAACGACAATGCGCGCGTGGTCGAGCTTTCCGGCGGCAACCAGCAGAAGGTGGTGATCGGCAAGGGGCTGGTGCAGAAGCCGCGCGTCGTCATCTTCGATGAGCCGACGCGCGGCGTCGATGTCGGCGCCATCGCCGAGATCCACCAGATCATCAACCGGCTGGCCGACCAGGGTCTGGCCGTCGTCGTCATCTCGTCCTACCTGCCGGAGATCATGAACCTGTCCGACCGGATCCTGGTCTGCCGCCAGGGCCGTATCGTCGAGGAGTTTTCGCCGGCCGAGGCGACGGAGGAGAAGATTATGTATGCGGCGGTGCATTAGAGAGTGTGTCGGTATTCAGGTGAGGCCGGCCTGCAAACGCCGACTTCCTGCGCTTCCGGCGCTCACGTACTTCAAGTACGCTCCGCTCCGGTTCTCGGAACCCGTCGTTTTCGACTCGGCCTGACCTGAATCTCGACACACCCTCGCGGTGCTGTTTGCGTCGCAAAAGGCGAATAGGCGAATGAAGTGAATGGATTGGCGGCGGCTGTTCAGCGTCCGATTCAAACGTTCGGCATTGAAAAAACGAAAGGAAACACCATGGCCACCACCAGACTCCTGAGCGATGCCGAGGTGGAGAAAATCCCGGCCTTAAAGGCGGTGTTCGACGACATCCGCGCGACGCGCAAATCCGATTTCGTCAATAATTTCTGGCGCGGGCTGGCCAATGATCCTGCGGCGCTGAAGCGTATCTGGGAACAGCTCAAGGCGGTGATGGTTGCAGACAGTGCGATCGATCCGTTGACCAAGGAGATGATCTACATCGCGGTGTCGACCGCCAATGGCTGCTCCTATTGCGTCCATTCGCACACCGCGGCGGCGCGCGCCAAGGGCATGACAGACGCACAGCATGGCGAACTGGTGTCGATCATCGGGTTGGCGGGACAGACCAACCATCTGGTGACGGCAATGCAGATCCCGGTCGATCCACAGTTCGAGGTGAAGTGAGGAAAGACGCGCTACACCGGCCTGTAAACCTTCTCCGCCGCGTTCCAGAAAATGTCGGCTTCCGCCGCCGTGCCATGCTTCTCCACCGCATCGCGGTGCGCCTTGATCAGTTCGGCGTGGCCGGTCCAGAGCTTCTCGATCGGGAAGTTCGAGCCGAACATCAGATGGTCGCTGCCAAGAATATCGATCGCATTGTCGATGATGTAGGCGATCAGCGCCGGGTCGTTGCGGTGAACGAAGGTGCCGAGGCCAGACAGCTTGGCGTAGAGATTGGGCGCCGCCGACAGTGTGCGCAGGCCGGCCTTCCAGGCTTCGGTGGTTTCCGGTTCCATGCCGGTCAGCATGCCGGCGTGGGTCAGGATGAAATTCGTCTCCGGGTTTTCGCCGACCAGCGTCAGCCCGTCCTTCATCTGGGCGGGGAAGAGCTGCAGGTCGAAGGACAGGCCGTAATCCTTCAGCCGCGCGACGTTGGCGCGGACCTTGGGGTCGATCACCTGGTCGGCCGAGGCGGCGAAGCGGAAGGCCGGGATCTCGTGCCAGTGCAGTTGCATGCGCACGCCGCGCAGCAGCCTGTATTTCATCAACCGGTCGATCTGCGGCCTGACATCGTCCACCGTCATGTCGGCATAGCCGACGATGGCGTGCGGCCAGCCGGTCTCGTCAGCGGTCTTCTGCAGGAAGGCGACCTCCTTCTCGAAATCCTCCTTGGCCCAATTGGTCTGGACATAGACGGCTTTTTCGACGCCCGAACCTTTTTGGTCGGCCAAAAATTCATCGATCGGATAGTCGCGGCGGATCGGTTCGTAAGGGCCGAAGATGCGCGGCACCATCGGGCCGACCAGCCATGGTTGGTCCTTCTGGCGCCAGATGTGGAAATGCGCGTCGATGGCTTTCTGCATCACGATACCCTTTTCCAGATGGTCGCGGCCGCCGGGGCGGGGCGTGCGAGCGACAGGATGAAATCGGTGAGGCCGGCCAGCGACGAGCCGTCGACCAGATCGTCGAGGTCGGGCAGGATGGCGCGCAGCGCCGCTGTCGCCGGCTGGAAGCGCGGATCGCCGGCCAGCGGGGTCGCCAGCGACAGCCGGAAGGCGCGGGCGCTAAGCCTGCGCATGGCAATCTCCAGTTCGGCATGGTCGCCGCGCTCCAGCGCGTCGGAGAGAATGACGACCGCGGCGCCGCGCGTGAACGACGAAAAGCGCGGCACCGAGAGGAATGCCAGCAGGGTCGGTCCCATGCGGGTGCCGCCATCCCAATCGTTGACCTGGGCCGCCGCGCGCGCCAGCGCCTGATCGCGGTCGCGGATACGCAATGCCGAGGTGATGCGGGTGAGCCGCGTGCCGAAGGTAAAGATCTCGGCGCGGTCCGCGCCCTGGACGGCGGCATGCGCCAGCTTGAGATAGTCGGCGGTGTGCAGCTTCATCGAGCCGGAGACATCGATCAAGAGCAGCAGTTTGCGCGGCACGGTCTGGCGGCGGCGCAGCAGCGGCGAGGGGACATCGCCATCTGCGCCGACGATTTCCCTGAGCGAGCGGCGCAGGTCGAGCTTGCCGCGCGAATGGGTACGCACGGTGCGGAAGGAACATCGGGCGGGCAGGGCCGATGACAGCTTTCGGCGAAACGCGGTCAGACTGTCGTCGTCGCGCTGGAAGTCGCGCGAGCTCAACTGCTCCAGGGCGGAAGACAACTCGCCGCCTTCCTGTTTCTGCTCGGCCTCGATCCGTTCGTCGTCGGCACCGCCATCATCCTTGATGCGCGTTTCCTCGTCTGCATCGCCTTCGATCACAGCTGACGCGTTGCCATAGAAATGGCTCTGGAAATGCGCTTCGAATTCGTCGCGGCGGTCAGGCGGCGGCGCTAGTGTGGCCAGGGCCGCCTCACGGATGTCCGCCATCGAGCGCGGCCCCAGCAGGGTCACGGCCTGCATGAAACGGGAGACTTGTTCCGGGGCAATAGCGAAGCCGTAGCGGCGCAGCAGGCGAGCGAAGCTGAGCAAGGGCGTTGCGGCGCGGGGGAGATGTCCGGCAGGACAGAGGGGGGCGCTGTCCCGCCCGCGTTGCTGAATGACGTCGCGGCTCACGCCAGCACCTCGTCGACGATCCGGCCGAGCTCGGGCGCGATGTAGGACAGATCCTCCTCGTCCTTGATCAGCACGCCGATGGCGCGGCGGAAGGCTTCCGGCCATGGACTGCCGCCTTTTTCGAGAATGGTCGCGGCATTGGCCCATTCGACCGCCTCGGCGATGCCGGGCGGTTTGGCGAGTGGACGCGCGCGGATGGTCTGCACGGCTGTGGCCACGGCGCGTGCCGTTGCCTCTGCGACATCGCCGGCGCGCAGCATGATGATGGCCGCCTCACGCTCGGCATCGGGATAGCCAATCCAGTGATAGACGCAACGCCGCCGGAGCGCTTCGGCGAGTTCGCGGGTGCGGTTGGAGGTCAGGATGACGATCGGCTGTGCGGTGGCGCGGATGGTGCCGCGCTCGGGAATGCTGATCTGGAAGTCGGAAAGAAACTCCAACAGCAGCGCCTCGAATTCGTGGTCGGAACGGTCGATCTCGTCGACCAGCAGGATGCGCTGCTCCGGCGCCTTCAGGACCTGCAGCAGCGGGCGGGCGATCAGAAAGCGGTCGTCGTAGATATCGACTTCTTGCTCGCCGGCATGGCGGATGGCGAGCAGCTGGCGCTGGTAGTTCCACTCATAGAGCGCATGCGCGGCGTCTATGCCTTCATAGCATTGCAACCGCACCAGATCGCGGCCGAGCAGCCCGGCGATTGCCTTGGCCGCTTCCGTCTTGCCGACGCCCGGAGCGCCTTCGAGCAGCAGCGGCTTGCCCAGCCGGATCGCCAGGAAGATGGCCGTCGCCAGGCTTTCATCAGCCAGATAATGCGAGGCAGCGAGGCGCTCGGCGACCGCTTCTGGCGAAGTCGCGACCGTTTCGGCGTTTACCTCGGGCATGTCGGTCCTCAGGTCGTCGCTTGCGCCTTGAGCGCACGCAAAATGCGTTCCGGCGTGATCGGTAGCGTGTCGATGCGCACGCCGACAGCGTCGAAAACGGCATTGGCGACCGCCGGAATCTGTGGATTGGCGCACATTTCGCCGGGCCCCTTGGCGCCGTAAGGACCATCTGCCGAGGGCCGCTCCAGCACGATGACCTCGGTTTCGGCCAGATCGCCGGGACCTGGCATCAGATACTGATTGAAGTCGGTGCCGCCGTGGTCACGGCTGGGATAATAGGGCTCGGTCGTTTCGTAGAGCGCGTGGCTGATGCCCATCCAGGAGCCGCCGACCAGCTGCTGCTCGACCATTTTGGGGTTCAGCGCACGGCCGATCTCGAAGACGTTCTTCACTGTCAGCACCGTCACCTCGCCAGTCTCGTCATCGACCTCGACCTCGGCCACCGTGCAGGCATGCGCGTAGCAGGTCGATGGCTTCATCGCGCCGGTCTCCTTCTCCGGATAGGAGCGCGGGATGAGGAACATGCCGCGTCCCGAGATCGAGCGGCCGCGCTTGAAATGCGCCGACAGAGCGACGTCGAAGATCGAGATCGATTTCTGCGGCGCCCCTTTCACCAGGATGTTGCCCTGGCCGTCGGTCTCGAGGTCGGAGGCGTTCACCTCCAATTCCTCCGCCGCCACTTCCAGCATCACCTGGCGGGCTTCCCTCGCCGCCTGGATGACGGCGTTGCCGGCGCGGTGCGTGCCGCGCGAGGCGAAAGTGCCCATGCAGTGCGGGCCGGTGTCGGTATCGGCGGTGTCGACGACGACGCGGTCGGTCGGCACGCCGATTGTCTCGGCGCAGATCTGCGCCATGATCTGCTTCATGCCCTGGCCGAGATCGACCGATGATAGGGTCACCATGAAATTGCCGGTTGGGGTCGAATGCACCAGCGCCTGGGTGGGATCGCCGCCAAGGTTCATGCCCGTGGGATAATTGATCGCGGCAACGCCGCGTCCACGCCTGATCGCCATTTCAAGCTCCCTTCGCGTAGGAGGACATTGCCATGTATTTCTCAGCCACGGGCCAGTTGGCCGCGCGCGAGGCCTCCTGCATGCACTCTATGAGAGCCGCCCCTTCGGTCGGCTGGCGATGCGCCTTCATATCGCCGTCGCGATAGGCGTTGATGAAGCGGAATTCGAGCGGATCCATGCCGATCAGCCGCGCCAGCTTGTCCATCTGCACCTCCAGCGCGAAGTCACCGATGGTGACGCCGAAGCCGCGCATGGCGGAGGAGGGGGTGCGGTTGGTGTAGACGCAGTACGTGTCGATCCAGACATTGGGGATGGTGTAGGGGCCGGGATAGTGCCCCGCGCCCTTCTGGGCGCCATAGGGCGAATGGCGGGAGTAGGCGCCGGCGTCGGTGTAGCCGGTGACTTTGCGCGCGACGATGCGGCCGTCCTTCATCACGCCGTCCTTGATGACGACCTTTTCGGCCGCGCGAGGTGACGAGATCTGCATCTCCTCCTCGCGGCTGTAGGTAAAACAGACCGGTCGCCCTGTTAGCTTGGCGCCGAGGATCGCGATCGGTTCGACGATGACATCGACCTTGCCGCCAAAGCCGCCGCCGACCGTGCCGCCGACGAAATGCAGCTTGCTGCCCGGCATCTGCAAAATGATCGACGTGTTGTCGAGGGTGAAGAACATCGCCTGCGTGTTGGTATAGCAGGTGAAGCGGTCATTGCCCTCCGGTGCCACGATACAGCCGGTGGTCTCGGTCGGCGCATGCTCTATCGGCGAGGACTGGTAGCTTTGTTCGAGGACGTAGTCGGCCTCGGCAAAGCCCGCCTCGACATCGCCGAAGCGCACCTTGCGGCACTCGCCGCTGTCATAGAGATAGTAGTTCTGGCCGTGATACTCGTTGACGAGAGGCGCGCCGGGCTTCAGCGCTTCCTCCATGTCGAAGACGGCCGGCAGCACCTCGTAGTCGACCTTGACCTTGGCCGCCGCTTCCTGGGCGGCGCGCTCGGTCTCGGCCAGCACCGCCACCACGGCCTCGCCCTTCCAGCGCACCTTGCCGTCGGCCAGAACCGTCTCGTCCTCCGGCCCGATCTGGATCAGGATCAGGATGGTGTAGACATTGTGCGGGACGTCCGTGGCGGTGAGAATTTTCACCACGCCCGGATGTTTTTCCGCTTCGGACGTATCGATCGATCGGATGCGGGCATGATGGTGCGGGCTGCGCACCATCTTCAGATGCAGCATGCCGGGAAAGTTGCGGTCGGCGAAATAGGCGGTTTTGCCGGTGACATGGCCGGGCGAATCCGAGCGGGGCCTCGGCTGGCCGATCTCGTTGAGGTCATCCTTGCGGACGTCCGAAAAATAGCTTTTGCGCAGTTCCATCTTGCTTCCCTCAGGCCGCGTTCTGCGAGTTGGCGCGAGCGGCGGTGAGCACCGCCTGGATGATAGGCTCGTAGCCTGTACAGCGGCATATGTTGCCCGACAGCGCTTCGACGACATCGTCGCGGCTGGGATCGGGCGTGTGGTCGAGCAACACCTTGGCCGCCATGAGCATGCCCGGCGTGCAGAAGCCGCATTGGGTGGCGAAGGCGTCGAGAAAGGCGCGCTGCAGCGGATGCAGGACGCCGCCTTCGGCAAGACCCGATGTGGTGGTGATGGCAGCGCCGTTGCAGGTTTCGGCGAGCGTCAGACAGGACAGCCGGAGCTCACCGTCGACGATCACCGAGCAGGCGCCACAGGTGCCTTGATGGCAGCCGCCCTTCGGCGAAGTGTCGCCGATCTTGTCGCGCAAGGCGTTGAGCAGCGTGGTGCCGCTTTCGACGAATTCGGCCTTCTCAGAACCGTTGAGCGTGAACTGGACGGGAACCTTTGCCATTCTTCCTCCTTGCGCGCCTGCCCCGCAGGGCAAGCGCGCGCCCCGAATGTGACTAGCTGAGCAGCAGCCGACCGAGATGAACCGGCAGCACTTGCGCGCGATACCAGGCGCTGGCGATCGGGTCGGTGATTGGTGCGGTGCCGTCGCCCGCGGCGGCCAGTGCCGAAGCGATGCCGTCCGCGTCCAGTGTCCTGCCGAGCAGCGCTTTTTCGGCTGTCTTGGCTCGCATCGGCCGGTCGGCCATACAACCGAGCGCGATGCGCGCCGAGGATATCGTGCCGTCGCCGGCTTGTTCCAGGATAGCGGCGATACTGAGCACCGAGACGCCCTTGGGCTTTACCCGCGAGACCTTCACGAATCGAAAGCTTCCTTGCGCCGGCCGCGTGAAGCTGACCGAGGTGACGATCGCGCGGCTCCCGCCCCGCTTGGCCAGAAACGCTTCCATCGGCATTTCGCCGTCATTGGTGCTCACCATGGCGTCCAGCGCCAGCAGGGCGACTGCGAAATCGCCATAGGGGCTTGGCGCAAACAGATTGCCGCCGACGGTCGCCATGTTGCGGATCGCCGGACCGCCAACGGCACGCGCGGCCTTGGCAAGCTGGCCGAGCTCGGGATGGCGGGCGATCGCCGCCATGGTCACCGAAGCGCCGATGCGGATCGTGCCGCCGGAGACCGTGATGACCGACAAGGCCGGGTCGGTCGACCTGACAAGGCCGGAGACCGAAACGTCGCCCTCATTGGCGGCGCGCAAGACGAGCGTGCCACCGCCGAGATAGCGCGTGCCGGCGGCTTTCAGCGCCGCGCTGGCGTCTTTCACCGTTGCAAAACTCTGCAATGCCAGCGCCATGGCCCGCTCCTCAACCCTGGCCGGCGAAATGGCTCTTCAGGGCGTTGAAGCCGCCCTGGAAGACATTGGCGCCCATGCCCTCGGCCAGCTTGTCGGCTTCTTCGGGTGCTGCGTCGAAGCTGGCGGTCCATTCGGCATAGGTGCGGTCGCCGTCGGTGACGCGCCGCAATTGCAGCGTAGCCCTGTGGTTGGTGAGCGGTTGCGGCGTTTCCAGGATCGAATAGCTGACGAGGAAATTCTCATCGGAGAAATCGAGCAGCTTTTCGCGCAGCCGCGCGCCGCTGGCCAGCTGGAAGTTGCGCACGCAGCCGATCGTGGTGGCGTCCTTGCCGTCCTCGATATGGCTTTCGACCATGCGCGGATGCCAATTCGGCAGTCCGTTGAAGTCGCGGATGCGCGCCCAGACCTTTTCGACCGGCGCGTCGATGACGGTGGAGATGGTGACATCAGCCATATGCTCTTTCCCTTGCAAACGTTCTGCTTGGGACGGTAGGCCGATCGTGGTCGCGGTGCTTATCAATGCGTCTTGGGCACGTATCAATCAGTCTGAAAATAGCCGCTTTCCGGCCCGTCAGGACACTGCTCGCGCCGCTTCGCGATAGAGCGTCGGCGGCACGCCGACATGGTCGCGGAAGAAACGCGAGAAATTGCCCTGGGTGGTGAAGCCGAGATTGCAGGCGACCGATATCAGCGGCTCATGCGACCACTGGAGCTGGCGCACCGCTTCCTCCATGCGCAGCGTGTTCCAGTAGACGTTGGGCGTCAAACTGGTCTGTTCCTTGAACAGGGCGAAGAAATGCGGCCGCGACAGGCCGACGCTGCGCGCCACGTCATCGAAGGAGATACGCTCGCAGACATTGGCTTTCATCAGCTGGATCGCCTTGCGGACGCGGAAATCCTGCATGGTGTTCACGCGGCCACGCGGCTCCTGCGGAGCTGAAGCGTCGGCGGCATCGAGCACCGAGTCGATGAAGCGCTCGATCTCGTAATTGGCGACATCGTCGATGCTCTCATTGTCGGTCAGATGATCGAGCAGGCCGGCAGCAGCCTGGTGCAGCCAGGGTTCGAGCGTGATTGCCGCCTGCGCGAAAAGCGGCGCGGACGAGGGCAGGTCACGGCGCCGCCGTGCCCAGTCCGGGTCGATGTAAAAGGCGAGGAACAGGCCTGGGGTGCCGTCGTGCGACAGCACATGGCTATGCGGCTGCAGCGAGTTGATGCCGGCAGCCGTGCCAGGTCCAAGCAGGACCGTCTCACGGCCGATGGTCATCTCGCCGGCGGTGCCTTCCAGCCAGATGATGAGATGTGCCTCGACATGGGCATGGGTGACGAAGTCGCTCGCGACATTCAGGACAGAAACATGTCCGAACCGGCCCCAGTAGAGCCTGATCGCTTCCGTCATGGGTATATCCTCCCGCAGGCGACTGGCCTCCCTTCGCCTGCTTGGGGATTGTGCGGCCGGTTTTCCGTGTCCGTCAAGGCATAGCCGCACGCCCGGTATTCGCGGCAGGCCGCTTCAGCCGATTTTCAGACTGAGCGATAGGACCGAAATGAACGCCGCTTCGGCGAAGACAGGCTTTTAGTCGCTTCGCCTGAAGTTGCGGACGCGGTCGAACAGCACCGCCAGCAGGATGGCGCCGCCGATGAAGGTGCCCTGCCAGAAGGCGTTAATACCGAGCAGGCCGAGGCTGTTGCGGATCACCTCGATGAGGGCGGCACCCACGATGGCGCCAAAGGCGGTGCCGACGCCGCCGGCGAGATTGGCGCCGCCGATGACGGTGGCGGCGATGACCTGCAGCTCCATGCCGTTGCCGAGATTGGTGGTGACGGCGCCCAGCCAGCCGGTCTGGATGATGCCGGCTATTCCCGCCGACAACGCCGAGATCATGTAGACGGCGACCTTGATCTGGCGCACCGGAACGCCGGTCAACGTCGCAGCATGCTCGTTACCGCCAATGGCGAAGATGTGCCGGCCGAACTTGGTCCAGCGCAGGACGAAGCCGGTGATCAGCGCCAAAAGGATCATGTAGAGCACCGGATTGGCGATCCCAAACAGCCAGGCGCCGCCGCCCAGCGCCAGCAGCTTGTCGTGATCGGGCCCGAACTGGAAGACGACGGTGTTGTTGGAGGCGACCATGGCGAGGCTGCGGGCGATCGACAGCATGCCGAGCGTCACCACGAAGGGCGGAAAACCGAGATAGGCGATCAGAATGCCGTTGAAGCCGCCGATGACGAGTGCGGTGGCGATCGAGGCCAGGATGCCGACTTCGATCGAAAACCCTGCATGCATGGTAACGGCCAGCACCATCGAGCAGAGGCACAGCACCGAACCGACCGAGAGGTCGATGCCGCCGGTGATGATGACGAAGGTCATGCCCAGCGCGACAATGGCGACGAAGGTGACGTTGCGGGTGATGTTGAAGAGGTTCTTCGGGGTGGCGAAGGCATCGGTGGCAAAGGACAGGAAGATACAGGCGAGGATGACGGCGATCACCACCCAGAACGTCTGGCTGGAGAGCAGCCGCGACAGAAAACTGTGCTGTTTCTGCGCGATCGTCTGATCAAGGGTGACTGCCATTATCGACCTTTCCTGCCGGCAGCGAAACGCGCCAGCGCAATGAAATCCGGTTTTGCCGCTCTCACACCACCTGCTCGATGGCGCCGGTGATCAGCCCTGTCACTTCCTCGGGCGAACTCGAGGCGATCGCCTTGTCGGCGACTTTCCTGCCGCGCCGCATGACGATGACGCGGTCGGCGACGTCGAAAACGTCGGGCATGCGGTGGCTGATCAGCACCACGGCGATGCCCTGGTCGCGCAAATGGCGAATCAGGTTGAGGACCTCCGCCACCTGGCGGACCGAAATCGCCGCTGTCGGCTCGTCCATCAGCACGATCTTGGCCTGTGACAGCATGGTGCGGGCGATCGCCACCGCCTGGCGCTGACCGCCGGACATCTGCTTGACGAGGTCGCGCGGGCGCGTCTCGGATTTGAGCTCGGCGAATATCTGGCCGGCGCGCTTGTACATGGCGGCATAGTCGAGGATACGGAAGGGCCCGACGCCGCGGCGCAGTTCGCGGCCGAGATAGACATTGGCCGCCGCCGTCAAATTATTGCACAGCGCCAGATCCTGGTGGACGATCTCGATGCCGTGCTGGCGGGCCTCGACCGGCTTGTGCAGGATCAGATCCTTGCCGTCCATCTGCATGGTGCCGTGGCTCGGGCGGAAATTGCCGGCGATCATCTTGACCAGCGTCGACTTGCCGGCGCCGTTGTCACCCATCAGGCCGACGACCTGGCCGGGCTCGATCGACAGCGACACGTCGTTCACCGCCTGGATGGCGCCGAAATGCTTCGAGATGTTGGTGAGTTCGAGAACCGCCACCAGCCTTTTGCCTCCCATGTCTGGCCGTCTGTCCCGGAAGGGGCGACGGCTTCGGTTCGCTACCCCAGCTCCTCCCGGAAGCAGCGACGCGGTCATTTACGCAAATGCCTGCATGGACGTCAATTGTCTGACGAATAAGATTTGGGCAATTGTCGGACGAATGAGATCCCGCCTTTCGGGAAAAATCCGTTTTGTAGGACAAATAGCAATTGACGTTGGCGGCAAGCCGTTATTAGTTGAGCGTCGGAGGAAGATATGCCGGCTTTGACGACGTTGTTTGGCGGCGCAACCGGTAGAGGATTATCGACCGTGCCGGCATCGTTGCCGGGCTGGTCGCATCTGAAAATACTTATCGGCCTGGCCTGACGGCACGAGCGCTTGCTTCTGTCATCTCGCATTCGGCCGATCTGTGTGGCGGGCACGCCGTGTCCGTCTGTTTCCAAGGGAGGACTGACATGAGGAAAACAGTTTTGCTCGCCGCCGTCGCCGCCATGGCGTTGGGCGCCGGGCCGGCTTTGGCCAAGAAGCAGCTCGTCATCGTGGTGAAAGGTCTCGACAATCCGTTCTTCGAGGCGATCCACCAGGGCTGCGAGAAATGGAACAAGGAAAACGCCAGCTCGGAATATGAGTGCTTCTACACCGGTCCGGCGTCGACTTCCGACGAGGCCGGCGAGGCGCAGATCGTGCAGGATATGCTGAGCAAGCCGGACACGGTGGCGATGGCGATTTCGCCGTCCAACGCGCCGCTGATCGCGCAAACGATCAAAAGCGCCAACCCGTCGATCCCGATCATGACCGTCGATGCCGATCTTGCCAAGGAAGACGCAGCACTTCGCAAGACTTATCTCGGCACCGACAACTATCTGATGGGCAAGAAGATCGGCGAATACATAAAGAAGGCCAAGCCGAAGGGCGGCACGATCTGCACCATCGAGGGCAATCCGGCGGCCGACAACATCCTTCGCCGCGCGCAAGGCATGCGTGATGCGCTGTCGGGCAAGGAAGGACTTGCAGCCCTTGCCGGCGAAGGCGGCTGGACGGAAGTGGCGGGCTGTCCGGTGTTCACCAATGACGACGGCGCCAAGGGCGTGCAGGCGATGACCGACATCCTTGCCGCCAACCCCAAGCTCGATGCGTTCGGCATCATGGGCGGCTGGCCGCTGTTCGGCGCGCCGCAGCCCTATCGCGATCTGGTTGGACCGCTGAAGGACAAGCTGGCCAGCAACGACTTCGTCATCGGCGCCGCCGACACGATCGGCGACGAGGTGGCGATCGCGCGGGATGGCCTTGTCACCGCGCTGGTCGGCCAGCGGCCGTTCGAGATGGGCTACAAGGCGCCGTCCGTGATGATCGACCTGGTCGAAGGCAAGAAGGTCGACGATCCGGTGTTCACCGGCCTCGACGAATGCACCAAGGATACGGTCGACACCTGCATCCAGAAGTAGGCGTCTCGATCGGGGCGCCCGTCAACGGGCGCCCCGCCACCTCTGCTGACGAACAGGGACACGCATTTCAGGGGCAGCGGCTCCGGCTTTGGCGCGCCCGAGGTTCGAATTTTTCGGCAATGGCATCGGCGGACCGACAGTTCCTGACCGGAACAGGTACGGCCGACGCATTGGAACGTGGATGCCGGACGAAAAGTCAAACAAGCGAGCCATTCGGACCAAGGCACAGGCCGGCCGCCGTCCGGCCGCCATGCGCCGGCCCGATGCGGCGCACTTTCCCGGTGCCAGCGTGCACGCCTCGCTGGCCAGCGAGATCGGGCTCAGGATCGTGCGCGGCGACTATCCGCCAGGCACCATCCTGCCCAACGAAGCCCAATGGTCGCAAACGTTCAACGTCAGCCGCTCGGCGGTGCGCGAGGCGATCAAGATGCTGATGGCCAAAAGCCTGCTCGCTTCGCGCCCCAAGATCGGCAGCTGGGTCGAACCGAAGGAGCGCTGGAACCTGCTCGACCGCGACGTGCTCGCCTGGTACGCGACCGCGCCGGACCGTGAGGTGTTCCTGCGGACGGTACAGGAGTTCCGCCATATCATCGAGCCGGAAGCGAGCGCCTTTGCCGCGGTGCGGCGGACCGACGAGCAGATGGCCGAGATCAGCCAGGCCTGCCGCGAGATGGGCGAGGCGGCAAGCCTTCAGGAGCGCATCCGGGCCGACACGCGCTTTCATCTCGCCATCCTGCGGGCCTCCGGCAACGACCTGCTGGTGCCGCTCGGCGTGCTCATCGAGTCGGCGCTTGACCATCTCTTCGTCTTCACGACTCAGCAGGTCGGCGACCAACGGCGGGCCCAGAGGCTGCACGAGGCGATCGAGAAGAATATTCGTTTGCAGCGCCCCTCAGCGGCGCGCAACGCCGTGCACAAGCTACTCGCCGATACCGATGAAGGGATCGGAAGAGGGCGAGGGTGATCGACGCTCGCGCTTGGTGATCACCTTTCTATGGACGATGCGTAGCCTTCTGCGGCCTTTCGCAGGCTCCCGGCGTTCGAAGCTCGAAAAGCCAAGCTATTGGCTTTCATCCGGTGCGCGGACCGCTTCTCACCCTTAAATCGTCTGTTTCTTTCCATCTTTCATCGGCATCAGATCGACACCGTTGACCTTGCCGATATGGGTGGCCAGCATCGGCACGTACTGCTCGGCCGGTCCGGTGGCGTGTGCTCCGGCGAAAGCGTTCTTGGTGGCGTTGCCGAGGGGGTTGGCAATGCCGGCAGAACCCGCCATCGATTCGAGGTAGGTCAAGTCCTTGAAGGCGTTGGCAATAGTGAATTTGTGGGCGTCGCGGTCGCCCTCCAACGTCCAGCGCATGAAGGTCTGGTAGAAGCCGCAATCCATGCGGCCGTTGCGGATGACGCTGTCGAAGCGCTGCGGCGAGATGCCGACCTTCTCGGCCAAGGCCAATGCCTCGGAATAGATCGCCGCATAGCCCAGCGAGACGAAATTGTTGAGCAATTTCATGCGGTGGCCGTCGCCGGTGTCGCCGATATGGACGATACGGCCGGCCCAGGTTTCGATCACCGGTTTGACCCTGGCAAAGACGGCGTCGGGTGCGCCGACCATGGCGTCGAGCGTGCCTTCCCAAGCCTCCTTCGGCGTGCGGCTGAGCGGTGCATCGACATAGTTGACGCCGAGCGCCTTGAGTTCGGCGGCCAGCGCAGCGGTCGAGACCGGGTCGGAGGTCGAGCAGTCGACGACTACCGAGCCTTTTCTCAATCCTTCCTTGAGGCCGCCGGGGCCTCGAATGATGGCTTCGACCTCACGCGAACCGGTGACGCAGATGAAGACGATCGTCGATGCCGCCGCCACGTCGCGGGAGGTCGAGGCTTCGTGGGCGCCGCGATTAGCCATATCCTCCGCCGGCTTGCGATTCTTGCGGCCGAGGAAGGTCAGGTGATAGCCTTTATCGACGATGTTCTTGGCGATGCCATGACCCATCAGGCCAAGGCCGATGAAGCCGATCTTCTCGCTCGCGGCGGTCGTGTTCATGCTGTCTGTCCTGTGTTGCGATTATCGATAATGTCGCCGCTCTTTTAGCCGCAAGCGGTTGCAGAAAGCAATATTGTCTGACAATACACATAATTCCTGAGCTTTCGTGGAGACCAGAATAATGAAGCGGATCATGTTCACCGGCGGCAGCGGCAAGGCTGGGCGCCACGTCGTGCAATATCTGGTGGAGCAGGGCTGCCAGGTGCTCAACATCGACACCAAGCCGCTCGACAATCCCAAGGTGCGCACGCTGATCACCGACATCACCGACAGCGGGCAGGTGTTCAACGCGCTGTCGAGCTATGCGGGCTTGCATGAATTCGACCCGTCGCTGCGCCCCCAGCCCGTCGACGCCGTGGTGCATTTCGCCGCGATCCCGCGCATCATGATCACGCCCGACAACGAAGTGTTCCGCATCAACGCGCTCGGTACCTACAATGTCATCGAGGCGGCGGTGAAGCTCGGCATCCGCAAGGTGATCATCGCCTCCAGTGAGACCACCTACGGGCTGGTCTTCGCCAACGAGCCGCGCACGCCGAAATATTTCCCGCTCGACGAAGAATACGACGTCGATCCGATGGACAGCTATGCCCTTTCCAAGGTGGTCAACGAGAAGACGGCACGGGCCTTTGCGCAGCGCGACGGTGCCGACATCTATGCATTGCGCATCGGCAACGTCATCGAACCGCACGAATACTCCCTGTTTCCGAAATGGTTCGCCGATCCCGGTTTCCGCAAGCGCATCGCCTGGAGCTATGTCGATGCGCGCGACCTCGGCCAGATCACGCTGCGCGCCATCGAGAAGGATGGGCTCGGCTACCAGGTGTTCAACGCTGCCAATGACGACACGTCGTCGGACCTGCCGACCGCGGAACTGCTGAAGCGCTTCTATCCCGGAGTGCCGGTCAAGGGTGAGCTCGGCGAATTCGAGACGCTGCTGTCCAATCGCAAGGCGCGCGACATGTTGGGCTTTCGGCCGGAACACAGCTGGCGCAAATACGTGAGGATCTCTTGAAAACAGGCCCCGCCGGGGGTTGAGCTGTGCACAGAAGCCGGCTTTGCGGGTGAACCCGCTTGCCGTGCTTGACAGCTTGCTCAATCCGGACTTTCTGGAGCCTATGCGGGACGCGAAGCCGAACAAGGAAAAATCGCCGGCAAAAGCGGCATCGGCCGAGCGTCAGGCCGGCGTTCGCCGCACCGATGCGGCGCGCATTCCGGGTTCCAGCGTGCACACCTCGCTGGCCAGCGAAATCGGGCTCAGGATCGTGCGCGGCGACTATCCGCCCGGCACCATCCTGCCCAACGAAGCCAAATGGTCGGAGACCTTCAGCGTCAGCCGCTCGGCGGTACGCGAGGCGATCAAGATGCTGATGGCCAAAAGCCTGCTCGCCTCGCGCCCGAAGATCGGCAGCTGGGTCGAGCCGAAAGAACGTTGGAATCTGCTCGACCGCGACGTGCTTGCCTGGTACGCGACCTCGCCGGACCGCGAGGTATTTCTGAAGACGGTGCAGGAATTCCGCCACATCATCGAGCCGGAGGCATCCGCTTTTGCCGCCATGCGGCGGACCGACGAGCAGATGGCCGAAATCAGCCAGGCCTGCCGCGAGATGGGCGAGGCACCAAGCCTGCAGGAGCGCACCCGCGCCGACACGCGCTTTCATCTCGCGATCCTGCGGGCGTCTGGCAACGACCTGCTGGTGCCGCTCGGGGTGCTGATCGAATCCGCCTTCGACCATCTCTTCACCTATACGACGCGGGAACTCGACGATTTGCAGCACGCACAGAAGATGCATGAGGCGATCGAGAAGAACATCCGCCTGCAGCGGCCCGACGCGGCGCGTGCCGCGGTGCGCAAGCTGCTCGCCAACACAGACGGCGTGATCAGGTCACGATAAGCCGTTCCAGGAACCCGTCACGCGGCTTGCTGCCTACTCTTCCTTCTCACGTCCGAACGCCGCGCGCAGTTCGTCCTTGGCGTCCTCGAGCACCTTCTTCTGCTTCGCCGGCAGGTTCTTGCCGGCACGGTTGATGTAGAAGTTCAGCATCGACATGGCGGACTGGAACGGTTCGGCCTTGCGCCGGTCGCTGTGTTCGGCCGACCGCTTGAGCGAAGCCGCGATCTTCTTCGGGTCGTGGGATTCGAAGACATGGTCTTCGAGATCCATGGCATTGCTGTGCTCGGTCACCTCAGCCGACCATTTCCGTTTCGCGGTCATGGCAATCTCCTTCGCGTTGAGCCGATTGCAAAACGTCCTTCATCGTCGCACGTTCCGGTGAGCCCGGAACCGGCGAACCCTGGAACCATGGAATTACCCACGTGGCGCTGCTCGGCGCCGCGAATGCGCCGATAGTGGTGGAAGGACCGTCGGCCGCTAGGCCGCATGACCGCGACAATGGTCAATGTCGATGACGGAATGGGAAACAGCTTGGCCTCGATCTTCTCCTCACCAGCAGCCGGCAATGCGGTCGTCGACAGCTCGCATGCATGGATACGGCTGGCGGTGTCGACGCTTTTGTCAACAGTCGGCGGCGTCGGCATGTGGGCCGTGGTCGTGGTGCTGCCGGCCGTGCAGGCCGAGTTCGGCGTCGACAGGGCCGACGCCGCTCTGCCCTACACCGCGACCATGGTCGGCTTTGCCGCCGGAAACGTTCTGGTCGGGCGCGCCATCGACCGTGTCGGCTACTGGATCCCGGCGATTGTTTCCTCGATGGCGCTGGTTGCCGGCTTCCTGCTGGCGGCGCTGTCGACCTCGATCCTGCAGTTCACGCTCGCCCAGGGCCTGCTGATCGGGGTCGGTACATCGGCGATCTTCGGGCCGCTGATCGCTGACATCTCGCACTGGTTCAACCGCCGGCGCGGCGTCGCCGTGGCGGCGGCCGCGGCCGGCAGCTATCTCGCCGGAACGATCTGGCCTACCGTCATGCCACCCCTGATGAAGGCGGAAGGCTGGCGCTTCACCTATGTGGCCATCGGCATCTTCTGCCTGGCGACCATGGTGCCGCTGGTGCTGATGCTGCGGCGCGGCGCCCCGATCGCGGCCGCCGGTTCCGCGGGCAGCCGGCTGGTGCAGCCGATCTCGTTGTCGCCAACGGCACTCCAGGTGCTGCTCGTCATTGCTGGTCTTGGCTGCTGCGTGGCGATGTCGATGCCGCAGGTGCATATCGTGGCCTATTGCATGGATCTTGGCTACGGCGTCGCGCATGGCGCCGACATGCTGTCGATCATGATGGCGGCCGGCGTGGTCAGCCGCGTGGCTTCGGGCTTCGTTGCCGACCGCATCGGCGGAGTGAAGACCCTGCTTATCGGCTCGGTGCTGCAATGCCTGTCACTGTTCTTTTACATTCCCTTCGACGGGCTTGCCTCGCTCTATGTCGTTTCGCTGGTCTTCGGCCTGTCGCAGGGTGGCATCGTGCCCTGCTATGCGATCATCGTGCGGGAATACATGCCCGCCAGGGAGGCCGGCCAACGCGTCGGCATCGTCATCATGGCGACCATTTTCGGCATGGCGATCGGCGGCTGGATGTCGGGCTGGATCTACGACCTGACCGGCTCCTACGCCGCCGCATTCCTGAACGGCATCGCCTGGAACCTGCTGAACATCCTGGTGATGGTGCTGGTGCTTTGGAAGGCAAGACGCGGCGCGACGGCGATGGCCTGAGGCAAAGCGGAAGCACTCGCCCACAAGCGCCTCGGCTTGACAACGGGCCGGGGCTGCGCGACGCCAGAGGTGAGTGGTGCGGCACAGGCTGGTGAAATGGCGACAGCAACGTCGATCGTATTGCGGCAGCGCCTTGGCGGCCACGCACCGCATGGAGCCTGTCCTTGATCAAGCCGCGCTCGCGCCGAGGCGGCGGCCGCCCGACCATATCAGACGTCGCGCGCAAGGCGGGCGTAGGCGCCATCACCGTGTC
This sequence comes from Mesorhizobium sp. B264B1B, assembly GCF_020165765.1. Classification (NCBI taxonomy): domain Bacteria; kingdom Pseudomonadati; phylum Pseudomonadota; class Alphaproteobacteria; order Hyphomicrobiales; family Phyllobacteriaceae; genus Mesorhizobium; species Mesorhizobium sp. B264B1B. Next base: position 113,510 of record NZ_JAIUIS010000019.1, read on the forward strand.
TCGCGCCTTGCGCGAGCCGGAGCGGGTCTCGCAGGACCTGCGCCGCCAGATCCAGGCCGCCGTCGACGAGCTCGGTTATGTGCCGGATCCCAACGCGCGGGCGCTGGCCTCGGCCCGCGCCGAGGTGTTCGGCGTGCTGGTGCCGTCGCTTACCAACAACGTCTTTGCCGAGGTGGTGCGTGGCATCTATGACAGCCTGTCGGATAGCGCCTTCCGCATCCAGCTCGGCAACACCCACTATTCCGGCCTCGAGGAAGAACGGCTGCTGCAGGTGTTCGGGCCGCAAAGGCCGGCGGCGCTGATCGTGGCCGGCATCGACCAGACGCCGGCCTCGCGAAAACTGCTGGAGAATGCAGGCTGCCCGGTGGTCCAGGTCATGGAAACCGGCCCGGATCCGGTCGATATGATGGTCGGCTTCTCGCATCTGGACGGGGGCAGGGCGGCGACTGAGCATCTGCTCGAAGCGGGTTACCGCCGCATCGGATTCATCGGTGCGCGCATGGATCCGCGCTCGCAGCGGCGCTTGGCCGGATACCGCATGGCAGTGGAGAAAGCCGGCCTATTCGATCCACGACTGATCACCACCACGCCGGTGCCGTCCAGTGTGACGCTGGGACGCGAACTTTTCCGCGACGCGCTGGCCAAGATGCCGACGCTCGACGGCGTATTCTGCAACAATGACGACATCGCGCTAGGCGCGCTGTTCGAGTGTCATCGCGCTTCGATCGGTGTGCCCAAGAGGATCGGCATCGTCGGCTTCAACGATCTCGACATGATGCAGGTGGCGTTTCCCTCCGTCACCAGCATCCGCACGCCCCGCTACGAGATCGGACGGCGGGCAGTGGCCATGGCGCTGGCGGCGATAGGAGGCGAGCCTCCGCAGCAGCGCGTCGTGGATCTCGGTTTCGAACTCATGCGCCGCGAGAGCACGGCGCGCTAAACACGCTTTCGCGATCAAGAGAAAGGGCGCTTTACACACCGTTCATGGTAGCGCTACCGTCGTCGTCGGACAGGAAAGAGAAATGCAACGGTACGGCGCCTGTCTATTATACATAAGCGACAACTAATTCTTGTTTATTATGTATAATATGCTATTTTCCCAGCAGCCTGGGAACGACGGGGGAGGAGGCATCGCATAGACCATTGGCCATCGGAAAGGCAGGTACGGCAAGGCAAGAGGAGCCGGAGCCGACCGTGCGAAATTCACATCGCGAAACGACGTCAGAATTACAAAATGGGAGGATTATCGATGATCAAGTCACTGGTAGGTGGCATCGTTGCCGCCAGCGCATTCGTCATGCTCAACTCGGCCGCCATGGCCGCCGGCCCCGAGATCGTGCCGGGCCCGGCCGCCCAAGCCGCCTGCTTCGCGCCTTGGAGCGCGGACACGAAATTCTTCAAATATCCCAAAAAGGAAGGCCCATACCGCATCGCCTTCGCCAATGGCTATATCGCCAACACCTGGCGCATCCAGATGGTGCAGACCGCAAAGGCCTATGCCGCCCAGCCGGACGTCAAAGCCAAGATCAAGGAATTCAAGGTCGTCTCGACCGGCGAGGACGTGCCGGCGCAGATCTCGGCGATCAACAACTTCATCGATTCCGGCTATGACGCGATCGTCACCGACGCGCAGAACCCGACTGCTTTCGGCCCGGTCATCAAGCGCGCCAAGCAGGCTGGCATCGTGCTGGTCGCCTTCGACAACATCCTCGACACCAAGGATGCCATCAACGTCAATGTGGACCAGAAGGGCCTCGGCGAATTGTGGGCCAAATGGCTGGTCGCGAAGGTGCCGAATGGCGGCAAGATTCTCGAAGTGCGCGGCGTTGCCGGCACCTCCGTCGATACCGATCGCCACAACGGCATCCACGAGGTGCTCGACGCTTCCGGCAAGAAATGGGACGTCACCGAAGTCGCCGGCAAGTGGGACGACGGCGTGGCACAGAAGGTCACCGCCGACGCGATCGCCACCAACGGGCCATTCGACGGCATCACCGGCCAGGGCGGCGACACCGGCATCGTGCAGGCGATGATCGATGCCAAGCATCCGTTCGTGCCCTTTGGCGGTGAAACCGAAAACGGCTTCCGCAAGTTCTGCGCGGCGCATTCGGCCGACGGGTTGAAGTGCTCTTCCGCGGGCTCGGGCCCGGCCCAGGTCGCCGTCGCCATCAAGACCGCGATTGCAGCGCTCGAAGGCGAAGTGGTGCCGCAAGAGGTGAAGCTGCCGCTGGCGATCGCCGAAGATCCGAACATGAAGGAAGGCACGGATTACTTCCCGAAAGAGTCGGACAATTTCTTCGTCGGCAACTCCTTCCCAACCTGCGGCATCAACTTCAGCGCCCAGGAAATCATGGGTCAGACCAAGGAAAATCAGTAGTTTCCAGTGGATATCGTTTCGGCGCCGGCAAGTCGACGCTGATCAAGATCATGGCGGGCGTCGTTGCGCCCGACGAGGGCCGCATGGTGCTGGACGGGCGAGAGGCGACCTTCGCCTCGCCGGGCGCCGCGAACAAGGCCGGCATAGTTTGCATCTTCCAGGAGTTGTCGCTGATTCCCGAACTCAGCGTCGCCGACAACATCGTCATATCCGATCCGCCGAAACGCTTCGGCATGATCGACCGCAAGGCGCAGCGGCGCATCGCCGAGGACGCGCTGGCGCGTGCGGGAGCATCCGACATTCATCCGCTGGCGCTGGTCAAGGACCTGCCGCTGTCACGCCGGCAGATGGTCGAGATCGCCAAGGCATTGGCCAGGAAGCCACGCATCCTGATCCTCGACGAGGCGACCTCGGCACTGACGGCGGCGGATGTGTCGAAGATCTTCGCCGTGCTGAAGCGGCTGCGTTCGGAAGGGCTGGCGCTGCTCTACATCTCGCACCGCATGAACGAGATCGCCGAATTGGCGGACCAGTGCACGGTGTTCCGCAACGGCCGCAATGTCGCCAGCTATCCCGCCGGCTCGAAGAGCGACAGTGAAGTCGTCGAACTGATGATCGGGCGCGAATACAGCCATATCTTCCCGCCCAAGCCGACATTCGCGCCGGCCACCACCGCGCCGGTGCTCGAAGCCCGCAAGCTCTCCTGGACGGATCGCCTGCACAACATCTCGCTGTCGGTCAGGGCAGGCGAGGTGGTCGGCCTCGGCGGCCTCGACGGGCAGGGCCAACGCGAATTGCTGCTCGCTTTCTTCGGCGTCCTGCGTGGCCTTTCCGGCCAGATCCTGGTCGACGGTAAGCCAGTGGGCATCGCCAGCCCCGCCGCCGCACGCGAGAACGGCATCGGCATGGCGCTCATTCCCGAGGATCGCAAGACCGAAGGCCTGATGCTGCCGATGACGGTGCGCGAGAACCTGTCTTTCGCCGCACTCGACCGGCTGTCGAAAGGCGGCATAATAGACCGCGCCGCCGAGCAGCGGCTTATCGACGACATGGTCGGCCTGCTGGCGATCAAGACGGCCGGCCTCGACATTCCGGTCGGCGCGTTGTCGGGCGGCAACCAGCAGAAGGTCGTCATCGCCAAATGGCTGATGCGCCAGCCGCGCATCATCCTGCTCAACGATCCGACGCGCGGCATCGATGTCGGCACCAAGCAGGAGCTGTATCAGCTGATGCGCAAGCTGGCGGACGCGGGGGCGGCAATCCTGTTCTATTCGACCGACTATGACGAGCTGATCGGCTGCTGCGACCGTGTGCTGGTGCTCTATGACGGGGCGGTCAAGCGCGAATTGGTGGGCGCCGAAATCACCGAACGGGCTCTGATATCAAGCGCGCTCAACATGCCTGGCGGGGATAGCCCGGTGAACCGGGGAGCGAACGCGTGAAAGGGATTTTGGCGTGAAGGATTGGCGCTACTGGTTGGCGGAGCAGCGCGGAACGCTGCTGGCGCTTGGCATCTTCATCGTCATGTTCGTCATCTACACCGCGAACCATCCGGCCGGCTTCACCGCCAATGTCGTGCAGACGGCGGCCAACAAGGGCGTGCTGCTGGCCTTCGTCGCCATGGCGCAGACGCTGGTGGTGATCACCGCGGGCATCGACCTTTCCGTCGGCATGATCTTCCTGTTGACCAACTGCCTGGCCTCGTGGCTGGTGGTGGGCACGCCGGTGCAGACGGCGCTTGGCGTGTTGGCGGTACTGGCCGTCGGACTGCTGTGCGGGGCGATCAACGGCGCCATCGTCATCTACGGGCGGCTGCAGCCGATCGTCGCCACGATCGCCACCGGCGCGGTCTATTATGGCATCGGGCTTCTACTGCGGCCGTTCCCGGGCGGATCGGTCAACGAGGATCTGGCTGACGCGCTGACGGGCCGTGTGTTTGACGTGGTGCCGGCCAGCATGGTTGTGCTCCTGGCCGTCGTGTTGGTGATCTGGGTGCCGTTCAGCCGTTCGGTGCTTGGCCGCGCGGCCTATGCGGCAGGGTCGTCGGAAATGGCGGCCTACATGTCAGGCGTGCCCATCCGGCGCGGCAAGTTCGCAGCCTATACGCTGGCGGGGCTGCTGGCCTCGATCGGCGGCCTGTTCCTGACGTTCTTCACCTATACGGGCGAAGCGGCCTATGCCAGCGGCAACTCCTACACGCTGTTTTCCATTGCCGCCGTGGTGCTGGGCGGCGTCTCGCTGTTCGGCGGCAAGGGGAGTGCCATTGGCGCGATCTTCGGCGCGCTCGCCTTCCGCACCATCGGCGATCTGTTGTTCGTCTTCGATTTCGATCCGCTGTGGCAGCCGCTGTTCCAGGGCGTTATCCTGCTGATCGCCGTCAGCCTCGGCGCCTTCGCCCTGTTTCGAGTCCGCAACCGGCTGGAGTGGTTCCTGTGAGCGAGACGACATTGGGCGGCATTGCCGGCCGCATGCCGAAATTCATTCGCCGCGCCGACCCCGCGGTGTTGACGGCCTTTGCCTGCATCGTGGTCCTGCTCCTGCTGGGCAGTCTTTATTCGCGCAGCTTCCTGTCGCCTGAATATCTCTTGCAGCAGCTCAAGGTGGCCTCGTTTCTCGGCGTCATCGCCACCGGCATGATGCTGGTCATCCTGCTCGGCCAGATCGATCTGTCGGTGCCGTGGTCGGTGGCGGCGGGCGCGATGATGGCTTGCGCCGCTGCCGCGTATGGCCCGGCCGGCGTTGCGTTGGCCATTCCATTCGGCATCCTGTGCGGGGTGCTGATCGGCATCGTCAACGGCATCGGCGTCGCCTATCTGCGCATTCCCTCCATGATCATTACGCTCGCCACAAACGCCGTCGCGCAAGGGCTGATGGTGGTCTACACCGGCGGCTTCTCGCCCCAGGATTCGGCCACCGGCGCCATGCGCTACCTGGCCACCGGCTTTGCCATTCCGGGAGTTCCCAACGCGGTCATCATCTGGGCGCTGATCGGCGCCGCGATGGTGTTCGTTCTGACCCGCACCGGCTTTGGCCGCACCGTCTACGGCATCGGCAACCGCGAGCGTGCCGCCTACCTCTCCGGCATCGACACAAGGCGCGTGGTGATGATCGCCTTTGCCGTCTCCGGCGGGCTCTCCGCCTTCGGCGGGGTGCTGCTTGCCGGCTACGCCTCCAAGGCGGCGCAGTCGATGGGCGACGCCTATCTCCTGCCGTCGATCGCGGCCGTCGTGCTGGGCGGCACCTCGATCCTTGGCGGGCGCGGCTCCTATCTCGGCACTGTCGCCGGCGTCATCCTGATCACGCTCCTGCAATCCATACTGTCGGTCATGCAGATGCCGGAGGCGGGTAGGCAGATCATCTACGGCGTCGTCATCGTCGCCATGCTGCTGCTCTACGGCCGCGCGCCGGCAAGCCGCTGACAGTGGACGAAAAGGCTCAGCGGATGGCGGAGGCCGCCCCCGGCTCTGTACCCCCAGCCATTGTGGTTATGGGTGTCGCCGGATGCGGCAAATCGGTCGTCGGTGCAGCGCTGGCAACCGCGCTGGGCGCGGTCTTCATCGAGGGTGACCGTCTTCATCCCCCCGAGAACGTCGCCCGCATGGCAAGCGGTCAGCCGCTTACCGATCAACTGCGCGAAGGCTGGCTCGATGCAATCGGCGAGCGCATCGCAGCGTCGGCCGGTGAGGGGCGGGGCGTGGTCGCTGCCTGCTCGGCGTTGAAGCGAAGCTACCGCGAGCGCCTGCGTGGCATTTGCCGAGACATCGTCTTCCTCTATCTGGAGATCGATCCGGCCATGGCTAGGCTGCGGGTCGCCAGCCGCAAGGGTCATTTCATGCCGGCAAGCCTGGTCGACAGCCAGTTCGCCATTCTCGAGCCGCCGGCGGCGGATGAGCGGGCGCTGACGCTCGATGCGACGCACCCGATCGCCGATCTCGTAGCCGAGGCGGTGCGCGTGACGCGGCGGTTCTGAACCTTGATCGGCGCCATACCGGCATGCGACTTACGCCGGCAAGTGCGGCGCATGCGCAGGATCTAGATCTGGGACGTCAACTCGACCGGAAAATCATCATTGTCGGCATCGCGCATGGCGGCAAGGCTGCGGTTGTCCAGCACCTCGGCGATTGCCTGGCGCACCTCGAGCATCATGTGCCGGACCTGGCACGTCGCTTCGTCGCAATCCTCGCAGCGCTGATACTGCGTGCGGCTGGCGCATGGGATCGGCGCCAGCGGCCCGTCCAGCACACGCACGACATGGCCGATCTTGATCTCCGAGGCCGGGCGGGCGAGGCGATAGCCGCCTTCCTTGCCTTTGCGGCTCTGGACGAAGCCGGCATTGCGCAGCTCGCCCAGAATGGCATCGAGGAATTTTTTCGGGATGTTGTTGGCGACCGCGATGTCGTTGACGAAGGCCAATTGGCCAGCCGGCAAGCCGGACAGATGCACGAGGGCCTTGAGGCCGTATTTGCCTTTTTTAGTCAGCATGCCCGAGTCAACCCATGAAGCCCCAACAATCCGCATCTGGCGGCTGTTTGTGTGCAAATGATGACGGGGCTTGTGGAGCGCTGCCGTTTCGCGAACAAGCCGATTTGTCGGCACGTTAGGCGCAAACGCGTTGATTCTTCGTAACCTTTTGCGCGGCTGGCGTCGTATTTGCCATATTTTGCCGCAAACGGCGAAAGCCGGCAAAGCGCCGGCTTTCCTGATTTGCTTACCGTAACGTGCTATCGCGCCGCGAAAACCTTATCGGCTGCCATAGGCCTGGTCGAGCAGGCCGCCGGCGGCGAAATGCTCTTTCTGGACGTTGTCCCAGCCGCCGAAGACGTTTTCCACCGTCAGCAGGCGCACGTCCGGGAAGTCGGCCTTGTGTTTGGCGGCGACGGCCGTGTCGCGGGCGCGCAGGCCATTGTCAGCGGCGATGTCCTGCCCCTCGGGCGTATAGAGGAAATCGAGATAGCTTTTGGCCAGATCACGCGTGCCATGTTCGTCGGCGACCTTGTCGACGATCGCCACCGGGAATTCTGCCAGCAGGCTGACGGAAGGCGTGACCTGCTCGAATTTGTCGTCGCCATACTCCTTGCGGATGCCGCGGGTTTCGGATTCGAACGTGATCAGCACGTCACCGATCTCGCGCTGCACGAAAGTGGTGGTGGCTGCGCGCCCGCCGGTGTCGAAGATCGGCACGTTGTTGAACAACTTGGTGATGAATTCCTTCACCTTGGCGTCGTCGCCCTTGAAGGCCTCCTTGGCGTAGGCGGTCGCCGCCAGATAGGTGTAGCGCGCATTGCCCGAGGTTTTCGGGTTGGGGAAGATCACCTGCACGTCGTCGCGCACCAGGTCGTTCCAATCCTTGATGTGCTTGGGGTTGCCCGCCCGCACCAGGAAGGACGGCAGCGAATAGAAGGGCGAGGCGTTGTCGGGAAAATCCTTCTGCCAGTCGGCCGAGACGAGGCCCTTCTTGACCAGGAAGTCGATGTCGGTGACCTGGTTGAAGGTGACGACATCAGCGCCGAGCCCTTCGGCGATGGCGCGTGCCTGAGCCGAGGTGCCGGCATGCGACTGGTCGATGCTCACGCCCGGGTGCTTCTCGATGAATGCCTTGTTGACCTGGACGAACAGTTCGCGGCCGACGTCATAGGAGGCGTTGAGCAGCTTGTCGGCAGACCAGGCTTGGGAAGATGCGAGGAACAGGCCGGCGACGGTGGCGACGCCGAGGAGAAATCGCTTCATGAAATAAGACTCCGTGTAGTGCTTAATCACCTGACCATAGTCCTGCGCCACTTGCCCGACGAGGCACGTGCAATAGTTTCGCGGTGCCACCGTAAGAAAAAATGTCGTCATGAACGCTGTCATTAGAATTTTGTTCCGCCCAATATGCATATACAAAGGAGGCAACCATGCCCCAACACCGCCATTCAACAACACGGCCGTCGAAGGAGGCGAAGCTGTTTCGCAATAACCGCAGCCAGGCGGTGCGCATTCCTGTCGAGTTCGAGCTCCCCGGCGAGAAGGTCCTGATCAGCCGTGAAGGCGACCGCCTTGTCATTGAGCCGATCCGCAAAGCTGGGCTCGGCGCGTTGCTCGCCCAATGGGCAAACGAGCCGCCGCTCGGCCCCGAGGACAATCTTCCCGAAATCAATGATGCGCCAGTCGAATCCGAGGACATTTTTTGATGCGGTTCATGCTGGACACCAACATCATCAGTGACATGATCCGAAATCCGGCTGACAAAGCCGCCAATGCAGTGGAGCGCGAGGGAGACCACGCCATTTGCACAAGTATCGTGGTGGCCTCGGAATTGCGATATGGCTGTGCCAGGAAGGGATCAACCAAGCTGCTCAAAAAAGTCGAGCAATTGCTGGCTGAGATTCCGGTCTTGCCGCTCGATGTGCCGGCGGATGCAGAGTATGTCGCCCTTCGTGCAGAGCTGGAGGCCGCCGGCCAACCCATTGGCCATAACGACCTTTTTATTGCTGCGCACGCCTGCGCTATGGGCATCACTTTGGTAACGGCCAATACGGGCGAGTTCATGCGAATCCGCAACCTGAAGATCGGGAACTGGCTGGAGTAGTGCTCGGTCTAATATCAAGCCGCCGGAAACAGCTTCCAGCGGCCCGGGCGGAACGCTACCCGGCTCTTCTGCGCCGCGGGATGGTCGACGGGCAGCTCGATCTCGACGCGCTGGCGTTCGCCGCCGATCTCGAGTTCCACCCGGCGGGT
>NZ_JAIUIS010000002.1:0-570361 GCF_020165765.1 Mesorhizobium sp. B264B1B
CTCCAAAACCCCTTCGGGCCAAAAGTGTTACCCATGTCTCCGGTATAAACCGTAACCTATGTGTCCGGAACGGACCCGGCGGTGTTTGGCGGAGGGAGTGGGATTCGAACCCACGGTGAACTTGCGCCCACGCCGGTTTTCAAGACCGGTGCCTTAAACCGCTCGGCCATCCCTCCAGCGACATCTCTTCGCCCAGCGTCACTCGATCAGATATTCGAGCCTGGCGGCGAATGAAGAGAGCCATCTTGCTGATGCTCTAGTGTGCCCGGCAAAGATCTGTCAACCGGCATGCGCGGACCGCATGTTTCCCGGCAGCCGACGCCGGGCAGGGTGGCGTCACAATCTTGCCCGGTTCCGGCCACAATCGATTAATAGCGTGATAAACAATTCCTGCGCACAAAGGACAGGGGTTCGAGGCGTCGTTGGTCTTAGTCAGGTAAGCTTTGGCTCCTGCGACGTTCAAGCCGCGGCGTTTTTGGTCGAGACTGTAGGGGACATCAGGAAATGCAAACTACGGCGCGCCCGCGTCTACGCCGTGCTTGCGCTTTCGCGCTATTCACCATGTCGGCAGCCTTGCTTGCCGCCTGCGCGTCGCAGCCTGAACCAAAAGGGATGGTCCACAAGAAGACCCGTTCCAAGGAATATTTCGCCGAAACCGAATATGGCGTGAAGGCCAGCCCTCGCGTCGCCTTCATGCGGCGTGGCGGCGGCCGCGACCAGCTTGGTAAACCCTACCAGGTTCGCGGCAAGTGGTACTATCCGAAGGAAGACAAGCACTATGCCAAGGTCGGCCTGGCGTCGTGGTACGGCGATGCCTTTCATGGACGGCTGACCGCCAACGGCGAAGTCTACGACATGAGCCATCTGACGGCGGCGCACCCGACCATGCCCCTGCCGAGCTACGCCCGCGTCACCAATCTCAAGACCGGCAGTTCGGTCATTGTGCGCGTCAATGATCGCGGTCCCTACCACCAGGGCCGCATCATCGATGTCTCGGAACGCGCCGCCCAGATGCTCGACTATGCCAATGTCGGCACGGCCGAGGTGAAGGTGGAATATGTTGGCCGCGCACCGCTCGACGGCAATGACGACCAGTATCTGATGGCCTCCTACCATCCAGGCAACAGGATACCGGATCCATCGGACGGCCTGCCGACCGGCGTCATGGTGGCCATGAACGGACCGTCGCCCAGCCTGCCGGTGGGTGCTGCCGCCGTGCCATTTCCGGGTCAGCTGACGAATTCCGATATGGTTCAGCAAGGGCAGGTGCCGGCACAATCGCCGGCGTTGGGTGACCTGGCGCTGCCCGACTTCGGTCCGATCGTGCCGGAGCGTCCGGATATCGGCCTGCCGCCGCAATCGCCGTTTTCGGTGGCCTCGCTCTCCTATGCCGACGAGCGCGTGCGGAGCGGCGATGTCTTTGCCGCACTTGACGACGACGGCATGTCGCCCGCCGACATCCTGCGCTCATGGAAGAGCGCCAATCCCCAGGCGCCATCGCCGGCCTATGTCGCGGCCGGCACCTTTGATGACGCCACGGAGGCAAAACGCGTGGCCGCGGCGCTCGAGCCCTTCGGCAGGATCGAGATCCAGCGGTCCGAATTCGACGGCAAGGACTGGTATGCGGTGAACCTCTATCCGGACGGCCATGGCGGCGTCGACGATCTGCTGCAGGCGGCCTGGTCGCACGGTGCGCCGGACGCTCTGGCCGTGCGCAACTGATCTATTTTCCGGCACGGTTGATCCTGCGGAAAAAACCCTGATAGCCTAGCCGCGCCAGAACCGGCAAACGGGTCGAGATTTCATGCAGTTGCGCGTCTTTCCGCCTTTGGCCGGATTTCTGGGATTGGCCCTGCTGCTGTTTTGTATCGCACCCGCCAGCGCGCAGCTTTTCGAGACCAAGGCAGCCCAGGCCTTCATGATCGACGCCGAGACTGGAACGGTGTTGTTTTCCAAGGACGCCGACAAGCCGATACAGCCGGCCTCGATGGCCAAGCTGATGACGATGGAAGTGGTGTTCAACGCCGTCAAGTCTGGACGCCTGACCCTCGACGACACGTTCGTGGTGAGTGAAAACGCCTGGCGCAAGGGCGGCGCCCCTTCGGGAACGTCGACGATGTTTGCCAAGCTCAAATCGGCGGTCCGGGTCGAGGACCTGATCCAGGGCGTGACGGTGCAGGCGGCCAATGACGGCTGTATCGTGCTGGCCGAAGGCATCGCCGGGTCCGAGGACAATTTTGCCGCGCAGATGACCGAACGCGCCCGCCAGATCGGCCTGGCCAAATCGACTTTCGTCAATTCGACCGGGCTGCCGGCGGAGGGCCAGCAGACGAGCGTGCGCGAACTGGCAATGCTGGCTTTGCATCTGTGGCGCGACTATCCGGATCTTTATCGCTACTACGGCCTGAAGGACTTTACCTGGAACAAGATTTCACAGAGGAATCGCAACCCGCTGCTGGCGATGGACATCGGCGCCGACGGCCTGGCGGTCGGCAGCAGTGAGGTGTCCGGTTTCGGCATAGTCGGCTCGGTCAGCCACAATGGCGCGCGGGTGATCGCGGCGATGAGCGGGCTCGCCAGCGACAAGGAACGCGCCGAGGAGGCGCGCAAGCTGCTCGAATGGGGTGCCCGTTCCTTCGAGAAGACGCAAATCTTCGCCAAGGACGAGGTGGTGGGCCAAGCTCAGGTTTTCGGCGGCATTAAAGCCGGCGTGACGCTGAAGGCGAAAGGGCCGATCGCCATCTTCCTGCCGGTAGCCAACCGCGACAAACTGACGGCGAGCATCGTCTATGACGGACCGGTTGCCGCACCTGTGGAGGAGGGGCAGCCGGTAGGCGTGCTGCGGGTCTGGATCGGCGATACGCTGAGCCAGGAGACGCCGCTGTTCGCCGCCGAATCGATCGGCATCGGCACGCTGCCGCAACGCGCCCTCGACGCCGTCAAGGAACTGGCCGTCGGCTGGCTCCGCTAAAGCTCGTCGCGCTGAACCGGATTCACGCGATGCGCTTTAGCGTCTTTGTTTATGCATGTCGTTCTCTCAAAGCCGAGCTCACTTTTGAGCGACTGCGATAACTCCGGCGGCATGGACGTTTCCCCGAACGCGGACTATCTAGAGCGCTAGAATCCATTCAAATAAGGGATAAAGGCCTTTCGATTGGCACGCGGATTTTTCATCACCTTCGAAGGCGGCGAAGGAGCAGGCAAGTCGACGCAGATCGAGCGGCTGGCGGGAAAGATGCGCGCCAAGAAATACGACGTCCTCGTCACCCGCGAGCCCGGCGGCTCGCCGGGCGCGGAAGCGGTCCGGCATGTGCTGCTTTCGGGCGCCGCCGAGCCGTTCGGGCCGAAGATGGAAGCGCTGCTTTTCGCCGCGGCGCGCTCCGACCATGTCGAGCAGGTCATCCGCCCGGCGGTCGAGCGCGGCTCCATTGTCCTATGCGACCGCTTCCTGGATTCCTCGCGCGTCTACCAGGGCGTCACCGGCGGCCTCGACCCGGTGTTCATGGAGACGCTGGAGCAGGTGGCCATCAATGGCATGATGCCCGACATGACGCTGATCTTCGACATCGATCCCACCGAAGGCCTGAGACGCGCAACAGTACGTCGCGGCGCCGGCGCCGGCCCCGACCGCTTCGAAAAGGAAACACTTGCCATTCACGAGGCGCGCCGCGAGGCATTCCTGGCGATCGCGGCGGCCGAGCCGGAGCGCTGCGTCGTGATCGACGCATCCGCCGCTCCCGATGCGGTAGAAAATGTCGTCACCGCCACGGTGTTCGCGGCACTGGAGGCGAGGGCGCCCATGCGCAACAGACAGACCGCACCCGCATGATCTTCGAACGCATCGCGCCGGAACAGCATGACACGCTGGACGGCGTCCCCGAACCGTCCGAAACGCCACGCCTAGTCGGGCACGGGCAGGCCGCCGCCATGCTCGCCGCCGCCTATCGCGCTGGAAAGCTGCCGCACGCGCTGATCTTCGCCGGAGCGCTCGGCATCGGCAAGGCGACGCTCGCCTTCCATCTGGCGCATCACCTCCTGAAGCATCCGGCCTTCGAGCAGGCGCCGGAGACGCTCGCCGTTCCCGATCCGGCGTCCTCGCTGTTTCGCCAGATCGCCACCGGCGCGCATCCCGGCGTGCTGCACCTGACGCGGCCGCTGAACGACAAGACCAAGAACTTCAAGACGGTCGTCACCGTCGACGAGATCCGCAAGGTCAATCGCTTCCTGTCGATGACTTCGCATGACGGCAGCTACCGGGTGGTGATCGTGGACCCGGCCGACGACATGAACACCAATGCAGCCAATGCCTTGCTGAAGAATCTTGAGGAGCCGCCGGCGCGAACGCTGTTCATCCTCATCGTCCATGCACCGGGCAGCCTGTTGCCGACGATCCGCTCGCGCTGCCAATTGGTGCGGCTGTCGCCGCTCGATATCGACGAACTGATGGCGGTGCTGGAAACCGCCGAGCCGCCGCCGCCGGGCGATCCGGCCGCGCGGACAGCCCTTGCCGCGCGGGCAGGGGGCAGCGCCCGCAATGCGATCCTCCTGACGCAGTATGGCGGGTTGGAGATCGCCGAAACGCTGGACGCCCTGGTGAGCGCCGGCAAGAGCGACATCGCCGGCGCCTATCGCCTTGCCGAAGTCGTGGCCGGGCGCGACCAGGCGATCCAGTTCGATATCTTCAACCGCCGCGCGCTCGATCTGTTGTCCGATGCGGCGAGCCGGGCGGCGCTGGCCGGCGATCTCGCACGAGCCAAAACGCTGTCGGACACTTGGCATGAGGCGCTGGACGCTATATCTGAGACTAATACCTACAATCTCGACAAGAAGCAGCACGCCTTGACCATGATCGACCGCCTGAAGTCTGCAATGCGAATGTGATGGTTCCCTCGGGATGGCAATCGCCACCCCGATGCGATATCCACCGCCACGCCTTCCATTCAGACATTCATGACGGTTCATTCATGTCACGCGATACATTCTACATCACGACCGCGATCTCTTACCCCAATGGCAAGCCGCATATCGGCCATGCCTACGAATTGATCGCCACCGATGCGCTGGCCCGCTTTCAGCGGCTCGACGGCAAGCAGGTCTTCTTTCTCACCGGCACCGACGAACACGGCATCAAGATGCTGCAGACGGCGAAGAAGGAAGACATTTCTGCGCGCGAACTGGCCGACCGCAATTCGGCTGAGTTCAAGCGCATGGCGACCGTGCTCAACGCCTCCAACGACGATTTCATCCGCACCACCGAAGAGCGGCACTACGCGGCCTCTCAGGCGATCTGGAAGGCGATGGCTGCCAATGGAGACATCTACAAGGGCGGCTATGCCGGCTGGTACTCGGTGCGTGACGAAGCTTATTACGGCGAGGAGGAAACCGAGGTTCGTCCCGACAATATCCGCTATGGCCCGCAAGGAACGCCGGTCGAATGGGTCGAGGAGGAAAGCTATTTCTTCCGGCTTTCGGCCTATCAGGACAAACTGCTGGCGCTCTACGAGGGCCAGCCGGATTTCATCGGCCCGGCCGAGCGGCGCAACGAAGTGATGAGCTTCGTCAGATCGGGACTGAAAGACCTGTCGATCTCGCGCACGACGTTCGACTGGGGCGTGCCGGTGCCCGGCGACGAAAAGCACGTGATGTATGTCTGGGTCGACGCGCTGACAAACTACATTACCGGCGTCGGCTATCCCGATGAAAACGCAGACAATTGGAAATTCTGGCCGGCCGATGCGCACATCATCGGCAAGGACATCGTGCGTTTCCACGCCGTCTACTGGCCGGCCTTCCTGATGTCGGCAGGCATTCCGCTGCCGAAGCGCGTCTTTGGCCACGGCTTCCTGTTCAACCGCGGCGAGAAGATGTCGAAATCGGTCGGCAACGTCATCGACCCCTTCACCATGATAGAGCATTACGGGCTCGACCAGGTGCGCTATTTCTTCCTGCGCGAGGTGCCGTTCGGCCAGGACGGCAGCTACAGCCACGAAGCGATCGTCAACCGCACCAATGCCGACCTTGCCAACGGCGTCGGCAATCTGGCGCAGCGCTCGCTGTCGATGATCGCCAAGAACTGCGGCGGCGTGGTGCCGACGCGCGGCGAGCTAACGGATGCCGACAAGGCAATCCTCGATCAGGCGGCGGCCGCTCTTGCCGCCGCGCGCAAGGCAATGGCCGAGCAGGGCATCCATCTGGCGCTGGCGTCGATCTTCGGCGTGGTGGCCGAAGCCGACCGGTATTTCGCCGGACAGGAACCCTGGGCACTGAAGAAGACCAACCCCGAGCGCATGCAAACGGTGCTGTGGACAACGGCCGAGGTGGTCCGGCGCGTGGCGATTCTGTGCCAACCCTTTATTCCAGGATCGGCCGCGAAGCTGCTTGACCTGCTGGCGGTGCCGGCAGACGAGCGCAATTTCGTGCATCTCCACGCCGACCATGCGCTTGTGCCGGGCAGAGCGTTGCCTGTGCCAGAAGGCGTGTTTCCGCGTTATGTCGATCAGCCGGAAGCGAACGGCTGATGCTCGTCGACAGCCACTGCCATCTGGATTTTCCGGACTTCGCCGAGGAACGGGCGGCCGTCGTCGCCCGTGCCCTGGCCGCCGGGATCGGCCGCATGGTAACCATTTCGACGCGCGTGAAGCGATTTCAGCAAATACTTGAAATCGCAGATGCTTTCGACGAAGTGTACTGCTCCGTCGGAACCCATCCGCACAATGCGGCCGAAGAGCTTGACGTGACGACGGCGGATCTCGTGCGCCTGTCCGCTCATCCAAAGGCGGTGGCGATCGGCGAGGCCGGGCTCGACTATTTCTATGACAAGGCGCCCCGCGATGCGCAGGCGCAGGGTTTGCGCAACCACATCGCCGCTGCTCGCGAGACGGGCCTGCCGCTGGTCATCCATTCGCGCGACGCCGACGACGACATGGCTCATATTCTTGAGGAAGAAACGGGGAAGGGCGCCTTCCCATTCGTCCTGCACTGTTTTTCGTCGGGACGCAGGCTGGCCGAGGTCGGCGTCTCGCTGGGCGGCTATGTTTCGTTTTCCGGCATCCTGACCTTCAAGAATTCGCCCGAAATACGCGCCATAGCCGCCGACCTGCCGCACGACCGGCTGCTGGTGGAGACCGATGCGCCATATCTCGCGCCGATCCCATTTCGCGGCAAGCGCAATGAACCCGCCTATGTCGCGCACACGGCCAGGGTTCTGGCCGAGACGATCGGCGTCAGCGAAGGTGAAATCGCAGCTTTGACGACCGATAATTTCTTCCGGCTGTTCGGCAAGATGTCGCGCCCCGCCGAGCAAAGCGCCTGAACGATGACAGACCGGCTGCGCCTCACCATTCTCGGCTGCGGCTCGTCACCGGGCACGCCGCGCATCACCGGCGACTGGGGCAATTGCGATCCGCAAAATCCGAAAAATCGGCGCATGCGCACGGCAGCCCTTGTGGAGCGGATTGCCGAGAGCGGCGCCCGCACCACCGTCGTCATCGACACAGGACCGGATTTCCGCCAGCAGATGCTGATGGCCTCGGTCAAGCGCATCGATGCCGTCGTCTACACCCATCCACATGCCGACCACATCCACGGCATCGACGACCTGCGCGGCTTCGTGCTCGACCAGCGGCAGCGGATCGATATCCATGCCGACCAGCCAACGATGCTGCGGCTGCGCCAGGCCTTCGGCTACTGTTTCGAGACGCCGCCAGGCAGTTCCTATCCGCCGATCGTCGACGCCCATATCATCGATCACGCAAAGCCCGTCGTGATCGAAGGCGAGGGCGGTGCCCTCACCCTCGAGCCGCTGCCGCAGGTCCATGGCGACATCATATCGCTCGGCTTCCGCATCGGCGGACTAGCCTATTGCCCCGACATCAGCGATTTTCCGGCTGCCACCGCCGAACGGCTGCGTAATCTCGATGTCCTGATCATCGACGCGCTGCAGTACAGGACGCACCCGAGCCATCTGTCGCTTGGCCAGGCGCTTGAGTGGATCGAGCGGCTGGCCCCGAAACAGGCTGTGCTGACCCATATGCATGGGCCGCTGGACTACGCTACCGTGATGGCTGAGACTCCGGCAAATGTCGAGCCGGCATTTGATGGCATGGCGCTTGAAATTCGTTATAGATCAGACAGATAGAATATTCTCTTCATAGCTGATGGCACTGATCGCCTGGCAGCGAGCCGCCGATACAGGTCCGATGTCGAGATCTTGCACCTGGGATCGCCACACGGCCGCCGCCAGTTCGCTGTCGCTTCAAGATTGCAAAATGCCAAAAGAGGATTGCATTGTCAGGCCGGTGGATGCTTGTCGATCTGCATTGCAGGCCTGACAGGCAGTCTATGTGATGGCTTCCTAAAATATACATTGAGAGCAAGAGGCGCTAACCTTTGCCCGTTAGTTGGAAAGGAGAGGCCCGATGATTCGCAAACTCATACTTACAGTGACGCTTCTTGCTCCTATCGCTGCCACAGCGCAGGAATTGCCAACCGCCCCTTACTTGCCGCTTGAGCGGGCAACCAAGGCAGCACAAGCCGCGCTGGAGGCCTGCGCTGCCGAAGGCAGCAATGTCAGCGTCGCCATCGTGGCGCGGAGCGGCGCGACGCAAGTGCTGCTCAAGGCCGATAATTCCTGCGCACACACCGCATCCAGCGCCGAAGGCAAGGCCTTCACCGCGGCAGCCTTGGGTCGCGACACTGCGGGGCTCGCCGAATTCATAGCCTCCAAGCCGGCAAATGACGGCATGCGTGACATGGATCCTCGCATGGTGATCCAGGCTGGCGGCTTGCCGGTCAAGTTCGGCGATGCCTTGGTGGCCGGCATTGGCGTCGGCGGTGCTCCTTCGGGCGATATCGACGCCAAATGCGCCGCCGCCGGGCTCAAGGCGATCGGCGCCGCCGAGTAAACTTGCCTAGGATGTGCCAACGCAGCCCGCCCAAGGCGGGCTGCTCCGTTGAACGGGGTTCAGTCTGTGAACCCTGTCTCCACACCGGAACCGGCGGACGTAAGATCGCATTCGACCGGCAACCGACGGCCGATCCTGAGACCCGAGCTGGAAGCTTAGTTCCATAATCTATCTTATGCGACTTTCGGCAAGGTAGGAATGTCGCTCCTGCTTGTGCGCAGCCAATCTCCCCACCTCAACTCTCCTGACACGGTTTTTGGTGCCCGTTCTGCTAAACTGGTGAATTGGAATGAACGCTTTGCAGATCACGGGCCACATGGCAGCCGCTTCGTCGCCGCCCGCGAGGGCATCGAAGCTGCAGCAATGGCTGTCGTCGGCTACCTGCGTAGCCGCTCTCTGTGTTCGTCAAGAATGCGCTCAATGGTCCGGACTCGGTCCTGCCGACGGTTGAGACCTCTGCGTGCTTTGCCGCGAGCGTGCCGCTCATAGATTTCCCGGCTCGCCTGGAGCTGCTCGATATACACCTTATCGGGCTTCCCATTCTCAAGGCGGTCGAACACCCAGCAGAACGGCGCCGGGAGCTGGCCTTCGCGATAGCGCGGGCTTGCCGAGGCCTGATCTTCGTCGAGGATTTCCTGCAGCACGACCTGATCCCAGACTTCCGGGTTTTCATCGCTGCGCTTCTTCCACAAGGCGAGGATCTCGCGAGCAGCCGGCGTATCGTTGATGAGGATGGTTCCAGCCATCAGCCGGCCACTTTCGCGATAGACCGCGATGTCGCAATCAAAACCGGCGAGCTCCGGCCAGGGATCATGATGGAAGACCGTGTCGACGTCCACATACAGCAGTGGTCCCTGAAGCCTCCTACGCATATTGACAAGGAATGTCGGCTTCAGGCTCGCGTTGCGCACCCAGGATCCAGCGTCGGCGAATGGCCGGGCTTGGACAGAAAGGCCAAGACGCCACGCTGACGCGGTCATGCGAGCGGCTTCTGTCTCATAGAAGGAGTTGATCGTAAAGAACGCCACGATTTCACCGGCCTTGTCCGGGTTGCCGGACGGCTGTGGGTTTATCGGGAAGGGAGCGAGCATTTCCCGGTGCCTGTGTTTGGTGGCCCGGAACAAATCAAGAATGTGGGTGAGCAACGCGAAGCCTAATTAGGATATGAATATTTAGACGCCAAGCATATAGCAATAAGTCCGAATAGCCTCGCAATGCGATAAAGTCATCGGTAGCGGCGCAGAAAACATTGGGCCACAACCATTTTGTTGACGAGGGGCGCCAGCTGGGCCGAGGCCGCGGTCTGGAACTCCTGTCCTTGCGCTCAACCAGATCATTTCGCCGGCCATGATGCAGCCGTAAGGATCCACCTGGTCGATGACCTCGGCGAGTTCGTGCTTTGGATCTGGCGACGCGCTGCTGGTTTGCCCCCGGCTTCTCGAGGCAACCTCCCTACCCCAGAACTTTCAATGAGCTCCGCTCGCTCTGGTTGCAGCATTCGGCCTACCGTTGCCAGAAGGGCTTTGCTAGCTCTGCCTCGACCTGTCGTCTCGTCAATCCGATGTCGTCGATCAGATGGGGATTGTCCTTCGACATTCGCTCAAGCTCCCAGCGAAAGCGTATCCGCTCGCGCCAGGTCCGATCGTCCCAGGCCGCGACAATGCTTCGCAGGGTCGCCAAGTACCGACGCGACGCTTCCGCCAGCACTACAGGCATTCTCGGCCGCACCGTCGGACACCGCGTCCATGCAAGAGTATCGTTCATGGCAACCTCCTATGGTTTGAGGGTGGGTCCTCGACTTGGGACCTCGACCTGAAAGAGGTTGAATTGTGCCGGATGCGAACAGTGCCGTAATTAAGCTCTCCCAAATAGTTCTCAAAATTTCCAAACGGGCTATAGATGCGCCTTATGCAGGGATCGCGCTTTGCCTTCGGTCCGTTCGTGCTTGATCCGGATGCGGGAACGCTGCTTCGGAACGATGATCCTGTTGCCGTCGGCTACCGCGGGCTGAAGCTGTTGGCGGCGCTCGTCGGGCGGCCTGGCGAAATCCTCGACAAGGCCAAGCTGATGGATGCGGCGTGGCCGGGTACGGCCGTCGAGGAAGGCAATCTCACCGTCCAGATCGCGCAGCTGCGCAAGCTGCTTGGTCCGTCCGCCGACGGCGGTGAATGGATCACCACTGTTCCGCGCGTCGGCTACCGCTTCACGGGGATCGTCGAACCCCTCGATGGCGCGAACCGAAAAGCTTTGCCGCTGCCCGACAAACCGTCGATAGCCGTGCTCCCCTTCGTCAATCTCAGCAACGACCCCGAACAGGAGCCCTTCGCCGACGGATTGACCGAAGACCTGATCACCGACCTGTCCAGGGCCTCGGGTCTGTTCGTCATCGCGCGCAATTCGACCTTCGCCTACAAGGGAAAGGCGGCGGACGTGCGCGAGATCGCCCGGGAGCTTGGCGTGCGCTACCTCCTGGAGGGCAGCGCAAGACGTGCCGCGGGGCGCGTGCGCATCAACGCCCAGCTGGTCGACGCGGCGAGCGGCGATCACCTGTGGGCGGAACGCTTCGATCGCGGCCTGGACGATATCTTTGCCGTTCAGGACGAGGTGACGGCCAAGATCGTGGAGGCGCTGCTTGGCCGGCTGCGCGCGCCGCCGCCGCGCAATCGGCCCAAGACTCTCGAGGCCTACGATCTGTGCGTGCGGGCGCGCAAGCTGATCGACGATTCGCCGCAGACCGCGCGGGAGGCGCATCTGATGCTGACGCGCGCGGTCGCGCTCGATCCGGACTATGCCGAGGCCTATCGCTGGCTTGCCATGAACCACTGGATGGGATGGGTGCATTGGGGCGAGCCGGTGGAACCCAACCGCCGTATTGCCCTGGAGCTGGCGCGCAAGGCGGTGGCGATCGATCCCAACGAGGCCGGCTGCCGATGGGTGCTCGGCAACCTGCTTGCCTATGAACGCAACTTCGCCGAGGCGGATGCCGAGTTCGCCAGAACGTTCGAGCTCGACCCCAACGAGGCCGATGCCTGGGCGACTTTGTCTGACATCTCCGTGCTGGCCGGGCGGGTCGAGGAAGGACTCGAACAGATCCGCAAGGCGTTCCGGCTCAACCCGTTTCCGGCAAGCTGGTACTATCTGACGCTCGGCGCGGCGCAATATGCGGCGCGCGACTACGAAGCCGCCGTCAAGACACTGCGCCGGGACGAGACTTACCGCACCAGCTCACGCCGCTTCCTGGCGGCCAGCCTCGCGCAGCTCGGCCGGCTCGACGAGGCGCGCGCGGAAGTCGAACTGTTCCTCGTCGGCAATCCGCATTTCACCACCAGCCATTGGGTCTGGACGGAGCCCTTCCGCGATCCGGCGATGCTCGACCATTTCGTCGATGGCTTCCGCAAGGCCGGCCTTCCGGATTGAAGCGCCGCCGGTCCCTTGGTCATGGCGCCTTCCCGCCGTTCGTGCCGCCTACTCTTCGAACCGACCCGTGGCGTCACGATCGCGCTCATATCGTCTCGTGAGCGGAAACGGCGGCAACCAGGTTTCGCGACGGACGATCCAGCTTTCGTATGTTGGCGTCAGTTGGTCCGGGGCATCCAGGGATCCCAGGTTCACTTCGATTTCGTCGGCGGTGCGACCAAAAATGGTCGAGCCGCAACGGGGACAGAAGAACCGCCCGGCGTAGTCACGGGTTTCGCCATCGATCGTCACCGCATCCTGAGGGAAAATCGCGGAAGCATGAAAAAGCGCCCCGTGATGCTTGCGGCAGTCGAGACAGTGACAAAGGCCCACCCGGTATGGGCGTCCAGTCGCCACAATTCGGACGTTGCCGCACAGGCAACCGCCGGTGAATTGGTCCATGCTGCATTCCTCCAAATCAAGCGAGCTGGATGTTTACGAACAACTCCACCATCCATGAACGCGACGCCAGCCTTTCAGCTAATGCGTCTGCGGTTGAAGTTCGATCCGATAGCCGAGCACGCGCCTTCCGGCCGGCTCGATCAGCATCACTCCTGGCTTGTCGGCGAATTCGCCATCGAAATCCACCGGGCTGGCGAGGCCGTGCCAGGGTTCGATGCAGAGGAATGGCGCGCCGCCCGGCTTTGACCAGACGCCCAATTCCCGGAATCCGTTCCAATGCATCTCGATCGCCGGACCACGATCGGCACCGTAACGCACAGCGGTGCTGGAAGGCTGGTCCAGGATCAAGGCATCCTCGTCAAACAGCCGATCCGACAAAGCGAGAATGTTGCCCTCGATGGGCGTCGGCTGCCTTGCCGCCAGCAGTAACCCGTCCTTGAGACGGCGGATCGGCGCATGCTCGGGCTTTGCAAAGGTCAGGCGGTAGGCCTCCTTGGGCAGGTCCGGCAGCAGCGGCCAGTTGAATGCCGGGTGCGCCCCGATCGACGCCGGTAGCGGCTCGTCGCCGGTGTTGGTGATCTCGAACGTGACGCCAAGCTGCCGGCCGTCGAGAGTGTAGGTTACCGCCAGACGGAAGGCGAAGGGGTAGTGCGTTCGGGTCTCCGCGTCGTCGGTGAGCACCAGCATGCAGGACCGAGAACCCCTCTCCGCCCAGGCAAACGACTTATCGCGGGCGAAGCCGTGCTGCGTCATCGGATACGTCTGGCCGCGATGGCGCAGTTGGTCGCCCTTCAGCCGGCCGACGATCGGAAACAACACCGGGGAATGACGGCGCCAGGCCGGTCCGGCCTGCCACACAAGCTCCAGCCCATCCGCATCCCGCAGCGAGACCAGTTCGGCCCCCTGCCCGACTATAACGGCCGAGATGTCGTCGCCATGAAGTGTCTGGCTGTCCTGTGCCATATGTTCTCGCGGTTTGTCTTTGCTTGGCCGGCAGGCTAGCAAATGGCCAGGCGTGAACTCAAGGCGGCGGTTTGCATTGCGTTTCACACAGTCACGATGAACGTGCGATGGCACAAGTGGGCCAGGCGCCGTCTCAAATGAAGAGTGGCCGGAGATTTCCCTCCGGCCAAGGCAAGATGCAAGGTGTTGCCTGCTACGGTTCGGACTATTCCCGCTCGCCGGTGAAGTTCAGCAACAGCTGGAAGATGTTGACGAAGTTGAGGTAGAGCGAGAAGGCGCCGAAAACGGCCAGCTTCTGCCGCGACTCCGCGTCGAAGTTCTCCGCATACTGTTCCTTGATCGACTGCGTGTCCCAGGCGGTCAGGCCGATGAACACGGCGATGCCGATCACCGAGATGGCGAACTGCAAAGCGGTCGAGCCGAGAAAGATGTTGACGATGCTGGCAATCACCACGCCGATCAGGCCCATGATCAGAAAGGACGAGAACTGGGTCAGGTCACGCCGGGTCGTGTAGCCGTAGAGGCTGGTGGCGCCGAACATGGTGGCGGCGATGAAGAAGGTGCGCGCGATGCTGGTTCCGGTGAAAACCAGGAAGACGGAGGCCAACGACAGACCCATGACCGCACAGAAGGCCCAGAACATCGCCTGCGCGCTTGCCGCCGACATCGTCTGCATCTTGAACGAGAACAGCAGGACGAAGGCGAGCGGCGCCAGCATCACCACCCATTTCAGCGGGCTGGAAAAGATTGGCACGTAGAGCGCGGGCGTCGACGACACCATGAACGCGACGAGGCCGGTGACCACGAGGCCGAGGCCCATATAGTTGTAGACGCGCAGCATGTGCTGGCGCAGGCCCTCGTCGTAGAGGGCGCCGCTTTGGGCGCCGGCGCCGACGCGGTATCCCAGATTGGGCGTGTTCATTTGCATTCTCCTTTGTGAACGGATCAGTAAAGCGTTCTGGCAAGCGTCTCGGCGGCGCGGTCGAGGTCCCGCACCTCGCCCTGCGCGACCACCGCATAAGCGACCTCGCCGATCTGGAAATAGGCCGAGGAAATGTCGCCCGAGGGCGCGACGGTCGGCTTGACCACGTCGAAGGTTCCCGGCCGTATCGCGAACAGCGACACCAGGCCCATCTCCTTGGTCTCGACCGCCATCTCGACGCTGGGGCCGAAGCGCGATGGATAGACCTGCACGTCGCGGACCTTCCAGTCCTTGGGCAAGGACGGCATGACGATGGCCGTCGCCGCGCGGATTTCGCCGGCATTGTAGTTTGGCGCCTCGGCCTGCGAAGACATGCTTTCGCGCACAAGGGTCGTCCTGTGCGCGCGCACCGCCTCGTCGACATAGGCGGGCGGCTGCGGCGAGGCGACGACCCTGGTCACAGACATCGGCCCGACGATGCCGTTAGCCAGCCAGCCGGCAGCGACGAAAGCGGCCACCGCCGCGGCACGTTGCAAGACGCCGAAGATGCGGCCCCGGGCAAGTCCCCTCTCCAGGCGCCGCGCGGCATCGGTCGTCACCGGCCTCGCCATGCCTGATCCGGCCAGCGCCACGCGCAGTTCGTCCCGCATCCTGAGATCCGACATCACACGCGCGGCCTCTTCCGGCCGGGCGGAGAGGAAGGCCTCGACTTCGATACGGCGCGAGACGTCGAGCTGATCATCGACATAGGCGTCGAGATCAGCGTCCGTCACGGGGTCGATAGTTCCTGTCATGACGGGCCTCCAACAATCCTGAGGTGATTTTTCGCCTTCGTCGGAGCCCCCTCCTCCATCTTCCGAAGCGCGGCGCGCGCCCTACCGATGCGCGACATCAGTGTTCCGAGTGGCACGCCGCTGGCATCGGCCGCCTGGCTGTAGGAAAGGCCCTCAATGGCGACGAGATGCAGGGCCGAGCGCTGTTCTTCGGGCAGGCTGAAAAAAGCATCGCGCACCTGGCCCAGGCGCACCGAATGCTCCTGCGGCGCCGGCGCGCTGCCATCCGCAAGGTATCCAGCCTGTTCGATGCGCGCTGCTTCAGAGCGTCGCGAGCGCATGCGGTCGACGAACGTGTTGTGGACGATGGACAGCAGCCAGGCGCGCAAATTTCCGCCCGAGCGGAAGGTGCCGCGCCGCTCATAGGCGCGCACAAGAGCGTCATGCACGAGATCCTCGGCATCGGCACCGTCGCGCGTCAGCGAGCGCGCGTAACGCCTGAGCGAACCGAGTTGTCCGACGATATCGAAGCGTGGCATCGACCGTTTCATGCCCTGTTTACGGAACATGTGGGGTTTTAATCCCGGCCCTGCAGATTTTTTCGCGAAACGCCGCAGATATGCAGCCGCGGAGGTGGCTCGCAGCGATGCCAGGCTATGCGATTCAGGCTGGCGCGAGTTAAAACCGCTGGTGCAAGGGGTTCGATTTGCGTATCACTCCGCCGCGCCAACGGAACCATGCAGATGTTTGAAAACCTTCAGCCGGCTGCCGCCGACAAGATCCTTGCCCTAATCGGCCTCTATCGTGCCGATCCTCGACCCGACAAGGTCGACCTCGGTGTCGGCGTCTACAAGGATCGCGACGGCAAGACGCCGGTCATGCGGGCCGTGCGCGAGGCGGAGAAGCGGTTGCTGCAGGGTCAGGACACCAAGACTTATCTCGGCCTCGCCGGCGACACCGGGTTCAATACCGTGATGGCCAGGCTCGCCTTCGGTGCGGACGCAGACATGACGCGGATCCGTGCCGCGCAGGCGCCGGGCGGCTCCGGCGCGTTGCGGCTGGTGGCCGAGCTTTTGAAGCGAATCCGCGCCGATGCGACGGTCTGGTTGTCCGATCCCACCTGGCCGAACCACATGCCAGTGATGCGCGCCGCCGGGCTGCAAATCCGTGAATATCCCTATTTCGACGCGACATCGGGCGCCGTTCGCTTCGACGACATGCTGGCAGCACTGCGCACGGCGAAGGGCGGCGACGTGGTGCTGCTGCATGGCTGCTGCCACAACCCGACCGGCGCCAATCTGGACATCGCGCAGTGGGCCGCTGTCACCGATCTCGTCGTCGAGCGCGGCCTGCTGCCGTTTGTCGACATTGCCTATCAGGGCTTTGGCGATGGCCTCGAGGCCGATGCCGGCGGACTGCGGCTGCTGGCCGAAAAAGTTCCGGAAATGGTCGTCGCGTCCAGCTGCTCGAAGAACTTCGCCGTCTACCGCGACCGTGTCGGCGCGGCGATGATCCTGGCCAGGGACAGCGCGCAGGCCGACGTGGCGCTGGGCCAGATGCTGTCGGCGGCTCGTGCCATGTATTCGATGCCGCCGGACCACGGCGCAGCGGCAGTGCGCATCGTGCTCGAGGACGCGGTCTTGCGCGCGGACTGGGAAGCCGAGCTCGAGGAGATGCGCCTGCGCATGCTCAGGCTTCGGGTGCAATTCGCCGAGGCGCTGCGCCGGCAGTCCAATTCCGACCGCTTCGATTTCGTCGCCAGCCATCGCGGCATGTTTTCCCGGCTTGGGCTCACGGAAGCGCAGGTCGAACGGCTGCGCGCGGAATATGGCGTCTACATGGTCGGCGACAGCCGCATCAATGTCGCCGGCCTGCCGGAAGACGGCATGGACAAGCTCGCCAAGGCGATCGTTTCCGTGCTCGACTGACCGGACTTGTTCGGCGCAACTGTGGACAAGCCCGCTTCGCTCGCCGACAGCATTGGCCGCGCGGCGGACCGCGCGATAGCATCCGCCGCATGAAGCCATCGAAAGACATTTCGCGCCTGATCGAAATCATGGCGGCGCTGCGTGCGCCAAAGACCGGCTGTCCCTGGGATATCGAACAGGATTTCTCGACCATCGCGCCTTACACGATCGAGGAGGCCTATGAGGTGGCCGACGCCATCGCGCGCGGCGATCTCGACGATCTGCGCGACGAACTCGGCGATCTCCTTTTGCAGGTCGTGTACCACGCGCGGATGGCTGAGGAAGCCGGCGAGTTCGCTTTCGGCGACGTGGTCCAGGCCATCACCACGAAGATGATCCGCCGCCATCCACACGTCTTCGGCGACGAACAGGCCCGCAGTGCCGGCATGGCCAAGGGCATGTGGGAGAAGATCAAGGCACAAGAGAAGGCCGAGAAGCGTAGCGCCCGTCTCGCGCGCGGACTCGACCCGGAAGACAACGGCAAGGGGTTTCTGGACAGCGTGCCGGTCGCCCTGCCCGCACTGACGCGGGCATTGAAGCTTCAGGAGAAGGCCGCCCGCGTCGGTTTCGACTGGAGCGAGGCAGCCCCCATCCTCGACAAGATCGAGGAAGAGATCCGCGAATTGCGCGAGGCGCTGGCCAAAGGCCAAACCGCGGAGATCAAGGATGAATTCGGCGATATGCTGTTTGCCGTCGTGAATCTCGGCCGTCACCTGAGGCTCGATTCGGAAGCAGCGCTAAGCGGCACCAACGAGAAATTCCGTTCGCGCTTCCACTATGTCGAGCAGGCCCTGGAGAATTCCGGCAGCTCGCTGGAAAAGGCTGATCTGGACGAAATGGAAGCGCTCTGGCAGGAAGCGAAGAGCGCGAAATAACTGGCGTTAGCCGTTATTCTTGCGACGCAATCTGCTTTCGATCTCTTCGCGGGCACTTTGCGTGGCCTTGAGGGAGATGGTGGCGCTGCCGTCGTCATTGTCGGTTCGCGAAACGACATCGCCATTGCGGTAAAGCCAGTCGACAAGGCCGAACTGCGCCGGCCCGATCGTCACCGTCAGATCTTCAAGCTCGCCGGACATGCGTGTCTCGATGATCGCGTTCAGCGCGTCGATGCCTTCGCCCGTGACAGCCGATATGGCGACGGGAGGCGCCTTGGCATCCGTACTCTCGGCAAGCAGCCGTGCGCGATTGCCTTCATCGAGCAGGTCGACCTTGTTCCAGACCTCGATGACCCGCTTGGTATCGCCGGCGTCGACGCCGAGATCGGCCAGGATGCGCTCGACGTCCTCGGCCTGGGCGGATGTGTCAGGATCGGAGATGTCGCGCAAATGGATGATGAGATCCGCCTCGACCACCTCTTCAAGCGTGGCGCGGAAAGCCGCGATGAGATGCGTCGGCAGGTCCGAGATGAAGCCGACCGTGTCCGAGAGGATGATCGGCGTGCCGTGCGGCAGCCGCACGCGGCGCAGCGTCGGATCGAGCGTGGCGAACAGCATGTCCTGCGCCAGCACCCCTGCCCCGGTCAGCTTGTTGAACAGCGTCGATTTTCCGGCATTGGTGTAGCCGACGATGGCCACCACCGGAAACGGCACCTTCTTGCGCTTGGCACGATGCAGGTCGCGGGTGCGGCGCACCGTCTCCAACTCATGCTTCAGCTTGACGATCTTGTCCTGCAGGACGCGCCGGTCCGATTCGATCTGGGTTTCGCCGGGGCCGCCGAGGAAGCCGGCGCCGCCGCGCTGGCGCTCGAGGTGGGTCCAGCTGCGCACCAGCCGGCCCTTCTGGTAGTTGAGATGGGCAAGCTCGACCTGCAGCGTGCCTTCCTTGGTGCGGGCGCGCTCGCCGAAGATCTCGAGGATCAGCCCGGTGCGGTCCAGCACCTTGGCGTTGAATTCCTTCTCGAGGTTGCGCTGCTGCACCGGCGTCAGCGGATGATCGACGATGACCACCTCCGCGTGCCCTTCCTTGACGATCTCCGCCAACTCCTCGACCTTGCCGCTGCCGAGCAAGGTCGCCGGACGTGGATCGTTGACGGTAACCACGGCCGTGTGGATCAGATCGAGATCGATGGCGCGGGCAAGACCGACCGCCTCGTCGTGACGGGCCTCGGCCGAGCGCGTCAGCCGCGGACGGTTGGTGTCGTCCTCGCCGCGCGGCTGGCGGGTAAGCACCGGCACGATGACAACTGCCCGGGTCGGACCCTCGGCCTCCGTCCCCGGCTGATGTGCTGATTTTCCGCGAACGCTGCGGTCCGGGTCCTTCTCACGTGCCAATCAGGCGCCCTGGCTTTCCTCGCCATCGAACATCTGAACCGGCTGGCTCGGCATGATCGTGGAAATGGCGTGCTTGTAGACGAGCTGGGAGTGGCCGTCGCGGCGCAGCAGGACGCAGAAATTGTCGAATGAAGTGACGACGCCGGTCAGCTTCACGCCGTTGATGAGAAAGATGGTGAGCGGGTTCTTGCTCTTGCGAACAGAGTTCAGGAACAGGTCCTGAAGGTTTTGCGATCGTTCCGCCATTGTTCTTGTCTTTCGCCGATCCCCTTCGGTTTGCAGGCCAATGCGCCAAATTAACCAGCACATGTCAAGCGCGCAAACACCGTCTTGTCGTCAGTAACGACAAGCAGAACGAGATATATTGATGTTCATTCCACCTGTGCGGTTATCAGGCTGGACTTTTTTCCGCAATGTCAAAAAAGGCTTGCCGCAACGAAAGTGTTATCGAGCCGGGGTGGCCGTTGGCGATCGGGTCGCCGTCTATGGCCACGACCGGCATGGCGATCGTGGTCGCGGAACTGATGAAAGCCTCCCTCGCCGCCTTGGCCTCGGCGACGGAAAAACCGCGTTCCTCGATCTTGAGTCCGAGCTTGGCCGCCACTTCAAACATGGTGGTGCGGGTTATGCCGCGCAGAATACCATGCTCGGCGGGCCTGGTGACCAGAACGCCGTCCCTGGTGACGATCCAGGCATTCGACGACCCGCCTTCCTTGACGTTGCCGTCCGTATCCACGAACCAGGCTTCCTGCGCGCCAGCTTCCTTGGCCTTCTGCTTGGCTAACACATTGGCTAGCAGGCCGGTGCTCTTGATGTCGACGCGATCCCAGCGATTCTCGGGCACGGTGATGACGGCGATACCGGTCTCGGCCCGCTTGGCTCCAGCAGCGGGATCCAGCTTCCTGGCGGTGATCACCAGCGACGGCCTGGTATCAGCCGAGGGGAAGGCGAAGTCGCGGCTGGCGACGCCGCGTGTGACCTGGACGTAAACCAGGCCGTTGACGACATGGTTGCGATTGACCACTTCGCGCATGATGAGCGGCAGGACGCCTGGGGTGACCGGCCAGCCGATCGACAGCTCGCTCAGCGAACGGTTCAGCCGGGCAAGGTGACGCGGCATGTCCACGATGAAGCCGCGCGCCACTTCGCAGACCTCGTAAACGCCGTCGGCGAACTGGTAGCCACGGTCTTCGATATGCACAGCGGCATCGGCATGAGCGGTGTAGCGCCCGTTCACATAGGCAATACGCGGCATTTGTCACCTCGGGGGATCTGCTTCGGCTTGTTTAGGCGATTCCGCCTCAACAGTGATGGATAATCGCGTGGGCCACTGAAGCAATTCCAGAAAGCGTGTAACGGTTTTCCGGCCGGAACTGCTTGAGCAAGGTATCGAACCGGGCCGGCAATGCATAAAACGCCGAACCGCTCAACCTCTCAGGTCAGACGCCGAGCGACTTCAGCTTGCGGTGCAGCGCGGAACGCTCCATGCCGATGAACTCGGCCGTTTTCGAAATGTTGCCGCCGAACCGGTTAATCTGGGCGATCAGATAGTCCTTCTCAAATTGTTCGCGCGCCTCGCGCAGCGGCAGCGCCATGATGTGCTGGTCCGACTGGTTCGGCGTGCGGGGCATGACATCGCCGATTTCGGATGGCAACAGGTCGGCGGTGATCGGCGCATCGACATCCTCGCCGCGCGCCAGGATCATCAGCCGTTCGACATTGTTGCGCAATTGGCGAACATTGCCTGGCCAATTGTGCGCCTGCAGCACCGCCATGGCGTCATCGCCGATGCGGCGCGGCTTGATGCCGGCCTGACGGGCGATCTGCTTCATGAAATTGTCAACGAGATAAGGAATGTCCTCGCGCCGCTCGGCAAGTCCCGGCACCGTCACCGGTACCACCGCAAGGCGATGGTAAAGATCCTCGCGGAAACGGCCATCGGCGATCATCGCCTCCAGGTTCTGCGACGTCGAGGAGATGATGCGGACATCGACCTTGACCCGTTTGGTGCCGCCGACGCGCTCGAACTGCTGTTCGACCAGCACACGCAGGATCTTGTTCTGCGTCTCGCGCGGCATGTCGGCCACCTCATCGATGTAGAGGATGCCGCGATGGGCTTCCTCCAGGGCGCCGACCTTGCGCTCGACGCCGTTCGATTCGGTGCCGAACAGTTCGATCTCCATGCGTTCGGGCGTGATGTTGGCGGCGCTCAGCGTCACGAAAGGCGCGCTCTTGCGTGCCGACAGCGTGTGGATGGCGCGCGCGGCCAGCTCCTTGCCAGATCCGGAGGGCCCAATGATCATGACGCGGCTGTTGGTCGGCGCGACGCGCTCGATGGTCTGGCGCAACTGGCTCATCGCCGACGACATGCCGATCAGGTCGAAGGTCTCGCCGCTGCGCAGCTTGAGATCGGAAACCTCGCGCCTCAGCTTGGAGGTTTCCAGCGCACGCTCGGCAATCAGAATCAGCCTGTCCGCCTTGAAGGGCTTCTCGATGAAGTCATAGGCGCCGCGTCTGATGGCGGAGACCGCGGTCTCGATGTTGCCATGGCCCGAAATCATTACCACCGGCAGGTTGGGGTGCATGGTCTTGATCTCGTCCAGCAAAGCCAGGCCGTCCAGGCGCGAACCCTGCAACCAGATGTCGAGGAAAATCAGCCGCGGCGCTCGGTCGGCGATGGCCGCCAGCGCGGTGTCGGCATCGGATGCCGTGCGGGTTTCGTGACCTTCGTCGCTCAGTATGCCTGCGACGAGTTCACGGATGTCTTCCTCGTCATCGACGATCAGAATATCAGACGCCATTACCGACCTTTTCAGTTTCTCTTTCGTGTTCCGTCCTGCTTTCGCCGCGCGCTGGCGCCACGGCCGCAGGTGGCAGGATGATGCTGATCATCGCGCCGCGCCCGCCATGGAAATCCGCAGGCGCATCGTGGAGCTCCAGCCTGCCGCCATGGTCCTCCACGATCTTCTTGACGATGGCGAGACCAAGGCCCGTGCCCTTCTCACGCGTGGTCATGTAGGGCTCCAGCAGCCGCTGACGATTCTCCCGCGGCAGGCCTTTGCCATTGTCGATGACGTCGATGCGAATCGCGCCATTCTGACGTCCGGCTTGAATCCGGATTATGCCGTGCGAACCGTCCTTCTGTTCCAGCCCGTCGATCGCTTCGGCAGCGTTCTTGATCACGTTGCCGAAAGCCTGCGCCAACAGGCGGCTGTCGAAAGTACCCTTGAGCGGTTCGTTGCCGAATATGCGCTCGAACGTGATATCGGAACGGCTCACCTCGACCAGGAAGGAGGCCTCGCGCAGGGATTCACGCAGGTCTATGGACTTCATCTCGGGCTTCGGCATGCGCGCGAAAGCGGAGAATTCGTCGACCATGCGACCGATATCCTCGACCTGCCGGATGATCGTGTCGGTGCACTGGTCGAACACCTCGCGGTCCTCGGTGATGACCTTGCCGTAGCGGCGCTTGATGCGCTCGGCTGAAAGCTGGATCGGCGTCAGCGGGTTCTTGATCTCATGGGCGATGCGGCGCGCCACGTCGGCCCAGGCAGAGGAGCGCTGCGCCTGGACCAGATCGGTGATGTCGTCAACCGTCACGACGTAGGATTTCTCCTCAGTGCCGTTATCGCCGGCCTCGATGGTGATCTGCACGTTGAAAGTCCGCTCCGTGCCGGCGCGGAAAAACGTCACCTGCTCGCGATAGACGGGCTTGCCCGACTGGCGGCCGATCTCGAAGACGCGGCCGACATGCGGCAGAATGGCGGAAAGGTTCTGCCCGAGTGCCGCACTGGCCGAAATGGCCAGCATGGACTCGGCCGAGCGGTTCACGATAGTAACGATGCCATAGGGATCGACGCCGATGACGCCGGCGGTGACACCGGCCAGCACCGCTTCCGAAAAGCGCCGTCGCTCGTCGATCAGATCCTTGGCCGACAGGATCTCGTTGCGCTGCGATTTCAATTCCTGCAGCATCTTGTTGAAAGTATTGCCGAGCGAGGCAACGTCGCCGTCGGACGGGCGCACCGGCACGGCGACGTCGAGATTGCCGGTCGCGACCTCGTCGGCAGCGCCGATGAGCTGACGAATCGGCCGCACCAGCCGGTCGGCCACGGCAATGCCGGTCCAGATTGCCGACAGGATGATAATCAAAGTCAACGACAGATAAGGCAACGCGAAAGCCACCTGCGAAGTGCGCCTGTTGTCTTCGAGATTGCGATATTCGTCGGTGTTCGATCTGACGATCTGGCGCGCCTTTATCACCTCGGGATCGACCAGCCGGATCGTGTAGAGGTAGAGCCCCTCGATCTCACGCAGCTTGACGATGGCGCCCATGATGTTGCGCGTGCGCGGCTCGATCAGAACCGGCTTGCCGTCGGTGGCGCTGGCGACCGCTCCCTCCGGCGGTTCCGGCATGGCGAAGTCGGCATCGGTCTTGGCGCTCATCACGAAGGAGCCGTCGGGCTTGATCAGCGCGGCATGCGCCAGCGAGCGGCCCACCGCCTCCTTGCTCATCAGATCGAGGAAGCCAGTTCGGTCGAGGCCGTAAAGCGTGCGCGACGCGTCGAGGTCATAGGCCATCGACAGCGTCGTGCCCTGCAGGTTGCGCGCGTTTTCCTGCACATAGGCATCGGCGATGGAAAGCGACGAATTGACGATCGTCTTGGTGCGAATCTCGAACCAGCGGTCGAGGCCGATATCGAGCGTGATCGATGCGATGATGGCCACCATGATGGCGGGGATGGCGGCGACGAGCGCGAACATGGCCACGATGCGCACATGCAGCCGCGAGGCTGCCTTGCCATGCCGGCGCGCCATGACGATGCGATGCACCTCCCGGCCGATCAGTGCGATCAGCAACAGGACGAAGATGGCGTTGAGCGCGATCAGCGCCCAGGTTGTCCTGGCATCGGGCGCAATCGGCGTCGCGCCGACCAGGATCGCGAACGAAATGGCCGCCATGACCAGCGCACCGACGACCGCCACCACGCCGGGCAGCGCCAGCAGCCGGCGCCCGTCACGCGTGCCGGGGTCGTTGAAAAGCGGTTCGTTCGGTGTCGGAGCCTGCGAAGCCATGTCGCCGTCTAGAGCCAGTGATTGCGTCGGATCTATGCAACGCATTGTGGCGATTATGCAACAAGTGTGGCCTGGACGGAAATCTTTCGCGGACAGTCCCCCGGAAAAGCGCTTCGGCTCTATCCCGGCTCAGGCTTGGCGCGACGATTTGTAGACGTTGACGCCGAGTTCGCGAATCTTCTTGCGCAGCGTGTTGCGGTTGAGCCCCAGCAGTTCCGCGGCTTTGATCTGGTTGCCGCGCGTCGCGGTCATCGAGGCCAGCACCAGCGGATACTCGACCTCCGAGAGAATGCGCTGGTAGAGGCCGGCAGGCGGCAATTCGCCGGCAAACGAGGTGAAATAGCGCTGCAGGAAATGCTCGACCGCCTGGCCGATGGACAGGTCGTCGGGAATGAGGTTGCCGCCGCCCGGCACCACGGGACGCTCGCCGGTCTTGAGTTCCGCCTCGATGATCTCGGAGGAAATCTCGTCCTGTGAATAGAGCGCGGCGAGCCTGCGGACCAGGTTTTCCAGTTCGCGCACATTCCCCGGCCAGGGATAGCGCTTCATCAATTCGATGCCGCCCGACGAGATACGCTTGGTCTGGAGACCCTCCATCTCGCCGAGCTTGAAGAAGTGCCGGACGAGGTCCGGCACGTCCTCGGAGCGCTCGCGCAGTGCCGGCAGCCTGAGGGGCACGACATTGAGGCGATAGAAAAGATCCTCGCGGAAGAGCCCCTGGTTGATCAGCGTGCGCAAATCCTTGTTGGTGGCGGCGACGATGCGCACGTCGGTCTTGATCGGCGTGCGGCCGCCGACCGTCGTGTATTCGCCTTGCTGGAGGACGCGCAGCAGGCGCGTCTGCGCTTCCATCGGCATGTCGCCGATCTCGTCAAGGAACAGCGTACCACCTTCGGCCTGTTCGAAGCGGCCGGTTGAGCGGTTCTGCGCACCGGTGAAGGCGCCCTTCTCATGGCCGAACAGTTCCGATTCGATCAGGTCGCGCGGGATGGCCGCCATGTTGATGGCAACGAAAGGGCCGCCACGGCGGCGTCCATATTCGTGCAGCGCACGCGCCACCAGCTCCTTGCCGGTGCCCGATTCGCCCGAAATCATCACCGTCAGGTCGGTCTGCATCATGCGCGCCAGCATGCGGTAGATGTCCTGCATGGCGGCCGAGCGGCCGACCAGCGGCATCGTCTCGGGCTGCTCTTCCGGCCGCGCGTCGATCTTCGGCCGCCGCGGCTCCGACAGCGCCCGGTTGACGATGTTGAGAAGCTCGGTGAGGTCGAACGGCTTCGGCAGATATTCGTAGGCGCCGGTCTCGGAGGCACGAATCGCCGTCATGAAGGTATTCTGGGCGCTCATGACGATGACGGGCAGCTCCGGCCGAGCTTTCTTGATGCGCGGCAGCATGTCGAATGCGTTCTCGTCCGGCATCACCACGTCGGTGATGACGAGATCGCCCTCGCCCGCCGCCACCCAGCGCCACAGCGTCGAGGCATTGGAGGTCACGCGCACCTCATGGCCGACACGCGAAAGGGCCTGGTTGA
The DNA here is from genome assembly GCF_020165765.1 of Mesorhizobium sp. B264B1B. Lineage (NCBI taxonomy): Bacteria > Pseudomonadati > Pseudomonadota > Alphaproteobacteria > Hyphomicrobiales > Phyllobacteriaceae > Mesorhizobium > Mesorhizobium sp. B264B1B. Next base: position 26,265 of record NZ_JAIUIS010000002.1, read on the forward strand.
GGACCGTACGGATCGCCGCATCGTCGTCGGCGACGAGAATATTGCCGCGAACGGTCATTTGCGGTCTCCTTCAGCGTCTTCATCGGTGCCGAGCGCCGTTTCCTTCCAGGCCGGCATCAGGATGCGGAACATTGTCGCGCGCGGCGTCGATTCGCATTCGATGATGCCGCCATGCTCGCCGACGATCTTGGCCACCAGCGCGAGGCCCAGTCCCGAGCCGTTCGGCTTGGTGGTGATGAAGGGATCGAACAGGATCGGCAGGATATCCTCCGAGACGCCGGAACCGTTGTCTCGCACGCAGAACTCGAGCGGCAGCGACACGCGATCCTGAGTGCCTGGAACCGAAACGCGAATGCCCGGCCGGAAGGCCGTCGACAGGACGATTTCACCTTGGGGGTCGCCGCCGATCGCCTCGGCGGCGTTCTTGACCAGGTTTAGGAACACCTGGATGAGTTGGTCGCGGTTGGCGAAGACCGGAGGCAATGAAGGATCATAGTCCTCCAATATCTTGATTTTTTTCGCAAAACCGTTCTTGGCGATCGCCTTCACATGGTCGAGCACGACATGGATGTTGACGGGATAGCGGTCGATCGGCCGCTCGTCGGAAAACACCTCCATGCGATCGACCAGCGACACGATGCGATCGGTCTCGTCGGTGATCAGCCGCGTCAGCGCGCGATCTTCGTCTGAAGCGGACAGTTCAAGCAGCTGGGCAGCGCCCCTGATGCCGGAGAGCGGGTTCTTGATCTCGTGAGCCAGCATCGCCGCCAGACCGGTCACCGAGCGCGCCGCGCCGCGATGCGTCATCTGCCGGTCGATCTTGTCGGCCATCGACCGTTCCTGGAACATCACCACGACGGAGCCTGGAAACTCCGGCACCGGGGCAACATAGAGATCGACCACCTTCTCGATGCCGAGACGCGGAGACGACACGTCGACCCGGTACTCGTTGACGGGGGCCCGGCGCTCGCGCACCTGGTCGACCAGCGTCAGCAGCGGGCTGCCGAAGGGAATGAGCTTTGACAGCGTGTTGCGGGCGAGCATCGTCGCGCTCGAGCGGAAGAAGTCCTCCGCATCGGCGTTGGCGAAGGTGATGAACCCCTCCGAACTGATCATGATGACCGGACGGCGGATGGTGTTGAGCACGATCTGGGCAGCATCCGCCATTTCCGGGCCCTGGCTGACGGAGGCGTTCATGCGGCGCTCCGCATGGGTGTTTGCTCGGCGGCGGAAAACACCTCGCGAAGCAAGGTAATCGTCCGCGCGGGGTCGAAAGACGTGAGAATGGCCTTGCGCTTTTCGTCGGCAACGGCGCCGGCATGGCGGTCCAGATACCAGCCGAGGTGCTTGCGCGCCTGGCGCAGGCCGCTCTCGACGCCGTAGAGCGCAAGCATGTCCTCGTAATGGGCAATGATGTAGTCGGTCAGTTCCGCAGCGCTTTCCGGTAGCCGGGCAAGCTCGCCTGCCGCCGCGGCCGCGATGGTTCCGGCGGTCCAGGGCGCGCCGTAGTGGGCGCGGCCCACCATCACCGCATCGGCGCCGGATTGCTCCAGAACAGCGGCTGCTTGCGCAGGCGAAGACACATCGCCATTGGCGACGACCGGGATCGACACGGCAGCCTTGACGCAGGCTATTGCGCGCCAATCAGCCTTGCCCTGATAGAACTGGCAGCGCGTGCGGCCGTGCACTGTCACCATCTTGACGCCCGCCTGCTCGGCACGGCGCGCCAGGTCAGGCGCGTTGAGCGCCGTTTCGTCCCAGCCGAGCCGCATCTTCAGCGTCACCGGCACACCGACCGCGCCGACCACGGCGTCGACCAGCGACAGTGCATGATCGAGATCTTGCATCAGTGCCGAGCCGGCATAGCCGCCGGTCACCTTCTTGGCGGGGCAACCCATATTGATGTCGATGACGTCGGCGCCCTCGCCGACGGCGATGCGTGCGCCTTCCGCCATGTGTGCCGCCTCGCGGCCGGCAAGCTGCACCATATGGACGGGCAGGCCCGAATGACGTATGCGCAGGTCGCATCCGGCCCTGCCTTTGGCGAGCTCGCCGCTTGCCACCATTTCGGATACGACCAGGCCGGCGCCATGCGCATGGGCGCGTTGGCGGAACGGCTCGTCGGTAATTCCCGACATCGGCGCGAGGAACACGCGATTGCGGATACTCACGCCGCCGACGTCGAGAGGTGCGGCCAATTTGATCAGGTCAGGCATGCACAAAAACCAAGCATGTTCATTTGCTGCACATTCTCTAGCCATATCGGCCGCAATGTGCAACGCGGAATGACGCCACATTACGGCGCAATTGGGAAATGCCGAGCTCGGCTGCAGTCCCGAGCAAAGCGCCGCGCCCTGCACGAACACGCAATGGACCTTTTAGGGCTTCCTGTTCGGCCTACAATCTCTCCGAAAACCGATTACACTTTTGGGGATCGTGCGCTAAGCCAATCGGCATGACTGACGCGAGCGAAAATCAGGCTTTGGAGGCGAACGGCAAGGTCGCGGTGGTTATTGTTGCGGCCGGCCGCGGCGCGCGTGCCGGACAGGCCGATGGCCCGAAGCAATATCAGCAGATCGGCGGTCGCGCCGTAATCGCCCACGTCATCGATATTTTCCTGGCGCATCCGCGTATCGGCCCGCTCGTCGTGGCAATACACGCCGAGGATCACGAACTTTTTCGACATGCCGTCGGCGCACACTCCAATCGCGTCACGGCAATTGCGGGTGGCCCCACCAGGCAAGACTCGGTTCGACTCGGACTGCAGGCGTTGAGAAGCCACGCACCGGACAAGGTTCTCATCCACGACGCGGCGCGCCCCTTCGTCGACGCGGACCTGATCGACCGCACGATCGCAGCCATCGGCGAGCGCGAGGGTGCGCTCCCGGCGCTGCCCGTCGCCGATACGCTGAAACGCGAATCCGCCGCCGGGATGGTCGCCGAAACGGTTTCCCGGAGCGGGCTTCACGCGGCGCAAACGCCGCAGGGTTTCCCATTCCTGGCGATTATGGCCATGCATGAGGAAGCCTATAACAGCGGCAAAACCGACTTTACCGACGACGCCGCGATCGCCGAGTGGATGCAGATGCCGGTCAAACTCGTTCCCGGCTCACCGGACAACGTCAAACTCACCTGGGCACGGGACATCGCCATGGCGGACCAACGACTTTCCAGCGAGCGCATGCGCTTTCCCGATATTAGAACCGGCAATGGCTACGACGTCCACGCGTTCGAGCCCGGCGACCACGTCACGCTATGCGGCATCGCCATTCCGCATGACAAGAAACTGTCCGGCCATTCCGATGCCGATGTCGGGCTCCATGCCCTTACCGATGCGCTGCTGGCGACCTGCGGCGCCGGCGACATCGGCACGCATTTCCCACCCTCCGACCCGCAGTGGAAGGGTACTGCCTCCCGGATATTCGTAGAACATGCGGCAAAGCTGGTGCGCGCGCGCGGCGGCCGCATCGCCAATGCCGACATCACGCTGATCTGCGAGGCACCACGCGTCGGCCCACATCGCGAGGCGATGACGGCTGCCCTGTCGCAGATGCTGGCCATCTCTGCCGACCGCATCTCCATCAAGGCGACAACCAACGAGAAGCTCGGTTTCGTCGGCCGCGAGGAAGGCATTGCGGCGATCGCCACGGCGAGCGTGGTGTTTCCCGGCGAGGTGCCGGAATGAGCAACAGCGAACTGGCAAATGCATTGCTGCAAGCCTGCCAGAAGCGCGGCATCATGCTTGCGACGGCGGAAAGCTGCACCGGCGGCATGATCATCGCCGCGCTGACCGATATCGCCGGCTCTTCCGCCGTGGTCGATCGCGGCTTCATCACCTATTCCAATGAAGCCAAGATGGACATGCTCGGGGTTTCCGCCGCCACGCTGGAGGCTCATGGCGCGGTTTCACGCGTGACAGCGATCGAAATGGCAACCGGCGCGCTGGCGCGCTCCCGTGCCGGGCTCAGCCTCGCCGTTACCGGCATTGCCGGACCGGGCGGCGGCTCGCCGGAAAAACCGGTCGGCCTGGTCTGGTTCGGGATTGGCCTAAGCGGCCGGCCGGTGACGGCCGAGCGCGTGCTGTTCGCCGATGAAGGCCGTGATTTCATTCGCCAGGAGACCGTCAGCCATGCACTCAAGCTGGGATTGCACGCGCTTGGGCATGCTCACGCCGGTCTTGCACCGTAGATGACATCAGCACGCTTTTCGAAGGCTTCGGAGAACATGCGGAAGGCACGGTCGAACATCGTGCCCATCAGGGCGCCCAGAATGCGGCTCTTGAACTCGTAGTCGATGAAGAAGCAGACCGCGCAGCCGCCGTCGGCAGGGTCGAATCGCCAGACATTGGTCAGATATTTGAACGGACCGTCGATGTACTTGACGTCGATCGCACGCTCGTCGGGCTTTAGCAGCACCTGCGTCGTGAAGGTCTCGCGGATCGCCTTGTAGCCGATGCTCATATCGGCGACGAGGATAGTGCGCCCGTCACGCTCCTTGCGCGAGCGCACCGTCAGTGCCTCGCAAAGCGGCAGGAATTGCGGATAGGCTTCGATGTCGGCGACCAAGGCGAACATCTGTTCCGGCGTGTGGGAAACGCGGCGGGTGGCTTCGAATTTCGGCATGAACCCGGCTCTAAAGCGCGTCGCGTCGACACAGACTCATGCGACGCGCTTTAGAGTCTTTGTTTTCGTGCATGTCGTTCTCCCAAAACCCGAGGTCACTTTTGGGCGACATGCATCAGAGCGATTTCTGGAGCTGCGCTTCGCGCGCGGCGCGCAGCCTGGCGAAGTCGTCGCCGGCATGGTGCGAGGAGCGGGTCAGCGGGCTCGACGCCACCAGCAGGAAGCCCTTGGTCTTCCCGATCGTCTCGAAGGACTTGAACTCCTCCGGGGTGACGAAGCGGATCACCGGGTGGTGCTTTTTCGATGGCTGCAGATACTGGCCTATGGTCATGAAATCGACATTGGCTGAACGCAGATCGTCCATCAGCTGCAGGATTTCGTTTCGCTCCTCGCCCAGCCCAACCATGATGCCGGACTTGGTAAAGATCGAAGGGTCGAGCTCCTTGACCCGCTGCAAAAGCCTGATCGAATGGAAATAGCGGGCGCCTGGCCGGACCGTCAAGTGGTTCGACGGCACCGTTTCGAGATTGTGGTTGAAGACATCGGGCTTTGCCGCAACCACGACCTCCAGTGCGCCGTCCTTGCGCAGGAAGTCGGGCGTCAGGATCTCGATCGTGGTTGAAGGCGTCGCCGCCCGGATCGCACGGATGACCTCGGCGAAATGCTGCGCGCCGCCATCGGCGAGATCGTCGCGGTCGACAGAGGTGATGACGACGTGGCTGAGGCCCATCTGCTTGACCGCGTGGGCGACCCGTGCCGGCTCCTCCGGGTCGAGCGCGGTCGGGATGCCGGTGGCGACGTTGCAGAAGGCGCAGGCACGTGTGCAGATCTCGCCCATGATCATGAAGGTGGCGTGCTTCTTGTCCCAGCACTCGCCGATGTTCGGGCAGCCGGCCTCCTCGCAGACCGTCACCAGCTTGTGCGATTTCACGATCTCGCGGGTTTCGGCATAGCCTTTCGACACAGGCGCCTTGACGCGGATCCAGTCAGGCTTGCGCAGCACGTCCTGGTCGGGCTTGTGCGCCTTCTCCGGATGCCGCAGCCGCGGCGCATTGGCGATCGTGTCGAGGACGGTGACCATCGGAACCCTGGTTTTCTTTGCGATCGCCGCCGGCGATCGTCACTTACACGTCATCTAGGACTTTTCAGCACAAAGAAAAAGGCTGCGGCGGTACATGCCGCCACAACCGTTTTCGCATGGCGGAAACGATACCGACTAACGGCGCACCAGACGTCCGGCCCAGATCAGCAGGCAGGCGCCGATGAAACCGGTGATCAGGTAGGCGGTCCAACCGACGCCAAACACGCCGATGTTCAAGGCACGCAAGATCGCGTTCAGCACCACTGCGCCGGCAATGCCCAAGATGATGTTCATCAAGACGCCGGTATTGCTCTTCATGACCATTTCGGCAAACCAGCCCGCCAGGCCGCCGATGATGATGGCTGCGATCCAGCCCACGCCATTCACGTCCATATGCCTTCTCCTTGCTTGAGAAAAAACGCATCCGGAACCGAACTAACTTGCCGTCGAGCTCCTGCGGCTTTCGCATCTGAGTCTCGTGCGGCCAATCTATCATGCGTTCAGCGCACGGCCATAGGCGTCGAGTACGCTTTCCTTCATCATCTCCGACAGCGTCGGGTGCGGGAAGATCGTGTGCATCAGTTCTTCCTCGGTCGTCTCGAGGTTCATCGCAACGACAAAACCCTGGATCAGTTCGGTCACTTCGGCGCCCACCATGTGGGCGCCAAGCAGTTGGCCGGTGTTCTTGTCGAAGATGGTCTTGATGAAGCCCTGGTCCTCGCCGAGCGCGATGGCCTTGCCATTGGCGGCGAACTGGAAGCGGCCGACCCTGACGTCCTTGCACTCGGCCTTGGCTTTCGCTTCCGTCAGGCCGACCGAAGCGACCTGCGGATTGCAATAGGTGCAGCCAGGGATCTTCAGCTTGTCGGTGGCGTGCACGCCGGGGAAATTGGCGATCTTCTCGACGCAGACGACGCCTTCATGCTCGGCCTTGTGGGCGAGCATCGGCGGGCCGGCGACATCGCCGATGGCGTAGATGCCGGACACATTGGTCTTACCGTAGCCGTCGACGACGACGCAGCCGCGCTCCGTCTTCACGCCAAGCGTCTCCAGGCCGAGGCCCTCGATATTGCCTTGCACGCCGACGGCCGAGATCATGCGATCGGCCGTGATCTTCTCCACCTTGCCGTCCTTCATCTCGACATGCGCGGTGATCGAATTGGCGCCTTTCTCGACCTTGGTTACCTTGGCTTCGAGAATGATTTTCATGCCCTGCTTCTCGAACTGCTTCTGGGCGAATTTCGACACCTCGGCGTCCTCGACCGGCATCACGGCCGGCAGCAGTTCGACGACGGTCACGTCGGCGCCCATGGTGCGGTAGAACGAGGCGAATTCGATGCCGATGGCGCCCGAACCCATCACCAGCAGCGACTTCGGCATTTCCTTGGGCACCATGGCCTCGAAATAGGTCCAGATCAGCTTGCCGTCCGGCTCGATGCCCGGCAGCGCCCGCGGCCGGGCGCCGGTCGCCAGTATGATGTGCTTGGCGGTGTAGGTGCCCTCGCCCTTGACGCCTTTCGGCACAGGCGGCTGCGGCTCCATCGGCTTCTTGGCCGTCTTGGAGACGACGATCTCGCCCGGTTTTGTCAGCTTGGCCTCGCCCCAGATGACGTCGACCTTGTTCTTCTTCATCAGGAAGGCGACGCCGCCATTGAGCCGCAGCGAAACCTTGCGCGAGCGGTCGACGACGGCCGACGTGTCGACGCTGACCTTGCCGTCGAGCTTCAGTCCATAGTCCTTCAGATGATCCGAATAATGCATGATCTCGGCCGAACGCAGCAACGCCTTGGTCGGAATGCAGCCCCAGTTCAGGCAAATGCCGCCGAGATGCTCGCGCTCGACGATCGCCGTCTTGAAACCGAGCTGCGCGGAACGCACTGCCGTGACATAGCCGCCGGGACCGGAGCCGATGATGATGACGTCGTAGTTCTCAGCCACGGTTTTCTCCTTCAATCACAATTCCAGCATGACGCGCACGAGCGGCGTCAACGCCTCGCCGATGTTTCGCGTATTTTCGGCATCGAGATGGACGCCGTCGAGCGGCGTGGTCTTGGCCACAGTGCCGGCATCGAAGAAGCCGCAGCCAGCCTCATCGGCGAGCGCGGAATATTGCGGCGCAAGCTCTTTGGACGCATCGTCGCCGCCGGCAAACATCGCCTTGAACTCGGCATCTTCGGTGCGACTGACGAGAGGCGGCGAGACGATGAGGATCTGCGGCGGCGGCCAGTCGAACGGATAGTCGTGGCCGCGCACGATGTCGATCAGGCGCTGGATGCCTTGTTTGGCCGCAACGGGATTGCCGTGGATCCAGGGCTTCATGTCGTTGGCGCCGAGCATGATGACGATGACGTCGATCGGCGCATGCGTGGTCAGCACCGTCGGCAGCGTTCTTGCGCCATTGCGGTCGGCGCCTGCCAGGTGATCGTCGAACGCCGTTGTGCGGCCATTCAGCCCCTCGGCAATGACATGCACGCCGTCACCTAGTCCGGTCTGCAGCACGCTTGGCCAGCGATCCTCGAGCGCATGACGGCCACCCTCGGCATTGTAGCCCCAGGTCAGTGAGTCGCCGTAGCAAAGAACCGTCTTCATCTTGCTCAACCCGCCCTTGCGAGGGAGTATTCTTCCTCGGCGTTGGTGACGACGGCGAATTCCTGCGCCTCCAAGCCGCCGGCGAAGAGGCCGGTGAAGAATTTCCGCACCGCCTTGTTCTTCCTACACCAGCATGCCCATCGGGTTCTCGATCAGCTTCTTGAAGGCGACCAGCAGTTCGGCACCGAGTGCTCCGTCCACGGCGCGATGGTCGGTCGACAGCGTCACCGACATCACCGTGGCGATTTTGATCTCGCCGTTCTTGACCACCGCCCGCTCCTCGCCGGCACCCACCGCCAGGATCGTCGCATGCGGCGGGTTGATGACGGCGGCGAAATCCTTGATGCCGAACATGCCAAGGTTCGACACCGCCGTGGTGCCGCCTTGATATTCCTCCGGCTTCAGCTTGCGACTGCGCGCGCGGCTGGCCAGGTCCTTCATCTCGTTGGAGATCACCGACAGCGTCTTTTCGTCCGCCTTGCGGATAATCGGCGTGATCAGGCCGCCGGGGATCGAGACGGCGACGCCGACATCGGCATGCCTGTGCTTGACCATGGCGCTTTCGGTCCACGAGGCATTGGCATCCGGCACCGCCTTCAAGGCCATGGCCATCGCCTTGATCACCATGTCGTTGACCGACAGCTTGTAGGCGGGCGCCTCGCCCTTGTCGGTCTTCTTTACCGGTGCGGCCGCATTGAGCTGCGTGCGCAGCGAAAGCAGCGCATCGAGCTCGCAGTCGAGCGTCAGGTAGAAATGCGGGATGGTGGTCTTGGCCTCGACCAGCCGCCGCGCGATGGTCTTGCGCATGTTGTCGTGCGGGACGAGTTCATAGGAGCCTTCCTCGAACAGCTTCAGCACCTGATCGTCCGACATCGCCTTTACCGGCGCGGGAGCAGCGGCCGGCGCGCCAGCCGGAGCTTTGGCAGCGGGTGCCGCCTTGGCGCCGCCGCCGGCTATGGCGGCATCGACATCGGCCCTCACCACCCGGCCATGCGGGCCGGTGCCGGTCACGGCAGACACATCGACGCCCGCCTCTTTGGCAATACGGCGCGCGAGCGGCGAAGCAAAGGTGCGCCCTTCACCCTCCCCCTTGTGGGGAGGGTCGGCGGGCCTTCCGGCCGGGGTGGGGGTCGCGGCGGTGGGTTCACCCGCGGCGCGACCTCCCCCATCGGACGGAGAGGTGGGAGTCTCGGTCTTCGATGTCTCAGCCTTGGGAGGCTCCGCTTTCGCCGGTGCGGCATCGCCACCGCTTTTCGCGGCGGCACTTGCGTCCTCACCCTCGGCGGCAAGCACGGCGATCAGCGCATTGACCTTGACACCTTCGGTGCCGGCGGGAACGACCAGTTTCGCCACCGTGCCCTCATCGACGGCTTCGACTTCCATCGTCGCCTTGTCGGTCTCGATCTCGGCAATGACATCGCCGGGCGAAACCTTGTCGCCCTCCTTCACGAGCCACTTCGACAGATTGCCCTCTTCCATGGTGGGCGAGAGGGCCGGCATGGTGATGTTGATTGGCATTGTGTCCTCCCGCCCGGTTCAGCGATATGAGACGGCTTTGACGGCCTCGATGACTTCGCCGACATTCGGCAAAGCCAGCTTTTCGAGATTGGCCGCATAGGGCATCGGCACGTCCTTGCCGGCGATGGTGATGACCGGCGCGTCGAGGAAATCGAAGGCTCGCTGCGACACCTGGTTGGCGATATGGTCGCCAACCGAGTTCTGCGGGAAGCCTTCTTCCACCACGACCAGCCGGTTGGTCTTCTTCACCGAGGCGATGATGGTGTCGAAGTCGAGCGGACGGATGGTCCTGAGATCGATAATCTCCGCGTCGATGCCCATGCCGCGCAGTTCCGCTTCGGCCTTGACCGCATAGGTCATGCCAATGCCGAAGGAGACGATGGTGACGTCCTTGCCTGATTTGTGGATGCGCGCCTTGCCGATCGGCAGCACGAAGTCGTCCAGCTTCGGCACGTCGAAGGACTGGCCGTAGAGGATTTCGTTTTCGAGGAAGATGACCGGGTTCGGATCGCGGATCGCCGCCTTGAGCAGTCCCTTGGCGTCGGCGGCGGTATAAGGCATCACCACCTTCAGGCCTGGTATGTGGCTGTACCAGGCGGCGTAGCACTGAGAATGCTGGGCGGCGACGCGAGCCGCCGCGCCGTTCGGCCCGCGGAAGACGATCGGCGCGCCCATCTGTCCGCCGGACATGTAGAGCGTCTTGGCGGCCGAGTTGACGATCTGGTCGATCGCCTGCATGGCGAAGTTGAAGGTCATGAATTCGACGATCGGCTTCAGCCCAGCCATCGCCGCACCGACCCCGACGCCGGCAAAGCCGTGCTCGGTGATCGGCGTGTCGACGACGCGACGCGGTCCGAACTCCTGCAGCAGGCCTTGGGTGATCTTGTAGGCGCCCTGGTACTCGGCAACTTCCTCGCCCATGACGAAGACATCGCCGTCGCGGCGCATTTCCTCCGCCATCGCATCGCGCAGCGCTTCGCGCACCGTGGTCGAGACCATCTCGGTCCCGGCGGGTATGTCAGGATCGGCGGCGACTTCCGTCTTCGGCGCGGCCGCCACAGGCGCCGCTGCCTCGCTCTTGGCCGCAGCGGGTGCCGGTGTCGGCGCCTTTGCCTCAGTCTTGGCGGGCTCTTCACCGATGCCTTCGCCGGCCTTGTCGACGTCTTCGCCATCGACAGCCAGCACGGCGATCACCGCGTTGACCTTGACGCCTTCGGTGCCTGCGGGAACCACGATCTTGGCAAGCGTGCCCTCATCGACAGCTTCGACTTCCATCGTCGCCTTGTCGGTTTCGATCTCGGCGATGACGTCGCCGGCGACGACCTTGTCGCCCTCGTTCTTCAACCACTTGGAAAGATTGCCCTCTTCCATGGTCGGCGAAAGGGCGGGCATGAGAATTTCGATCGGCATGTCCTTGCCCTCCCGTTACAATACGATGTCGGTCCAGAGCTCGGACGGATCCGGCTCGGCGTCGTGCTGGGCAAACTCGGCGGCATCGGCGACGACGTCGCGAACCTCCTTGTCGATGGTCTTCAATTCGTCCTCGCTTGCCCACTTCTTCTGGATCAGCCGCGCTTTGACCTGCTCGATCGGGTCATGCTCGGAGCGCATCTTCTGCACTTCTTCCTTGGAGCGGTATTTCGCCGGGTCGGACATCGAATGGCCCCGATAGCGGTAGGTCTGCATTTCGAGGATCAGCGGCCCATTGCCGGCACGGCACCATTCGGTGGCGAGATCGCCGGCGGCCTTGACAGCACGCACGTCCATGCCGTCGACCTGGATGCCGGGAATCTTGAACGAGGCGCCGCGATTCGAGAAGTCGGTCTCCGCCGAGGAGCGCGATACCGAGGTGCCCATGGCATAGCGGTTGTTCTCGATGATGTAGATCACCGGCAGCTTCCACAGCGAAGCCATGTTGAAGCTTTCGTAGACCTGGCCCTGGTTGGCGGCCCCGTCGCCGAAATAGGTCAGCGTGACATTGTTGTTGCTGCGATAGCGGTTGGCAAAGGCCAGGCCCGTGCCGAGCGACACCTGGGCGCCGACGATGCCGTGGCCACCGTAGAAATGCTTCTCCTTGGAGAACATGTGCATGGAGCCGCCCTTGCCCTTCGACAGGCCGCCTCGGCGGCCGGTCAGTTCGGCCATGACGCCACGCGGCGACAGTTCCATCGCCAACATATGACCGTGGTCGCGGTAGGCCGTGATCATCTGGTCACCGTCGATCAGCGCCATCTTCATACCGGTGACGACCGCTTCCTGGCCGATGTAGAGATGGCAGAAGCCGCCGATGAAGCCCATCCCGTAAAGCTGGCCGGCCTTTTCCTCGAAACGGCGAATAAGCAGCATGTGCCGGTAGGCGGCAAGCTCCTCGTCCTTGGTGAATTCCACTGGTTTGGGCGCGGAAAGGCCCGATTTGCCGTCGGATTTCGATTTGGCAGGCGCTTTCCTGGCTGCGGTTGCCATGCATCACTCCCTGTTGGCGTCTCTTCGCGGACATTTCGAGCAAGATGAAATCTGCTCGAGCAAGATGAAATCTGCTCAGGGGAGATCAGCTCTCCCCACTGATTTTGGGGAGGCTAACACGTGAGAACGTGTTCCGCCATGTCGAAATTGCATAGCTGGCATGCGACTAAGCAATTAGAATCATTGAAAATATTGGTGATTAACCTGATATTGGTTACTTTGCCGAGACCGGCAACATGATGGTGATTTCGTCGGCCTGGGACAAATTCAGCGCCTTACGCGCCTGCTCGTCGAGCATGTCCTTCTCCAGCGTGCCGTCGTGCATCAGCTTGACGCGCCGTTCCAGCTCCATCCTGCGCGCCTTGATCGCATCGAGCTGGGCCTGCAGGGCAACAGTCTCGGCCTCCAGCTGGTATTTCGAATTGATGCCGAACTCGCCGTGATAGGCATGAAAGCCGAAATAGGCCAGGAACACCGCGCAGAGCGAGGGGATAATCAGCCGGCCGGTGTTTCTCTGTTTGTGCTGACGCGTCCACATCGTCCGTTCCCTCGCAGTCGCGAACTCGGGCGACCACGGTCTTTTTCGCTCCATTGTGCTTAACGGACGGTTACGGATGACGCGTCCACAGGCGCTCCAACGAAAAAGGGCGGGAATTCCCGCCCCTCACCGCCATCCCTGTGTCAGATGCTCCGGCTCAGCCCTTCAACATCGACTTGCCGGCGTAGCGCGCCTGCTTGCCGAGTTCTTCCTCGATGCGGATGAGCTGGTTGTATTTGGCCATGCGGTCGGAACGCGACAGCGATCCGGTCTTGATCTGCCCGCAATTGGTGGCGACGGCGAGGTCGGCGATGGTCGAATCCTCGGTCTCGCCCGAGCGATGCGACATGACGGCGGTGTAGCCGGCCTTGTGCGCGGTCTCGACGGCATCGAGCGTCTCGGTCAGCGATCCGATCTGGTTGACCTTGACCAGGATCGAATTGGCGACCCCCATGCGGATGCCATCGCGCAGGCGCGCCGTGTTGGTGACGAAGAGATCATCGCCGACGAGCTGCGTCTTCTTGCCGATCAGGTCGGTCAGATATTTCCAGCCTTCCCAGTCATCCTCGGCAAGGCCGTCCTCGATCGAAATGATCGGATAATCGGCGGCGAGCTTGGCCAGGTATTTCGCCTGCGCCTTCGGATCGCGTGTCTTCTTCTCGCCTTCATAGACGTAGTTGCCGTCCTTGAAGAATTCCGTCGCAGCGCAATCGAGGCCGAGCGCAATCTCCTCGCCCGGCTTGAAGCCGGCCCGCTCGATCGACTCCATGATGAAATCGAGCGCCACCGGCGCGCTCTTCAGGTTCGGGGCAAAGCCGCCTTCGTCGCCGACATTGGTGTTGTGGCCGGCGTCCTTCAGCTTCTTCCTCAGCGTGTGGAAGACCTCAGAACCCCAGCGCACGCCTTCGCGCAGCGTTGGCGCACCGACCGGCAGGATCATGAATTCCTGGAAATCGATCGGGTTGTCGGCATGGGCGCCGCCATTGATGATGTTCATCATGGGTACCGGCAGCAGATGCGCCTTGGTGCCGCCGACATAACGATAGAGCGGCAGGCCGGCGGCTTCGGCCGCGGCCTTGGCCACCGCCAGCGACACACCGAGAATAGCGTTGGCGCCGAGCCGGCTCTTGTTGGGCGTGCCGTCGAGTTCGATCATGGTCTGGTCGATGTGGATCTGGTTTTCGGCTTCCATGCCGCCGATTGCCTCGAACAGTTCGCCGTTGACCGCCTCGACGGCCCGCAGCACGCCCTTGCCGAGATAGCGGGCGCCGCCGTCGCGCAGTTCGACGGCTTCATGCGCGCCGGTGGAAGCTCCAGACGGCACGGCCGCCCGGCCCATCGAACCGTCTTCGAGCACGACATCGACCTCGACGGTCGGATTTCCACGGCTGTCCAGGATTTCACGCCCGACAATGTCGATGATGGCGGTCATTGCGATGTCCCCGATTGATCTGACGAAACGTCGCGCCCGTCTTAGCCAAAGCGGCGCAAAAGGCAATCGGGCCACCGCCAATTATTGCCGCCGGCGCGATTCACGAAGCGCAAATTCCTGTCATCATAAGTCATGCGCCATAGGATGGCCGCCGGTCTATGATGGCGGCTGCGCGGGGCGAAACAGGAGGAGTTTCGCCATGTCCGAGTTAAGCGGTATCGTGAGTTTGTTCCTGATCGCGGCGGCGTTCCTGACGTCCTGCGACAACCAGCAGCCTCCACAGGGCGCGGTGCAACTGTCGACCCTCCGCAGCGCGGAGTAAGCACGGCAGGCGATCATGTAAAAGGCCCCCGCTGGTTTGCGGGGGCCTTTTCACGTCAGGCTGGCCGGTCAATGCCAGTAAGGCTCGACCTTGTAGTAATTGTAGGAGGCGTCACGTGCGGCCTCGCCATCGGCGCCCGTCAGCTCGTTGATCGAATAGGCGGGAGCGGCTTTCAGCTGGTCCTTCGAGAATGGCACGACATAGCCGCCCCTATCCTCATCGTAATCCAAACTCGCCCACGGGATGGCGTGATATTTTTCACCCATGCCGAGAAAGCCGCCAAAACCGATCACAGCGAACATGATGCCGTTGGACAGCTTGTCGAGCATGACGTCCTCGATGCTGCCGATCTTCGTGCCTTCGGTGTTATAGACGGATGTGCCGATGACCCGCGAAGCAGCGATAGCCTCTGTGTGTCCTGCCTGGGTTGTCATGATGTGCTCCTCATTGTCGTTGCTCTGGACTTTCACAATGAGGGGCGAGATCGAAGGTTCCCGACTTTTCCGCCGGTCTGTTCGACTTTTTCCACCTGTATAAAGGTGACTTCTCACTGACGTGGCAGGCCGATATATGCCCTCCGCGGCGACGACCTTCAGCTGCGCCGGGTCAGCGGGCCTTCGCTACCCGATCGAACGCCATCAACCTTTCCAGAAGTGCCGGCATGTCCTTCAGCGGCACCATGTTCGGTCCGTCGGACGAGGTCGAATTATCCGGATCCTGGTGGGTCTCGATGAAGACGCCGGCAACGCCGACAGCGACAGCCGCGCGGGCCAAGGTCTCGACAAAGCGGCGTTCGCCGCCGGAGGAACCACCCTGCCCGCCCGGCTGCTGGACCGAATGGGTGGCGTCGAAAATCACAGGCGCGCCGATGTCGGCCATAATGGGCAGGGCCCGCATGTCCGAGACAAGCGTGTTGTAGCCGAACGAGGCGCCGCGCTCGGTGGTCAAGACATTGGGGTTGCCGGAGCCGGTGATCTTGGCCACCACGTTCTTCATGTCCCAGGGCGCGAGGAACTGTCCCTTCTTGACGTTGATCACCTTGCCCGTCCTTGCGGCGGCAACCAGCATGTCGGTCTGGCGCGACAGGAAGGCCGGGATCTGCAGCACGTCGACATGCGGCGCAACGATGGCGCACTGTTCCTCGGTGTGGACGTCGGTCAGTACCGGCAAGGAGAATTCCTTGCGCAACTCGTCGAAGACCGGGAGCGCCGCTTCCATGCCGGCACCGCGTGTAGCCGACAGGGAGGTGCGGTTGGCCTTGTCGTAGCTGGTCTTGTAGACGAGGCCGATGCCCAACCTGCCTGTCAATTCCTTCAGCGCGCCGGCCATGTCGAAGGCATGCTGGCGTGATTCGAACTGGCAGGGGCCGGCAATCAGCGACAGCGGTGCTGCGTTGTCGAAGACGACATTGCCGACGGTTACCGATGAATTGGGCGCCAAGGCGTTGCTCATTGTATCTCCCGAAAGATGAAGGCCGCGCCCTGCCCGGATGTCGGCTGCACGACGATATCACTGCCCGACATATCGTATCTGATGGAATTGGCTGCAAGCAGACCTGCCGCCACAGCGGCACGCCGAACCGAAAAGACGACTGCCGCGAAGCGGAGTTGCGTCGGCTTACCGGCGGGCACGCCAAAGCGTGCCGTGAAAGAGGCCGGGTCGAGTACAGCCAAGATAGCGTTAGGTAGACGAAAAATGGAGGCGCGCGCGTCAGCCGTCGGATCGTTTACTGCCACGGAAATCAGCCGGCGCTGCTCGGCGGGCTCGTCGCTGATCGCCACGATCTCGACAATTCCCGTGGCACCGTTGGCATGAGCCTGCAGCGCTGTGCGGTCCACTTCCGGCGCGTTGACGCGCTGGCAGGCGAACAGGAACGCATCGGTTGAACCCCCGGTCGACGCGAAGGCCAGTTTGAATGACGCCATGTCGCTTTTGCCGGCAGCGTCGGTGAACGCCCGCGAAAAGCCCAGCATGTCCCCGCCCGACAGGCTCGCATCGACAAAGCGTGCATGGTCCGCATCGGCGTCGTCCGTGGTCAGGACCACGGCGGAAAAACCTTCATTGCCATTGCGGTCACGATAGAGCCGGTCGCGCGCGACGAAGACATTGCCCTGGCCGGCGGCCTTCATCGCGGCCTGATCATCGCCTACAGCCAGCGGTTCCAGATAGGTGCCGTCCGCGAGGAAGACGCAGCAATTTTCCGTGCCGAATGGATGGATGCCTGTCGGCGCGACGATGAAGCCGAGGGCCGTTAGCCGCGCCCGCGCCACATCCAGGCTCGAGGTCGGCAGCACGAGGTGATCGAGCGGATGAGTGCCTGTGGGTGGTGTTTGGATCATGCCAGCGCGGTGTGCATCATTGCGCAAAAGGGTTCAAGGGCGCCCGAATCAGCTTCCGGCCACCACATCGGCGGAATAACGCAGTTCGCGCAATGGCTTGACCCTGCTGGTGGTCTGCGCATAGAGCGGATGCGCCTTGTAGGCGGCCAATGCGGCGGCATCCGTGAATTCGGCATAGACGACCACGTCGATCTCATCCGACAGCGGATCGACCTTGGTGTTCAGCGTCACCTCGAACAGGCTGGAATGGGGAATGCCGCCGAGCGCCAGCAGCCCAGAGCGCACTGCCTCCACATCCTCGCCACGCCGCGCGCTGAAGAAAACGATATGCCGGATCAACCCCGCCTCCTCGATCAAAAATCCGGGGTCTTTTGTGACGACGAAACCGTCAGGTCAACCGTTCAGGGTGCCGCGCGTCCTTGCGACGCGCCCGGGATGCATGAGACCTGAACGGGACTAGACCTTGCCGGTGACGTAACGCACCACGTGAGAGACATTCCTCACCGTCATATCGAGGTACCGGCCCTGGTTGTAGAGACCGTCCCAGATCAGGAAAAACGCAACGGCGGCGATGACGATGACATAACGCATGGCTAATCTATCGCATAAGCCCGGCTGTGCTCATAGACGTTCCGCCAGGCAAAGATGGGATCCGTGTCGACCCTCGTACGGTATGTGAGCTCTCGGCACCTGGAACTGCCAAATCAATGCCGGCGCGCCTTCGATCTCGTCGCCGGCGACTGGCCGGACATGATCCAGAAATGGCCCGCGTCCCAATTGCGAATGGCGGTCAGAGAAGGATGCGGTATTTCGCAAATCCTGCCTCGCCGGCGCCCGCCGGCTCGATTTTCAATGACTTCACTTCGGCGATGAGGTCCTTCGCCTTGGGCCCTGTCTCGAACACGACGCTGGTTCCGGGCAGTGGCGCGAACGACCAGTTGCCGTCCGCCGACGGGTTGATGGTGCCCTGCTTGACGATGTAGCGAACGATGACGTCGCGGTTGGTGTCTGGCGCTTCGTAGATAATTTTGGAAGCGTCGATGTCAGGAAAATTGCCGCCGCCTCCGGCCCGGTAGTTGTTCGTTGCAACGACAAATTTCTGATTGGGATCAATCGGTTTGCCGTCGAACATCAGGCCGACGATGCGATTGGCACTAGCATTGGCCAGCCCACCCTTGGGATCGTATTTCGGCGGCTGCGACAGATCTATTCTGTAGGTGACGCCGTCGATAACGTCGAAATTGTAGGACGGAAAGTCGGTGTTGATGAGCGCCTGGTCGGCCTTGCCAGGTTCGATCCGGTTGAAGATGCCGGCCGACATTTCCAGCCATTCCTTGACCTGCGCTCCGGTGATCTCAACGGCCCGCACGGTGTTGGGATAAAGGTAGAGGTCGGCGACGTTCTTGATGGCGATGTCGCCTGCCGGCACATCGGTGTAGTAGTCGGCGCCGTTGCGCCCGCCGGCCTTGAAGGGGGCTGCCGCCGACAGCAGCGGCACGTCCTTCCATTGTGTGTTTTTCAGGATGTCCTGGAGGTACCAGGTCTGCGCCTGGCTGACGACCTGAACCGACGGATCGTCGGCGACCAGCGCGAAATAGGAATAGAGCGGCGCTGCGGTCTTGCCGACGGGACGACGCACATAGGCGAGCGTTGCCTGGTGGTCCTGCTCAAGCGCGGCGATGATGCGGTTGTCGTCCGCGACAGTCGGCTTGTTCTCGTTGTCGACACGTTCGAAGATCGGCCGCGCTTCCGAGGTGGCGGAAACGATCTTCCATTTCGATCCGTCGCGCTCCAGCATCAGGTCGATCAGGCCCATATGCGAGCCCCAGAAGCCGCCCATGACGGCCGGCTTGCCCTGCAGCGTACCCTTTTGCGCATCGACGCCTTCGAGCGCCTGAAAATCCTTCTTGCCGGGGAACACCAGATGCTGGTGACCCGTGAACACCGCGTCGATGCCTTCAACGCCGGCGACAAAGAACGATGCGTTCTCCATCATATCGCCCTGCTTGATGTCGATGCCAGAATGCGAGAGCGCGATGATAATGTCGGCGCCCTCTTCCTTCATCTGCGGCACCCAGGCCTTGGCAGCCTCGACAATGTCGCGCGTTCTGACATTACCTTCGAGGTTCTTGAGATCCCAGACCATGATCTGCGGCGGCACGAAGCCGATGATGCCAATCCTGATCGGTTGCTCGGTGCGTGAACCGTCCCTGATCTTCTTGTCGAGGATGACGTAGGGCTTGAGGTAGAGCTTGTCGTCGCGCGGGTTCGCGGCAAGCTCGGTGCCGCGGATCAGGTTGGCGCAGACGAAGGGGAAATTGGCGCCGGCCAGAACCTTGTCCATGAAGGACAGGCCGTAGTTGAATTCGTGGTTGCCCAACGTCGAGCACTCGTAGCCGAGCAGGTTCATGCCTTTCATGATCGGATGCAGGTCACCGTCCTTCATGCCCTTTTCATAGGCGATGTAGTCGCCCATCGGATTGCCCTGCAGCAGGTCGCCATTGTCGATCAGCATCGAATTAACGGCTTGCTTGCGCACCGCGTCGATCAGGGAGGCCGTGCGCGACAGTCCCATCGTGTCATTCGCTTTGTCGGCGTAATAGTCATAGGGCAGCACATTCACATGGATGTCGGTGGTCTCCATGATCCGGAGATGCGCCTGGTTGGCCTGGGCGCGGGCGGAGAAAGGGTGAAGCGCAATCAGCGCGCCTGTGGCGGCGGCGCCCGCGAGGAGACCGCGGCGGGAGACGGAATGGACCGGCGACATGTTTTCTCCTTTTCGACGACACGAAAGACCCTGGCCGAAAGCGAACTTCGCGCTGAAACCTATTCGAGTCCATTTCAAGAAGTTGCGCGCATCGGAGTTGTCAGTCGATCAGCAACAGATGACGCGCGGATGAACGGGCGCAAGCGCGGAAGATCAGCCCTTGTCGTCGTCGCCCTGCGTGATCAGGCGGGCGCTGCGTTGGCCCGTGACGTAGATCCATAGCCAGCTCAGCGACACCGCGAGCCGGTTGCGGAAGCCGATCAGGAAATAGATGTGCGCCAGTCCCCACAGCCACCAGGCCGGCCAGCCGGTCAGCCTGATCCAGCCGAAATCGATCGCCGCGGCGCGCTTGCCGATCGTGGCCAGGTCCCCGGCATGCTTGTAGTGGAACGGCCTTACGCTCGTATCGCCGGCAAGCCTGGCCTTGATGGTCGCGGCAACATGGCGGCCCTCCTGCTTGGCGGAAGGCGCCACGCCGGGAACGGGCCGTCCATCGGGCCGCAGCACGAGAGCGGCGTCGCCGATGACGAAAATCTCGGGGCTGCCCGGCACGGTGAGATCGGGTTCAACCAGCACCCTTCCCGCCCGGTCGGCGGCGGCGCCCAGCCATTCGGCTGCCGGCGAAGCGGCAACGCCCGCCGCCCACAATATGGTCCTCGCCGGCAGATGCGTGTCGCCGAAGACGACGCCCTCGGCGTCGCAGCGCGTGACCGCCCGGCCGAGTTCGATCGTCACGCCGAGCCGCTTCAACGCCTTTCCGGCATAATCGGACAGTTTCGGTGCGAAATTGGCCAATATGCGGTCGCCAGCCTCGATCAGCACCACACGCGTCTCGCGCGTGTCGATGTTGCGGAATTCGCCGCGCAGTGTGTCGTGCGCCAGTTCGGCAATGGTGCCGGCAAGTTCGACACCGGTCGGACCGCCGCCGACGATCGCGATCGTCAGCAGCGCCTGGCGCCTGGCAGGATCGGTTTCCCGTTCGGCCTGCTCGAAGGCGAGCAGAATACGCCGTCGGATGGTGGTGGCGTCCTCCAGCGTCTTCAACCCTGGCGCGAACGGCTCCCATTCGTCGTGGCCGAAATAGGCATGTCGGGCGCCGGTGGCGAGCACCAGCGTGTCGTAGGCGACGGTGCTGCCGTCATCGAGCAGCACGCGCTTTCCGGCTCGGTCGATGCCGGTGACATTGGCGAGCAGCGTCGTCACGTCCTTGCGCTTGCGCAGCAGGTGGCGGATCGGCCAGGCGACCTCCGAGGTCGCCAGCGCCGTCGTTGCGACCTGGTAGAGCAGCGGCTGGAAAAGATGGTGATTGCGTTTGTCGATCATGGTGATGCGCACGGGCGCACCGGCGAGAGCGCGGGTGAATTCGAGGCCGCCGAACCCCGCCCCTACGACGACGACATGGTGATTGGCTTGATCCATCGCATTCACCCTGACCAGCAATATCGCATGCCTTTGATGTAGGAGCTTTTGTGCAATGCAACAACACGAAGGCCGTGCCCGAGACTCGTCGTTCCATGTCGTGAATGCACATGTCGCATCCCCCCGCCGGGTATAGCGTTATGGAAAACAGCGATGAGGTGAAGCATGGCCAACGATCACGACGACCAGGGTCCGGCGCAATATTCCTCGCCGCCATGCTTCATGCACGAACTCGATCCCGCGTTTCACGCGCCGATATCCGATTGGACCGACGTCAGACGATGGCGCAAGGCCGAACGGGAACGCCTGATCGCGGCGCGTCTCGCGGTTTCCGCCGATGCGCGAACGGCGATGTCGCAGAGCATCGCCGGAGCCCTCGACGCGGCGATCGGCGATATCGCCGGCCGCATGGTCAGCCTCTATTGGCCGTTTCGCGGCGAGCCGGACCTGCGGCCATGGATGGCCGCCATCAATGAACGAGGCGGGCGCACCGCGCTGCCCGTCGTCATCGAAAAGGCACAGCCGCTGATCTTCCGGGCCTATGTTCCGGGCGACCGGCTGGAGAAGGGCGTGTGGAACATTCCGATTCCGGCCGAGGGCGAACCGGTCTTGCCCGACATCGTCATCTCGCCGATCGTCGGCATCGATTCCGGCAATTATCGCCTGGGCTATGGCGGCGGGTTCTACGACCGAACGCTGGCGGCGATGCCGTTCAAGCCGCTGGTCATCGGCGTCGGCTACGAATTGCAGCGAATCCCGACCATCTATCCGCAGCCGCACGATATCCCGATGGGCGAGGTGGTGACGGAGATTTAGGCCGAGAGCTACTGGCTGGCTCTTGTGCCTTTTGATCGGCGAAGATTTGTTTTGCGCCCAGTCTCCGATCTTGATAGATTTGGACGTTGGGGAATATAAGATGTTTGGTACATCGGCGCCTTACGTCATTACGGTTTTGATGTCGGTAATTACGTGGGTTCTGTCTACGTATTACGAACACATAAGCACCACGCCGTATCTGCGCTATGAGACAAGTGAAAATGGTCGCGATGCTTCGCCGCCATACATAGTGTATCGTTTCACGAATGTGTCTCCAAAGACTAGAATATCTAATGTCACTTTGGGACTGGACTGTCCTGGCGACGATGAATGCTTTGGCACTCCGGGATCCGACATAAATACCTATGCGCAGATGTTGAAAGTGCCGCCGTGGGCTATGACCGAGGGTATCTTGCCAAATTCGCTCAGCATAGCTCAAAAGATCGACCTGCCAGCCGGTACAGCATTTGAAATACGAGCTGTGCTTAGGTCGAAAGATGTGGAACCAGTCCTCTATTTCCAAAACAAGAAGGAAGATCAAAAAATTGATTTAAAGCTGGTAAGAAGCTGGTCGCTGGACACGATTCTTGCCAACAATTTTTTGGAGGTCGTATCCGCTTTATGGATACTTTTCTGCGTTATGCTATTTATATCATACAAGAACGCAAGCACATCTGGAAGTAAAAAGGCGGCGCAGGATATCAACCTTAAAATAACTAGGGGGCGATAATGATTTTGCGGTTTGCTTTACTAACGCCTCTTTTGTTGGTGATTTTAAGTGACGTCGCATCGGCAAAAACGATTACTGTTTCGATTGCTGTGATGACGAATGGCAAACCGCCCGTTGGAGTGCCAGCTCACATATACAGGAAGACTGCCTCGACCTCGGAGGAGTTGATTACCGATACGGACGACGAGGGAAAGGTTGCCATACCGGAGACTGTTTGTTCCGCCGATGTACAATATCGAGTGGAAGCTTTGCTCCCCATACGCTTTCCACAAGGTCGTCTGCGTTGGGAATCTTGTCGGATAACCGGACAGATCGTGTTTCTGCTAACGCCCTCCGGAATTTCGAAGAACACAGAACGTTTTCTCAGTGGACAGATTCCCGATGGATGGGTTGTTCCCCAAGGCTACGAACCTGTTTTCGTAGAACTGAGAGAGGCGGTCGCTAGTGAGCAGTGGGGGGCTGCCGCGAAGCTCAGTTCGCAGCTCGCCAACCAATATCGATCGGCAGGCCGCAAGGACGAGGCGAACACTTTCGCCGAGATAGCGCTTGCAGGAACGGTGAGCTATGCCACCTCTCAGCTCCCCGACAGCGATGCCATTGATACGTTTTTGAAACCCAAGAACCCCGACGCAACATTTGACAGCGAAATCCGGTTGTCACCGTTTGCCAAGAAGGCAGTCGCCGAGTTTCAAAAGTCTCGTGGGCTACCTACCGACGGCATTGTCGGATGGCAAACGATGGGTCGCCTGCCCGGAGGCGCAGGCTACACATTACCTGACGTTGCGGTTGTTCCATTCGAGAATCTGGTCGTCAAGCCGAATACTTGAGGGATATGGATTGCTATTGAGGTGCGCCTCGCCTCTATCCTTTTGCTTCGGCATTGGAGTTGCTCAAGGTTCTACGCATTCAGGCCATTTCGGGCTTCAGGCCCATCGCCGTCCGGTCGACGATTTCGCGCAGGGCAAAAGACGAATTGATCTTCGTCACATGCGGCATCGCCGACAGCCACTCCTTGTGGATGCGTTCGTAGTCGGCAAGGTCCTTGGCCGCGATCCTGAGGATGTAGTCGTACTCGCCCGACATCAGGTGGCAGGACAGCACGTTCGGGCAGCGCTTGATCGCAGCCTCGAAATCCGACAGCGTCTTCTCGAACTGGCCCGACAGCGATATGTGCACGATCGCCGTCATCTGGTGACCAAGTGCTGCATTGGAAAGCCGGGCATGATAGCCGCGGATGGTTCCGGATTTCTCCAGATTGTCGAGCCGGCGCGAACAGGCCGACTGCGACAGGCCGACCCTTTCGGCAAGGGCGGCGTTCGGCATTCTGCCATCCTTCTGCAAGGTCTCCAGAATGGCGATATCAATCCTGTCGAGTGGCATTCTTCGTGATTCCTGCGAATTTTTGCGCATTCTACGCAACAATTATCGAATAGCGAGCCCTCCTGCAAGTGCATTCGCAAACACTTACGCAACGATTCGTGGTTGACTGCGTCAATACAGGGAACGAGCCCCGAAGGGCCGTGTCAGGAGAAAAGAAAATGCGCGTCGGCTGCCCCCGGGAAATCAAGAATCATGAATATCGCGTCGGACTTACGCCCGGCTCGGTCCGCGAATATGTCGCCCACGGACATGAGGTGCTGGTCGAGACCGGCGCCGGGGCCGGCATCGGAGCCGACGACAACGCCTATCGCGCTGCCGGCGCCACCATCGCCAAGACGGCGGCCGATGTGTTCGCCAAGTCGGATATGATCGTCAAGGTCAAGGAGCCGCAGCCTAACGAATGGGCCCAACTGCGCGATGGCCAGATCCTCTACACCTATCTTCACCTTGCTCCGGATCCGGAACAGACCAAGGGCCTGCTCGCTTCGGGCGTTACCGCCATCGCCTATGAAACGGTGACCGACGACCGGGGCGGCCTGCCGTTGCTGGCGCCGATGTCGGAAGTCGCCGGCCGCCTGTCGATCCAGGCCGGCGCCACGGCGCTGCAGAAGGCCAATGGCGGCCGCGGCGTGCTGCTCGGCGGCGTGCCCGGCGTGCTGCCCGGCAAGGTCACCGTGCTCGGCGGCGGCGTCGTCGGCCTGCACGCGGCCAGGATGGCGGCTGGCCTGGGCGCCGACGTCACCATCATCGACCGCTCGATCCCGCGCCTGCGCCAGCTCGACGACCTCTTTGCCGGCCGCGTCCACACCCGCTATTCGACCGTGGAGGCTCTGGAAGAAGAGTGCTTTTCCGCCGACATCGTCGTGGGCGCCGTGCTGATCCCGGGTGCTGCGGCGCCGAAGCTGGTCTCGCGCGAAATGCTTTCGGGCATGAAGAAGGGGTCGGTGCTGGTCGACGTCGCCATCGACCAGGGCGGCTGCTTCGAGACCTCGCACGCGACCACGCATGCCGAGCCGACCTACGAGGTCGACGGCGTCATCCACTACTGCGTCGCCAACATGCCGGGCGCCGTGCCGGTCACCTCAGCACATGCACTCAACAACGCGACTCTGCACTATGGCCTTCAGCTCGCTGACAAGGGCCTGAAGGCGCTGGTCGACGACCATCATCTGCGCAATGGACTCAACGTCCACAGAGGCAAGATCACCAACCGTGCGGTCGCCGAAGCGCTCGGCTACGAACTGGTCGAACCGAAGGCGGTTCTCGCGGCCTGATTCTCCTGAGAGGATACCTGCCTCCCGTCAGCCCGCCGGTCATTCCCGGCGGGTTTTTTCTTTCCGGATTGGCGGCTGTCAGGCCTGCACCCGGCTCGGACTTAAAACATGTGCCGCAACCTGCGTCTCGGCGCCAATTGCAAGTTTAACTGAGCCCTCCAGGCAAATAGTCGAAGCCCATATGCTTCTTTGCGCAGAAAATTTCTGTGGAAGGTTCAGGCAAACAAAAAAGCGGAGCCAAGGCCCCGCTTCCTCGATGTCGAGATTTGCCGCCGGTTCATCCGCGGTCGACAAATCGATCGACGGCTACCCGTGTACCGCAATGGTATGACAGGAGTACGACAGCGCTCCGCTATCGCACCGCCACATGCGCCCGTCAGACACGTTCGATCCGGCACTGGAAGCAATTGTTGCGCGCCGAGCGGACATGCACGTAGGCAATCTCGTCGCGTTCCAAGAGAGCCTCGGCGCGCGCGGCGATCGCATCGGTCGCAATGACGCCACCGCTGCCATAGACGATGCGGTCATCCCTGCCGTAGCCGCGCACGATATAGTCCGGGCTTTCGAGAATTTCGGGAAGTGCCTGAGATTCCGCGGCGCGCTCGCATTCCTGCGCGTGAAGGAAGATCGGTCCGGTCTCGGCATAGGGCTGAAGTTTGGGGAATGGCCGGTAGGCCAGGATGAGATAGTCGTCTCCGTCGGCGATGTTCTTCAGGCAATGCCGGCATGGCATGCCGTCGCCGTCGGAGACCTTACGCTCGGGCGTGTTTCCATAGGCATCGGGCCCGCCGCGCTGAAGCGCTCGTACATCTTGTGTCGGCAAGGCTTTGAACTGGATGGTCATGGCGAAAATCTCCGATGTCATTGATCGGAAATTATGCGCATCAGCCCCCGCCTCCCACCCGATTCCTGACAATCATTGGCCCTTGGTCGGCTTGTTCCAGCCGACCAAGGCAAGGCGAACTTCACCGGATTGTCGGAACTCCCTCAGCGAATGAAGTCGTCAAAGCGACGGAGGGTGACCCGCCGGTTCCGCCAGTTTTCGTTCTGCGTCTGCACCAGCAGGAATTCCTCGCCATAACCGACCGTCTCCAAAGCATAGGCCGGCACGCCGAACTCGCGCACCAGCGTGCGCTTCAGCGAGGCGGCGCGCTGTTCCGACAGGATCCGGTTCGATTGGAAGGAGCCGACGGCGTCGGTATGGCCCTCGATGAGGACGCGCGCCCCGGGGTTGCGGCGCAGGATACGCTGCAACGCATCGGCGATAGTGTCGATCTTGTCGTATTGCGAGCTGGAGATCGCGGCCGAGCCGAAAGCGAAATTGATCGACTGGATATCGATCGACCGGGCCATGCGGCGCAGGTCCGGCCGGCGCTTGAACTCACGGATGGTGACGCGCTCGTTCGGGCGCAGCTTCACGCGGGGTGCCGCCTCGAGCTTTCGTTCGATGGTTGCGGCCGAAGGCGTTGTCGCCTGCGCGGCGGCGAGACCGGGCATTGCGATTGCCGCGATCAGCGCGGCGGCGAGGGTACGGCGGGTCAGCATGTCTTTTCTCCTTCGGCCCGTATTATGTGCGGGCAAGATGGCAGAGACAGGCTGAAGCGCGGATGAACGAGAGGTTCAGCTTTTGTGAGGGCGTCGCTATGGCCGCATGACGCTGGCCGAGCGCTCGGCGAAGGGCAGAGGGTGAACGGTCTCCTTCTTCTGCGCCACCGGCGCGAAGCCGAGCTTCTGGTAGAGCGGCAAGGCAGCAGGATGGTCGAGCGTGCAGGTCTGCACCATCACCCGCTTCGGTCCATACGACCAAGCCGCGGCGATCGCCGATCCCAGGAACCAGCGGCCGATGCCTTGCCCGGTGGCGTGTTCCATCATGCCGAAATAGGCAAGCTCGACTTCTTCCGGCAGATGCGGCTTGAGGTCGAAAAAACCGGCGGGCGCGCCATCGAGATAGAGCACCCTGATGTCGCGATCCTCGCGGTGGATGCCGGCCGAAAGCTCGTCGTCATCCAGCCTCAGCACATTGACCCAGTGCCATTTACGCCCCACCCGATCCATCAGGTACCGGTAGAAATGCAGCGGAATGTCCTTAGTTTTCAGGAGTGCGACCTGGCGGTTGTAGGGCATGGGCGGCGACACGGCCGGTGGCGCATGCATCTCGAGGAACGTCACCGTGACTTCGATGTCCTTCAGCTCGCCGTTTTCCATCGTCATTCCTTGCCTGTCACGACTGGTGTGTCGGAGAGACCGCCCCATTCGGTCCATGAGCCGTCGTAAAGCCTGTTGTCGGTATGGCCAAGCGTTTCCAACGCAAGCGTGATCACCGCCGCCGTAACGCCGGAGCCGCAGGAAGTGACGATAGGCTTCGACAGATCGAGGCCGGCGTCCTCGACCACCTTGCGCAACCGCTCCTTCGGCAGAAGCACGCCGTTTTCCGACAGCGCCGAATAAGGCAAGTTGCGCGCGCCCGGCATATGGCCGGAACGGACGCCCGCGCGCGGCTCCGGCTCCGCGCCGGTGAAGCGCCCTGCCCCGCGCGCATCGGCAATCTGGCTTTCCCGGGTTCCGACGATGCGGCGCATATCGGCAAGGCTGGCGACCCGGCCGGCGTCGAAATCGGCGTGGAACACGCTGGGCGCGATTTTGGTCGGTTCGGCCGTCACCGGCCGGCCGGCCGCTTTCCAGCCATCGAAACCACCGTCAAGGATATACGTCTGGAAGACGCCCATCACCCGGAACATCCACCATGCCCGAGGTGCCGAGAAAAAGCCCGGGCCGTCATAGACGATGATCGTGTCATCTGCCGAAACGCCCATCGCGCCGACATACTGCGCGAAATGCTGCGGCGACGGCAGCGTATGCGGCAGCGCGGCGTCCGGATCGGAGACCGCGTCCTGATCCAGGAAGCGGGCGCCCGGAATGTGCCCAGCGTCATACTCGGCGCGCGCGTCGCGGTTTTGCGCCGGAAGATACCAGGATGCATCGACAATCGTCAGGCCAGGCTGGCCCAAACGCTCCTGCAACCAGTCAGCGTCGACGGTGAAAGGACTGTCTTCAGCCATTGTGGTTCTCCTGCCGCCATTGACCAGACGTTGTCTTGCCTTGCCGCATGATCTTGTCCGAAAACATCGTAGCTTTCGAGATCATGTTTGGGGCATCGGTCCAAACCGGATGCGGAAGCGCCGGTTTTCACGCCCCTTCTTCTCGATCTTGCCGATATGGATTTCGCCGATCTCGCCGGTGCTTTTGACATGGGTGCCACCACAGGGCTGACTGTCCACCGAAGCATTCTCGCCGATGCAGACCAGCCGGATTTTGCCGGTACCTAGCGGCGGACGGACATTCTTGGACTTCACCAGACCCGGATTGGCGGCCAGTTCCTCGTCGCTGATCAGCCTGGTAAAGATCGGATGATCGGCCCGCACCAGGCCCATCAGGCCAGCCGTCACGTCTTCCTTGCTGAAGCTGGCGTCGGGAATGTCGAAATCGACACGGCTGTCGTCTTCCGAAACCGCCGCGCCGGTGATCGGAAACGGGCAGACGACGGTGAGCAAATGGCAAGCGGCATGCATGCGCATCAAGAGATGACGTCGCTCCCAGTCGATTGCGAGCTTCAGGCGCTCGCCGACCGCAGGCGCGGCTTGTTCCGGCGCCGGCACGTGGATGATCTCGTCCTTTGTTTCCCCGGTGATGGTAGCGGCCAGGACGATGCGGCTGCCATCGGCGCGCTGGAGATGGCCGCTATCGCCCGGCTGCCCGCCCGAGGTGGCATAGAAGATGGTGCGGTCCAGAACGATGCCGCCGCGCTCGTTGACGGCGACCACCACGGCATCGGCCGTCCTGAGATAGGCGTCGTCGCGAAACAGCGCTTCGGTCTTGTGCGCCATCACACGACCTTTTCAAACGGCACGGAAATATCTGATTTCTCTTCCATCCAGCCGGGCACCGGCAGCTTCTTTTCGCGCAGGAATTCGGGATTGAACAGTTTCGATTGGTAGCGTGTGCCGTAGTCGCAAAGAATGGTCACGATGGTATGGCCGGGGCCGAGTTCACGCGCCAGTCGGATCGCGCCCGCTATGTTGATGCCGGTCGAACCGCCGACGCAAAGGCCTTCCTCCTGGACCAGGTCGAAGACGATCGGCAACGCATCCTCATCACGAATTTGGAACGAGAAGTCGGGCGTGAACCCATCGAGGTTGGCGGTGATGCGTCCCTGCCCGATGCCTTCGGTGATCGAACTGCCCTCGGATTTCAGCTCACCGCTGGTATAGAAACTGTAGAGCGCAGCGCCCAGCGGATCGGCGAGAGCGATCTTTACGTCCTTGCTTTTCGCCTTCAGTCCGAAAGCGACGCCGGCCAGCGTTCCGCCCGAGCCGACCGCCGAGACGAAGCCGTCGACCTTGCCGCCGGTCTGGCTCCAGATCTCCTGCGCCGTGGTGCGGATGTGCCCGTCGCGGTTGGCGACATTGTCGAACTGGTTGGCCCAGATAGCGCCGTTCGGCTCCGAACGCGCCATTTGCTCAGCCAGCCGCCCCGACAATTTCACGTAATTGTTGGGGTTCTTGTACGGCACGGCCGGAACCTCGATCAGCTCGGCGCCGAGCAGCTTGATCGTGTCCTTCTTCTCCTGGCTCTGCGTTTCGGGAATGACGATGACGGTGCGGTAGCCGAGCGCCTTGGCGACCAGCGTCAGCCCGATGCCCGTATTGCCGGCCGTGCCCTCGACAATGACGCCGCCCGGCCTGAGCAGCCCACGCTCTTCGGCATCGCGGATGATGAACAGGCCGGCGCGGTCCTTGACCGACTGTCCTGGATTCATGAATTCGGCCTTGCCCAGGATCTCGCAGCCGGTTTCTTCCGAAGCCCTGTTGAGGCGGATCAATGGCGTGTTGCCGATAGCGTCGATCACGGAGCGGGGCATTCGGGAGTCCTTGTGTAGCTGCGGCGAAACCCTAGAAACCCGAAGCTTTGGATTCAAGGCAAGAATTTGCCTGGTCCAGTCGCATTTTCTGCACTGCATTTGCGCCGGCCTCTCCCTGGTGCCGGGCGTATCCGCGCCGTTCATTTGGGACCGGCATCGAAAACCGCTCTTTTCATTCGATTTCTTCGCGGTTAGAGCAAAAGCCAAGAACAATTCGACGGGGGCGCAGCATGACACTTTATCGGGCCGACCCGAAGCATGGCGTCGCCTGGGTCACGGGAGGCAGCAGCGGCATCGGCCGTTCGCTGGCCAGGGATCTTGCGTCCCAGGGCTATGCGGTGGCCGTAACCGCACCCGATGGCGATCCGATCGACACGCTCATTGTCGAGACCGCGCAGATGCCGGGCAAGGTGAAGGCTTTTCCCTGCGATGTGACCGACGAGCCGCGCATGGCGAGAACCGTCGCTGCGATCGAAAACGAGCTTGGCCCCATCGTGCTCGCCGTCTTAAACGCGGGCAATTACATTTCCACGCCTGGCGAGGCTCTCGTCGTCAGCGATTTTCGCCGGTCTTTCGAGGTCAACTATTTCGGCATCATCAACGGGCTGGTGCCGGTCGTCGAACGCATGCGGGTGCGGGCGCGCGGCCATATCGTGCTGGTCGGCTCGGTCACCGCTTATTTCGGCTGGCCGACGACGGCCGCTTATGGCGGCACCAAAGCGGCGATCAACATCCTGGCCGAATCGCTGAAATACGATTTCGACAAGATGAACGTGCGCGTCCAGGTCATGAATCCGGGCTTCATAGACACACCGCTGACCGAGAAGAACATGCTGCCCATGCCGGGGCTGATGCCGGTCAGCCGAGCGACGCGGCGCATGGTGCGGGGTATCAAATCCGGCGGCTTCGAGGTCACATTCCCGCGCCGGACGAGCTGGCCCCTGAAGCTGCTCAGCCTGTTGCCGAGACCGGTGTACCGAGGCGTGATCAGCCTCATGACGAGCTGGAAGGCACGGCCGCTGAATTACGACCGCAAGCCGCCGAGCGAATAGAAGCCAGCGGATCGGCGGCTTCATCGCCGGGCCGGTCGTTGCCTGTTCCCCGCCACCGCCGTAGGTTTGTTGTTGTTGCGTTTGGAGTCTGCGATGGGGCGACGAATCGTGCTTGCTGTGCTGGGGTTAGTCGCCATTCTCGCACTGGCCTTCGTGCTCGGCCCGCGGGTTCCCGTCGACACCACGATCCGCTTCGATCCATCCGCAATCGGCGACGATCCGCAGGCCTACGTGGCCAGGACGGAAGCGGCGATATCCGGCATCCGTGACGGGCTGGAGAAAGAGATCATCTGGGCCAATCCGATGGTGCATGCCAGGACACGGCTGTCCATCGTCTATATCCACGGCTTTTCGGCGTCGAAGGGCGAGCTCCGCCCGCTGCCCGACGAGGTTGCCGACCAACTCGACGCCAATCTGTTCTTCACCCGCCTCACCGGCCACGGGCAGGATGGCGCGGCCATGATGCAAGGCAGCCTCAATGCCTGGATCAACGACTATGAGGAGGCGCTCGCGATCGGCCGGGCCATCGGCGACAAGGTGATCGTCATCTCTACCTCGACCGGCGGCTCGCTGGCGGCCTGGGCGGCAACACAGCCGGGCGCTTCGGACGGCGTGGCGGCGATCGCGTTCATCTCGCCGAATTTCGGCGTCAAGGCGTCGGGCGCCGGGATCCTGACCATGCGATGGGGCAAACAAATAGCCGAACTCGTCGCCGGCAAGGAGCGCAGCTTCATGCCGCGCAACGCGCTGCACGAGAAATTCTGGACCACCAGATATCCCCTTGCCGCGACGCTGCCGATGCAGGCGCTGACGGAACTTGCCTATGGCGCGCCGGTGGAGAAAGCGGTGGTCCCTGCCCTCTTCATCTTTTCGGATTCGGACAGCGTGGTGCGGCCTGACCGCACGCGTGAAATCGCCGGGCGTTGGGGCGCGCCGCACGAGCTGGTTCCGGTCGACGATACCGGCGATCCCGACAACCACGTCATCGCCGGCGACGCCCTGTCGCCATCGACCACGACCTTCCTTGCACAAAGAATTGCCGTCTGGATCGAGGCGGTCGCGAAGTAGCCCGAGCTTCCATACGGAAAGGGCGACCGCAGCCTCACCGCGGTCGCCCTTTATCTCACTGGTGACCAGCCGGGCACGCAAATGCCCGGCCAATACGAAGCGGCCTGCCTAAGCGGCCCGCGCCGCGGGCCGCTTGCCGCCGAAGCGGCGTTTATTGTTGCCCTTGAAGGGCTTGGCGCCTTCCGGTTTGCGGTCGCCAGCGAAGGCCGGCTTGTCACCGAAGCGCTTCTTGCCGGAGCCGTTGTTCTGGCCGCCCGGCCGCCTGCCGTCGCGACGGCCATTGCGCTCGTTGCGGTCATTGGCAGGCTCGAAGCGCTCGTTCTTCTCAGCCGGGTTGCGCTGCGGATCGGGGCTGCCGAGATGGTCGGCGACAACAGGCAGCTTGGCGCGGATGATGCGTTCGACCTGGCGCAGCTTGCTGTTCTCGGACGGATCGCAGAGCGTAATCGCAATGCCGTCCCGGCCGTTGCGGCCGGTGCGGCCGATGCGGTGGACATAGCTCTCCGCCTCATCAGGCAGGTCGAAATTCACGACATGACTGATGCCGGGCACGTCGATGCCGCGCGCGGCGATGTCGGTGGCCACCAGAATGCGCACCGAACCCTCGCGGAAATCGTTCAGTGCCTTCTGCCGCGCATTCTGCGACTTGTTGCCGTGGATGACAGCGGCCTTGAAGCCGTCGCGCTCGAGGTCCTTGGTTACCCGGTCGGCGCCGTGCTTGGTACGCGAAAAGATGATGACGGACTTCATCGCCTCGTCGGCGAGCATCGTCGACAGCACTTGGCGCTTCTGCTTGGTGCGGGCAAGGACGACGCTCTGCGCGATCTCGGCCGCCGCCGTGCTTTGCGGCGCGACTTCGACACGGATTGGGTTCTTCAGCAGGCCTTTCGCC
Source organism: Mesorhizobium sp. B264B1B (assembly GCF_020165765.1). Classification (NCBI taxonomy): domain Bacteria; kingdom Pseudomonadati; phylum Pseudomonadota; class Alphaproteobacteria; order Hyphomicrobiales; family Phyllobacteriaceae; genus Mesorhizobium; species Mesorhizobium sp. B264B1B. The sequence continues at coordinate 59,485 of NZ_JAIUIS010000002.1, forward strand.
AGTTCGGCGATTTCATTGGGCATAGTCGCGGAGAACAGCACCGTCTGACGGTCCGGCGCGGTCGCCTTGGCGATGCGCTTGACGTCATTGATGAAGCCCATGTCGAGCATGCGGTCGCCCTCGTCGAGCACCAGCCATTTGGTGTCGGCAAGCATGAGGTCGCCTTCGCGCACCAGATCGGTCAACCGGCCAGGCGTGGCGATCAGGATGTCGACACCAGGCGCAACCTTCTTCACCTGGCTGAAGCGCGAGACGCCGCCCAGCACGAGCGCGGTCGAGACATGCGCGCCCTTGGCGAGGATCTTGATGGTGTCCTCGATCTGCACGGCGAGCTCACGAGTCGGCGCCAGGATCAGCGCGCGTGCCGTCTTCGGCCGGCGCTTGGTGCCGAGCGCAATGATCTTCGACAGGATCGGCAGCGCGAAGGCCGCAGTTTTGCCGGAGCCAGTCTGGGCGATGCCGAAAATGTCACGGCCTTCCATCTGCGGCGGGATCGCCTGAGCCTGGATCGGCTTCGGATCGGTGAAGCCGGCGGCATGGGTGGCCTTGAGCAGCGCACCCGTGATTCCCAGTGCTGCGAAACCGGAGAGTTCTCCAGTGTCGTTGCCGGGCAAAGTGTTTTCGTTGGTCAAAATATTCTTCTTTCACGCGGCCTCTGGCCGCAAACATCAATGGCGGCAGGGCGCAACCTGCCGTCGAATCAATTGTCATGGAACGACAAGGCGGCGGACGTGTTCGTCCGCGCGGCTGCGCTGTCGTGCCCGCAGGCATCATGCCACGGGGCTTTTTCGCCACCTTGCTAACCAATCGGGGCCGATCAGCAGGAAAGAGGGAAAACAGACGCAACCAGTCTCATTCGAGGAGAAGGCCGGATCAGTCCGGCCCAAGCGCCTATGCCGTGCATATGGCTGAGTTCGCTCTGAAATGCAAGGGCATCATGTTGCAGCGCAACAAAACGCCTCGAAAAAGCGACGCTTGCGCTCGCCTGCGGGCATCATTACCACAAAGCAGTCCGCGCAGGAGATCGAGAATGAAGGACGTGCTGAAGGAACTCGAGCGTCGTCGCGAGATCGCCCGCATGGGCGGCGGTCAGGCTCGCATCGACGCGCAGCACAAGAAGGGCAAGCTCACCGCCCGCGAACGTATCGAGGTGTTTCTCGACGAGGGTTCGTTCGAGGAGTTCGACATGTATGTCGAGCACCGTTCGACCGACTTCGGCATGGAAAAGACCAAGATCGCCGGCGATGGCGTTGTCACCGGCTGGGGCACCGTCAACGGCCGTCCCGTCTACCTTTTCGCCAAGGATTTTACCGTGTTCGGTGGCTCGCTGTCGGAAGCGCATGCCGAAAAGGTCATCAAGGTGCAGGAGATGGCGCTGCGCAACCGCGCGCCGATCATCGGCCTCTACGATGCTGGCGGTGCCCGCATCCAGGAAGGCGTGGCTGCACTCGGCGGCTACGCCGAGATCTTTCAGCGCAATGTGCTGGCGTCGGGCGTCATTCCGCAGATTTCCGTGATCATGGGGCCTTGCGCTGGCGGCGACGTCTATTCGCCGGCCATGACCGACTTCATCTTCATGGTGCGCGACACCTCCTACATGTTCGTCACTGGACCGGACGTGGTGAAGACCGTCACCAACGAGACGGTGACCTCCGAGAGCCTCGGCGGCGCTTCCGTTCACACGACGAAATCCTCGATCGCCGACGGCGCCTATGACAACGACGTCGAAGCACTGCTGCAGATGCGCCGGCTGGTCGATTTGCTGCCGGCCTCGAACACATCGGAGATTCCCGAGATTGAATGCTACCAGTCGGTCACCGATCACGATCTGTCGCTCGACCGGCTGATCCCCGACAACGCCAACAAGCCTTACGATATCAAGGAGCTGATCCTGAAAGTCGCCGACGAGGGTGATTTCTTCGAGATCCAGCAAAGTTTCGCCAAGAACATCGTCACCGGCTTCGGACGTATTGAAGGCCGCACGGTCGGCTTCGTCGCCAACCAGCCCATGGTGCTGGCCGGCGTGCTCGATTCCGACGCCAGCCGCAAGGCGGCGCGCTTCGTGCGCTTCTGCGACTGTTTTTCGATTCCGATCGTCACCTTCGTCGACGTTCCGGGCTTCCTGCCGGGCACGGCGCAGGAATATGGCGGGCTGATCAAGCACGGCGCCAAACTGCTCTTCGCCTATGCCGAGGCGACCGTGCCGAAGATCACCGTCATCACCAGGAAGGCCTATGGCGGCGCCTATGACGTGATGGCTTCGAAACACCTGCGTGGCGATATGAACTATGCCTGGCCGACGGCGCAGATCGCCGTGATGGGCGCCAGGGGCGCGGTCGAGATCATCTATCGCAAGGACATCGGAGACGCCGAAAAGATCGCTGCCCATACAAAGACTTACGAAGACCGCTTCCTGTCACCCTTCGTCGCCGCCGAGCGCGGCTATGTCGACGAGGTGATCATGCCGCATTCGACCCGCCGCCGCATTGCCCGCGCGCTGCGGATGCTGCGCAACAAGGACATGCAGAACCCCTGGAAAAAGCACGACAACATTCCGCTGTGAGCTGAATGTCGAGCCGGTCAGCGCGCGCCGCGAGCCGCCACCAGTTCGTGCAACGCCGGCACCAGCGCCAGCGGCAAGTCCTCGGCGATCAGCCCCGGCCCGAACCGGCTGCCGGACTCGGCATGGATCCATACCGCCGCGCATGCCGCCTCGAAGGCCGGCATGCCTTGCGCCAGGAAGCCGGCCACGAGCCCCGAGAGCACGTCGCCCGAACCAGCGGTTGCCAACCATGGCGCGCCATTGGAGTTGATCGCAGCCCTGCCATCGGGAGCAGCGATTACGGTGTCGGCGCCCTTGTAGACGATCACGGCGTTGGCACGGGTGGCGGCCATACGGGCCCTGGTCAGTTTGGACGAAACGGCGCCGCCCGCAATGTCAGCAAACAGCCTGGCAAATTCCCCCTCATGCGGCGTCATCACCAGCGGCGGTGCGCCCGGCTTGCGCACGGCCTCGAACAGGACGTCCGGCGCCTCGCGAAACGAAGTGATCGCGTCGGCGTCGAACACCAGGCCGTCAACCCGGGCCGCAACGTTCCGCTGCTGGCCGGCGGCAAGCAGCGTAAGCGCAAAATTCCGCGTTCTTTCACCGACACCGAAGCCAGGCCCCAGCACAAAGGCGGAGGGCCGGCGTTCGCCGATGAAGGCGTCGATGTCGCCGCTGTCATTGGCCTTGCGCAGCATGATCGAGGTCAGATGCGCGGCATTGACCTGCATCGCGTTCGCCGGGGACAGGACGGTGACCGCCCCTGCCCCGCTTCGCGCCGCGGCAAGCGCCGCAAGCCGCGCCGCGCCGGTGGCGCTCGGGCCGCCGGAAAAGACGCCGACATGGCCGCGCTTGTACTTGTGCGTATCGACACCCGGAATCGGAAAAACGTCGAGCCAAAGCGCCGGCGTGTTCTCGAACGCCTGGGGTCGAATCCGCGCAATGACACCGTCGGTGATGCCGATATCGGCCAGCACGACCTCCCCGCACAGCTTGCGCCCGGGGAGCAGAAGATGGCCAGGCTTTTTGCGTGCGAAGGTGACGGTGACCCCAGCGCGAAAAGCCTGGCCGAGCACTTGGCCGCTGCCTCCGGAAACGCCTGATGGCAGATCGACCGCGACGACCGGCAAGGCCAGGCTTGCCACAATGCCAACCGTTCCCGCCGCTTCACCGGACAGCGGTTTGGACAGCCCTGCTCCGTAAAGAGCGTCGACGACGACAGCGCCGGCTTCGGCCGCGAAATTCGCCAGCGGCCGAGGTTTGACCGGGCATTCGCCGGCGGCGAGCGCGGCATCGCTGCCCGGCTTCGGCGTGCCCGACGCCCACACCATCGTGTCGACGCCAGCGGCTGCCAGGCAGCGGGCCACGACATAGCCATCGCCGCCATTGTTGCCGGGACCGCAAAGCACATGGACCCGCTTCGCCGCCGGATGGCGGCTGAAAATTTCAGCCGCGACGGCTTCGCCTGCACGGCGCATCAGGCCGATGCCGTCGATTGCGCCGGCGGCAATCGTCAACCGATCCGCCTCGCTCATCTCCTCGGGAGAAAGAAGTTCGTTGCTCATGGATTGCCGATCCGCATTCGATAAAGCATTGTCCAGTTTTCGGCTCGACGCAAACGCAGAGGAGTTGGCGCGGTCCCAGCCAAGCTGAGCAATGCCTACCAAATAAGCAATACGCCTAAATATCGGGCAGACATAAACACCGACGCCGCGTAGGCTGCAGCCATCCGTCGCGCGCTGGATGCAGTGAACGATGCGAATTTGCATCTTCGTGCGGCATGTTCTGGAATCGAATGACACCGCTTGAAATCCCGCCAATTGGCACAATTCGTGCTTGATGGAGGCGCAAGCGGGGCTAACAACCCGTTTTTTGGCAGTGGAGGCCACTTTTTACATGAAAAAGATCGAAGCGATCATCAAGCCATTCAAGCTGGACGAAGTGAAGGAAGCGCTTCAGGAGGCCGGACTGCAAGGCATCACCGTGACCGAGGCCAAGGGTTTTGGACGACAGAAGGGCCACACCGAGCTTTATCGCGGCGCTGAATATGTCGTCGACTTCCTGCCCAAGGTGAAGATCGAGGTCGTGCTCGGCGACGATGCCGTCGAAGGCGCCATCGAAGCCATCCGCAAGGCGGCCCAGACCGGGCGCATCGGCGACGGCAAGATCTTCGTCTCCAACATCGAGGAAGTCGTGCGCATCCGCACCGGCGAAACCGGCATGGATGCCGTCTGATACCTCGCCCATCTTCCGAAACGTCATTATTAAAAAACGTCACACAGGGATACATGACATGACGACAGCCAAAGACATCATGAAGCAGATCAAGGACAACGATGTGAAGTTCGTTGACCTGCGCTTCACCGACCCGAAGGGCAAGCTGCAGCACGTGACGATGGATGTCATCGAGGTCGAGGAAGACATGTTCGCCGATGGCGTGATGTTCGATGGTTCTTCGATCGCCGGCTGGAAGGCGATCAACGAGTCCGACATGGTGCTGATGCCCGATCCTGAAACGGTCCATATGGATCCGTTTTTCGCTCAGTCGACCATGGTCATCCTGTGCGACATCCTCGATCCGGTTTCGGGCGAATCCTATAACCGCGACCCGCGCGGCACTGCCAAGAAGGCCGAGGCCTACATGAAGTCGGAAGGCATCGGCGACACCATCTATGTCGGCCCGGAAGCCGAGTTCTTCGTCTTCGACGACGTCAAGTACAAAGCCGATCCCTATAACACCGGCTTCAGGCTCGATTCCACCGAACTGCCGTCCAATGACGACACCGACTACGAAACCGGCAATCTCGGCCACCGTCCGCGCGTCAAAGGCGGTTATTTCCCGGTGCCGCCGATCGATTCGGCGCAGGACATGCGCTCCGAGATGCTGACCGTGCTCGCCGAGATGGGCGTGCGGGTCGAGAAGCATCACCACGAGGTGGCTGCGGCCCAGCACGAACTCGGCATCAAGTTCGACACGCTGGTCCGCAACGCCGACAAGATGCTGATCTACAAATATGTCGTGCATCAGGTCGCCAATGCCTATGGCAAGACCGCCACCTTCATGCCGAAGCCGATCTTCGGCGACAACGGCTCGGGCATGCATGTCCACCAGTCGATCTGGAAAGGAGGCAAGCCGACCTTCGCCGGCAACGAGTATGCCGGCCTCTCGGAAAGCTGCCTGTTCTATATCGGCGGCATCATCAAGCACGCCAAGGCCATCAACGCCTTCACCAACCCGCTGACCAATTCCTACAAGCGCCTGGTGCCGGGCTACGAGGCGCCGGTGCTGCTCGCCTATTCGGCGCGCAACCGCTCGGCATCCTGCCGTATCCCGTTCGGCTCGTCGCCAAAGTCGAAGCGCGTCGAGGTCCGCTTCCCCGATCCGGGCGCGAACCCCTATCTCGCCTTTGCCGCCATGCTGATGGCCGGCCTCGACGGGATCAAGAACAAGATTCATCCCGGCCAGCCGATGGACAAGGATCTCTACGATTTGCCGCCGAAGGAGCTGAAGAAGATCCCGACCGTCTGCGGCTCGCTGCGTGAGGCGCTCCAGAGCCTCGACAAGGACCGCGGATTCCTGAAGGCCGGCGGCGTCTTCGACGACGACCAGATCGACAGCTACATCGAGTTGAAGATGGCCGAGGTGATGCGCTTCGAAATGACACCGCATCCCGTCGAATACGACATGTACTATTCGGTCTGATTTTTGATCTCCCTGGACCCGGCATAACCCGGATCCAGCGGCTTCAATTCAGCCTGCAAATGCGAGGCCGGAAGATGAACCTCTTCCGGCCTCTTTGTTTGCTCATATCGAGGCTTCCATTCAGCCAAATCCGCGGACACCGACGCGTTCGATCGGATGCTGCCCGATCCAGCGACTGGAAAGGCGCACCGGCTGCTGAGGTTCCGTCGGCTGGTCACGTCACACGTGTCGATTGCGCTGAGGCACAGACCGGCTTGAGCCAGCCAAGCTGTGCTGCCACGCGATCCGGCATGCGCTTTTTGCAAGTAAAGGGATAAGCCAGGAGCGAGCGGCACACTGCCTCAGGCTGCAATGCCCGCTCGTCCGGCGCCCCCGCCAATGCTGTCGTTCAAGAAACCCCGCCCCGTTCGAACAGCACCGCTTGGCGTATCCCCCAATGCCTGCGAATACGCATGTTGCGCCGCAGCCTGTCAATGTCGCCGGCCGGGCGTCGAGACGGTCGATTTTGGTGTATGAACAGGGGCTTATGAAAGGATCGGTCGACAGGCATTCTTGCCGGAATGGCCGGATTTCCGGGCTTTTTCGAGGATTTCGAAGCCTGCGGCCCGGCGCCAAGGTATGCTTTCGTCAGCCCAAAGCCGCCTTGTCGGGATGGGTTTGAGCCGCCCTTTTTAACCTGACTTTTTTTGGGGGAATTTGCTTTGCCAGGCCAGGAGCCAGGAAGACGAGGAGCGGCGAACGGAAACAGCGGCATGCGATAGTGCCCGCCATCGTCACACGAAAAAGCCCCGGCAACTCCCGCCGGGGCTCGCGTCATGGTTGTCGGGGATCTTGAGGCCCGACGTGAAATATCAAGCAGCGGCCGAAACCGATGCGCCGGTCGAAACCTGCGAGATCGTCTTCAGGACCTGGGAAGCGATCTGGTAGGGGTCGCCCTGCGAGTTCGGGCGGCGGTCTTCCAGATAACCCTTGTAGTCATTCTTGACGAACGAATGCGGCACGCGGATCGAGGCGCCGCGGTCGGCGATACCATAGCTGAACTTGTTCCAGGGGGCCGTCTCGTGCTTGCCGGTCAGACGCTTGTCGTTGTCCGGGCCGTACACGGCGATATGGTCCATCAGGTTCTTTTCGAACTGCGCCATCAGGGCCTCGAAATAACCCTTGCCGCCGACTTCGCGCATATATTTGGTCGAGAAGTTGCAATGCATGCCCGAGCCGTTCCAATCGGTGTCGCCGAGCGGCTTGCAGTGGAACTCAATATCTATGCCGTACTTTTCGGTGAGGCGCTGGAGCAGGTAGCGGGCCATCCACATCTGATCGGCGGCCTTCTTGGAGCCCTTGCCGAAAATCTGGAATTCCCACTGGCCTTTGGCCACTTCGGCGTTGATGCCTTCATGGTTGATACCCGCGGCAAGGCAGAGGTCGAGATGCTCTTCGACGATCTGGCGCGCGATGCTGCCGACGTTCGAATAGCCGACGCCGGTGTAGTACGGGCCCTGCGGGGCGGGATAACCGCTCTCGGGGAAACCGAGCGGACGGCCATCCTTGTAGAAGAAGTACTCCTGCTCGAAACCGAACCAGGCATCCTCGTCGTCGAGAATGGTCGCGCGGCTGTTGGACACGTGCGGCGTGACGCCATCGGGCATCATGACTTCGCACATGACGAGAACGCCGTTGGTGCGGGCCGGATCGGGATAAAGCGCGACCGGCTTCAACACGCAATCGGAGCTTCGGCCCTCGGCCTGCATGGTGGACGAGCCGTCGAAGCCCCACAGCGGCAGCTGGTCGAGCTTCGGGAACTCGGCATAATCCTTGATCTGGGTCTTGCCGCGAAGATTGGGGGCCGGGGTGTATCCGTCGAGCCAGATATACTCGAGCTTGTATTTGGTCATTCTAGAGCCTCTCGTTGTGCTTGACCACCGCACGCGGTGTCGACGCATGGCCGGAGCAAGCCGACCTGCCGACTGGTAAAAAGCAATTCATATGCCACTCTGGCATCGACCGGTGCGACAAAATGGTCGTAAGATTCCCGTGAATTCACTGCACCGCCCCAGCAATGCGCCGGGATCGATCAGACGCAGAGATTGCGCAAATAATAGGCAATAACTGATCTTTTCATAAGCATATTGCCTAAATGAATCGCAGAACCTATTTTGAGGAAAAGCTGAATCAACTGACTCTCGGAGAAGAAAGGAGACCGCCAATGGAAGTCACCCTCGCCCGTCCGTCGGCAAAGATCCTGATGTTCCCGCTTGCAGGCCGCGTATCTGCCTCAAATTTAGGCGCGAAGGCCAAGTTCGCGGCAGAGCTTGCCTCGCTGCGTAACACGCATGCCGATTTCGATGGCTGGTATCACGAGGCCGCTGTCGAGGAAGAAAACCAGCAGCCGAAGAGCTGAACGCATCTTCAGCCTCGATATGAAAACCCGGCGCGATCGCTCGCGCCGGGTTTTCTCATGCATGTGGATCCGACCCGTTACTGCTTGGTCTCCAGGTTCGTGCCCAGCGTATCCTTGACGAAGATCATGCCGATGACGAGCGACATCGCCGCGATTATCACGGGATACCAGAGGCCATAATAGATGTCGCCCCTGTAGGCACTGAGCGCGAACACCGTCGCCGGCAGCAACCCGCCGAACCAGCCATTGCCGATATGGTAGGGCAGCGACATGCCGGTGTAGCGGATGCGGGTCGGGAACATCTCGACCAGGATGGCCGCGATCGGACCGTAGACCATGGTCACGAACAGGACGAGGACGAACAGGATGGCGATCGTCATAGGCCAGTTCACGGCCGCAGGGTCGGCGAACATGGCGAAGGCACCGCCGCCGGGTATGTTGTAGACGGTGACCTCAGGCGCACCGGCAGCCTCGTCGGCGGTCAAAAGCTTGTCCTTGATAGCCTGATCGGTAGGAACCGTCGCCTTCTCGCCGGCGCGGATGGCGGCGGCGTCGAGCTTCAGTTCGGGATTGGCAGCGACAAACGCGTCGAGCTTCTGGTCCGGTATCTTGATCGCAGCACGCTTCAGCGGATATCCGCCGTCCTGCAGCGACATGTTGACGGCCTTGACGAAGGCGGCCTCCTTGGCCTTGGCCTGGTCGCCCGCGGCGACAGCATCGTAGGATGCCACCGTTTCATTGCCGATCTTGACCGAAGCAGCCGTACCGGGTGCCGCCGTGGAAACGACGTCATAGGGCACCGAGTTCTTGGTCAGGAACGAGGTCGCGATGTCGCAAGACGTCGTGAACTTGGCGGTGCCCACCGGATTGAACTGGAACCTGCAGTCGCCGGGTGCCGCGGTCACCGTCGCGCGGGTGCTCTGCTGTGCCTCGGCAAGGGCCGGATTGGCGGCCCAGGTCAATGCCTTGAACAGCGGGAAGGTGCAGACGATCGCCAGTGCGAGCCCGGCCATGATGATCGGTTTGCGGCCGATCTTGTCGGAGAGCCAGCCGAACACGACGAAGAAGATGGAGCCCAGCGCAAGCGCGATGGCGATCATGATGTTGACCGACTGTGCGTCCAGCTTCAACACGTTCTGGAGGAAGAACAGGGCGTAGAACTGGCCGTTATACCAGACCACGGCCTGGCCAGCCGTAAGGCCGAGCAGTGCCAGCAGCGCGATCTTGGCGTTCTTCCACTGGCCGAAGGCTTCCGAGAGCGGTGCCTTGGAACCCTTGCCCTCTTCCTTCATGCGCTGGAAGGTGGGGGATTCGGAAAGCGACAGCCGGATCCAGATGGAAATGCCGAGCAACAGGAACGACACGATGAAAGGAACGCGCCAGCCCCAGGCGGCATAGGTTTCCTTGCTCATGGAGCCCTGGACGATCAGGATGACGATCAGCGACAGGAACAGGCCGAGTGTGGCGGTCGTCTGGATCCACGACGTATAGTAGCCGCGCCGGTCGTCCGGCGCATGCTCGGCGACATAGGTGGCCGCGCCGCCATATTCGCCGCCCAGTGCCAAGCCCTGGAGCATGCGCAGGATGATCAGGATCACCGGAGCCGCGATGCCGAGGCTCGCATAACCAGGCAGCAAGCCCACCAGGAAGGTCGACAGGCCCATGATCGTCATGGTGACGAGGAAGGTATATTTGCGGCCGACAAGGTCGCCGATGCGGCCGAACAGCAAAGCGCCGAACGGACGGACGAGGAAGCCGGCGGCGAAAGCCAGCAGCGCGAAAATATTGCGCGTCGCTTCCGGAATGGTCGGGCTGAAAAAGGTCGAACCAATAAAAGCCGCCAGCGACCCGTAGAGATAAAAATCGTACCACTCGAAAACGGTGCCGAGCGAAGAAGCGAAGATGACCTTCTTCTCCTCTCGCGTCATGCCGCGGCTCTTTCCGCTGGCGGTCGATGCGATAGCCATTGAGATGCTCCTCCCGTGAGACCCTTGTGCTCGATGCAGCGCCCTTGCGTTCGCATTCTCTTCCGAACGCAGACTCGCGGCAGCAATCACGGGAAAAATGACAGAAAGCGCCTGCCAACGGCAGATGACTTTGGGATTATGACTTTGGTATTAGGTGCGGTGCGGTGGCCGGTCAGCCTTCGAGCGCCTCGATCAGACCGACGGCAGCCATCATGTCGCGCTTGCGGGCGGAGCGGCGCGCGACAGCTTCCGCATCCTGTCCCCAATGCTCGATCTGCCAATCCTCGTCGACATGGCCGGCAGTCCAGGCCGCCTCACCGCCGAGTTCGCCGAACTCCACGGCCAACGCCAGCAGCGCCGAACCGGTCAGCGAGGTCATGACGTGGATCGCTGCCAGGCGCAGCGGCTCGGTGCGCTGGGCAAGATGCACACCCAGCACAGCAATAGTTTCGCGCGGTTGCTCGACGTGAATGATGCCCTCGGCAAGGTTGAAGCGAGCGCCGAGTGCTGCCTGCGCCCAGTCGAGGACAGGATCCCACAGCTCGTTCTGCCGCTCGACCAAGCCTTGTGGTGCGTCGGCGCGATAACAGAGCAGATCCGACGAGGCAAAGCGCAGTATGTCCTCCACCACCGCCTGCGGATCGCTGGCGACGCCGTCGAGCGCGGTGTTGACGAGACGCATCACCGGCATCGACACCGGATCGATGGTCTCGCCCTGGGCGGCGAATTCATCGGCGACCAGCGATGCCGCCTTCTCGGTCGGCAGCGTCAGCAGCGCCTTGCCCGGCGTGCGCACCGGCTTGCCGTCGAGATGGACGGCAAAGCCAGCATCGACGCGCGCGACCGAAACGGTCTTGTAAAAACGCTTCGGCAGCGGCTTCTTCATCTGGATTTGGGCGCGGCGCACCGGATCGGGGTCGGAGAGCAGTTTCCCCGCCTCGAGATCGCTGAGGATATCGCGCATGTCAGCCTCCTTCGGCCGTCTGCTGGCGCGGCGGCCTGTTGACGATGACCAGACCGGCGGCAATGAGACCAAGTGCCAGAAAAATGCGTATGGTCAGCGGCTCGTTCAAGAACAGGGCGCCGCACAGCACGCCGAAGACCGGCGACAGGAACGTGAAACTCGACAGGCTGGAGGCGGGATAGCGCCGCAGCAGCCAGAACCACAACACATAGGTGAAGGCGACGATATAGAGCGCCTGGAAAAGCAGGGCCAACGTCGGCAACAGCGCGGGATCGCGCACGGAGGGGCCGGCCAGAGGCAACACCAGGACGCCGACGATCGCAGCGCCGGAGAGTTGATAGAGCAGCAGCTTTTCGGCGCTCGTGTTACCCAGCTTCGAGCGCTTGATCAGGATATTGGTCAAGGCCCAGACGAATCCGGAGCCAAGGCTCAGCAGATCGCCGAACAGCATGTCCCCGCCGCCGCCGAGCTTGTCGGAAAAGACCGCGGCGAGGCCGGCAAAGGCAAGCAGAAGGCCAAGGGATTTGCGCAGGCTGATCGGCTCGCCGAGCAGGAAATGCCCTCCCAGCAGCATCCAGAACGGCATGGTGTTGACCAGCAGCGTGTTGCGGGCGACCGTGGTGTGCTCCAGCCCGACATAAAGGCAGAGGAACTCGATGCCGAAGAGCACGCCCACTGCAATGCCCGCGAGCAATGTCCCGTCCCTCTTGAAAAGCGCAATGCCGCGCCAGCGGCACCAGAGGAAGACGCAGAGCCCGCCGATAACCGAGCGCGCGATCGACAGGAAAACCGGATCATAGCCGGCATAGGAGATCTTGGCGGCGACGTAATTCAGGCCCCAGGAGAACGTCAGGCCGACCATTATGGCGGCGGCCGCCATGTCGACCGTATCGCGACGGTCGAGCGCATCGGCAGCGCCGCTCATGGTCAATCCTCCGCACTGGCGTCGTCGAAGCCGATCAGGTTCCAGCTCTGGCGCATATGCGGCGGCATAGGTGCGGTGACGTCGATGAAACCCTGGTCCGGATGCGGGATGACGATGCGGCGCGCGTGCAGATGCAGGCGGTTCTGCATCCCGCCCGGAAAATCCCAATTGGTGTCGGCCTCGAAATATTTGGGATCGCCGATGATGGGACAACCGATATGGGCGGCATGAACGCGCAACTGATGGGTGCGGCCGGTATAGGGCTCCATCTCCAGCCAGGTCAGCGCCTGCGCCGCCTGCTCGATGATGCGATAGTAGGATACGGCATGGTCGGCGCCCTTTTCGCCGTGCTTGGCAATGCGCACCCGATCGCCATCCGGCGTGGCTTCCTTGATCAGCCAGGTCGATATCTTATCCTCGCGCTTGGGCGGCACGCCCTTGACCAAAGCCCAGTAGGTCTTCTTGGTCTCGCGGGCGCGAAACGCCTCGGAGAGCTTCATCGCCGCCAGCCTGGTGCGGGCGACGACCAGCACGCCAGACGTGTCGCGATCGAGCCGGTGCACCAGCCGCGGCTTCTCGCCCTTCTGGTTGCGCCAGGCTTCCAACATGTCGTCGACGTTACGGGTGACGCCCGAGCCGCCCTGCACCGCAAGGCCAGCCGGCTTGTTGAAGACGAAAACCTTCGGATCCTCATGGATCAGCATCTTTGCCAGGACTTCGGCATCGCCCTGGTTGCGGATCGAATGGCCGGTCAGCGGGCTGTCGCCCTTCTTGTCCACTTCCAGCGGTGGAATGCGCACCGTCTGGCCAGGCTCGACACGGGTGTCGGCCTTGACGCGGCCGCCGTCGACGCGGATCTGCCCGGACCGAAGCAGCTTCTGCAGATGACCAAAGCCAAGGCCCGGGAAATGGGTCTTGAACCAGCGGTCGAGCCGCATGCCCGCCTCGCCGGCCTCCACCGTGATCTGTTCAACGCCTGCCATATTGTTTTCGCTTACCCGTTTCCTGGCAGGCCCAGGCCTGCTCTCGGCGCGGCAATAGCATTAAGGCAGGCTTCTTGCGAGCCAAAGACCCAAAAACAGGGCAATGATGGCGCCAATCACGCTGGCCAGCGCATATCCAAACGCCGGCAAGGTGGCTCCCCGCTCCCACAAGGTCGCGAAATCGAGCGAAAAGGCGGAAAAGGTCGTGAAGCCGCCTAAGATGCCGGTGGCAACAAACAGCCTGACTTCGTTAGACCCGCCGCGGCGCGCCAGGGCGGCGATGAACAGGCCCATCGCGAACGAACCGACGATGTTGATCGCCATCGTGCCCCAGGGATAGTTGGGGCCGACAAGGCGCAGCGAGCCCATATTGGTCAGATGGCGAACGCCGGCGCCAATGCCGCCGCCGGCGGCCACGAGAAGCAGATTGAACATCGCCGTATACTGTCCCCGACTATTCATACCTATCCGGCGCGCCGGCTACGTTCGAAAACTTGCCAGCTCAGGTCGTTTCTGCTTTTTTCGGCTTGGTCGAGCCGATCATCTTCCAGTTCTTGTAGAACATCGAATTGATCCTCTCGACGCTCACCGAGACGATGGCGAGAAGGCCGGCGATGAGCCTGGGGACCGGGGACGGCCTGATAATGTCCATGAATACGCAGTAGCGACGACCGTCATACTCGTTGACCGAGCGATGCAGCAGCGTGTCGTCGAAAATGAACAGCGGATTGTCGTACCAGTAGTTCTTGACGTTGCCGCACTCGACGAAGATCTCTGACTTCATCGGAATGAGGTTGTAGAGGATGCGGAGGCTGAGCCGCAACGGTCCGAAGTGCCAGGAGGTCGATTCGCGCTTGCTGAAGACCGAGACGGCAATCGTCTTGATGTATTTGAAATCCTTGTTGAACTCGGCGACGTTGTCTATCCTGTGCTTGCCATACCATTGGTAGACATACATGCCGCGCCGGCCGGCGCCGAAATTGGCGTCGATGTCGGCGATGATTTCGGCCTTGCGCGCCTTGAAGACATCCAAGACCTCGTTGACTTCGCGCTGATAATCCTGAGGGAACTGCTCCAGCTTCCACACGCCCGGATTTCTGTAGCACAGGAGGTCGACCAGCAGGTTGAATGGCGAAAGCAGCCAGGTGAAGAGGCCATTGCCCAGGAAATAGCCGCTGAACAGGGACAGATTCTTGCGGTCGTTGCGCAGCACGTCGATCAGGCCGCAAACGACGAAAATCGTCGTTAGGATCGGAATGAAATAGAAGCCAAGGGCAAGGAGCGGGATGGCAATGGCGAATTTGCGAAGGGTCTTGCGAAGGGTTTTTGTCATTTTTCCACGCGCCGAGCGCGATCCTGTTGCGAATGAATAGTGCCAAAATCACGACAACGACCACCGCCCGGCCGTGCGCCTTGATAAGGTCTTTTGGGTTGCCGCACAACGGCCACGGCATCGTGGCCGGCTGACTGCCTTGCCGAGACCTCGAACTGTCGCGGGGTCAGGATGTCGACCGTTACCTGCTCTTCCTCCGGCCGGCTCGGAAGCTGCGGCATTGGCATCGATATAATCGTGGCCGCGAGCAGCGCGTGCAGAAGAACCGACGTGGAAATACCCCAGGTGAAACCTCGTTTCGGACCGCAACCGCCACCGGCCGTCGCAAGCCTGCTATTCCCGCTCTTTGCGCAGCTTTGCCCAGTAGTCGAGCCGTTTCCTGATATCGCGCTCGAAACCGCGTTCGGGTGGGTCGTAGAAGGTCTGGCGGCCCATCTTTTCCGGAAAATAGTCCTGGCCGGAAAACGCGTCCGGTTCGTCATGATCGTAGCGATAGCCGGCCCCGTAATCTTCGTCCTTCATCAACTTTGTCGGCGCGTTGAGGATGTGCTTGGGCGGTAGCAGCGAACCGTGCTCCTTGGCGGCGCGCGTGGCGGCTTTGAATGCGGTGTAGACCGCGTTGGATTTGGGCGCCGTGGCGAGATAGACGGTGGCCTCGGCGAAGGCGAGTTCGCCTTCGGGCGAACCCAGATAATCGTAGGCGTCCTTGGCCGCGTTGGCGATGACCAATGCCTGCGGATCGGCCAGCCCGATGTCCTCCATCGCCATGCGCACCAGCCGGCGGCCGAGATAGAGCGGATCCTCGCCGGCGTCGAACATGCGCGCGAGGTAGTAGAGCGCGGCATCGGGATCGGAGCCGCGCACGGATTTGTGCAGCGCCGAGATCAAATTGTAATGACCGTCCTGGCCCTTGTCGTAGATCGGCGCCCGACGCTGGATGATGCGCTGCAAGCCTTCGGGACCGAACACTTCGCCTGGTTTGGCGGCGCGCCAAACTTCTTCCGCCAGCGTCAGCGAGGCCCGGCCATCGCCGTCGCTCATGCGGATGAGCATCGCTCGCGCCTCATCATCGAGCGGCAGCGCCCTGCCCTCCGTCTCTTCGGCCCTGGCCAGAAGCTTTGCGATGCTTTCCTCGCCAAGCGAATGGAAAACCAGCACGCGCGCACGCGACAGCAGAGCTGCATTGAGCTCGAAGGACGGATTTTCGGTGGTAGCGCCGACGAGCACGACGGTGCCGTCTTCCATGACTGGAAGGAAGCCGTCCTGCTGGGCGCGGTTGAAGCGGTGGATCTCGTCGACGAACAGCAGGGTCTGGCGGCCATTGGCGCGGCGCAGCTTGGCCGCCTCGAACACTTTCTTCAGGTCGGCTACGCCGGAGAAAACCGCCGAAATCTGCTCGAAGGCAAGGCTGGTTTCACCGGCAAGCAGGCGCGCCACCGTGGTCTTGCCGGTGCCGGGCGGCCCCCAGAAAATCATGGAGCCGAGCGAACCGGAATTAATCAGCCGGGTCAGCGCACCATCGGGGCCGGTCAGATGCTCCTGGCCGACGACCTCGCCAAGGTTTTTCGGGCGCAGCCTGTCTGCCAGCGGCCGGCCTGGCGGCGCCTTTTCCGGTTCATCGACACTGAACAGATCGGCCATGCACTTCTTTTTGGGTTTGGAGCGCGATCTCTTCAGCGATCGAGCTCAGTAACGCAACACCTGGCGCAGTATCTGCCCGCCGCGCTCGACGGTAAAGCGCCACCAGCGCGTATCCTGCTGGGAAGCCTGCGCCAGCGTCGCCGCCGTATCGATTGTCGTGCCGTTGACCTCGCGCACGATGTCGCCCGGCTGGAAGCCGAAATCGGCGGCCGGCGAATCGCGATTGATGTCGACCACGGTGACGCCCTTGATGTCGGTGCGCAGGCCGAGCTTCTGAGCCAGCCGCGGCGATAATTCCGCAACCTTGGCGCCCGAGAAGGGGCTGCGGCCATGCAGCGTCACCTCCGAGGGTTTTGCACCCTCGGGCGCGCGTTCCAGCGCGATGTCCATCGCTGCCTGCTGGCCTTTGGTCAGCACCGCGAAATTGGCCTTTGTACCGATCGACAGCGTCGCCATGCGATAGTCCAGTGCCTCGATGCTCTCGACCGGCTTGCCGTTGATCTGCAGGACGACATCGCCAGGCTTCAATCCGGCCTTGCCGGCCGGTCCGGACGCGTCAACGGACGAGACCAGCGCGCCGGCAGGCTTTTCCATGCCGAGCGATTCAGCGATCTGCGGCGTCACCGCTTCGAACTCGGCCCCGATGTAAGGCCGCTCGAAGAAATCGAGACCGGCCTTGGCGGCATCGGCGAAAGCGCGCACCATATTGGCAGGAATGGCAAAGCCGATGCCGATCGAGCCGCCGCTGCGGCTGAAGATGGCGGTGTTGATGCCGACCAGCTGGCCGCCCATGTTGATCAGCGCGCCGCCGGAATTGCCGGGATTGATGGCAGCGTCCGTCTGGATGAAATAACCCGAATCCGAAACGCCTATATGGCTGCGGGCAAGTGCGGAAACGATGCCGCTGGTGGTGGTCTGCCCGACGCCGAAAGGATTGCCGATGGCCAGCACCAGGTCACCGACTTCGAGCGCATCGGAATCGCCGATGGCGATGACCGGGAATGGCTTGTCGGATTCGATCTTGAGCACGGCAAGATCGAGCGTCTCGTCCTTGAGCATCACCTTGCTGGTGAATTCGCGCCCGTCGGCGGTCGCGACCTTCACCTCGTCGGCATTCTTGATGACGTGGAAATTGGTGACGATGACGCCACTCGGATCGACAAGCACGCCCGAGCCCAGCGAGGACTGCGCGCGCGGCTGCGCGCGACCGAAGAATTCTTCGAAGAACGGATCGCCTTCGAAGGGCGAAACGACCTTGGCCGTTTGCGAGGCATAGACATTGACCACGGCCGGCGCCGTCTGCTTGACCAATGGCGCGAACGACAACTGCACTTCCTCACGGCCGAACGGCACGCGCTTGTCGGGGCCCGAGGTGGCGTTTTCGCCCTCGACGCCGTGCAGCAGGTCGGTGAGCACGTCGGAGAGGCCCGGATCGGCTTTGGGGGCATCCTCGGCCAATGCCTGCCGGACTGTCGGCGTGGTTGCGAACGCCATAAAGGCGCAGAGCAGAACCAGGGACAGTCTTTTAGCGCGCATTGCGAATCCTCCGTGCGAGTTGGGGCGCATTGTCCCGACGAATGTGCAAAATGAAAGGCTAAGGCGATTAAATCGAATTATTTTGACGCAGGAGCAGCCGAGGCGGCCAGAATATGAAAAAGGGGCCCGCAGGCCCCTTTAAATCATTTGAAAAGCGAAGCCTTAAGCGGCTGCGGCTTCCGCATCGGTGCCTTCGGCTTCGAGGCGGGCGCGGTCGCCGGCGCCCTTGGCCTCCGTGTCGCGGTCTACGAATTCGATGACCGCCATCGCGGCATTGTCACCGTGGCGGAAGCCCGCCTTCATGATGCGCAGATAGCCGCCGTTGCGGGTGGCGTAGCGCGGCGCGATGGTGTCGAACAGGCGCTTGACGACGCCTTCATTGCCGATCTGCGCGATCACCTGGCGGCGGGCGTGCAGGTCGCCGCGCTTGCCGAGCGTCACCAGCTTCTCGACGATCGGACGCAGGTCCTTCGCCTTGGGCAAGGTGGTGACGATCTGCTCGTGTTCGAGCAGCGACACGGCAAGGTTGGCAAACATCGACTTGCGATGGCTTATGCTGCGGGCGAACCGGCGGCCTTTAAATCCATGGCGCATGGCTCTTCTCCTTCATTCCGGGTTCGAGAAGCTCCTCGGAGCCTCAATATTGATCTTCGTAACGCTTGGCGAGGTCTTCGATGTTTTCCGGCGGCCAGTCCGGCACTTCCATACCGAGGTGCAGGCCCATCGCCGCCAGGACTTCCTTGATCTCGTTCAGCGACTTGCGGCCGAAGTTCGGGGTACGCAGCATCTCGGCTTCGGTCTTCTGGATGAGATCGCCGATGTAGACGATGTTGTCGTTCTTCAGGCAGTTGGCCGAACGCACCGAAAGCTCGAGTTCGTCGACCTTCTTGAGCAGCGCCGGGTTGAAGGCAAGCTCGGTGACGGCTTCGGTGGCGACTTCCTTCTGCGGCTCGTCGAAATTGACGAACAGGCCAAGCTGGTCCTGCAGGATGCGGGCGGCGAAAGCCACCGCGTCCTCGCCCGAGATCGAACCGTCGGTCTCGATGGTCATGGTCAGCTTGTCGTAGTCGAGAACCTGGCCCTCACGGGTGTTCTCGACCTTGTAGGAGACCTTCTTGACCGGCGAATAGAGGCTGTCGACCGGGATCAGGCCGATCGGCGCATCCTCGGCGCGGTTGCGGTCGGCCGGCACGTAACCCTTGCCGGTATCGACAGTGAATTCCATACGGATTTCAGCGCCCTCGTCCAGCGTGCAGATGACGTGATCCGGATTGAGGATCTCGACGTCGCCCACCGTCTGGATGTCGCCGGCGAGAACCGCACCCGGGCCCTGCTTGCGCACAACCATGCGCTTGGGGCCGTCGCCTTCCATGCGGATGGCGATTTCCTTGATGTTGAGGACGATGTCGGTCACGTCCTCGCGCACGCCGGCGATGGACGAGAATTCATGCAGGACGCCGTCGATCTGTACGGCGGTGACGGCCGCCCCGCGCAGCGAAGACAGAAGCACGCGGCGCAACGCATTGCCGAGGGTGAGGCCGAAGCCGCGTTCGAGCGGCTCGGCCACCAGCGTGGTCAGCGTCTTCTTCTTCGACGAGAACTCGATCTTGTTCGGCTTGATCAGTTCCTGCCAATTTTTCTGGATCATGATGCTTTCCTTCCGTTGACCCGCCACCATCCAATCGTGGCGGGCGACCTGGAAAACCGCGGAGGAACGCTTCTGGCGTTCACGCGGCGTTCGGTAATTCCTTAGACGCGACGCTTCTTGCGCGGACGGCAGCCATTGTGCGGGATCGGGGTCACATCACGGATCGAGGTGATGGTGAAACCAGCCGCCTGCAGGGCGCGCAGCGCCGATTCACGGCCGGAGCCGGGTCCGCAGACCTCGACCTCGAGCATGCGCATGCCGTGTTCCTGGGCCTTCTTGGCAACATCCTCGGCAGCCATCTGGGCGGCGAAGGGGGTCGACTTGCGCGAACCCTTGAAGCCCTGGGCTCCGGCCGACGACCAGGCGATCGAATTGCCCTGCGCGTCGGTAATGGTGATCATGGTGTTGTTGAAGGTCGAATTGACGTGGGCAACGCCCGACGAGATGTTCTTGCGTTCGCGACGGCGAACACGAGCGGCTTCCTTGGCCATGGTATTCCTTTCAGTTGATCTCTACACCGCCGTAATGCCAGCGGCTCCACCTTGGTAAGGGAGTGGGGAATAGGGCAGTAAGGGAGTAGGGAAAGTGCGACCCGATTGCCGGGCATTCCCTACTGCCTTACTCCCCTACTCCCTTACTGCCCTAAATTACTTCTTCTTGCCGGCGATCGACTTGGCCGGGCCCTTGCGGGTGCGTGCATTGGTGTGCGTGCGCTGGCCGCGAACCGGCAGCGAGCGACGGTGACGCAGGCCGCGGTAGCAGCCGAGGTCCATGAGCCGCTTGATGTTCATCGACACTTCGCGGCGCAGGTCGCCCTCGACCTGATAGTCGCGGTCGATCGTCTCGCGGATCTGCAGCACTTCCGCGTCGGTCAGTTGGTTGACGCGGCGCTCGGCCGGGATGCCGACCTTGTCGACGATTTCCTGGGCGAACTTCTTGCCGATGCCGTGAATGTACTGAAGCGCGATGACAACGCGCTTGTTGGTCGGAATGTTGACGCCGGCTATACGAGCCATGTTCTTCTCATCTCCATATAGGCCGGACGAGCCGGCGCTGTCTGCGTTGCCCCGCGTCCGGTGGAGGCCGGCCCTTGCGGGAGTTTCCTGGTCAAAAACGGCTGCCCTGCCCTTGCGGGCAAGCAAACTCCATGCCTGACAGGAAGACGGGCCGCCATACCCCAGCGGACCGCTTCAGTCAAGCACAATCGCTATTTGGCCGAGGCGGCCTCTTTCACCGTCGCCGCGAGCACGGCTTCGATCTCCGACGTCACGGCATCAATACCAGCCATGCCGTCCACGCTCTTCAGCCGGCGCTTGGCATAATAATAGCCGATCAGCGGAGCGGTCTTCTTGTAATATTCCCGCAGCCGCTCCTCGAACACCGCCGGATTGTCGTCCTTGCGCACCGGCTGACCGGCTGCCTTGGCCTCATCGGCTCGCTTGACGATGCGGCCGACCAGCGCCTTGTCGTCGACGACAAGCTCGATGACGGTGTCGAGCGCAATGCCACGTTCGTCAAGCATCGATTCAACCGCATCAGCCTGCACCAGCGTACGCGGGTAGCCGTCGAGGATGAAACCATTGGCGCAATCGGGCTGGTCAAT
Organism: Mesorhizobium sp. B264B1B; assembly: GCF_020165765.1. Classification (NCBI taxonomy): domain Bacteria; kingdom Pseudomonadati; phylum Pseudomonadota; class Alphaproteobacteria; order Hyphomicrobiales; family Phyllobacteriaceae; genus Mesorhizobium; species Mesorhizobium sp. B264B1B. The sequence goes on from NZ_JAIUIS010000002.1 coordinate 80,731, forward strand.
GCGCTCGGCCACGATGGCGTTGACGATGGCATCCGAGACCAGCTCGCCGGCATCCATGACCGCCTTGGCGCGCTTGCCGACCTCGGTGCCGGCCTGGACCGCGGCGCGCAGCATGTCGCCCGTGGAAAGCTGGGGGATGCCGTGCCTCTCTACCAGTCTTTGTGCTTGTGTCCCCTTGCCCGCTCCTGGCGGCCCAAGCAAAATCAACCTCATCTGGCTTTCTTCCCCCCGCGCAGCTTCGACTTCTTGATCAGGCCTTCATACTGGTGCGCGATCAGGTGGCCCTGAATCTGCGCAACCGTGTCGAGCGTGACACTGACCACGATCAGAAGCGATGTGCCACCAAGGTAGAATGGTACGCCAGTCGCCGAGATCAGGAACTCCGGCAGCAGACAGACCAGCACCAGATAGATGGCACCGACGACAGTGATGCGGGTAAGAACGTAGTCGATATAGTCGGCGGTGCGCTCGCCCGGACGATAGCCGGGGATGAAGCCGGAGTGCTTCTTGAGCTGGTCGGCGGTGTCCTTCGGGTTAAAGACGATCGCGGTGTAGAAGAAGGCGAAGAACACGATCATCGCCGCGTAGAACAACATGTAGAGCGGCTGGCCATGGCCGAGCGAGGCCAGGATGGTGCTGGCCCAGGCCGGCATGTTCGTGGTCTGCGAGAAGCCGGCGACGGTGGCCGGCAGCAAGAGCAGCGACGAGGCGAAGATCGGCGGGATGACGCCCGACGTGTTGAGCTTGAGCGGCAGGTGGGAAGTGTCGCCCTGGAACATGCGATTGCCGACCTGACGCTTCGGATACTGGATCAGCAGACGCCGCTGGGCGCGCTCGAAGAAGACGATGAGCGCGATGACGACGATGGCCAGCACGATGATCGCCAGGATCAGGCCGGTCGACAGCGCTCCGGTGCGGCCGAGTTCCAGCGTGCCGGAAATGGCATGCGGCAGGCCGGCGACGATGCCGGAGAAGATGATCAGCGAAATGCCGTTGCCGATGCCGCGCGCGGTGATCTGCTCGCCGAGCCACATCAGGAACATGGTGCCGCCGACCAGCGTGACGACGGTCGAGATGCGGAAGAACATGCCGGGATCGCTGACGATGCCGTTGCCGCCTTCAAGCCCGACCGAAATACCATAGGCCTGCACCAGCGCCAGGAGCACCGTGCCGTAGCGCGTGTACTGGTTGATGACCTTGCGGCCCTGCTCGCCTTCCTTCTTCAGCGCTTCCAGCGACGGGATGACCGAGGTCATCAGCTGCATGATGATGGAAGCGGAAATGTAAGGCATGATGCCGAGCGCGAAGATCGCCATGCGTTGCACGGCGCCGCCGGCGAACATGTTGAACATGCCCAGCACGCCCTTGCTCTGCGAAGAGAAGGCCTGCGCGAAGGCATCGGGATTGATGCCGGGAAGCGGGATGTAGGTGCCGAGGCGGTAGACGAGCAGCGCGCCGACGGTGAACCAGATTCGTTTCTTCAGGTCCTCCGCTTTGGCGAAGGCTGAGAAATTCAGATTCGAGGCTAGTTGTTCAGCAGCCGAAGCCATGCCCGATTCTCCGCTTGGTCACGCTTGATGGCCCTAAGGTCAGGCGGCGCGTGTCACCGAAGCTCACGAGATAAGCTCCGGACTGTAAACATGCAAGCGGCCGCGTTGACGCGGCCGCCATATTGAACAGGTCGAAGCGTGATCGAAAGCAAAACCGGATCGGCCTTGCCGACCGCGCTTCAAATTGCTGTTACTCGGCGGCCGCCTCTTGCGGCAGCTTGACCGAACCGCCGGCCTTTTCGATCTTCTCGATCGCGGCCTTGGAGGCCCCGGCGACGTCAAAGGCGAGCTTCGCCTTGAGATCGCCGTCCGACAGCACGCGCACGCCGTCCTTCACGCGACGGATGACGCCGGCGGCTACCAGCGCCTCGGCCGTCACGGTCGCCTTCGCGTCGAGCTTCTTGGCGTCTACAGCGGCCTGGATACGGGCCAGCGAGACGACGGTGAAGCTCTTGGCGAAGATGTTGTTGAAGCCACGCTTCGGCAGGCGCCGATAGAGCGGCATCTGGCCACCCTCGAAACCGTTGACGGCGACGCCGGAGCGCGCCTTCTGGCCCTTGACGCCGCGACCGGCAGTCTTGCCGGAACCGGAGCCGATGCCGCGGCCGAGACGCTTCTTCGAATGCGTCGCGCCGTCCTTGTCACGCAGATCGTTGAGTTTCATCTTGCTTCTCCTGCGCCTGTGCTCAGCCCTCGTCCACGACGCGGACGAGATGCTGGACGGCAGCGATCATGCCGCGCACGGAAGGCGTATCTTCCAGCGTGCGCTGCTTGTGCATCTTGTTGAGGCCGAGGCCGACCAGCGTCGCGCGCTGTTCCTTCGGGCGGCGGATCGGCGAACCGATCTGCTCAACGGTGATGGTCTTGGTTGCTTTCTTGGCCATGGTCAAAATCCCTGGTCAGATCGACTATTCTTCAGCCGCGACGGCGGTGCCGCGGCGGGCCTGAAGGGTCGAATACTTGATGCCGCGCGCGGCAGCCACATCCTTGGGATGCATCTGGCTCTTCAGCGCGTCGAAAGTGGCGCGAACCATGTTGTAAGGGTTCGACGAACCCATCGACTTGGCGACCACGTCATGCATGCCGAGCGTCTCGAAGACGGCACGCATCGGGCCGCCGGCGATGATGCCGGTACCTTGCTTGGCGGCGCGCAGGAGAACACGGCCGGCGCCCCAGCGTCCCTCGACATCGTGGTGCAGCGTGCGGCCCGAGCGCAGCGGCACGAAGATCATGTCGCGCTTGGCCGATTCGGTTGCCTTGCGGATGGCTTCCGGCACTTCGCGCGCCTTGCCGTGACCGAAGCCGACGCGGCCCTTCTGGTCGCCGACGACGACGAGTGCTGCAAAACCGAAGCGGCGGCCGCCCTTGACGACCTTGGCGACACGGTTGATGTGGACGAGCTTGTCGACCATGCCGTCATCGCGTTCTTCACGATCGCGGCCGCGGCCGCCATCCCTACGTTCCTGTGCCATATCCTGTTCCTTGTTCTTTTCCGGAAGCACGGGTTGCTGAATGCCGACGCCTCATTGCGGGTCGCCGACGGTGAAAATCATCACTCCCTTGCATGATCCGTTTCGAAAAGTCTGCAACTTTCTGCCGACTTTCGGTCCGGATCAGGCTTAGAAGCTCAAGCCGCCTTCACGAGCCGCCTCGGCCAGCGCCTTGACGCGGCCGTGATAGATGTACGGGCCGCGGTCGAAGACGACTTCCTTGACTCCCGCCTTGGCGGCACGCTCGGCGATCAGCTTGCCAATCGCGGCAGCGGCAGCGGTATCTGCACCGGTCTTGAGCGAACCCTTGAGGTCCTTCTCGAGGGTCGAGGCGGCAGCGATGGTGTGGCCCTTGGCGTCGTCGATGACCTGGACGTAGATGTTCTTCGACGTGCGGTGAACCGACAGGCGCGGACGCTCGCCGGCGACCTTCTTGATCTGGCGGCGGACGCGCTGCGCGCGGCGCTGAGTGGCTTCCTTGGTACCCATGATGGTCTTCCTTGCCTTCAGAAAACGGGGGCCGCCCTGTGCGGTAGGCGAAAGCGCCTCCCGCGACCGCTCCCCGCGGCGTTACACTTCCTGGCTTGGCCCCTTCCGAAAAGTCTGCACCTTCCCGGGGCCAAACCCACTACTTCTTCTTGCCTTCCTTGCGGACGATCTTCTCGCCTGCGTAGCGGACGCCCTTGCCCTTGTAGGGCTCGGGACCACGGTATTCGCGGATTTCCGCAGCCACCTGGCCTACCTGCTGCTTGTCGATGCCGGCCACGGTGATTTCGGTCGGCTTCGGCACGGTGATGGTGATGCCTTGCGGCGTCTCGTAGACGACGTCGTGGCTGAAGCCGAGCGCCAGCTGCAGGTTCTTGCCCTGCAAGGCGGCGCGATAGCCGACGCCGGTGATCTCGAGCTTCTTCTCGAAGCCGTCCTTGACGCCCTGCAGGATGTTGACGATCTGCGTGCGCGACATGCCCCACTTGGAGCGGGCGGTCTTGGACTGGTCGCGCGGCTCGACAGCTATCTCGCTGCCTTCCATCTTGACCAGCACTTCGTCGTTGACCACGAACTTCAGCTCGCCCTTGGGGCCCTTCGCCGTCACGGTCTGGCCGTTGACGGTCGCGGTCACGCCCTGCGGCAGCGAAACGGGTTTCTTTCCAATACGAGACATTTTGTTGTCCTCGTCACTTCTCTTGTTTCAGGTCTCTGTCTTCGGAACGATCCGAAGACCGGATTCCATTTTTCGGGATCACGCTGCCGGATCAGAAGATCTGGCAGAGGATCTCGCCACCGACGTTCTGTTCGCGCGCTTCGTGGTCGGCCATCACGCCCTTCGGCGTCGAAAGGATGGCGATACCGAGGCCGTTGGCGACATGCGGGATCGACTTGGCCGAAACGTAAACGCGGCGGCCCGGCTTCGAGACGCGGGCGATTTCGCGCACGACCGGCGCTCCATCGAAATACTTCAGCTCGATCTCGATTTCGGACTTGCCGTTGTCGAAGTCGGTCTGGCTGTAGTCGCGGATATAGCCTTCAGCCTTCAGCACGTCGAGGACGCGGGTGCGCAGACGCGAGGCCGGCGTCGACACGCTCGACTTCTTGCGGCCATAGGCGTTGCGGATGCGGGTCAGCATATCGCCGAGAGGATCGCTCAATGACATGTTATGTCCTCCTTACCAGCTCGACTTGACCAGGCCCGGGATCTGGCCGTTATTGCCGAGATCACGAAGCGCGATGCGCGATACTTTGAGCTTGCGATAATAGGCACGCGGGCGGCCGGTGACTTCGCAGCGGTTGCGGATGCGGATCTTGGCCGAGTTGCGCGGCATGGCGGCAAGCTTGAGCTGAGCGCGGAAGCGCTCTTCCATCGGCTTGGACTGGTCCATGATGATCGCCTTCAGGGCAGCGCGCTTGGGACCGTACTGGTCGGCAAGCTTGCGGCGCCTGTTGTTCTTCTCGACTGAGCTGGTCTTTGCCATTTCAGATTTTTCCTTTTCTCGCTGCCGTTACTGGCGGAAGGGGAAGTTGAAGGCCTTGAGCAGTGCCCTGGCTTCGTCGTCCGTCTTCGCAGTCGTACAAACGATGACGTCCATGCCCCAGATCTGATCAACCTTGTCGTAGTTGATCTCCGGGAACACGATGTGTTCCTTGATGCCCATGGCGTAGTTGCCACGGCCATCGAAGCTCTTCGGATTCAGTCCGCGGAAGTCGCGGACGCGCGGCAGCGCGATGTTCACGAGGCGGTCGAGGAACTCGTACATGCGTTCCTTGCGCAGCGTGACCTTGGCGCCGATCGGCATCTTCTCGCGGACCTTGAAGCCTGCGATCGAATTGCGGGCGCGGGTGACGACGGCCTTCTGGCCGGCGATCATCGCCAGATCCTCGGCCGCGATCGAAGGCTTCTTCGAATCGCCGGTCGCTTCGCCAACGCCCATGTTCAGCACGATCTTGTCGATGCGCGGAACCTGCATCTCGTTGTCGTAGCCGAACTGCTCCTGCAAGGCCTTGCGGATGGTCTCGTTGTAGACCTGCTTGAGGCGCGGCGTGTTCTGGGCAGTCGCCTGCTTGGTTTGAGCCTTAGCCATTGATGACTTCTCCCGAGCGCTTGGCGACGCGCACCTTCTTGCCGTCCTTCTGGAAGATGAAGCCGACGCGGGTCGGCTTGCCATCCTTGGGGTCGGCCAGCGCGATGTTCGACAGCTGGATCGGCGCTTCCTTGGTGATGATCCCGCCCTCTTGGGACTGGGACTGCTTCTGGTGACGACGGATCATGTTGACGCCGCGCACCAGCGCGGTGTCGTCCTTCGGCTGAACCGACAGGACTTCGCCCGAACGGCCCTTGTCCTTGCCAGCCAGCACGACGACCTTGTCGCCTTTTCTAATCTTCTGCATTGGTCCGGCTCCTTACAGCACTTCAGGCGCGAGCGAGATGATCTTCATGTGGTTCTTGGCGCGGAGTTCGCGCGGAACCGGTCCGAAGATACGCGTGCCGATCGGCTCTTTCTTGTTGTCGACGAGAACGGCCGCGTTCTTGTCGAAACGGATCACGCTGCCGTCCGGGCGGCGGATGTCCTTGGCCGTGCGAACCACGACCGCTTTCATCACATCGCCCTTCTTCACGCGGCCGCGCGGGATGGCTTCCTTGATCGACACCACGATGATGTCGCCTACGGAAGCGTATTTCCGCTTCGAGCCGCCCAGCACCTTGATGCACATGACACGACGGGCGCCGGAATTATCCGCGACGTCGAGGTTTGTTTGCATCTGAATCATGACTGGCCGCCTTCTTCTTTTCTAACGGGACGGGTTCTTCACCCCTCCCCGGTCTGTCCAAAATTCGTTTGTTTACGCCCAGAGATCAGGCTTGGTCCGAAGACACGACGATCCAGCGCTTGTCCTTGGAAATCGGCTTCGATTCCTGGATGAACACCTGATCGCCAACCTTGTGGGCGTTGTTCTCGTCGTGCGCCTTGTACTTCTTGGTCATGCGCACGGTCTTCTTCATCACGGGATGCGTGAAGCGCCGTTCGACCTTGACGACAACCGTCTTCTCGTTCTTGTCGCTGACGACGGTGCCCTGCAGAATGCGCTTTGGCATGGTTTTCGTCCTTAAGCCTTCTTAGCCGCGGACTTTTCCGCAGCGATGGTCTTGATACGCGCAATGTCCTTGCGGACCTGCCTCACGCGCGCGGTCTTTTCGAGCTGGCCGGTCGCCTTCTGGAAGCGCAGGTTGAACTGCTCTTTCTTCAGGCTGGCCAGGTCGTCGGTCAGCTGGTCCTGGGTCTTGGTCCGGATGTCTTCGGCTTTCATGATCAGCCCGTCCTTATTCTGCGATGCGCTGTACGAAGCGCGTCCTGACCGAGAGCTTGGCCGCGCCGAGACGCAGTGCCTCACGGGCGGTTTCTTCGTTGACGCCGTCGATCTCGAACATGATCCGGCCCGGCTTGACGCGCGCCGCCCAGTAGTCGACCGCGCCCTTGCCCTTGCCCATGCGGACTTCGGTCGGCTTCGAGGTGACCGGCAGATCCGGGAAAATACGGATCCAGACACGGCCGGCGCGCTTCATCTCGCGGGTGATCGCGCGGCGGGCCGCTTCGATCTCGCGCGCGGTGACGCGGTTCGGCTCAAGCGCCTTCAGCCCGAAACCACCGAAATCCAGGTTGGTCCCGCCCTTGGCGGTACCGTGGATACGGCCCTTGAACTGCTTGCGGAACTTTGTGCGCTTTGGCTGCAGCATCGTTCTAACTCCAAATTCCTAAATGTCTCAGGCGTTTTCGCGACGACGACCGCGTTCGCGATCACCACCACCACCGCCATGCGCATGATCGCCCTCGGTCGCGCGGCGCTCCGAAGCCATCGGGTCGTGCTCGAGGATCTCGCCCTTGAACACCCACACCTTGACGCCGCAGATGCCGTACGCCGTATTCGCCTCGGCCGTGCCGTAGTCGACATCGGCGCGCAGCGTGTGCAGCGGCACGCGGCCTTCGCGGTACCATTCCATGCGCGCGATTTCGGCGCCGCCGAGACGGCCCGAGCAGTTGATGCGGATGCCTTCGGCACCGAGGCGCATCGCCGACTGCACGGCACGCTTCATGGCGCGGCGGAACGCGATGCGGCGCTCGAGCTGCTGGGCGATCGACTGGGCGACCAGGGTCGCGTCGATTTCCGGCTTGCGCACTTCCACGATGTTGAGGTGCGTCTCGGACTTGGTCATCTCCATCAGCTTCTTGCGAAGCTTCTCGATGTCGGCGCCCTTCTTGCCGATGATCAGACCCGGGCGCGCGGCATGGATGGTGACGCGGCACTTTTTGTGCGGACGCTCGATCACGACCTTCGAGATGGCAGCCTGCTTGAGCTCCTTCTCGAGGTACTTGCGGATCTTGATGTCCTCATGCAGCAGCTTGCCGTACTCGCCGGTGTTCGCGAACCAGCGCGAATCCCAGGTGCGGTTGATGCCGAGGCGAAGACCGATCGGATTGACTTTCTGGCCCATTATGCGGCCTCCCCTTTTTCTTCGACTTCACGAACGACGATCGTGAGGTGCGAGAACGGCTTCTCGATACGGCTGGCGCGACCACGGCCCCGGGCATGGAACCGCTTCATGACGATCGACTTGCCGACATAGGCTTCCGCCACGATCAGCGCATCGACGTCGAGGTCGTGGTTGTTTTCCGCGTTGGCGATCGCCGATTCCAGCGTCTTCTTGACCGTGCCGGAAATCCGCTTGGCCGAGAATTCCAGGTCGGAAAGCGCTGTCGCGACCTTCTTGCCGCGGATCAGCGCGGCAACCAGGTTCAGCTTCTGCGGGCTGATACGGATCGTGCGCAGTACGGCGCGCGCTTCGTTGTCAGCAAGCCTGCGCGGAGCTTTGGCCTTGCCCATGATTATTTCCTCTTCGCCTTCTTATCCGCGCCGTGACCGTAATAGGTCCGCGTCGGAGCGAATTCACCGAACTTGTGACCGACCATGTCCTCGTTCACCGAGACGGGAACATGCTTCTGGCCGTTGTAGACACCGAAGGTGAAGCCGACGAACTGCGGCAGGATGGTGGAGCGACGGCTCCACATCTTGATCACCTCATTGCGACCACCTTCACGAACCTTGTCCACCTTCTTGAGAAGGTAGCCGTCGATGAAGGGGCCTTTCCAAATAGAACGAGTCACTTGGCGTTACCTCTTCTTAGCTCTTGCGCTGATGGCGCGAGCGCAGGATGAACTTGTCGGTCGCCTTGTTGGACCGCGTCTTCTTGCCCTTGGTCGGCTTGCCCCACGGCGAGACCGGATGGCGGCCACCGGAGGTGCGGCCTTCACCACCGCCATGCGGGTGGTCGACCGGGTTCATGGTCACGCCGCGATTGTGCGGGCGCTTGCCACGCCAAACCGTGCGGCCGGCCTTGCCGTCGTTGATGTTGCCGTGGTCCGGGTTGGACACGGCACCGACGGTAGCCATGCAGGAGCCGTGAACGACACGCTGCTCGCCCGAGTTGAGGCGCAGGATCGCCATGCCCTGGTCGCGGCCGACGAGCTGGGCGTAACCGCCAGCCGAACGGGCGACCTGGGCGCCCTTGCCCGGCTTCAGCTCGATGTTGTGGACGATCGTGCCGACCGGCATCGAGGCCAGCGGCATCGCATTGCCCGGCTTCACGTCGACCGCTTCGCCAGCCACGATCTTGTCGCCTGCGGCAAGGCGCTGCGGAGCGATGATGTAGGACAGCTCGCCATCGTCATACTTGATCAGCGCGATGAAGGCGGTGCGGTTCGGATCGTATTCAATGCGCTCGACCGTGCCGACGACGTCGAACTTGCGGCGCTTGAAATCGATGATGCGGTACGAACGCTTGTGACCGCCGCCGATGAAGCGTGCAGTGATGCGGCCGTAATTGTTACGGCCGCCCGACTTGGTCAGGCCCTCGGTCAGACCCTTGACGGGCTTGCCCTTGTAGAGGCCCGAGCGGTCGACGATGACTAGCTGACGGGTGCTCGGCGTTATCGGGTTGAATTTTTTAAGTGCCATTGTCCTGTCCTCGCGGCCTTGCTCAGAGACCCGTCGCGACGTCGATCGACTGGCCGTCGGCCAGCGTCACTACCGCCTTCTTGACGTCGCTCTGGCGGCCGATCGTGCCGCGGAAGCGCTTGATCTTGCCCTTGCGGACAAGCGTGTTCACGGCCATCACCTTGACGCCGAACAGCGCTTCGACGGCGGCCTTGATTTCCGGCTTCGACGCCTTCTTGGCGACGTTGAAGACGACCTGGTTCTGCTCGGAAGCCATGGTCGACTTTTCGGTGATCGCCGGGCTGACGATTACGTCGTAGTGACGAAGGTCGGTCATTTAAAGCGCTCCTCGAGAGCCTCGACGGCGGCCTTCGAAAGGACCAGCGTGCCGCGGCGCAGAATGTCGTAGACGTTGATGCCCTGGATGGGCAGCACGTCGATGTTCGGGATGTTGGTCGCGGCCAGCTTGAAGTTCCGGTCGAGCTCGGCGCCACCGATCACCAGGGCGTTCGTCAGGCCCAGCGTCGCGAAATTCGCGATCAGCGCCTTGGTCTTCGCCTCGGTCAGCTTCAGCTCGTCGATGACGATGATCGACGCGCTCTTGGCCTTGGCCGAGAGAGCATGCTTGAGGCCGAGCGCGCGGACCTTCTTCGGCAGTTCGTGCTCGTGGCTGCGAACGACCGGGCCGTGAGCCTTGCCGCCGCCGCGGAACTGCGGAGCGCGTGCCGAATGGTGACGGGCGCGGCCCGTACCCTTCTGCTTGTACATCTTGGCGCCGGTGCGCGCGATCTCGGCGCGGCCCTTGGCCTTGTGCGTGCCCTGCTGCTTCTTGGCGAGTTGCCAGCGCACGACGCGCTGCAAAATGTCCTCGCGCGGATCAAGGCCGAAAATCTCCTCGGAGAGTTTCACCTTGCCGGCGTCCTTGCCGCCCAGCGTTGTGATCTTGAGATCCATTATTCCGCTCCCTCTGTGGCCGGAGCCTCATTCTTCGTGCCCATACCGGCAGCAACTGGGCGGATCGCGGCGGGCTTCGGCGCATTGGCCGGAAGCGCCACCTTGGCGGCGTCGCGAACCAGGATCCAGGCACCCTTCGACCCGGGAACCGCGCCGCGGATCAGGATCAGGCCGCGGTCGGCATCGGTCGAGACGATCTCGACGTTCTGCGTGGTGACGCGCGTGTCGCCCATGTGGCCGGCCATCTTCTTGCCCTTGAACACCTTGCCGGGGTCCTGGCGCTGGCCGGTCGAGCCGTGCGTCCGGTGCGAGACCGAGTTACCGTGGGTCGCGCGGCCACCACCCATATGGTGGCGCTTGATGACGCCCTGAAAACCCTTGCCGATCGTCGTGCCGGTGACGTCGACCTTCTGGCCGGCGACGAAATGCTCGACGGTGATCTCGGCGCCGACATCGATCATGTTGTCGGCAGAGACGCGGAACTCGGCAAGCTTGGCCTTCGGCTCGACGGAAGCGGTCGCGAAATGGCCGCGCATGGCCTTCGACGTGTTCTTCACCTTGGCAAGGCCAACGCCGAGCTGAACGGCGGTGTAGCCATTCTTCTCCTGCGTGCGCTGCGCCACGACCTGGCAGTTCTCCATCTGGAGAACGGTGACGGGAACATGTTCCCCGGCATCGTTGTAGATGCGGGTCATTCCCACCTTCTTTGCAATCACACCTGAACGCATCGGTTCAATTCCTTTAGAGTTCCGGGCCAGGGGCACCGCCCCTTACCGCGCTCTCATTCCCTTAGAGCTTGATCTCGACGTCGACACCGGCGGCCAGATCGAGCTTCATCAAAGCATCGACGGTCTGCGGGGTCGGATCGACGATATCGAGCAGACGCTTGTGCGTGCGCATCTCGAACTGCTCGCGGCTCTTCTTGTCGACGTGAGGCGACCGGTTGACCGTGAACTTTTCGATCCGCGTCGGCAGCGGAATGGGGCCGCGGACGTTGGCACCGGTGCGCTTGGCCGTCGACACGATTTCGCGCGTCGAGGCGTCGAGCACCCGGTGATCAAACGCCTTCAGGCGGATGCGGATATTCTGTCCGTTCATGCGTCACTTCCTTGTTCTGGCGCGGCGCGGGCCCCCGCGCCCGCGACAGATCGGTTTAAGTCCAAATTACTCTTTGATGGTGACGACGATGCCGGCACCGACGGTGCGGCCGCCTTCACGGATGGCGAAGCGCAGCTTCTCTTCCATGGCGATCGGCACGATCAGCTCGACGTCGACCGTGATGTTGTCGCCAGGCATCACCATCTCGGTGCCGGCCGGCAGCGACACGATGCCGGTCACGTCGGTGGTGCGGAAGTAGAACTGCGGACGGTAGTTGGTGAAGAACGGCGTGTGACGGCCACCCTCGTCCTTGGTCAGGATGTAGGCTTCGGCCACGAACTTCTTGTGCGGCTTCACCGAACCGGGCTTGGCCAGAACCTGGCCGCGCTCGACACCTTCACGGTCGACACCGCGCAGCAGCGCGCCGATGTTGTCGCCGGCCTGGCCCTGGTCGAGCAGCTTGCGGAACATCTCGACGCCCGTGCAGGTCGTCTTGGTGGTCGGACGAATGCCGATGATCTCCAGCTCCTCGCCGACCTTGACCACGCCGCGCTCGACGCGACCGGTCACGACCGTGCCGCGGCCCGAGATCGAGAACACGTCCTCGATCGGCATCAGGAACGGCTTGTCCAGCGGACGAACAGGCGTCGGGATGTAGGCGTCGACCTGAGCCATCAGCTCGCGGATCGCGTCCTCGCCGATCTTCTTGTCCGAATCTTCAAGAGCCGCCAGCGCCGAACCCTTGACGATCGGAATGTCGTCGCCGGGGAACTCGTTCTTGGTCAGCAATTCGCGAACCTCGAGCTCGACCAGCTCAAGCAGCTCGGCATCGTCGACCTGGTCGACCTTGTTCAAAAACACCACGATCGACGGCACGCCGACCTGGCGAGCCAAAAGGATGTGCTCGCGGGTCTGCGGCATCGGGCCGTCGGCGGCCGACACAACCAGGATCGCGCCGTCCATCTGCGCGGCACCCGTGATCATGTTCTTCACATAGTCGGCGTGGCCGGGGCAGTCGACATGGGCGTAGTGGCGGTTCTCCGTCTCGTACTCAACGTGAGCCGTCGAAATCGTGATGCCGCGCGCCTTCTCTTCCGGCGCCGCGTCAATCTGGTCATAGCGCTTGTATTCGCCAAAATACTTGGTGATCGCTGCCGTCAAAGACGTCTTGCCATGATCAACGTGGCCAATCGTGCCGATGTTCACATGCGGCTTGGTGCGCTCGAATTTACCTTTTGCCATGTGATGTCTCCATTCCTGCTCGCCCGTACGGGCTCTTAATTAAGTTGCCGCAGCACCCTGCCGGGTTACGCGTATTTCTTCTGGACTTCCTGGGCGACCGCGGTCGGGACCGGCTCGTAATGGTCGAACTGCATCGTGTATGCCGCACGGCCCTGGCTCATCGAGCGCAGATTGTCGACGTACTTGAACATGTTGGCGAGCGGCACCATCGCGTTGATGACGACTGCCACGCCGCGGGCTTCCTGGCCCTGGATCTGGCCACGACGGCCGTTGAGGTCGCCGATGACACCGCCGACATAATCTTCCGGCGTCACGACCTCGACCTTCATGATCGGCTCGAGCAGCTGCACGCCGAGCTTCGGCGAAGCTTCCATAAAGCAAGCGCGGGAAGCGATTTCGAATGCGAGCACCGAAGAGTCGACGTCGTGGAAAGCGCCGTCGATCAAGGTAGCCTTGACGCCGATCATCGGGAACCCGGCAAACGGGCCGGAACCCATCTTGCTCAGCAGGCCCTTCTCGACACCCGGGATGTATTCCTTCGGCACAGCGCCGCCGACGATCTTGGACTCGAACACGAAATCCTCGCCCTCGGGGTTCGGCTCGAAGACGATCTTCACGCGAGCGAACTGCCCGGTACCACCGGTCTGCTTCTTGTGCGTGTAGTCCTGCTCGTGCCTGCGGGTGATCGTCTCGCGATAAGCCACCTGCGGTGCACCGACATTGGCCTCGACCTTGAACTCGCGGCGCATGCGGTCGACGATGATGTCGAGGTGCAGCTCGCCCATGCCGGAAATGATGGTCTGGCCGCTTTCCTCGTCGGTCTTGACGCGGAAGGACGGATCCTCGGCAGCCAGGCGATGCAGAGCGAGGCCCATCTTTTCCTGGTCGTTCTTGGTCTTCGGCTCGATGGCGATCTGGATGACCGGATCGGGGAATTCCATACGCTCGAGGATGACCGGATGAAGCGGATCGCACAGCGTGTCGCCGGTGGTCGTGTCCTTGAGACCTGCGAGAGCGACGATGTCGCCGGCATAGGCCTCTTCAACGTCGGCACGGGAATTCGCATGCATCTGCAGCATGCGGCCGATGCGTTCTTTCTTGCCCTTCACGGTGTTGTCGACCGAGATGCCCTTGGTGAGCTTGCCCGAATAGATGCGGGCAAAGGTCAGCGAACCGACGAACGGGTCGTTCATGATCTTGAACGCCAGCATCGACAGCGGCTCGTCGTCGACGGCGTGACGCTCGATCTCGGCGTCGGTCTTGGCATCGACACCCTTGATCGCGGGCACATCGGCCGGCGACGGCAGGTATTCCACGACGGCGTCGAGCAGAGGCTGCACGCCCTTGTTCTTGAATGCCGAGCCGCAGAACATCGGGAAGAACTTGACCGCGATGGTGCCCTTGCGGATCAGCGCGCGGATCTCGTCATTCGACGGCATCTTGCCTTCGAGGTAGTTCTCAAGAGCCGTCTCGTCCATCTCGACGGCGGCCTCGATCATCTTCTCGCGGTATTCCTCGGCGCGGGCCTTGAGGTCGGCCGGGATCTCGACGACGTCCCAGGCAGCGCCCAGCGTCTCGTCGCGCCAGACCAGCGCGTTCATCTCGACCAGGTCGACGACGCCCTTGAATTCGGTCTCGGCGCCGATCGGCAGCTGCATGACGACAGCCTGCGCACCGAGGCGCGAGCCGATCATCTCGACCGAGCGGTAGAAGTCGGCGCCGGTCTTGTCCATCTTGTTGCAGAAGATCATGCGCGGCACGCGGTACTTGTCGGCCTGGCGCCAGACGGTTTCCGTCTGCGGCTCCACACCGGCATTGGCGTCGAGCAGCGCGATGGCGCCGTCAAGCACGCGCAGCGAACGCTCGACCTCGATGGTGAAGTCGACGTGTCCGGGCGTGTCGATGATGTTGAAGCGGTGCATCTTGCCGTCACGACCCTTCCAGAAGGTCGTGGTCGCGGCCGACGTAATCGTGATGCCGCGCTCCTGCTCCTGCTCCATCCAGTCCATGGTCGCGGCGCCGTCGTGCACTTCGCCGATCTTGTGCGACTTGCCCGTGTAATAGAGGACGCGCTCGGTGGTCGTCGTCTTGCCGGCGTCGATATGCGCCATGATACCGAAATTGCGGTAGTCTTCGATTTTATATTCGCGGGCCATCGTAACTGCCTCTCAGTCTCTTTCGCGCTTTACCAGCGGTAGTGCGCGAAGGCGCGGTTGGCTTCAGCCATCTTGTGGGTGTCTTCACGCTTCTTCACGGCGGTGCCGCGGTTGTTGGCCGCGTCCATCAGCTCGCCGGAGAGGCGGTCGACCATGGTGGTCTCGTTGCGGTTGCGGGCCGCGGCGATCAGCCAGCGGATGGCCAGCGCCTGACGGCGCTCGGGGCGCACGTCGACCGGAACCTGGTAGGTGGCGCCGCCGACGCGACGCGAACGCACTTCCACATGCGGCGCGACATTGTCGAGCGCCTGATGGAAGACGGTGACCGGCTCCTGCTTGGTCTTCGACTGGACCTGGTCGAGCGCGCCGTAGACGATGGTCTCGGCAACCGACTTCTTGCCGTCATACATGACGGCGTTCATGAACTTGGTGACGATCAGATCGCCGAACTTGGGGTCCGGATTGATCTCACGCTTTTCTGCACTGTGACGACGGGACATGGCTTTTGTCTCTCAATCTCTCATAGCCCGGCGCAGTCAAAAAAGCGCCGAAGCCGGAAAACCTTACTTCGGACGCTTGGCACCGTATTTCGAACGGCGCTGCTTGCGGTTCTTCACACCCTGCGTGTCGAGCACGCCGCGGATGATGTGGTAACGGACACCCGGAAGGTCCTTGACGCGGCCGCCGCGGATCATCACCACGGAGTGCTCCTGAAGGTTGTGACCTTCGCCGGGGATGTAACCGATCACCTCGAAACCATTGGTCAGGCGGATCTTGGCCACCTTGCGCAGCGCCGAGTTCGGCTTCTTCGGCGTCGTTGTGTAGACGCGCGTGCAGACGCCCCGCTTCTGCGGGTTCTGCTGCATGGCCGGGACCTTGTTGCGCTTCACCGGCGCAATGCGCGGCTTGCGGATCAGCTGGTTGACGGTAGGCATTAAACCCTCTTGTCTCTCAATTCCGTGTCTCGTGCCGGTCAAGGCTCGCTCAAAGCGTCATTTCCATACGCAAATTCGGGCCACAAACCGCGCCTTGCGGTCTTGCCCGAACAAATCGCAGAGGAAGCGGATACCGCTTCGTGCACGCCGGAAATGTCTTTTCGCTCGTAAAACGAACCCTGTTTGAGGCAAACTCCAAAGCGTGTCGCTTCGGAAGGGAGAGCCTCACATCGGTTCTGACTGGGCGGCTTCTACTCGCAAGCCCGCGTACCGTCAACCCCGGAGCGGCAAATATTGCATTGAAGCCGGGGCTTGGCAGCCATGCGTAAACCGCATGTAATTTTCTTTCGTCATTTTGCAGGGGCGAGGAAGAAAGTGACCGGGTTTTGGCTGTTGCGCGGCGCGGCTTCATGCGAAAAAGCCGCATGAACAGTCAAAGCCCCTCGCCGCGAAGGAATCGGCCCGTGAACGACAACGAGGAACGCCCGGTCACCATCATCACCGGCCGGGTGTGGAAGAGAAAAGGCGGCAAGCCGGAAGGCGTGCACGTCATGCTGGTTGCGCCCGATGACGATTCGGCGGTGCGCCGTGCGCTCGAATCGCTGGCGGCGGAGGGTTACGCCGAAGCCGAGCTCGACCAGATCGGCGACATGGAGGGCGAGCCCGACGAGGAGCCGCATCTTTCGGCCTTCCAGGGGGCGCTCGAAGGCGAAGTGTCGATCGTGACCTTCGATGTGCCGATCTGAAAGCGTGCCGGCCCTCGCCGTTCGAATCGGCGCTGGAGCCTTCCAACGAGTGAAAGGCCGGCGCTGCAGCTCCGGCAAAGACGGAGTTGACCTTTCGGCTTCGGCTTGCCCGGGGCAAGTGTTCTGATAAGAAGCGCTCACCATTATCCAACAGACGGAGCGGCCGTGTCCCAGCCCATCAAGATAGGCATTGTCGGCGTCGGCAAGATCGTCCGCGACCAGCACCTTCCGGCGCTCGCCAAGGACCGGGACTACCGGCTGATCGCCGCTGCCAGCCGGCATGGCAAGGTTGAAGACATCCATAATTTTCCCGATATCGAGACGATGCTTGGCGCCGTTCCCGAACTCGACGCCGTCTCACTCTGCATGCCGCCGCAATTCCGCTACGCTGCGGCGCGCACCGCGCTCGAGGCGAAGAAGCACGTGTTCCTGGAAAAGCCGCCCGGCGCCACGGTCAGCGAGGTCGAGGACCTGAAGGCGCTGGCGGCGAAACAGGCCGTGTCGCTGTTCGCCAGTTGGCATTCGCGCTATGCCCCGGCGGTGGAAGCGGCACGGACATTCTTGGCCTCGACGAAGATCAGATCAGCGGCGATCGTCTGGAAGGAAGACGTGCGCCGCTGGCACCCGAACCAGGACTGGATCTGGCAGCCTGGCGGCTTCGGCGTCTTCGATCCAGGCATCAACGCGCTGTCGATCGCGACCTACATCCTGCCCGCCATGTACATCACCTCGGCCGCGCTCGACTTCCCGGAGAACCGCGACGCGCCGATCGCCGCCCAGGTCGCCTTCCGCGCGGCGAACGGGTCGGCGGTGACGATGGATCTGGATTGGCTCCAGACCGGGCCGCAGAGCTGGGACATTCTCGCCGATACCGATGCCGGCAAGATGGTGCTCTCGGGCGGTGGCTCGAAACTCTCCATCGACGGCCGCGTCGTCCATGAAGAACCGGAATCGGAATATCCTGAACTCTACAGGCGTTTCGCCGAAATCGTGCGCGCCGGCACTTCCGATGTCGATCTCGCGCCCCTCCAGCATGTCGCCGACGCCTTCATGCTCGGCAAGCGCAATGTGGTCGAGGCGTTCTTCGACTGAATAGCGACTGTCGCCCGGATCGCGGATCCGGTCCGCCTATCGCAACAACTCAATCGACAATCGCTATGGCGAACCCGTCATAGCCCTTGGCGCCGACAGTCTGGATCGCGGTGCCGTCCAGGCGCTTGTCGCCGCCGATGAAGGAGAACGCCGCGCGTGCACCTTCGACGTTGGCGTCGCGACCATCCTCGTCGAGCACCGTGCCGTCGCGAATGACGTTGTCGCAGACGATGACCGTTCCCGAGCGCGACAGCCGCATGGCCCAGGAGAGATAGTTGGGGTTGTTAGGCTTGTCGGCGTCGATGAAAACGAGGTCGAACGGCCCGGCGTCTTCGGCCCCCAGCGCAGCGAGCGACTGCAGCGCCGGCCCGACCCGCAGATCGACCTGTTCGGAAACCCCTGCCCGCTCGAAATTCGAACGCGCGACCTTGGCGTGGTGCGGATCGAGTTCGAGCGTCACGATTTTTCCGCCGGCCGGCAATCCCCGCGCCATCCAGATGGTGGAATAACCGCCCAGCGTACCAATCTCGAGCACCTTTTTCGCGCCGCGAATGCGCACCAGCAGCGAGAGCAGCTTTCCTTGCGTCGCCGAGACGTCGATCGCCGGCAAGCCACCGTCGCGGTTGGCCGCCAGGACCGCGTCGAGAACGGGATCCGCCTCGAAGAGCGAGGAAACGATGTAGTTATCGACAGCCGTCCAGGTTTTCATGCTCATCTGCCTTCCTCGATTGTTCGTTGAAACGAAAAAGCCGCCGGGTTGCCCCGGCGGCCTTGTTGCCTGAGATTTCGTGCCGTCGCGCTTATTGCGCGGCGGTTGTCATGTCGGCCAGCATCGGCTCGGCGACTTCGACACCGGAGGCCTTGCGGCGCTCGTCGATGATCAGTTCGTCGCGCGAGGTGGCGATGCGGCGGATCTGGCTCATCGTGCCGCCGGTACCGGCCGGGATCAGCCGGCCGACGATGACGTTTTCCTTCAAGCCCTGCAGCATGTCGGTCTTGCCGGCAACCGCGGCTTCCGTCAGCACTCTGGTCGTCTCCTGGAAGGAGGCGGCCGAGATGAAGGACGGCGTCTGCAGCGAGGCCTTGGTGATGCCGAGCAGCACCGGCTGACCTTCGGCCGGCTTCTTGCCGTCCTCGATCAGGCGCTCGTTGACCTCTTCCAGTTCGATCACGTCGACGTGGTCGCCCGGAATATAGGTCGAGTCGCCCTGCGTGGTGATCTCGACCTTCTGCAGCATCTGGCGAACGATCACCTCGATGTGCTTGTCGTTGATCGACACGCCCTGCAGACGGTAGACCTCCTGGATCTCGTTGACGAGGTAGGACGCAAGCGCCTCCACGCCCTTGATCGCCAGGATGTCGTGCGGCGCCGGATTGCCGTCGAGGATGTAGTCGCCCTTCTCGATGACGTCGCCGTCCTGGAGATGGAACGGCTTGCCCTTCGGGATCAGGTATTCGACAGGCTCAAGCGTCGAGTCATGCGGCTCGATGATGATGCGGCGCTTGTTCTTGTAGTCGCGGCCGAAGCGGATCGTACCATCGATCTCTGCGATGATGGCGTGATCCTTCGGACGACGGGCCTCGAACAGCTCGGCAACACGCGGCAGACCGCCGGTGATGTCCTTGGTCTTGGCGCTTTCCATCGGGATACGCGCCAGGACGTCGCCGGGACGAACCTGAGCACCCGGCTCGACCGAGAGAATGGCCTCGACCGAGAGCAGGAAGCGGGCATCGCCGCCCTTCGACAGCTTGCCGACCTTGCCCTTGGCGTCCTGAACGACGATCGCCGGCTTCAGGTCGTTGCCGCGCGGCGTCGAACGCCAGTCGATGACCTCGCGCTTGGTGATGCCGGTCGACTCGTCCGCCGTTTCCTGGACGGAAATGCCGTCGACCAGATCCTCGAACGCCACCTTGCCCTCGATTTCGGTGAGGATGGGGCGGGTGTAAGGATCCCATTCGGCGATGCGCTGGCCGCGCTTCACCTTGTCGCCATCGTCCACGAAGATGCGCGAACCATAGGTGACGCGGTGCGTGGCGCGCTCCTTGCCGGCCTCGTCGAGGATCAGCACCGCCATGTTGCGGCCCATGACCATCTGCTGGCCGTCCGAGTTGCGCACCACGTTGCGGTTGCGGATCTCGACCTTGCCCTCATAGGAGGCTTCAAGGAACGAGCTATCCACCACCTGCGCCGTACCGCCCATGTGAAAGGTACGCATGGTGAGCTGGGTGCCCGGCTCGCCGATCGACTGCGCCGCGATGACGCCGACGGCCTCGCCCTGGTTGACCGGGGTGCCCCGGGCCAGATCGCGTCCGTAGCAGACTGCGCAGACGCCGACCCTGACTTCGCAAGTCAGCGCCGAGCGGATGCGGACCGACTGCACGCCGGCCTTCTCGATCTGCTCCACGTCGCGCTCGTCCATCAGCGTTCCGGCCTTGACCAACAATTCGCCGGTCACCGGATGGTTGATGTCGTCGAGCGCGGTGCGACCCAGCACGCGCTGGCCGACCGAAGCGACGACCTGACCGGCATCGACGATCGGCTGCATGGTGAGGCCCTTGTCGGTGCCGCAGTCCACGGAGTTGACGATGCAGTCCTGCGCCACGTCGACCAGACGACGGGTGAGATAGCCCGAGTTCGCCGTCTTCAGGGCGGTGTCCGCCAGACCCTTGCGGGCGCCGTGGGTCGAGTTGAAGTACTCGAGCACGGTCAGGCCTTCCTTGAAGTTCGAGATGATCGGCGTCTCGATGATTTCACCCGACGGCTTGGCCATCAGGCCGCGCATGCCGGCGAGCTGGCGCATCTGGGTGGGCGAGCCGCGCGCACCGGAGTGCGACATCATGTAGATCGAGTTCATCGGCTTCTGACGACCATTGTCCTCGAACTCGACCGCCTTGATGCGGGCCATCATTTCGTCGGCGACCTTTTCCGAGCACTTGGCCCAGGCGTCGACGACCTTGTTGTACTTCTCGCCCTGCGTGATCAGGCCGTCATTGTACTGCTGCTCGTATTCCTTGGCCAAGGCCTCGGTGTCCGACACCAGCTTGATCTTGGTATCCGGGATCAGCATGTCGTCCTTGCCGAACGAAATGCCGGCGCGGCAGGCATGGGCGAAACCGAGCGCCATGATGCGATCGCAGAAAATGACCGTCTCCTTCTGACCGCAATGGCGGTAGACGGTGTCGATCATCTTGGAGATGTTCTTCTTGGTCATCTCCTGGTTGGCGGTCTCGTAAGGCACGTTGACGTTCTTCGGCAGAAGCTCGCCGATGATCATGCGGCCAGGCGTGGTGTCGTAGATCTTCGACACGACCTTGCCCTCGGCGTCGACCGAACGGAAGCGGCCCTTGATCTTGGCGTGCAGGGTCACCGCCTTGGTCTCGAGCGCGTGCTGGAGTTCGCCCATGTCGGCAAACACCATGCCCTCGCCCGGCTCGTTCTGGTTGACGATCGAGAGGTAGTAGAGACCCAGAACCATGTCCTGCGACGGCACGATGATCGGCGCGCCGGAAGCCGGGTGCAGGATGTTGTTGGTCGACATCATCAGCACGCGGGCTTCCAACTGCGCTTCCAGCGACAGCGGCACGTGGACCGCCATCTGGTCGCCGTCGAAGTCGGCGTTGAAGGCCGTGCAGACCAGCGGATGCAGCTGGATCGCCTTGCCTTCGATCAGGATCGGCTCGAACGCCTGGATGCCGAGGCGGTGCAGCGTCGGCGCGCGGTTCAAGAGCACCGGATGCTCGCGGATGACCTCGTCGAGGATATCCCAGACTTCCGGACGCTCCTTCTCGACCAGCTTCTTCGCCTGCTTGACGGTCGAGGAGTAACCCTTCGCGTCGAGGCGGGCGTAGATGAAGGGCTTGAACAGTTCGAGCGCCATCTTCTTGGGCAGGCCGCACTGGTGCAGCTTGAGCTCCGGACCGGTGACGATGACCGAACGGCCGGAATAGTCGACGCGCTTGCCGAGCAGGTTCTGGCGGAACCGGCCCTGCTTGCCCTTGAGCATATCCGACAGCGACTTCAGCGGACGCTTGTTGGCGCCGGTGATGACGCGGCCACGGCGGCCGTTGTCGAACAGCGCGTCGACGGCTTCCTGCAGCATGCGCTTTTCATTGCGCACGATGATGCCGGGGGCACGCAACTCGATCAGCCGCTTCAGACGGTTGTTGCGGTTGATGACGCGTCGATAGAGATCGTTGAGGTCCGACGTCGCGAAACGTCCGCCGTCCAGCGGGACGAGCGGGCGCAGGTCCGGCGGAATCACCGGAACCACCTTCATGATCATCCATTCCGGACGGTTGCCGGACTCCATGAAGTTCTCGACGACCTTGAGCCGCTTCAGATACTTCTTCTGCTTCAGCTCGGACGTGGTCGAAGCCAGCTCCGAACGCAGGTCGCCGGCGATCTTCTCCAGGTCCATGCCGGCCAGAAGGTCATGAATGGCCTCGGCGCCGATCATGGCGGTGAAGCTATCCTCGCCATATTCGTCGACGGCGATCATGTACTCTTCCTCGCTGAGCAGCTGGTGCTCCTTCAGCGCGGTGAGGCCGGGTTCGGTGACGATGTAGTTCTCGAAGTAGAGGACGCGCTCGATGTCCTTCAGGGTCATGTCGAGCAGCGTGCCGATGCGCGAGGGCAGCGACTTCAGGAACCAGATATGGGCGACGGGTGCCGCCAGCTCGATATGGCCCATGCGCTCGCGGCGAACGCGCGACAGCGTGACTTCGACACCGCACTTTTCGCAGATGACGCCCTTGTACTTCATGCGCTTGTACTTGCCGCACAGGCACTCGTAGTCCTTGATCGGGCCAAAAATGCGCGCGCAGAACAGACCGTCACGCTCCGGCTTGAAGGTGCGGTAGTTGATGGTCTCCGGCTTCTTGATCTCGCCGAACGACCAGGACAGAATCTTCTCAGGGCTGGCGAGCGATATCCGGATGGAATCGAACACCTGCGCCGGCGCCTGGGGATTGAAGAGATTCATGACCTCTTGGTTCATGCCGTTCTCCTTTCGGGGTCCTCGAAACCCCCTTGCATCTGATGCGGGGCAAATGCCCGCTGAGTGGTCGGCCCACCGGCCGAAGAATTTGGTGCACCCGGTCGCGGGAGAGGCTCCCGCGACCGGGTGTCTTGTTTATTCCGCTGCGTCGGGCAGCCGAACCGGGGCTTCGTCGAGCTTGGTGTTCTCCAATTCGACGTTGAGGCCGAGCGACCGCATCTCCTTGACGAGAACGTTGAAGCTCTCGGGAATGCCGGCCTCGAAGGTGTCGTCACCGCGGACGATCGCCTCGTAGACCTTGGTGCGGCCAGCGACGTCGTCCGACTTCACCGTCAGCATTTCCTGCAGCGTATAGGCGGCGCCGTAGGCTTCCAGCGCCCAGACCTCCATTTCGCCGAAGCGCTGGCCGCCGAACTGCGCCTTGCCGCCCAGCGGCTGCTGGGTGACGAGCGAGTACGGACCTATCGAACGCGCGTGGATCTTGTCATCCACGAGGTGGTGAAGCTTGAGCATGTAGATGTAGCCCATCGTCACCTTGCGATCGAACGGCTCGCCGGTGCGTCCGTCATAGAGCTGCGACTGACCGCTGGTGTGCAGGCCCGCCTGCTCCAGCATGACGTTGATGTCGGCCTCGTGCGCGCCGTCGAACACCGGGGTTGCGATCGAGACGCCGCGGCGCATCTGCTCGCTCAGGCGAACGATGCTCTCGTCGTCATACTCGCGGACCGGCTCGTTGCGGTCGTTGGCGGGCATGAAGCTCTCCAGCGTCTTGCGCAGCGGCTTGATGTCGCCGGCAGACTTGTAGGCGTCGATCATCTCGCCGATCTTCCTGCCCATTCCGGCGCAAGCCCAGCCCAGATGCGTTTCCAGGATCTGGCCGACATTCATGCGGCTCGGCACACCCAGCGGGTTGAGCACGATATCGGCATGCGTGCCGTCCTCGAGGAAAGGCATGTCCTCGACCGGAACGATGCGCGACACGACACCCTTGTTGCCGTGACGGCCGGCCATCTTGTCACCCGGCTGCATCTTGCGCTTCACCGCCACGAAGACCTTGACCATCTTCATGACGCCCGGAGGCATTTCGTCGCCGCGCTGCACCTTCTCGACCTTGTCCATGAAGCGCTGTTCGAGTGCCTTCTTGGAATCGTCGTACTGGCCGCGCAGGGCTTCCAGTTCGCTCTGGAGCTTTTCGTTCTCCACGGCGAACTGCCACCACTGCGAACGCGGATACTCGTCGAGCGTGTCCTTCGACAGCGTCGAGCCCTTCTTGAAGCCCTTCGGTCCGGCGATCGCTTCCTTGCCGACGAGCACGTCGGAAAGGCGCGCGTAGACGTTGCGATCCAGGATCGCCTGCTCGTCGTCACGGTCCTTGGCGAGGCGTTCGATCTCCTCGCGCTCGATCGCCATGGCGCGCTCGTCCTTCTCCACACCGTGGCGATTGAACACGCGCACCTCGACGACGGTGCCGAAGGTGCCCGGAGGCATGCGCATCGAGGTGTCGCGCACATCGGATGCCTTTTCGCCGAAGATGGCGCGCAGAAGCTTTTCTTCCGGCGTCATCGGGCTTTCGCCCTTCGGCGTGATCTTGCCGACCAGGATATCGCCCGGCTGAACTTCGGCACCGATATAGACGATGCCGGCTTCATCGAGGTTCTTCAGCGCTTCTTCCGAGACGTTCGGAATGTCGCGCGTGATTTCCTCCGGTCCGAGCTTGGTGTCGCGCGCCATGACCTCGAACTCCTCGATGTGGATCGAGGTGAAGACGTCGTCGGCGACGATGCGCTCGGACAGGAGGATCGAGTCCTCGTAGTTGTAGCCGTTCCACGGCATGAACGCGACCAGCACGTTGCGGCCGAGAGCCAGATCGCCGAGCTCGGTCGAAGGACCGTCCGCGATGATGTCGCCCTTGTTGACCCGGTCGCCCATGCGCACCAGCGGACGCTGGTTGATGCAGGTGTTCTGGTTCGAACGCTGGAACTTCATCAGCCGGTAGATGTCGACGCCGGACTTGCCCGGATCGAGGTCTTCCGTGGCGCGGATGACGATACGCGTCGCGTCCACCTGGTCGACGATGCCGCCGCGGCGGGCGCCGATGGCGGCGCCCGAATCACGGGCGACAATCGGCTCCATGCCGGTGCCGACGAACGGCGCTTCGGCGCGCACCAGCGGCACGGCCTGGCGCTGCATGTTCGAGCCCATCAGCGCGCGGTTGGCGTCGTCGTTCTCAAGGAACGGGATCAGGGCCGCGGCCACCGACACCATCTGCTTGGGCGAAACGTCCATCAGGTCGACGTTTTCGCGCGGCGCCATCATCACTTCGCCGGCACTGCGGCAAATGACGAATTCGTCGACAAAGCGACCATCCTTGTCGAGCTCGGCATTGGCCTGCGCGACATGGTGCTTGGCCTCTTCCATCGCCGACAGATAGACGACGTCATTGGTCAGCTTGCCGTCGACGATCTTGCGGTACGGGCTCTCGATGAAGCCGTACTTGTTGACGCGCGCGAAGGTGGCGAGCGAGTTGATCAGGCCGATATTCGGGCCTTCCGGCGTCTCGATCGGGCAGATGCGGCCGTAATGCGTCGGGTGCACGTCGCGCACCTCGAAGCCGGCGCGCTCGCGGGTCAGACCACCCGGTCCAAGCGCGGAGAGACGGCGCTTGTGGGTGATCTCCGACAGCGGATTGGTCTGGTCCATGAACTGCGACAGCTGCGAGGAACCGAAGAACTCGCGCACGGCGGCAGCCGCCGGCTTGGCGTTGATCAGGTCCTGCGGCATGACCGTGTCGATCTCGATCGAGGACATACGCTCCTTGATCGCGCGCTCCATGCGCAGCAGGCCGACGCGGTACTGGTTTTCCATCAGCTCGCCGACCGAACGCACGCGGCGGTTGCCGAGATTGTCGATGTCGTCGATCTCGCCCTTGCCGTCACGCAGTTCGACCAGCGTCTTGACCACGGCCAGGATGTCGTCCTTGCGCAATACACGCACGGTGTCCTCGGCCTTGAGTTCGAGGCGCATGTTCATCTTGACGCGGCCAACGGCGGACAGGTCGTAGCGCTCGCTGTCGAAGAACAGCGAGTTGAACATGGCTTCAGCGGTTTCGAGCGTCGGCGGCTCGCCGGGGCGCATGACACGATAGATGTCGAACAGCGCGTCCTGGCGGCTCTCGTTCTTGTCGACGGCGAGCGTGTTGCGGATGTAGGCGCCGACATTGACGTGATCGATGTCGAGTATCTGGATCTCGTCCTCGCCGGTGCCAAGCAGCACCTTCAGCGTCTTGTCATCGATCTCGTCGCCGGCCTCGAGGAAGATCTCGCCGGTGGCGTAATTGACGATGTCCTCGGCGAGATAGTTGCCGAGCAGGTCCTCGTCGGTCGCCTTGATCGCCTTCAGGCCCTTTTCGCCGAGCTGGCGGGCCTGGCGGGCGGTGATCTTCTTGCCGGCCTCGACAACGACCTCACCCGTGTCGGCGTCGACCAGGTCGCCGACGGCCTTCAGGCCGCGGAAACGATCGACGTTGAACGGAATGCGCCAGTGATCGCCGGCGCGCTTGTAGGTGATCTTGTTGTAGAAGGTCGACAGGATCTCTTCGCCGTCCATTCCGAGCGCCATCAGCAGCGACGTCACCGGAATCTTGCGGCGACGGTCGATGCGGGCGTGCACGACGTCCTTGGAATCGAACTCGATGTCGAGCCACGAACCGCGATAGGGGATGACGCGCGCGGCAAACAGGAGCTTGCCCGACGAGTGCGACTTGCCCTTGTCATGGTCGAAGAAGACGCCCGGCGAGCGGTGCATCTGCGAGACGATGACGCGCTCGGTGCCGTTGACGATGAAGGTGCCGTTCGAGGTCATGAGCGGCATGTCGCCCATGTAGACGTCCTGCTCCTTGATGTCCTTGATCGACTTCGCGCCGGTATCCTCGTCGATATCGAACACGATCAGGCGCAGCGTCACCTTCAGCGGTGCGGCATAGGTGAGGTCGCGCTGACGGCATTCGTCAACGTCGAATTTCGGTCCTTCGAACTCGTACTTCACGAACTCCAGCATCGAGGAGCCGGAAAAATCGGAGATCGGGAAGACCGACTTGAAAACAGCCTGCAGTCCCTCGTCCGGACGTCCGCCCTTGGGCTCGTCCACCATCAGGAACTGGTCATAGGACGCCTTCTGAACCTCGATGAGGTTCGGCATCTCCGCAACTTCCGGGATCTTTCCGAAGAACTTGCGTACGCGTCTGCGGCCATTGAAAGTCTGGGTCTGGGCCATCGTCGCTCCTTAGCTCTAAACTCGGGGCGAGCCTCGCCGCGGCTCGCCTTGCATCCGAACCGCCTGGGCAGCGGCTCTCTGTCTGTTCTCCGGCCCCATTACCAAACTACTTGGCGGCGGCCGGCTAAAACGGGAGAAAACCCGTTTCCTGAGAGCCGGTTTTCGGCCCTCAGGAAAGAGGTTTTCGTGCATCTCGCGCTACGCAGCCTCCCCAGGTCACCCGAGGGAGTGGCGGACGGCGCGAGGCCGTCCGCCGATTGTTACGCTTACTTCAGCTCGACCTTGGCGCCGGCTGCTTCCAGCTGGGCCTTGAACTTGTCGGCGTCGGCCTTGGAAACGGCTTCCTTGACCGGCTTCGGAGCCGCTTCGACCAGGTCCTTGGCTTCCTTGAGGCCAAGGCCGGTGATGGCGCGGACTTCCTTGATGACGTTGATCTTCTGAGCGCCGGCATCGGTGAGGACGACGTCGAATTCCGTCTTTTCCTCGACCGGAGCAGCGGCAGCGGCAGCGCCGCCGGCAGCGGCAACAGCCACGGGAGCAGCAGCCGAAACGCCCCACTTTTCTTCCAGAAGCTTCGACAGCTCAGCCGCCTCAAGGACGGTCAGCTTCGAAAGGTCGTCTACGATCTTTGCGAGATCAGCCATTGTTGTATTCCTTCATAAGGTTCGAACGTGTGTTTGTGATAGCGAGGAACGGCCTCATGCCGCCTCGTCCTTCCGGGCGTAAGCGCCGATGACACGCGCGACCGAAGCCGCGGGCGCATTGACGATCTGGGCGATCCGGGTTGCCGGCGTGGCGATCATGCCAACCAGCCTGGCGCGCAGCTCGTCGAGCGACGGAAGTGTGGCGAGTGCCTTCACACCGTCGGCGTTGAGCGAGGTGGTGCCCATTGCGCCGCCGAGAATGACGAGCTTGTCATTCCCCTTGGCGAAATCGGACGCGACCTTCGGCGCCGCAATCGGATCCTCCGAATAGGCGACCAGCGTCTGTCCCTTGAACAGATCGATGATCGATGCGGAGTCCGTGCCCTGAAGAGCGATTTTGGCGAGACGGTTCTTCGCGACTTTAACGGTGCCACCGGCAGCGCGCATTTTCGACCGGAGGTCGTTCATTTGCGCGACGGTGATACCGGCATAGTGGGCCACGACCACTGAACCCGCGTTCGAGAACGCATCGTTCAGGCCCGTGACGAGTTCGCGTTTTTCCGCTCTGTCCACTGCCTATCTCCAGTTGACCCCCATCCTGCTAACGGGAACATTCCCATTCACGAGGACAGGCGTCGGGTTGCCTTTTGCCGGCCGGGCCATCCAGTAACGGATCTCCCGAACAGCGCTCGAGGATCCTGCCCCCTTTCGCCACATCGCCGGCAAGCCGGACGATGCGCAGACAAAAGGCAAACACGGTTCGAACCTTTCATTGGAGCGCTTGCTCCGTTGTCAGGTCTTCACCCGTCTCATGCAGGCCCACATGAATTAAGGCCCCCCTTTTCAATCAAGGCCGGGCCGCCTGCAATCTCGGACAGGATGTCCGGAAACCTTTCGGCTCCCGGTACCGGGCCCAGAACGATCCAGGCCCGGAATTCACTTACGGATCGGCCCGTTCAGCGGCCGATCCAAACGGTTAATCAGGACGCCGCGAGCGTCGAGACGTCGAGCTTGAGGCCCGGGCCCATCGTCGAGGTGACGGACACCTTCTTGACGTAGTTGCCCTTGGCACCAGCCGGCTTTGCCTTGGTCACCGCATCGGCGAAGGCGCGGACGTTTTCTTCCAGCGCCTTGACGTCGAACGAGACCTTGCCGACGCCGGCGTGAACGATGCCGGCCTTCTCGACGCGGAACTCCACAGCGCCGCCCTTCGATGCCTTGACGGCGGCCGCGACGTCGGTGGTGACCGTACCGACCTTCGGGTTCGGCATCATGCCGCGCGGGCCGAGCACTTTGCCCAGACGGCCGACGAGCGGCATCATGTCCGGCGTGGCGATGCAGCGATCGAAATCGATCGTGCCCTTCTGGACGATGTCGACCAGGTCCTCCGCGCCGACGATGTCGGCGCCGGCGGCCTTGGCTTCCTCGGCCTTGTCGCCACGGGCGAACACGGCGACGCGGACCGAGCGGCCGGTGCCGTTCGGCAGGTTGACCACGCCGCGGACCATCTGGTCGGCATGGCGAGGATCAACGCCGAGATTCATCGCGACTTCGATCGTCTCGTCAAACTTAACCGTCGAGCGATCCTTGAGCAGCTTCAGCGCGTCACCCAAGGTATAAGCCTTGTTGGGATCGATGCCTTCGCGGGTCTTCGATACACGCTTTGCAATCTTTGCCATGATCTCAGCCCACCACTTCCAGACCCATCGAGCGGGCGGAGCCCTCGACCATGCGCATGGCCGCCTCGACGTCGTTTGCGTTCAGATCCTTCATCTTCTGCTCGGCGATGGCGCGGACCTTGTCGCGGCCGATCGTGCCGGCCTTGACCTTGCCCGGCTCCTTGGAGCCCGACTTCAGGTTAGCGGCCTTCTTCAGGAAGTAGCTCACCGGCGGCGTCTTCATGACGAAGGTGAACGACTTGTCCTGGTAGTAGGTGATGACGACCGGAATCGGCGATCCCTTTTCCATTTCCTGGGTCTGCGCGTTGAACGCCTTGCAGAACTCCATGATGTTGATGCCGCGCTGACCAAGCGCCGGGCCGATCGGGGGCGACGGCGTAGCCGAGCCCGCGGCAACCTGGAGCTTGAGCTGGCCTGCAATTTTCTTAGCCATCTCTATTCCTGCCTTTGTCTATGCCGGCCCCTCGATCTGGGAAAACACCGGCTGTTGCAGTCTGGTGGTGCGGTTCCTGCGGCCGGCTAAAGCCGCATTTGCCTCCCACCGTTCTCAGGCCGCGCGTTGCCGCGCCGCCTCCCCTGACCACCGGAACGGCGCCAGGGATTTCGGATCAGCCTTTTTCGACTTGTCCGAATTCCAGATCGACAGGCACGGCGCGCCCGAAGATCGAAACTTCCACCTTGAGCCGCGCCCGCTCCTCGTCCACTTCCTGGACGAAGCCGTTGAAGGACGCGAAGGGGCCATCCGAGACGCGGATCGCCTCGCCGATCTCGAAAGTAACCGAGGGCTTCGGGCGCTCGACGCCTTCCTGCACCTGGTTCAGGATGCGCTGCGCCTCGGCCTCGGTGATCGGCACCGGCTTGGAGTCGCCCAAAAACCCGGTGACCTTCGGCGTGTTCTTGACCAGCGAGAACACGGCGTCGGTCAAGTTGGCCTTCAGGAGCACATAGCCCGGAAAGAACTTGCGCTCGGCGTCGACCTTGCGGCCGCGACGAACCTCGACGACCTTCTCGGTCGGCACGACGATCTGCTCGATATCGGCGGACAGGCCCTTCTGCTTGGCCTTGTTCTCGATGTCCTCGGCGACCTTCTTCTCAAAGTTCGAATAGGCGTGGACGATGTACCAGCGCGTAGTCATTTCACGACTTCTCCGTAATCGCCGGACTTAGCGTCCAATGCCCAGAATCTGTTCGACCGCGAGGCCCATGAGCTGATCGGCGGTGAAGAAAAAGATCATCGCGATCACAGCGAAAGCCAGAACCATCACCGTCGAGATCATCGTTTCGCGTCGCGACGGCCAAGTCACCTTGGCGGCCTCCGCGCGAACCTGCTGGAGAAAGACGAAAGGATTTGTGGTTTTCGAAGCCATATGCCGCTCTGTCTTCAAGACCCGTTGGCCGGGTCTCCTGGATGATCCCGCTGGCCGGGACGTGCCGCCTGGGTCCACTTTCGCGCCGAATCAGCGCAATCATTTCGCCCATGCAAATCAGACGCGTAAAGCCGGCTTCCCAGCTCCACGCGTCGCGTGTCTGTTTCGTCTACATAAAACCGATTCTTGATCCACGCAAGTGGCAAGTGTCCGCTTTATGACCAAACGCCGCCTCGGAACCATCCAGTCGTTCCGTCCCGGCTATGGCGCCCTTATGCCTCAATCAGCCTAATATGGCAAGCCGGTCGCCGATTTTCAAAGGGCAGCCCGCAGAAATATCGTTTCTGATCGCCATTTAGGAAATGGCTGAGTTTTTGTTTTGGCGTGCCATTTCTCGAAATGGCACGGGCAGCAGGGCTCGAACCTACGACCTGCGGTTTTGGAGACCGCCGCTCTACCAACTGAGCTATGCCCGTACACGTGCGCCTCGGCGCAGCAGGGGCTTCCTAAAAGCTTCCGCGCGCTCTGTAAAGAGCGGTTTGCAAGCAAACGCGCCTTCATCCCCTTTCCCGGAAATCGGGATGGTCGACGGCCAGCCCGCCGCCATCGATCTCCGGTTTCACGCTCGAGTGCGCCGGCATGCTGTTCGCGGAGATCTTGCCTGCCGGCCCGTGTATCCGTTGGACGCTATTTGGTGTCCGGGACCCGGTAAGGCCCGCCGGGCACGCCCCAGCCCCAGGCCGGCATCGGCTCGGTCTCCGGGTCGCACGTTTCGCCGAGATTGGAATTCATCCTGGCGAGCCGCGATCCCCACTCGACATAGCCCATGAAGGCGGAACGGAACTCCGGATCGTCAGGCAGCCCGACGGCATCCGCGGCATCGGCCAGCAGGTTGATCCAGCGGCGGCGCTGCTCCTCCGTCAAATGCTTGCCCAGGTGATGCATCACCATCTCGCGGTGGCCGCCGAATTTTTCGCTGTAGGTTTTCGGCCCGCCGAAAACCTCGCCGATAAAGGCCGCGACATGGGCGGGATGGTCGGGCGACATATGCTTGAACACCGGCCCGACGACCGGATCCCGCGCCACCTTGTCATAAAACGTCTGCGTCAGCCGGTTGAGCGCTTCGCTGCCGCCGGCCCATTCGTACAGTGTCGGAACATCCTGGCTCATACTTCACCTCCGCCCAGCGCCGCAGGCACCGACGATAGCGGAAAAATCGAGCAAGCCTCAACCTGGCTCGATGGCCAGTTCGATGACACGGCTACCGTTCGACCGCGTGTCGGCCCCGCCATGCCAGCGCTGATCTTCGGTCGCCGACAAAAAGGGCGGCCCGAGGACCGCCCTTCCTTCTCGATCCGGCTGATGCCGGTGTCGATTACTCTTTGATGGTGACGACGATGCCGGCACCGACGGTGCGGCCGCCTTCACGGATGGCGAAGCGCAGCTTCTCTTCCATGGCGATCGGCACGATCAGCTCGACGTCGACCGTGATGTTGTCGCCAGGCATCACCATCTCGGTGCCGGCCGGCAGCGACACGATGCCGGTCACGTCGGTGGTGCGGAAGTAGAACTGCGGACGGTAGTTGGTGAAGAACGGCGTGTGACGGCCACCCTCGTCCTTGGTCAGGATGTAGGCTTCGGCCACGAACTTCTTGTGCGGCTTCACCGAACCGGGCTTGGCCAGAACCTGGCCGCGCTCGACACCTTCACGGTCGACGCCGCGCAGCAGCGCGCCGATGTTGTCGCCCGCCTGGCCCTGGTCGAGCAGCTTGCGGAACATCTCGACGCCCGTGCAGGTCGTCTTGGTGGTCGGACGAATGCCGATGATCTCCAGCTCCTCGCCGACCTTGACCACGCCGCGCTCGACGCGACCGGTCACGACCGTGCCGCGGCCCGAGATCGAGAACACGTCCTCGATCGGCATCAGGAACGGCTTGTCGAGCGGACGAACCGGCGTCGGGATGTAGGCGTCGACCTGAGCCATCAGCTCGCGGATCGCGTCCTCGCCGATCTTCTTGTCCGAATCTTCCAGAGCCGCCAGCGCCGAACCCTTGACGATCGGAATGTCGTCGCCGGGGAACTCGTTCTTGGTCAGCAATTCGCGAACCTCGAGCTCGACCAGCTCAAGCAGCTCGGCGTCGTCGACCTGGTCGACCTTGTTCAAGAACACCACGATCGACGGCACGCCGACCTGGCGAGCCAAAAGGATGTGCTCGCGGGTCTGCGGCATCGGGCCGTCGGCGGCCGACACAACCAGGATCGCGCCGTCCATCTGCGCGGCACCGGTGATCATGTTCTTCACATAGTCGGCGTGGCCGGGGCAGTCGACGTGGGCGTAGTGGCGGTTCTCCGTCTCGTACTCGACGTGAGCCGTCGAAATCGTGATGCCGCGCGCCTTCTCTTCCGGCGCCGCGTCAATCTGGTCATAGCGCTTGTATTCGCCAAAATACTTGGTGATCGCTGCCGTCAAAGACGTCTTGCCATGATCAACGTGGCCAATCGTGCCGATGTTCACATGCGGCTTGGTGCGCTCGAATTTACCTTTTGCCATAGTCTCTTTCCTTGGACGGCCTGGACCTTCAGTTCAGTCGAATGCGGGGCGATTAGCGACAAAGGCCAAAAAACACAAGCGTCTTTTGCCCGGGCGCCTTCTCACTCGGCCCGAACCCGTGATCCGATTGCGGGGATATGGCGCTGATATAGGAACGTGTCGCGTGAAATGGAATGGCCTAAACCCCTGCGCAATCGCGCCGGCCTCCCGCGCCCCGCTCGTCGGTCGCTGTCGGATTTGTCGGCGCTTCATGGCCCATTGCGGCGGTGTTCCCGCTCTGATTTCCTGCACCGATGCATTTCATCCCGACAGCCGTTCGCGGCCCCCTGTTCATGATCGTCTCGACCGGGTCGTATCTCGTCAACGATACGATGATGAAGCTCGCTACGGCGGGCCTGCCGTCCTATGAAGTGCTGTTCCTGCGCGGCGCGGCGGCAGCGCTCTGGGGCTTTCCGCTGCTGTTTGCGCTTGGTTATGGCAAACAGATCCCGCTGATCTTCGACAAGCGCGTGCTGCACCGCAACCTGCTCGAACTGGCCGCCATCCTTTGTTACGTCGTGGCGCTCGCCAACATGCAGATTGCCGATTCCACCGCGCTCGGACAGGTCACGCCGCTGTTGATGCTGGTCGGCTCCTCTATCCTGTTCGGCGAGCGCATCGGCGGCCAGCGCATGGCGCTGATCGGTCTCGGCTTCATCGGCGCGCTGATGGTGGCGCAACCGACCATGCAGGGCATCTCGGTCTACGCCTTGCTGGCGCTCGGCAACGCGGCATTGTCGGCCGCGCGCGATCTCACCGGCAGGCGGGTTCCGGCCGAGGTGCCGGGAATGATCGTGGCGATTTCCGCCGTCGTCGTGGTGCTTATCGGCGCCGGTGCGGCACACCTGGTTTCAGAGCGCTGGATCATGCCCGGAGCACATCATTTGCTGCTCATGGCCGGAGCCGGGTTCTTCTTGATCTTCGGCCATTTCTTCATCTTCATGGCCTATCGCGTCGGGCCGACCAGCGCGGTGGCGCCGTTCTACTACTGCTTCACCGTCTGGGCGATGATTTCGGGCCTGCTGGTGTTCGGACAATTCCCCAACGCACTGGCGATCTGCGGCATCCTTCTGGTTGTGGGCAGCGGACTGGCCATCGTCTCGCTCGACCAGCGCAGGCGCCGGCTGACTGTCGTGGCCTAAGTCGGCTCCAGTTGCGGCCGATCATCGCCGGGGTCTCGCCGCAAAGCTCAACACGCTGCCCGCGAGATCCTCAAGAGGGTCGGATAGGACGCGCCAGACGGCGCTCCGCGGTGGCAAACACCGCCGATGATGGACAGACGACGGCGCATGACCCGAAAGGCGGGATCCGGTTTCGGGAAAGGTCATGGACAAGCGAACGGATAAAATCCCATCCCGAACCTTCGGAATGGGACTGGTGCTAAATAGTCCGCTTGCCGGCGAACTGGTGGTAAGCCCACAACACGACCACGGCGCCCACCACCGCGACGATCAGGCTGTAGATGTTGAGACCGGTCACGCCCGACGCGCCGAAAGCGCTGAAGATCAGGCCGCCGACAATGGCGCCGACAATGCCGAGCACGATATCCATGATCATGCCCTGGCCGCTCTTGTTGACGATCTTGCTGCCAAGAAAGCCGGCGATGACTCCCAGAATAATCCAGCTGATGATTGACATTTTTCCTCTCCAATCCCCTGCCGCGTCCATCATTTTCATATGATTGTCAAAAGCTCAAGCCAGCTTGAAATTCCGCCCGATTGCGTCATTGTGACGATGGGACGGGCTTGGTTGACAAGGAGATCCACGATGGGACTGTTTGACAATGCCGTTCCGGGCGGCAACATCACCAAACCCCTGATGATCGCGCTCGGCGCGCTGCTGGTCGGAAAGATGCTGAGCGGCAGGAGTGCCGAACAGCCGGAGCAACCCCAAGCTCCCGTACCGGCCGAGCCCAGTGAAACCACGGCCGGCGATGGCGGCCTGCTTGGCGGACTGGGCGGCCTGCTCGACAAATTGAAGAACTCCGGCCACGGCAACGTCGCTGATTCCTGGGTCGGCACCGGCCAGAACCAGCCGATCAACGCCAACGACCTGGGCAACGCGATCGGACCGCAGGTCATCCGCGAGATCGCGCAACGGACGGGACTCGACGAGCAGGAACTGCTCAAGCAATTGTCCGCAGCCCTGCCTGGCATCGTCGACAAGCTGACGCCGAACGGCCAGGTGCCGCAGCAACACCAGGTCGCGTCGGCCTTCAACAGCTGAAGCCAGTGGACAGCCATCCTCTGGAGCGCTGCGCGACTTGGCCGCGCAGTGTTTCAGCTGGCCGATGGCTGGGGTTGGAACTCTGGAGCGGGTAGCGGGAATCGAACCCGCATATTCAGCTTGGAAGGCTGCTGCTCTACCACTGAGCTATACCCGCGCCGTGCACTGAAGTATCGGATTCCGCGGAAAAGCGCCATGCGCTTTTCGCCTCCGATGCTTTCACGTTTCAGGGCTTCCGGGCCGGCAGTGGTGGAGAGGGTTGGATTCGAACCAACGTAGGCTAAGCCAACGGATTTACAGTCCGTCCCCTTTAACCACTCGGGCACCTCTCCAGTCTGCCGCCGGAGCCATGCAACGAGGCATTCTTGCCGATCCGGACCCGAGTATCACTTCTCCGAAATCAGCGAAGCGCCTTATGGCGGCAAGGCCAGTGGGTGTCAACCGCGTGGGAAGGGTTTTTCGATGTTGTTCGCCGGCTGCGGCGACGGGCCGTATCCCTGGCCGCCGGAGACCGCTATAGAAGCCGGCCATGAGCAACAAGACCGGCACCCCGAAAGACACCCACTACGCCAAGCTGCGTCGTGCACACCGCGACGAAAAGAGCGGCGGCGCGCCGGCGTTCCGGCCGCGCCAGCCCATGCCGCCGGGCGAGAACGCAGCCCACGGGCTGGTGCGACTCTATGGCCTGCATACGGTGCGCGCGGCACTCGACAATCCGCGCCGCAAGATCCGGAAAATGCTGGTGACGCGCAATGCCGCCGAGCGGCTGGGACTGGCCGACCTCGCGGCTCTGCCCTTCAAGGCGGAGCTGGTCGAACCCAGGGACATCGACAAGATCACGGGTTCGGATGCCGTGCACCAAGGCGCGTTGATCGAGGCCGAGCCGCTGAAGCCCAAGCGCCTCGACGCTCTCGGCAATACAAAGCTGGTGCTGGTGCTCGACCAGATCACCGATCCGCACAATGTCGGCGCCATCCTGCGCTCGGCGGTCGCCTTCGATGCCGGCGCGCTGATCACCACGGCGCGCCACAGCCCGCAGGAATCGGGCGTGCTGGCGAAATCCGCCTCGGGCGCGCTCGAACATATCGACCAGATCGAGGTCAAGAACCTGGCCGACGCGCTCGCGCAACTGCATGAGGCCGGCTTCCAGACAATCGGTCTCGATTCGGACGGCCCGGCCGAACTCGAAACGAGCTTTGCCGGCGACAAGCTTGCCCTGGTGCTGGGCGCGGAAGGCAAGGGCTTGCGCCAGAAGACGCGCGAGACGGTGACGACACTGGCCCGCCTCGACATGCCCGGCGCCATCCGCTCGCTCAACGTGTCGAACGCGGCGGCGGTAAGCCTTTATGCGGCACGGAAATTCCTGAGGCAGTAGGGCAGTACGGCAGTAGGGTTTCCAAATCGGCCGGAACGGGCGGCTCCTACTGCCCTACTGCCCTACCTCATGCCCGGCCATCCGCTCCAGCGCCCTGACCAGGGCCGAGTGATCCTCCCTGGCGCCGCCATTGGCGGTGCAGGAATTGAACAGTTGCTGGGTGGTCGACGTGTTGGGCAGGGAGACGCCGAGCGCCCTTGCGCCTTCCAGGGCGAGGTTGAGATCCTTCTGGTGCAGTTCGATGCGGAAACCCGGCGCGAAGGTGCGCCTGACCATGCGCTCACCATGGACTTCGAGGATGCGCGAGGCGGCCAACCCGCCCATCAGCGCCTGCCTGACCTTGGCGGGGTCGGCGCCGGCTTTTGAAGCAAAAACAAGCGCTTCGGCGACGGCTTCAATGGTCAGCGCGACGACGATCTGGTTGGCGACCTTGGTGGTCTGGCCGACGCCGTTCGGTCCGACCAGGGTGATGTTCTTGCCCATCTTCTCGAAAACGGGCCTGGCGCGCTCGAACGCCCTCTCCTCGCCGCCGACCATGATGGTGAGCGATGCGGCCTTGGCTCCCACCTCGCCGCCCGAGACCGGCGCATCGAGATAGTCGCAGCCCAGTTCGTTGATTTTTTTGCCGAAGACCTTGGTCTCGATCGGTGAGATCGAGCTCATGTCGATGGCCAATTTGCCTTTGGAAAGACCTGATGCGACGCCGTTGTCGCCGAACAGCACCTCGGCCACCTGCGGTGTGTCAGGCACCATGGTGATGATGATATCGGCGGCCTTCGCCACGGCGGCATGGCCGGTGACAGTTCTCAGTCCCTTGGCCACCAGTTCGGCCTGTGGCCTGGAGCGGTGGTCGCTGGCGATCACCGTGTAGCCGGCGTCCAGCAAATGTCCCGCCATCGGCGCGCCCATGATGCCAAGGCCGATGAAGCCGATGGTTTCCATTGTGGTTCTCCGTCTTGTTGAGGTTGCGTTCCTTCACGCCCCCTCTGGCCTGCCGGCCATCTCCCCCACAGGTGGGGAGATTGGCAGTTTCGGCGCTGGCCCCAACTTTCCCGGTTCAAAATTTAGCGAAGCCGCCGGTGACATCCGACCTCCGCCCAGAGGAGGGCGTGAAGGAACGCGAGTTCGATTTCGACGGCTAAGCCGCGGCACTTCCCTGCCCGGCCAGATCCCTTAACCAACCCAGCCCTTGCTCGGTCCCCGCCTTCGGCTTGTATTCCGCCCCGACCCAGCCGGAATAACCAATGCGGTCGATGTGCTCGTAGAGGAAGGGATAGTTGATCTCGCCCGTCCCCGGCTCGTGACGGCCGGGATTGTCCGCAAGCTGGATATGCGCGATGCGGCCGAGGTTTGCCTCGATGGTACGGGCGAGATCCCCCTCCATGATCTGCATGTGGTAGATGTCGTATTGCAGGAACAGGTTCTTCGAGCCGACGCGGTCGATCAGCGCCAGCGCCTGGTCGGAATAATTGAGGAAAAAGCCTGGAATGTCGCGCGTGTTGATCGGCTCGATCAGCAATTTGATACCGGCCTGCTCCAGTTTCTCCGCCGCGAAGGCGAGGTTCTCGGCAAAGACATCCTCGAGCACCTTGCGGTCGACACCGGCGGGCGCGATGCCGGCCAGGCAATTGACCTGTGAGCAGCCGAGCGCCTGCGCGTAGGTGATCGCCTTGGCGATGCCCTGGCGGAATTCCGGCACTCGGTCCGGCAAAACGGCGATACCGCGCTCGCCCTTGCCCCAATCGCCCGCCGGCAGGTTGAACAGCACCTGTGTCAGGCCGTTCTTCTTCAGCCGCGCGGCCACCACCTCGGGGGCATGGTCGTAGGGGCCTATATATTCGACGCCCTTGAAGCCGGCGCGGGCAGCGGCATCGAAGCGATCGAGGAAATCGTGCTCGCCAAAGAGCATCGAAAGATTGGCTGAAAAACGCGGCATTCTTTTTGTCCTTCTTCCGTCCTAGTCGAGCATGACGATCGCTGTCGGGGCATCTTCTTGATGTTCGGCAAGGTCTTCGAATTCGGTGATCTTGTCGATCTCGGTGCCCATCGAAATATTGGTGACGCGTTCGAGGATGAATTCGAGCACTACGGGAACCTGATGCTCCTTCATCAGCCGCTGCGCCTCCATGAAGGCACCGGCGAATTCTTCCGGTTTGCGCACCCTGACCGCCTTGCAGCCCATCGCCTCGGCAACAGCGACGTGGTCGACGCCGTAGCCGGCCTCGGGATCGTCCGATCGGTTGATGTTCTCGAAAGCAAGGCTGACCTCGTAATCCATCGAGAAGCCGCGCTGCGCCTGGCGGATCAGGCCGAGATAGGCATTGTTCACGACGACGTGGATGTAGGGCAGTTTGTGCTGCGCGCCGACCGCCAGTTCCTCGATCATGAACTGGAAGTCATAGTCGCCCGACAGCGCCACGATGGTGCGGTCGGGATCGGCGGCGCGCACGCCAAGGGCTGCCGGCAGTGTCCAGCCGAGCGGGCCGGCCTGGCCGCAATTGATCCAGTTGCGGGGCTTGTAGACATGCAGGAACTGCGCGCCGGCGATCTGCGACAGGCCGATCGTGGTGACGTAGGTGACGTCGCGCCCGAACGCCTTGTTCATCTCCTCATAGACGCGCTGCGGCTTGAGCGGCACCTGGTCGAAATGCGTCTTGCGCTTCATGGTCTTCTTGCGGTCCTGGCATTCCTTCGCCCAGCCCGACCAGTCGCGCAGTATTCCGGCCGTTTTCCACTCGGTGGCGACGTCGAGCAGCATCTTCAGCGCAGCCCCCGCATCCGAGACGACGCCGAGATCCGGGGCGAACACACGGCCGATCTGCGTCGGCTCGATGTCGACATGGATGAACTTTTTTCCCTTGGTGTAGACATCGACCGAACCGGTGTGGCGGTTGGCCCAGCGGTTGCCGATGCCGAAGACGAAGTCGGCTTCCAGCATCGTCGCGTTGCCATAGCGGTGCGAGGTCTGCAGGCCGCACATGCCGGCCATCAGCCGATGGTCGTCGGGGATCGCGCCCCAGCCCATCAGCGTCGGGATGACGGGCACGCCGGTAATCTCGGCGAATTCTATCAGCAGGTCCGACGCATCGGCATTGATGATGCCGCCGCCGGCGACGATCAGCGGCTTTTCGGCGGCGTTGAGCATCGCCAGAGCCTTTTCGGCCTGGGCGCGCGTCATCGCCGGCTTGAACGGCGCCAGCGGCTCGTAGGCGTCGATGTCGAACTCGATCTCGGCCAATTGGACGTCGACCGGCAGGTCGATCAGCACCGGTCCCGGGCGCGAAGACCTCATCAGGTGGAATGCCTTCTGCAGCGCCATCGGCACGAGATAAGGCTCCATGACGGTGACCGCCCATTTGGCGACGGGCGACGCGATAGCGGCGATGTCGACGGCCTGGAAATCCTCCTTGTTCAGCCGCGCCCGCGGCGCCTGGCCGGTGATGCAGAGGATCGGGATGGAATCGGCTGCGGCCGAGTAGAGCCCGGTGATCATGTCGGTGCCGGCTGGGCCAGACGTGCCGATGCAGAGCCCGATATTGCCTGCCTTGGCCCTGGTAAAACCTTCGGCCATGTGCGACGCGCCCTCGACATGACGGGCCAGCACATGGCGGATCGTGCCCCTCGCCTTCAGGGCCGAGTAGAGCGGATTGATCGCCGCGCCCGGCACACCGAAGGCGCAGGCGATGCCTTCCTTTTCGAGAACGAGAACCGCAGCATCGACAGCGCGCATCCTGGCCATTGTTCCGACCCTCCACAGGGTTGTGATTGTTGGATGACCGAGAATGTCAGCAAGCCGGCTATTTTTCAATTTTTTCAGAATATTTTTTCATTTCTAGGAAGCTGCCGTTGCCAATTGATTTCCTTTCTCTTTTTGTTTTCCAAAAAGTGGCAATGCAGAACGCGTGAAAAACTTTTTCATTGTCCGTTCGGGAAAATCGTGCATGATGGCGTAAATGGAAACCGCTGAAAAACGCCAGCGCGGCCGGCCGCGCGCCTTCAACGGCCCCTCGGAAGCGGCTTCGGTGCAGTCGTTGGACCGGGCCTTGCGCATCCTGGCCATCGTTGCCGAAGGAAGCGGCCTATCGCTGAGCGAGATATCCGCGCAAAGCGGTCTGGCCGCCTCTACCGCCTACCGCATGCTGACGACGCTCGAAAACCACGGCATGGTCGAGTTCGACAGTTCGGACCAGCTTTGGTCGATCGGCGTCGAGACCTATCGGATGGGCGCGGCGTTCCTGCGCCGCCGCAAGCTGGTCGACCGCGCGCGCATCGTCATGCAGGAGCTGATGGAGAAAACCGGCGAGACCGCCAATCTCGGCGTCGCCGAGGACGATTGCGTGGTGTTCGTCAGCCAGGTCGAGACGCACCAGGCAATTCGCGCCTTCTTCCGACCGGGGACGCGCAGCCCTTTTCATGCCTCCGGCATCGGCAAGGCGGTGCTGGCCCATCTCGAGCCGGAGCGCGTCGGAGCCATCCTGCGCAAGGCCGGCCTGCAGCGCTTTACCGACAGGACGCTGTCCGACATCCCTGCCCTCGCGCATGATCTCGCGACGATCAAGCTGCGCGGCTGGTCGGTCGATGACGAGGAACGGCATCCAGGCATGCGCTGCGTGGCATCAGCCATCTTCAACGAATTCGGCGAGCCGATCGGCGGAGTCTCGGTGTCGGGCCCGACGGTTCGGGTGACGCCTGAACGGCTGGCCGAGATCGGCCCGCTGGTGCACAGCGCCGCGGCCGAGGTCACAAAGATGATCGGCGGCGTGCAAACCGGATGATCAACCTGCTCCGGGCAGCGCGCTTCTGCTCGCAAGATCGAAGAAATCGAGCAGGATCGCCATGCCGACACCGCAGGCGGTGAAGACGAGGCCGGTGATGAAGATGCGGTTGGCGCGTTCATAGGCGCTCAGCCGCAGGCACTTTGTGTCGAGCAGAAGCGACAATGCCCGCATCTGCAAGGCGATGCCGGCCAGGATCGGCAGCACGGCGACGAGATGATAGGTCTGCCACGGGATCGGATTGGCGGCCCAATGCGTGATGAAGCCCAGGGAAAACGCCAGCAGGATGCCAACGGCCGTGACCGTGCCGTTGCGGAAAATGATTTCGACCTGTTCCTCTTTCGGGTCCTGCTCGTCCTAGGATCACCCTCCCCCATATCGCCCGCAGATTATCGCCCAGCAGATTAGGCCTTCGGGAAATGCCTGTACATTGCCGATCGCATCGACAAAAGCCGATGACCGAGGGTTCAGGCGTCTCCGTGAAAGTCGGCTAATCCAACAGGTGTGCCGCCATCCAAGCGTAGAAAAGGGGCTCGCCTGAGCCCCTCTTCTGGTGCTGAACGGTGCTCCTCCTCTCAGAGACGGCAGTAATGGCGATAGCCGTCGTAACCGATGTAGGTGTCGGAGTCCGGATCGTAGCTCGAATAGCGATCGAAGCAGCGGCGGACGTGCCACGAGCCGCCGCCCTCGTCGACGTAGACGGTGCGGGGCTGGGCAAGCAGGCTGCCCAGGACAAAACCGCCGACGCCGGCGGCAATGCCGATGCCGATGCCATGGTGGTGGTGATGCGAATGAGCCGCCGAGGGCTGGACGGTGCCGACCAGTGCGGTGGCGGCGACAGCGGTGGCGATGAGGCCGGAAACGAGTGCGCGCTTGAACATGACGATCTCCTTGCTTCGTTTGGAGAGGCGACTCATCCGCCTCTTGATCATCTGTCGTTCGGCACAAGAAAAAGGTTCAAATCTTTTTTGAACGTGAACCAAGGAGGTCATGCTGACGGCGGCCTGCAAGGGCCTGGCTAGACATTGATGACCGTCCCATTTCGCCCAACGAAAAAGGGCGGCCGAAGCCGCCCTTTCGGGAGAATTGGGTCCCTCCATCAAAGAAAGATGATCACCTTGCCGTGCTTGTGGTGATGATGGTTGTGGTGCTTCCACCAGAACTTCTTGAAGTGCTTCTTGTGATGGTTGTGGTGGTGATGATGATGGCCGTGCATGCCGTGGGCTGACGACGTGCCGACGGTGCCGACGAGCGCGCCGGTGGCGACGAAGATGGCAACGAGGCCTGAGACGAGAGTGCGCTTGAACATGATGATCTCCTGGATCTTTTGATCGAGG
Organism: Mesorhizobium sp. B264B1B; assembly: GCF_020165765.1. NCBI lineage: Bacteria > Pseudomonadati > Pseudomonadota > Alphaproteobacteria > Hyphomicrobiales > Phyllobacteriaceae > Mesorhizobium > Mesorhizobium sp. B264B1B. The sequence goes on from NZ_JAIUIS010000002.1 coordinate 123,739, forward strand.
CGACCCATTCGCCTCTGACCATCAGTCGGGGCGGCGCGGGAAAAGGTTCGAAAGGTGGAGGAGATTTTTTTCGGCAAGGCCGGAGACGGGATGAATCGTGAGTAGTGAGCTATGAGCAGCAGGCTGACTACCCACTAATGACTACTGACTACTGACTACTGACTACTGACTACTATTCACCACCCCATGCCCGTGACATGGCGCAGCCAGAAGGCGAGCGCGATGAAGCCGATGATGGTGGTGACACCGGTCCAGTCGATGTTGGCGTTCTTGACGCTCCTGATAAGCTTCACCAGAAGCATCCAGGCTATGACGACGATCGGCAGGATGATGACAAATCTGATCATGCGGCAGCCTCGCCCAAGCGATTGCACCTGCCGTAGATATAGGAAGCGAATTGGCCGTTTTCAGGATGCCGTGCCTGTTGCCCGGCAGCGTTCATGAGCGCCTCAAAACCGACATTTGTCTTTACTGGCGCCGCAAATATGGCTAACCGGTGCCGCATGCCCTTGTAGCTCAGCTGGTAGAGCAGCGGTTTTGTAAACCGAAGGTCGGCGGTTCGATTCCGTCCGGGGGCACCAATAAAATCAATCACTTAGCTTATTTTATTGCCTGAGAAACCCTAATTCTTACTGCGCCGGGTAACGCTGTGGGTAAAGCCGGCTGGGCTTTTCATAATCGAGTATTGCCCACCGTCCCCGCCTTTGCGAAGGGTATTCGAGTCCGGCTCACGGGAGGCAGCAAATTGATTGATGGAGAATGGATTAGCCTCGGAACGGCGTTTCGGCAAATCTCCAAGGCGCTCAAAGATGTGGACGTGGCCGAATGTCGACTGCTTGAGGCTTTGGCCGATTCTAAAATTAACGCCGTCGCAGAGCTCTTTCGGGTCTTCTGGCTGGAAGGCGGCGACGACGATCGAAGTGATTTTGCTATTGTGGCTTCCGTTTGGAGAAAAGCGAAACTCGGATTCGGCAAGAATGACGTCGAGTTCGATGTAGGCCACGAACCTCCCGGCTACTACTACCTTTTTGATGGAGAGCTCAAATGGCACACCCCATCTACAACAGACGAATTGTGGCTGGAGCCGGGCGCGGACGCGCAAGGTTCGACTAAGGGATCGGACTTTGATGGTGAAATCGACCAACTCGATGATGAACCCAGGTCATACAAAGCGTTTGGGGTGCGTTTAAACGCTGATCAAGTCTTTAAGGAATTTCCGACGGCTCGCCCGAGACCCGTCAAAACGCACCAACCTGCTCTCGAACCTCCGGTCACGGTCAACACCAACCAGACCGAAGCAAAAATCGCTCCGGGTGCAGGCGACGCCCTGGCAAAAGACTCTCAGCATTCTTCCAAGATCGGAGCCCGTGTTGGAGCTCCCATGATACACGATTGGGTAGCTGCAGCGGCTTATGTGGCCGCCTACCATGTTGCTGAAGGATCCTGTCCGTCGACAATCGAATTGGAGATGTTCTTCAAGCTGGAAACGAAAAGCGTTCCTGATCGGAAGGATCTGAGAAAATTTATCACAACATTCGACAAGATGTATGAAAAACGAATGACGACGAAGAGCTAACGCGCGCATTTCCCCCCTCGCGTTTACCCTATTTCCCCCGTTTCCCCCCTCTCACGATCCTGCCGCTGGTCTACACCTCGTCGCAATCAACAACGAGGTGCACCATGACATCACCGGAGATCAGATATTTGAACGCAAGAGCGGTTTGCGCGCGGTATGGCGTGAGCCCGATGACCCTATGGCGATGGGCCCGAGACAAAGACCTCGCTTTCCCGTCCCCGATGTACATCCAAAGTCGCCGCTACTGGAAAGAGACTGCCCTCTCCGAATGGGACGTTCAACCTCATGCGCGACCAAGAAACGTGGCCGGGAGGGAAAGCGCCCCACCGTAAAGGTACTGAGGGTGAGCGATTTGATCGACGGATGAACCATCAGGAGCTCCCGGTGCACGCAATCAATCCCTAAGAGAGGACAACATGTTCAAACTGCAAGAAATAACCGCGACTTCATGCAGACCGCTCGAAACCACCCTTACGGCCGAGATGGTCTGCGTCCGCTTCGAGATCAGCGAAAAGACCCTATGGCGCTGGCAAAAAGATGCAGCGCTTGCCTTTCCCGAGCCGACGTACATGCAGGGCCACCGCTTCTGGCTCGAAAGCGACGTTGCCAATTGGGACACCAAACTTTGGGGCCAAACATTCTCGGTCAGTGAAGAGTACTCGTCGAAACGATAGCCACTCCATCTATCGGCTCAGCTTTTCGTCAAATCCGACGGCCGGCTCGCTGTAGCTTGTCCTGGGCGGTTCCCAGCTTCAATTAACATCAAGGTGAACACATGCAATCCCTCAACCAGTGGGAGGAGGACGCGCGATCTTTCGAAACGCGGTCATTCTCCAAGAACGAGGACCAAATACGCCTCGAACTGCTCCAGGCCTGCGCGAAATTTCGATCGCGAACCAAAGAACTTCAAAGGCTTCTGCGCCTCGGTCTGATCAGCCCGGAACCACGATCCACCTTGGCTTCCTCTCTGCACATGAGGGAGCTCCGCGCCGAAATTATCGGGGCTTTGATCGAGGCGGTTGAGAACATCCCTGACGATGACCTCAACGTCGTTACCGTCATCAACCGCCACTGGCTCTACAGCCCAGCAGCCCTCGACAAAACCAGCGCAGCAGCAATCAAGCGCGAGTTCCGAACCCATCTCGAAAGAGCCGGCATACTTGCCCAGAAAGGCCTCCTAGTCGGATTCCTCCACGGTGAGTTCGAGCCGACCAGCCGGAGATATCAACTCCACTACCACCTCGTGACGACACGCCAAAAGGCTCAGGCGATCCGACCCGCACTTAAGGGTCGCTGGGGTTACGAGCGCACGTTCACGGGAGCAGCTCCTATCGTGGCGCAACCAGTGAACGATAGGAGAAAGCAGCTGTCCTACCTCTTCAAAGCTTTCTGGCCGCAGAAAGCCGTCGTTGAAGTTAACGGCAAGAAAAAAAGAAGGCGAGACGGAAATAGAATCGTCCTCCCCTACCACAACCAAGCTCTTGCCTGGCTGCACAAACAAGAGCTGGCAGATGTCATGATCGCCAACAAGTGCACGTATCGATCAGGGGATTTCCTTCTCTCGCGATAGCTTGTGTATTTCTCGATCGGTCGAAAACGAGCGTGAATCATACAAACACATACTCAGGAGGTACATCGCACAGCATACTTATAGCCTTTTAACGACAACACTGCGTCAGCCTAAACGTCAATCAACAACCCCCTTCCGAATTTTATGCTTATCACCCCGTCGAGGTGGGAAGGTGGGAATTATACGAAAAATGAAAGGGAAGTCATGACTTTAGAATCGAACGGATCGGGTCCCACAAGCGAAAGAGCTGGCACTGCCAAACACAGCAGCGCGATGGAAGCGCCTTGCATTCTCGACCTAGTCGAGGACCAGAACAGAACCCATTGGGTGAACTACGGCACCGCCTCGCGCTCGACTTGGTTCTCGCTGGAGGAGCTTCTTGTCAACGAGAAGGCAGTTTTTGCCAAGCTGAGTGGCCCGGGTAGCACGCTGTTGATGACCAAATCCAAGAACAGTTTCAAGAAACTCATCGAGGATGCGTCGGATTACAGGCCGGCTAATGTCGCTGAGCATCCGGGCTGGTGCGGTAAGTCATTCGTCTTCGGTGACGGGACGATAGCTTCTCCGAAGGACCACGATGAGAAGATTATTGTCGCCTTCGAGATCAATCCGAAATTCGCTATGGCAGGCACCCTGGACGCTTGGTTGACAGGAGTCGGACGGGTGGTTGCAAACCAGCCGCTACCATTGGTCATGCTTGCCTACGCGTTCGTGCCTGCCCTTCTTCGCTTCATTCCAGCTGGGATTTTCAATCCGCAGATTGAGTTGGTTGGGGAGCCCGAGACTGGAAAGTCAACGCTCGCAGTTCTGGCGGCATCGGTTTGGGCTGGGGATCCGGACAGCGACACAGGTGGTGGTGAGACCTGGAACCGCACCTTAGGCAGTCTGGATCCATTGAAGGTCTCGCATTCCGACATGCTCTTGATGCTGGATGAGGTCAACATGGCTGGCGGCAACGCCCGCGAACAAGCCGATCTAATCCGAGCGGCCAGCTTTCGGTTCGCTTCCACTGGGACCAGGGAGCGGCTGGCTGGCCCCGTGATGTCTTCCGACGTCCGCATGGCCCTGCTGAGCACCAGCAATGAGGCGCTCAGTCAGTTGATCAAGGCGTCGAAGACGGTCCTAGGGGCCGTGAGCTCTCGGGTGGTGACGATCAACGTCAGCAAAGCGAGCGGAGTACTGGATACAGTTCCCGACCGCTACGAAGATGCGAGCGAAGCTGCAGCGGAACTTCGCAAAGATTGCGCTCGAAACTACGCCCATCCTGGGAGGATCTTTGCCGCCCGGCTGGTCGAAGCTGCAGCGGAGGACGAGGATAAGCTTCGAAGGCAAATTGCGAAATGGATGGCTGCATTCTTCGAGCAGCTCAGACAGCGTCGTGGAACTGACGGTACATCCGAGCGCGTCAAAACGGTCTTCGCGATGATCTTTGCGGCTGGCACGCTCGCCCGGAGATGGGGGCTGTTGCCTGAGGAATGGGGGGGCCTGACGAAAAGCCTGCTCAATGTGTTTGACCGGATGGAGGGGCGATCGGTGAAAACCGGAGGCACCGCATCCTCCGCCCTGGAGCGCGTGAAGAAATACGCTCGGGAGCAGGGCGACGCCATCGTACGGGTCAAGACCATGTCAGGTCCCGTGAGCTTCAAGAAATTTAGTGGATCGCCAGGGTACTTACTCCGCCGGGACGGAAAAAAGGCGGTGCTCATCCCGTCAGAACGGTTTCAGTTGGAGTTCGTGGACCACAAGGCCATGTTGCAGGAGTTGCGCAGGCTCGGCTTGGCCAAGACTGAAGGCGGCAAAAAGCCTAAGCTGACGGTCAAGACGCCTTCAGCAATCTGCGCAGAAGGGCGAGTCTACTGGATACTACTCGGCTCCGACTGAGAACGTTACCCTGCACATGGGCCTCGCAATCTTCTCAAGGGTGCGACGCTCCTCATCTGCCTTCCGACAGAAGTGGCTGCTCTGTCGGAAGGCGCTGCCGCAAATTGGCCGGCCTTCTATTCTCGCGGGGCCCGACATTTTGTCGGCTTTGCGCCTTGGTCGTTCGATTTGGTCTTGATCGATTGAGATCTAGAAGGTGAGCAGAACGGTACACCTATGGAAGGGTCGTAGCTTCGACCGGCATTCGCAACAGCTCTCCTCAAGTCGGCGCCATCTTCAACCAATAGTCTCGATGCCAGTTTGTGAAGAAGATGGGAATGGTCTCGCCCGATACCCGATCGACGGCCCGCGCGATCCCGCCATCGAGCCAGGTCGATCCATCGGATTGCGCTATACGGTGCGGCGTCCACCGGTCGCGAAGTGCTTTCGTAACGTCGGCGCGGCTCAACCGCGTACCAATCCCGTCGTGGTTGACCTTTGAGAGGATAAGAAGGTTGCCGGCATGGCGAGCGCCACTAGCCGACGTCTTGTCGGGGTGATGACCTTCGAGCATACGGATGCGATTTTCTGCATGTTGCGCATAAGATCCGACCGGCGCCAGTTCCTCGGGCGATCGGCGGGCAAGCTCGATTTGACAATGCGACGCATAATGATCCGTCTTCAGCTGCACGCGTTGGATATCCTCGGCGACCACTGGTTGTCGATTGCTTCCGTTGCTCCGTGACGTGTTGCGGATGCCGCCGCCGGAATATAGCTCGCCCGGGTTTGGATTGTTACGATTCGGATCGGGCTCCGATCCTGGATGCGGCCGCGAAGATTCGCCGGCTTTTTCCTCGGCGGATTTCTCGTCATAGCCGTCCTGCTCATCGCTGTCTGATTCCTGTGTCGCCCGAAAATCGCGGGTGCGGTGGCGAAGCGCGTCCTTCAGGACCGAACTCAGCCATCGGAGCCGGGGCGTCAGGAATACGATGTCTGCGATGGCCTTCATCAGCAGGTCGTCGAGATCGCCGTCGCGATCGAGCCAGATTTCGTTCGGCAGTACTACCCATTCGCGTGCCGCTCGATATTGGCGGCCACGCACCTTGAACTGGACGGTCAGACCGCTCGCGATCACTACCCGCTTGATTGCTAGCAACCGGCGTTGGAACTGCGGTTCGATTAGGCTCTGAGAAACGTCGAATTCCTGCAGCTGCTTCCGGAACAACTTGCCGGCGTTCGCGCCTGCCATTGCATAAACGGTCTTGAGATAACTCTCAGAAGCAAGTTCCTGGTCACGGCCAGCAGGGTTGACTGGCTCCGTTGCGAGCGACGAAAGCACCGGGATCTGCCAGTGCCGTAATTCATCGGCGATCGGATTTCGAACGTTAGGGACGCTGTGGATCGCCAGCCGCAATTTTGGATTGAGAGTGTCGCCCCGGATTGCCTCGGCGAGCTCGGGCAGGTCATCGACAACCGCGACACGACGTGCAATCGTGACGGTGAGCAGTTCGACCCCGCCATTATCTTCGACCGGGATGCAGCCCAATTCGGGCGGCCGAGTCAGCCATGTGTCGACGCCTTTCGGGTGATGAAGGTGCCGCATGATACAGCCGATCTGGGCGGTTTGAGTCTCCTGGGGCTGCGCATTGAGCCATTCGAAATAGGCGCGCGAAGTCTCCGGAGTCGGAATGCCGCGGATGACGCCGGCCCTGCGATAAAGCTCTTGGACGTTGTCGGCCAGGCCTTCACCGCTAATCTGGAGCTTCCATCCGCCCCAGAGTTCGCCGAGATTGCCCTTGAACGCAAGACGATCTGGAGCGACCAGGCCGTTCCCAAAGGGCAAGCACGGTATCTGGGAGACGTCCGATACGATCTCGGGATCATCGGCCTCGGTGATGACCGCCAGTCGCGGCAGAAGCGCACGCTCGTTGCCGGGGTCATTGCGCAACGCGTCGAGGACCATCTGCGCATTCGGGCTGCGCGCTGGCGGTATGACGGCATCAAGGTCGAGCGTCGGGCGATCAAGCACATCCTTCGGCTGAAGCACTAGCCGGGCGGTCTCACCGCTGTCTCGAACGAGCACTTTGACCGGCTTCACCTCGCCCGCGAGGCTGAGCCCGACCGCGCTCACGCGTACCGAGCGCAGCACTCCTGCTCTCCGCTTCGAACTGACCAGAACTGCGAGCGCAGATTCGAACTCGTGAAAAGCGGAGCGCTCACCCGCCTCCAGTGGGCGATTGGTCGGAAACGCCGCAAGCCGATCCGAATAGAAGGCCATAACCTCGGCTGAACTTGGTTCGTCGCGCAAGGTCAGCCGGGCGCTGCTGCCCTTGAGCTTCTTACAGAGCAAGCGCACCTCGCGTGTCGGTCTGGCGATATGGTCGCCGAACAATCTCGTGACCTTGGCTTCCGGCAAGCACAGGTCATCGAAGGCGCGCACCGTACCGTCGACCGCGGGCCAGATCGGCAGGTTCTTGACCGCGGGCCAGTCGTCACGGGCAAGCTCGTCTGGATTGGCGGCAAGCCAATTGAAGAAGCGCTTGCGGACCGCAGCCGATTTGTCCGCGAGATCGCCATCGCGCAGCAGGTTGCGTAGTACATAGCTTTCAAGATGCCAGCCTTCGAGCTTGAAGACCGGATGCCCGCGGAGATTAGGATGGATAGTGGGAGGAACATCGAGCTGAAGGGTGGATGGAATTGACGCGCCACGCTTCAGCCTCGTCAGAGGATGAACTATTCCCTCGCCGTCCGGTAGGTACGCGGTGGCGCCGCTGGGGCGAACGGCGACGGCGAAGCCACTCAAAAAAGGATGCAGCGCGTCGAGATGCGCTTTCGCGAAGGTCGGATCGCCCAGCGATCGAAGCCGTTCCGCCTCGCTGCGCCATGGGAAATGTTCGGCGTCAGAGGCCGCCAGGCGATCCAGCACATCTTGTCCGTCGTATCTTAGGTGATCGTTGCCCCATCCGGCACAGCTTCCGGCTGCAAGCAGCTGGACCAGCGCTGCAGGGGTCTTCGGATCGAGGATAGGCAATGAGGCGGGGGCGGCTTTAGCCAGTGCAGCTGACCATTCGCCCAATCTCCCTTTATAAACTGGAACGGCGAGCAGCGACCCTTTCTTGTGGCGGACAGGCTTCCCCTGCGCGTCGATTGCTGGGAATGCGCGAGCAGCCAACAGGCGGTTGGCAAAGGACAGCAGCCGTTCGCCGGAAAGGGTGCCAAGCAGTTCGAGTGCCTTGGCGCCGTGGCGCGGGATGAGCAGCTTGGCGAGGACGTCGGCAAAGAGCGCATCGGATCCCAAAATGATCGCATCGTTCCATGTTCCCGATTGCGCCGCGAGTTCGTGCCGTTCGGTGTCAGAGACAAACGCCCCTGAGTAGTGCACGGCGGTTCCGCTCGCTGAGGCGGTTTCATCTCCCGGATACGCAACGGGATAACGCAATCGTCCCGTACCCAGTCTGAGCTTGCCGGCCGCGTCCACGTCCCAGGCCACTTCGATCACGAGACCGCTGCGGGGAAACAGCCGCTTGCCTGCCGATCGGTATTCCGTCGACTGGAAAAACCGAGCTTTGCCGGGTGACCGTCCGGTCGATAGCGTGAGGCAAGCCTGCTCGCGTTCGAGCAGCCGCTCGCTATCTGCGAGAATCTCGCTGCACTCCCGAAAGTAGGTGACGAGCCCTGACTCCCGGCGCAGACGGCCGGCCCTGAACACGAAAGTATGCGAACCCAATTTGTGGTGCGAGAGGACCACCTCGTATCGCTCGAGCATCCCTGGCCGCATGACGCCCAGGAGCCGTTTGGGCAGCGTAGCCACGGCCTGATTGAACACCTGCTCGATCTGCGGGTCGGTCACAGCCGCGAATTCGATGGCCTCGCCGTGCGGCACCGAGAAGCGACGGCGGCGATAGGGAACTTCGATTTGGGTGCCGCGAGCTGGCGCGCCCGGATCATCGCGCGGTGGGACGCGTACACCGGGGTAAGGAGGTTTGTTGTCTCCGTCCTTGAACAGTGTTTGCAGGATCTGCTGGCCATCGGACCGCAGCGTAATCCTATTGCCGAGTGTGAAGCACGCCTTGAGCCCATGGTTCTTCACCCCGAACATGCCAACTTTGGCCGCGACTTCGTGGCCTGCGCCCTTGATGTAGCTCAACCGCTCCCATCCAGCCGCGTCGATTGGATCCCCGTTTCCGAGACAGACCAGTTGGTCGGTTTGGAACCGGATTTCGGTTCGCGATGACCGCGCGTCGAGTTCATTAACGATCAGCTCTACGAGGAGGTCATCGCCGCGTAACCCATTCAGGAACTGCCAGAACTCGGGCGCCTGGTCAGTCTTCAGAACGAACTCTTCCGCCTGGTCAGAATCAAGAAGGGGCTCGGGCGGCATCAGTTTGCTCCGAAGGTTTGAGAGAGCGAGCTTGAGTCCGCAACGGGTCGCGAATAACAGTTTCGGCACAGGCGTCCGAGGTCGTCGAACGTCGCGAAGGCTCTGCCGCGCTTAGTAAATGCTCGCCAGTGACGAAGGCGCGAGCGCTTTCTATTTCCGGTCCCACTGATTCCCCCCTGTAGAACGCCGGCGGGTCTGTACATAGCCTACTTTGAGGCCGCATGCAGCTACCAGTATCTCGTCATGGGTCAGTCTTCTTCGGCGAAAGACTGCTTTTGCCAAACTTTCTCTCGAAAGCGGAAGAGCAGCGAGCGGCCCATCTCACTAGGGGCAGCGATCACTTGAACCTGATAGTGTAAAATGGGTATTTCACACTGAAAGGGAGAGCCGACTGGCAGGGAAGTCCGCGTCTGTCACATTTCTTGTCATCCCAAGATCGAGATGACAAGCCAAATCAGCATGTTGCGCTCGCCTCACAGTAAGCTGCTGGTTAGGTGGTGCCTGGATTACACCGTTGGCCGCTGGACCCCTTTGTTCCCGGTGTAGTATGTATGGCGGATGGGGCCTCCGCCTGAACGATCTTTCACTAGCAAGCAAATGGGTGATGCGGCGGAAATGATCGTCGCGGCGGAACTCACCTTGGCGGGCGTTCCCGCGCTGAAGGTGCCTGATAACTGGCCGTCGTACGATGTGATCGCACAACCAGTCGACGATGCTCCCCAAAGGATATCCGTCAAAGCGCGAACCTTCAAGGCAGGCGCGGCCTACGTCCAATACCTCGCAACCGATGTGTTCGATTGGCTGGCAATTGTGATCTTGGCGAATGACGGCACTAACATGAGGTGGATTTACCTGGTTCCCCGTTCGGTCGTGGACAACGAGGCGCAACGAAACGCTCCGGAGACAAAGACAGCAAACATCCGCTATATTCCGATTAACCAGGTCGAACGAAGGTTTGGACAATACCGCGACAATTTCAAACTCAACTCGACTCCTTCCCTGGCGAGCGTTTCACTTTGAGCTTGGCTTGTCGGGACGCCTCATTTCGTACCTCCTAGTAGGCGATACGCAAGAGAGGGCGCCTTTGTGGCTGGCAACGAACTTGTCCGCGAACTTTGGCTAGCTAAATTGGGTCCAAAACGGGGTTTTCCGGAGTTCCAACGTCGACTTCCCCGTCTGATCTACGCGCATTGAGGCATCTGGCTCTATAGGATCGTGCATCCGACAGTTCTCGCTCCAAGTATGAAACACGTTGTCGGCGGTAATGACACTCGCCGCGATCTTGTTCTAGAGTTCCTTGACTTCGTTGACCAGTCTTCTCAATTGCTTCGCTTTTTTTCCAGGAGCCGATCGCTGGGCTGTCGACTTTGAGCTCGATCCTACCGCATTTTTCGCTTTGCGGCCGGTCTAAGATATACTGAGCCGACGCCGCACCCCGACGGCCAAACATCAAATTGGCGTGCAAAAGTCAGAAAATTTGCCCGATCTCGATGCGGGCGCCCTGATCCAGCTTCGAAGCAACTATCACAGGCCGCGCATGCAGGAGGAAGCAACTCCTAGCTACCCAACTCGTCTTTGAGGCGAACCCATTCGGATTTTAGGAGACGCCTAGCGATAACTACCATCTTTTGATCGTTAGAGGCGCGACTCTTTTCATCCGGGCTTCGCCAAATATCTTCCATTGCCTTCAGGAGGGCAGCCGTGTCGGGCTCATCGGGATTTAATAGCAATTCGATTTTGGTTGCTAGTGCAGCCAGCCTTCTTTCGTCTCCGGCAGAGCGGCCTTCGCCATTCGCAGTGGTCATAAGAATCGAGTGATGCTCGCACAGCGCGTCGACCACTTTGTCGATCCATTCTTGTCTAAAACGCGCAATACCATGCCGGCCGGCGTTTTTGGCGTTCATCAGCGCGGCATTCGCAGCGGTCAATGCGGCCGCTGCTTGTTTCTGACCTATAAAGAACTGGATCCCGGCCACGACAGCGGCAACAGATGCAGCGCCCCAAGCTGCAAGGGCCGATAGCGTTTCTGGGAGCATTGGTTTCCTCCACGTTCCAACTGCCCTGACTGCCGCAGCGGCGGCTAGGCGGATTGCTATGTGATAGACCGCGAGCCCTGGCTCGGCAACGTGCGAGTGCCGCTCTAAGAAGCCCGACCTCTCGGAGAGGAATTATTTAATTGTTTCCTATTTTTGCCGTGCCAGAACAGCCCGGAATAACGCTGAAAACTGCGGTTACAAAGTAGGTCTCGGGCGAATACTTCACAGCGCAAGCACCGGCTTTTTCCCGGAAAACATCTCAGTGTGAAACTGAAATTTCACGCTGAGAACCCCCTCTACAGTGGCTGCTGATATTCAAACTTGGTCTTTGAGGTGGAATCTGCAACATGAGGGTCAGTCAGGCTCCTAGTTCGCTTTCCGCTGAGGCGAATTCTCAATCATGAGCAGATCGAGTCCTCCATTGACGTGCAGTTCACCCCCGCAATGTCCTGAAGGTCGCCATACATCCCTGCCGTAGCCCCAACCACACAGCGAATTTGCTGCTCGCGCTTCGCCCACAACCTTGTCATATAGTCTTGCGCCGTTCTCGAGGTCCTTCAGCATATCAGTGAACTTCTCGAATGTTCATGTTTGGGCGGCTACGTCTTGGCGGCGCTCATAACTGCCGCTAAGAGATGCGTAGGCTCCGAGCGCTAAGCGAGAAAGCACGCCTGCCAGCGGAAAGACGTTGGATGGAACGCAAGTGAACGAAGAAACGCCTGTAGATGCCGCTGAGGATCCCATGTTCGAAATCTACTGTCAGGATACGTCTGCGTAAAATCGCGAGCGGCGACAACTGGGCCCCTGACGGTTACTAACCCAGGATCAGATCCACCCTTGGCAGAGTCGTCTCAGTGTGAAAATGGTGATTCACCCTGAGTCCCTCCACCTAATGCCGATTATGGTGTCCACAGCAGACGTTCGCACATTGTAGCAGCACGTTATTTGCACCGCCTTTCGTGATGATGCAGAAATGCAACCTCACCGCCATGCTCTCCGACCTGGCTTTCATCGCCTAGCTGCTGCTGGGCAGTCCGACGCTACGACCCCTGCTTGACATCTCCGAGAGAGGCACCCAACATCCCGGCTTCCAAGCTGGCTATGAGGGTTCGATTCCCCTCACCCGCCCCACCTTTTAGATCAACGGCTTAGAAGGTGTTTCTGCGATTCGAAGTCGAAAAACGCGGTTTTTGCCACAAAAAAATGCTGTCCCCTGTAACCCGCAGAAATCCGCCATTCTCCGAAGCGGTCTTTTTCTGCATGTGGCGAGTTTGTGGCGAGTTTTGCGAAAACCTTAAAGGGGCGAATCAGGCCGTCGTGTTTGCGGCGGGAGCGAGCGGCGACAATGACCGGGACATAAGCGGGAGCGGCGACAATGACCGGGACATAAGCGGGAGCGGTGACAATGTTGACCTCGGCGGCCATTTTGTTCTATGTTTGTTCACCAAGTGGCTACGCTTCGCAGTGACACCAGGGAGGCCTCCACACCGCAAAAGTGCGCACTCTTACTCATTTATTATCTTTAGTGATGACTGGTGCGTACCTTTGCGCTACCCTGTGGCAGAGCCGCTGGGATGACGCCTATGACAACTGTGAAGATTTCCGTCCTCCTTCCAAAGGATGAGTCGGAGAGGTTTGACGAGTACTGCCGGCAGGAAGGGTACAAGAAAAGTACGCTCGTAGCCCGGTTGATAAGGGAGCATCTGGATAAGCACGCTTTCCATTTGCAAATGGACTTTTTGAAGAACGGGGAGCGCGACCATGCCGGCAAAAAATAATAATCATAGGAAGCCGGCAGTTACAGCACCTATTTCGATCGAATTGTTCGCGGGGTGCGGTGGCTTGACTCTTGGCCTGCACAACGCCGGGTGGAAAGGGTTGTTCGCGGTCGAACGGGACCCGATGGCGGCTGAAACGCTCTTTAAAAATACCCTCGGCCCTGACGCTCTGTACCCGGCATTTGCAGACTGGCCGGAATGGCTGCCAACTCAGCACCTTGACCTTGTCACATTGCTCGATGACAAAGCGATGCGCAAGCGGTTAGCCTCTTTGAGAGGAAGCGTAAATCTCGTGGCAGGCGGGCCGCCTTGCCAGGGGTTCTCAGTGGGCGGGCGCCGTGACGGGCAGGACGAACGAAATTACCTGGTTTACCGCATGCTGGATTTTATCGAGATCGTTCAGCCCGACGCCGTATTGATCGAAAATGTGGAAGGCATGGGGCGCAGGTTTGTTTCCAAGCCGGGTCAAGCCAAGGCTTCCGTAGCCGACGACGCTATCGCGCGCCTGGAGAAAATGGGCTATGTGGCGGCATTCCGTGTTTTGGACGCAACCGCTTTCGGGGTGCCGCAAACGCGCAAGCGAATTGTGATTTTCGGCTTCCGCCAAGAAAGCTCCAGTATTACGGCAGCGAGCTTGGGAGAATTGATGACAGCCGAGCTGAGAACGGCTGCGGCTGCTATCAAATCCAAATACGGGCTGCCCTTGAATCGCCCCGTGACCGTTGCGGAGGCCATCCACGACCTTTCTGGTGACGATAGGGTAGAGTGCCCTGATTCGCTCAAGTTCGAGGCGGCCCCGTATGTTCCCGCCAAATCCCAATATGCGAAGCTGATGCGAAAGGGCGCACGCAGCGGGACGGTTCCCGATTCACATCGCTTTTCCAAGCACGGCCTAGGTATTCAGCGCTTGTACAAGCTCGCGCATAAAACCCAGCCCCCCGGCAGGCTTTCAAAGCAATTCCTGCTCGACAATGGCACGAAGAAAGACAAAAAGGTGTTGCTTGATCCCGATGCGCCGGTCTCGACCATTACAACTCATCCTGATGAATATATTCACTACCTGGAAGCGCGTAACATAACGGTGCGCGAGATGGCGCGCCTGCAATCGTTCCCTGACGATTTCAAATTTTATGGCCGCTACACTATCAATGGGCCACGCCGCCGTTTCGACGTTGCGCGTTGCTCACAGGTAGGCAACGCAGTTCCCCCGCTGATGGCCGAAGGCGTTGGCTTGGCCCTGAAAAGCATCTTGAGCATCCTGCGCTTCAGCGCGCCTGTTCCGGCAAGGCGCGAAACGCGCCGCGAACTGAGTGCAGCATAGCTTGGCTACAGTCGGAGGGGCACTGCGTTTGCCGGCTTTGGGGGAAATATGGGACTTTTGAATTTACTACGGTCGAAGACTCTTGCCGACTTTGAAAGCAGGAAAGCCGCTGCCCAGGCGCTGCTGCAAGACATTTTCTCGGAAGCGTTGTGGGGCATAGACCTGGAGTGCAGCGAGTACACCGCTGACAACAAGAACAACCTTTGGAACAACGAGCTGCGCAAGCCGATTCGACACCGGCTCGAGAGCAGCGGCCTCGGCATGGCGGATTACGCAAGCTGGCTTGGCGACATCCATTTCATCAACATCGGAATTTATAGGAAGAGTGTATTTCCTGCGCACAAAAGCAATATCGGGTGGCGCGTCGCCATTCTCGCCATGCCTGCTGCGCAGGTTGTTGCGACGGGTATTGCCTCTCATTACCAGGGTGGCCAGAAACATGGCCAGCTGGGGCTGGCCTCGAACCTGCTGTTCGATGCCGCCCGCGAGGGGCTGGCGGCGAGCGAGACGGGCGTATCATTGCCTGGCAGGAAGGTTAAGCCGGACGATTGGGACCGTGACGGCTTGATTGAAGACCCCGTCCTGAAGGTCGCCGGCATTGACCTCGCCACGATTCAAGGTGTGGACAACCTGATCCTGAAAGACGTGCGGACGACGACGGCCAAGAAGATCATCGCATCGTATATTGACATCGAGCCTCATGCTGCCGGTGTTACGGAACAAGCTTTGCTTGATAATTTGCGGGCACTCGAAAAGTCCGCTTCCGCCCTGGCAACAGGTGTTTACCCCTTCCGCTCTACCGACGAATTCGAGCCGGTCCGCTCACTAGCGCTCCAGGACCTTGCCGCCGCC
The DNA here is from genome assembly GCF_020165765.1 of Mesorhizobium sp. B264B1B. Taxonomy (NCBI): domain Bacteria; kingdom Pseudomonadati; phylum Pseudomonadota; class Alphaproteobacteria; order Hyphomicrobiales; family Phyllobacteriaceae; genus Mesorhizobium; species Mesorhizobium sp. B264B1B. The sequence goes on from NZ_JAIUIS010000002.1 coordinate 139,113, forward strand.
AGCCTGCGCCTCCAACTGCGCCGGAAATCGTCAACGCGGTCTGTCGTTCGCATCTATCATGGCCCGCCCGGCACTGGAAAAACCTTGGCTGCTGTCCAGGAGGCCGTCAAACTTGCAGACGCTGCATTCAACGAAAAGGACGGGCCCGAGGCAGCGTTCGCGCGGTTCAACGAATTGGGAGGGCAAGTCGCCTTCATCACCTTCCATCCCGCGCTTCAATACGAGGACGTGATCGAGTCAATACGCCCGGTAGTGGGCGGCGCCGCGGCTGCTGGCGACAGCGATGCCGCTGACGAGGAAGACTCCACCGGCGATGAGGCCGGACCGGAGAAAGAGCCGGATGAAGGTGATCTCGCCTACCGGATTCATGAGGGCCTGTTCCTGCGCATGATCCGAAAGGCAGCCCAGGACCCGGGCAAGGAATTCGTCATCGTCATAGATGAAATCAACCGGGGCGACGTGAGCCGCATTTTGGGGCCGCTGCTTTCCGCGCTTGAAGCCGATAAGCGTGTCGGCGCTGAATTCCCGATCGGCGTTGAGTTGCAATACCCGAGGGCTGAGCAGCTGGAGAGCCGCCTGTATCTCCCGCCAAACATACACTTCCTGGGGACAATGAATTCTGCCGACCGCAATATCGCGCTGGTTGATCACGCCCTGAGGCGCAGGTTTGACTTCATCGCATGCCCGCCTGAGCCCGCGCTGCTTGGCAGCACGACAGGTTCTGAGCCTATCGATATGTCACGCCTGCTGACCACGCTCAACGCGCGCATCGAGCACTTGCTTGATGCCGATCACTGCATTGGCCACGGCTATTTCATGGGCTGTAAAAGCACTGCCGACCTTATCGAGGTCTTTGCGAGAAAGATTATCCCGCTGCTGACCGAATATTTCTACGGCAGTGCCGGCCTCATGCTGCTGGTATTGGGTGATGCCCCCGGCGAGCCGTACAACATTTTGCAGGTGATAGAGCCCGAAACTTCATTCGATAAGGTCTTCAATATCGACCGTGATGTCGCGTCAAAACTGGGCTATCGCGCACATGAAGTTGCGATTGGTTTCCGGCTGGATCCCCGCTTTTGGGACCCGGGCCGCGCGATATCCGGCCCGCAGGATGAGGCCTACGCCGCAAGAGCCATCACAAAGATTTACGAAGTTGCTGCGGCGGCTCCGCTTGCGGAAAATGGATAATGTCGGACGGGAAAAGCCGGCGCACCATCAAATGTGAAGAATGGGAACCCGTGCGCATAGGTGTTCCTGGCGCTCCACTGTCCTTTGTCGAGCTGGAACAGATATTCAAGAACTGGAAAGCTCGCACCGGCACCGACCCCGCCAGTTATTTTGACCTGCGTGGCAACACCCTTGTTCCGAAGAACTGGTCCGGGGTAGCGCCCGGTGATGATGTCCAGCTTGAGGTCGCGCCTATCGGGTCTTCCAGCCTTGGCTCGGAAGAGCGAGTCGCCCTGGACCGCAACATCTCATTGATGCTTCAGGCGAATCTCACCGGGGGTTCCATGGAACTCGCCGAAGGCGACGTAACACAGGCAGGTGAGCGCCTGCATGCGCTTCTGCTGGCCTTTTGCCGCCTTCTTGCCAAAGCCCGCCGCCGGCAGGTTATCCGCAAATACGCCCCCACCCGAATGACAACCCGGTGCCTCCGTGGCAGGACAGTCTTTCCAGCCCAGGCATTCGAGTCCATACGACGCCCGGGCCATTTCGTTTCCGAGTGGGTAGCCCTTGACGAAGACACACCGGAAAACCGGTTCATCAAGGCTGTGCTTGCTAAATTCCGCCCGCGTGTCTCAGGATCGGTTCGCTATAAGCTCGATGAACTGCTATGCGACTTTGACAATGTCTCACTCGTGTCGTCACCGGAGAGTGAATGGCGCCGCATTCGAGCTGACCGGCTTCCGCGCGAATATGTAGTGCTGCTGAAACTGGGCAAGGCTCTTCTTGACGGTGAAGCACCCGGACTTTTTTCCGGGCTGGCGAATGCTGCCACCGAGATTGTGTTTACAGCACGGGTCTATGAAGCTTTCCTTGCCTCAGTAATCACCCGCGTCGCCGAGTCACACGGGTACCGCGCCCAACGCCAGCCCAGGGGGCAGTATTTTGGCAAGTGGAGCGACGGTGCGCATTCCGGGCGCCGGGCTTTTGAACTGATACCGGATATCCAGCTTTGCCGCGACGGGGCGAACCCGGTTTCGGTTGTCATCGACACAAAGTGGAAACGCCTTGTCCCGACTTCGGCCCAGTATGGCATTAGCCTTGATGATATTTACCAGGTTGTCACATACGCTGCCCGCTTCGGCCATACTCACGCGATATTGGCGTATCCCTGGATAGGCACTGGCAACCCCTTAGGGGGCAGCGCCCACTACATTTCCCTTCCCATGACGGCTTCTTCAGGTCAGGTGCAGGTAATGATTATCTTTGTACCGATGCTGGAGGATCGCTTTGCTACTTGGCAAAGCCGGATCGGTTCGCTGCTGGATGGCTTTGAGGCAGCGTAAGCTATGCCAGACCCGCTTGCTCCCGAAAAGCGAAGCAAGATCATGCGCGCAATACGCGCGAAGAACACCAAGCCGGAGCGCGCGGTGAGAAAGCTCTTGAATGCGCTCGGATACAGGTTTCGCATTCATCCCCGCCATCTTCCGGGAAAACCCGATATCGCCTTCACCAAGCGCAAGAAGGCCATTTTCATTCACGGTTGCTTCTGGCACCAGCATCCCGACCCGGCATGCAGAGACGCCCAGGTGCCATCGTCGAACACGGGCTATTGGGTCCCGAAACTTTCGCGCACCAAAGAGCGAGACGCTGAGAATGAACACGCGCTTCGGCAGGAGGGGTGGGACCTGCTGATCCTTTGGGAATGCGAATTGCACGAGGGCGAGACTCTTGAGAAACGGCTTTTACAGTTCCTTGGCCCCCTGCGCTGGCCTGCGTGAGCATCAGTAAGAATGCGGCGCAACCGGGTCACGATCCCTGGCCCAGCATCAAAGCGAACGTCTATTTTTTCGGGCGGGTCAGGTCACGGCATTCTGCCTTGCCCTGATTGAGTCCGCCCAGTCGGCGAGGATTTTGATGTCGGCAAGGATATCGTCCGGTGGAGGAACGGCACCGTCTCGCGCGCGCGACGGGTCATGGGCCTCCACCAGGTCGCTGCATTTCTTGAAGTTCTTGCGGAAAGTTTCGACATCTGCGCCTTCAACGATCGTCACCTTCTTCAGATTCTTGGTGTCGATATAGTCCCTGTGCCGGTGGATGACCCCGGCAAATGCTACATCTTCCAGCCCCCGTTCCCACGTTGCCCGGAGCCGGTCGTAAATCTTCACTGCGGCGTCTCGATATCCTTCTTCATCGTTCGCGTCATAGAGCTTGCGCGCTTCCCTTGCCGCTTTTTCCAGCTTGTCGACCCGGTCGCCGATTCTGGCATGCTGCCAAGGCAACCCTTCGTTGACCATGCCTGTGCCCGCAGGCCCGCGCGACAGGCTGACAAGCTTCATGGGAAGGTGCTCGCGGGCGCCCTTGTCGTGCAGGTCGTTCACAAACACCATGTCGTGAGTGAAGACGACGATCTGGCGCGCCTTGGATTCCTCGACCAGCCGTTCCGCCACTTTCTCGCGCCAGCGATGATCGAGCGATGTCACGGGGTCATCAAATACGAGCGCGGATTTATGCGACGCCGTTGCCAGCTCGGTGAGGAAGGCAGCCAAGGCCACGCATGTTTGCTCACCCTCACTAAGGACCATGTGGACCTTGGCTTTCGGGTTGGCAAAAAGGCGCACCTGATAGTTAGGGGAGCCATACTGTCCGCCTGACCGCACAATTTCCACGCGTACTTTTTCCGCAGCGAGACGGACGATTTCCGACTGAAACTGGTCGCGCATCTTCGGGGTGATGACGTTATCGGCGATGTCATTCCCGAGCTTGGTGATGGCGTTGGTCGCCGTGTCCGCGATGCAGGCGCGCAGTATCCGCAGATCGTCCAGGCGCTTAATTTCTTTCTTGGCGGTTTCAAGCAGGTCAGGAACTGCCGCCCGGTCCTTCAGGGCGTCGCGTTCCAAGATCAGTTTGTTGCGGCCTTCCATGTCGGCAGCTTCGTCAAGCTCCACGGTATAGGCTTCAAGCGTGCCCGCCAGCGTCTCCAGTTCGGCTTTTGGCGAAGGCGCGAGCGCCGGCAGCACAAGCGCATCAGGAGAGGAAAGCGCGCGGAGGCATTTAAGGCGACGCAAATCCGCACTGGCGACGAAGCGCAGGACGCTGCGGGCGAGGCTCGCATGTTGAATCGCTATGCGCTGCCGTGCCTGCGCCATCACGCGCACATCCAGCTTGCGCGCCCTGAACGCGGCAAGAGCATCGGAGAATTCCTGCTCGGCGCTTGCCGCCTGCGACTCGGCATCAGCCTGGATGAATGCCTCGAAACCTCCCATGCGACTCTTGGCTTCGGCGCTGAGTGCCTGATGGCAAAGGACGCAGGCTTCGTCGCCCACTGGCGGGAAGGGCGAGCCGGGATATGCCGTTTGTTCAGAGTAGCGGCGCGCCGCCTCCCACAAGGTGCGCCACATTCCTGCGCCGACGCCGGGAATGGCAAGGCCGTCGAAGGCATCGCGCGCGGCGAGACTGGCCGCTGCCCGCTTAGCTCTGGCCGCGTCGGCCAGTGCCTTCAGCCTGATCAGCGGTTCGTCATCATAGGTGGTGGCGATCCTGTCGAGGGTCGCTATTAGTTGCCGCACGTTCCCGGCAAAGAGCCGCTGTTCGGCGGCGGCGTCCGCCGGGTTCTTCAGAAGGTCCTCATCGAGGCGCGCAAGCCTTGCGCTTTCGTCGGCATTCATCTCGCCGAGCTTCTCGAACGCCGCCAGGTTGGTGTTATGGCTGAGGATCGACATGATCGCCCCCACCGGCGTGGCGGTATTCCATGTCGGCTTATCAAACACCGGGTCACGCACAGCGGTGAGCTGCGTTTCTTCAGCGCTCAATTTCTGTTTGAGTGCCTGGCAAACACCCGCAAGGTCGTCGGGAATGTCCAGCCCGAAGGGCCTGAAAGCCACTTCATTCTTTTCTTGCACATGGACTGATCCGCAGTCTCGGTCAAAGACGCTGACTGCCGACAGCACCGCGTCCGGCTTGCCGTCATCCGTCCAACTGACAGGCGGCTCGGCCGATCCGTCCTTGAGGATCGTGAAGGTGCCTGTTGCCTTGCCGGCCGGCGGCGGGTTGTAGGCGTCGGGAATGATTTCGCCCGCCTTGCGGGCGCGGCAGGCCCGCTTGAGGACACGCCCGTAGCCGGATTTGCCGGACCCGTTCGGCCCGTAAACGATCGTCAGTCCCGTGGCCTCAAACGGCAAGGTCTGGCCCGGTGCAAGCTGGTTCACACCGGCAATGTCGCCGACGCTGGACAGAGCTATGGATTCGCCGCCGACCGGGGTTGCCGGCAGATGTGCCGCCTCGAGCACCGCCGCTTCCAACGTAACGCCTTCGGCCCCATGCTCCCTTTTGCACAACGCCAGTATGTCGGTAACAGTCGCCTCATCGGGTGTCCCGCCGGTCACGATCCGGCGCAGCGCATCCCTTTGCCAGAGGGGACGGTCCGCCGACCAGTCCAGTATGGCTTGGAGTACTGTCTTGTTTGCTTTCTTATTCATTCCGTTGCCCCCGGCGCGACTCTTTCCTCGTGTAGTTGATAGCGCCGAAAGCCCGCCAATATTGTTCAGTAACAGGCCGAATCCACGCCTCCGCAGGATAGCATGTAACCTGCGGCAATGCCCGGACAGGGGCCAGGGCGGGCGCTGCCCTCCCTCTCTGGGGCACGCCTTCTTTGATCGGGCAGTTGACGGCGGCTATTTGTGACAGTGTAGCCTCCGGCCTAGGCCTTGAGGTAACACCCTATTAGCCAGGTAGGCTTCACGCCGAGGATCCTTGTCCACGTCGCATCCGTCGCCTGCTGCCTCCGTGTGCGCCGATATGCTGGCCGCTGTCCGGTCGTTCCACGGAAACTGCGTGCGTTCCCGACAGCGGTCTTAGTGTAAAGTTGGGTTTGCACACTGAACGTCCCCCCGCAGCACCTGTGTAACCGCTGTTCTCAGGCCACGGCCTTGAGTGGTGCGGGGGTGTAGGCCCAGGGCAGCAGGTCGTCGATCTGGCTTTGCGGATGGCCGGCGACGATGCGGGTGATGAGGTCGGTGAGGTAGGCGTACGGGTCGAGGCCGTTGAGTTTCGCAGTTTCTACGAGCGAGGCGATCGTCGCCCAGTGCTCTCCACCGCCGTCGGAACCGGCGAAGAGCGCATTCTTCCGATTGAGGGCGATTGGCCTGATCGAGCGTTCGACGACGTTGGAGTCGATCTCGACGCGGCCGTCGTCGAGGAAGCGACCAAGCCCAGCCCAGCGCGACAGCGGGTAGCGGATTGCTTCGGCGAGCTTGCTCTTCTGGCTGACCAGCGCGAGTTTCCCGCGCAGCCACGGCTCGAGGGCGTCGATGATGGGTCGGCTTCTCTGCTGGCGAGCAGCGCAGCGCTCCTCCGCCGGGCGGCCTCGGATCTCGCTCTCGATCTTGTAGAGCTCGCCGATGCGCTGGAGCGCCTCTGTCGCGATCGGCGCGGGTCCGGACTGGGCCAGTTCGTAGAAGCGGCGACGGACATGGGCCCAGCAGAAGGCCAGACTGACGGCATTACGCTCGGCCAGCGCCCGGTATCCGGCGTAGCCGTCGACTTGGAGGATTCCGACGAAGTCGCGCAGATGCCGCAGTGGCTGCTCGGCCTTTCGGTCGGGCGCATAGAGATAGGCGACGCCGGGCGGATCGATCCCGCCCCAGGGGCGATCGTCGCGTGCATAGGCGAACAGTTGGCCCGTCTTGGTGCGGCCGCGCCCGGGATCGAGCACCGGCGCCGTGGTCTCGTCGGCGAAGAGCTTGCCGGACGCCTTCAGCCGCTCAAACAGCCGCTCGTGGATCGGCCGGAGCAGGAAGGCCGCCTTGCCAACCCAGTCGGCGAGCGTGGACCGATCCAGATTGATGCCCTGGCGCGCGTAGATCTGGGACTGGCGATACAGGGGAAGATGGTCGGCGTACTTGGCCACCAGCACATGAGCGACAGTCGCTTCGGTTGGGATGCCGCCCTCGACGAGCCGCGACGGAGCCGGCGCCTGCACTACAATCTCCTCGCAGCTCCGACAGGCATACTTCGGCCGGCGCGTGACGATCACGCGGAACTGCGCCGGCACGATGTCGAGGCGCTCGGAACGATCCTCGCCCATGACGTGCAGCATCCCCTTGCAGCACGGGCAGATATTGTCGGGGATGTCGATGACCTGCTCGATACGCGGCAGGTGCGCGGGCAGTGAACCGCGGTTGGCGCGGCGCTTCCTGGCGTGAGCCTCGCGCTTGGCAGGATCGGCGGCGTCCTGCGCCGCGAAGCCCTCGGCCTCGACCTGCTCGGCCTCTTCAAGACCCAGCAGCAGCTGGTCAACGGGCAGGCTCTCTGCCCTGCGGCCGAAGCGGTGACGTTGCAGCTCCTTGATGATCTGACGCAGCCGCTCGTTCTCGGCGCGCTCCACCGCGAGCATCGCCTGAAGCGCGATCGGATCGTTGGTCTGAGGCTCGGCCGGGTTGCTCACAAAGCCGATTCAATCATGTATTCCAATGCTTTGCCAGCGCCTCTAGCCGCCCATGGAATCAACTTGCCGCGACCGGCGCGCGCGTCTCGCGGGCGTCATGCACGCGCCGCCAATCCAACCCTTCCAGGAGCGCCTGCAATTGCGCCTCCGATAACCTCACCACGCCATCGGTGATGGCAGGCCAGCAGAACTTCCCGTCCTCCAGACGCTTCGCCAGCAGGCAAACGCCGGTGCCGTCGAAGTACACCAGCTTGACCCGGTCGGCGCGCTTGGCCCTGAAGACGTAGACCGCGCCAGAGAACGGATCGGCGCCCATCGTCTCGCGCACCAGCGCCGCCAGGCCCTCGGCCCCCTTGCGGAAGTCTACCGGCTTCGTCGCGACCATCACCTTGACCGCACCCGTCGGCCCGATCACGACGGCGCCTTCAGCGCACGGATCACCGCCGCCACCGTCCTGGTGTCGGCGCCACGACCGACCCGCATGGCGACACCGTCAATCTCCAGTTCGATCACGCCGGCTTCTCGCGCGGCCTTCCGCTTCCGCGTCGATCTCGCACGCTTCCCCGCCGGTTCGGGCTCCGGTGCCGCGACCACTGCTGGAACAAACAACGGCTCAGGTCCCGGCGCATTCGCCAACGGCACCCGCGCGGACCGGCGCCAGGCGAACAACTGCTGCGGGGACAATGCATATCGCCGGGCCACTGCGCTCACGGTCTCGCCGGCATCGTAGCTTTCCGCCACGATCCGCGCCTTCTCCTCCGGCAACCATTCGCGCCGTCGGCCGGCACCCGTGAACACCTCGAAACGTCGCGCCGGCTCAGAATCCTTGGACTTAAGCGTAAGCTCTGAAATCGTCATGTGTCGAAGCCCTCAAAGGCTCCGAACATCGCTGCTCACGACCACGCGCGAAAGGTGGTGCCGGAACAGCGCTCACGCACCTGTGGTCCCTTACGTCGGAAGAATCATCTCGATCACGCGCCCCACGTGATGAAACCGTATCGCCACCGCCTTCTCTTGGCGGCAACGAGTGAAAAGGAAGCAAGTGGCAGGCGCCGTCTAGAAACCAGCCTCAACAAGACCGCGTAGCAGTGCCGCGCCGAGCTCAACTCGATCACAAGCATCGAGGTTGACCCCTTCGCTTTCTATTTGAGGCACCTGCAACACACCGTCGGCGCCGACTCCATGCTGAGCGCAAATCCGGGAAAATGCCTCGACGTGTGACGTTAAGGGTGGAGGACGAAGAACCAAACCTTCGGCGACGCATCTAAGTTCGGTACCACTCTTAGTCAGACGCATCCACCGTGACTCCGTTTCATGGCCGGTGAACCAAGGATCTTCGATGCTATTTTCTACTCCACTCTCGCGATAAATTGCATAGAGATATGGGTCACGGTACCAACTGTTCAGTTGGCTCTTGTTCAGCATACAGACGCTGTAACCAAGAAGACCGTTCGAGCCGACGTAGATTCCCGAGCGACTTTCGCGCATAGCTGGATACTTCACGAAGTACCACCGCCACCCCAAACCAGGCGCGCCGGCCGCAGCATCGAGCCAGTCCTGCTGAATCTTGCCTAGGATGCTTCCCACATCAACTTCGGTGCTGGCGACCACGTCAAGCAGGTGCCCTAGAACGACCCGCGGAGCGGAGAGGTTCGGTCTGTTTGCCGCAGTCAACAATTCACGCCACGGAGCGAGATTTGAGCTCGAACCGAATTGAAACAGGCGGGTATTTATCTGTCGCGAGTAATCGCCAATCGCGAGCAGCGCGCCTGTGAGGGAAGGCAGACATTCAGTTGCGGCAAACAGCTTGTGGAACGCGCCGGCACGTTTGTCAAAGACCGCCTCGTCGAGCTCGAAAGCAGCAACACATCCGCGAAGCAGCTGATGGTCCTCAAGATGGAATAAGTTTAGTTCGAGACTTGGATTTTTTGACAGCAGTTCGTGTTTTAGCTTCTCGTCCGCGACTTGCGCCTGGTTGAAACCAGAGACGCCTTCCAGGGCACCGTCAATCACAATGGAATGAACATCGGCCAGAAGCTCGGGCATTTTCTCCAATCGAAGCTCGTTGCTCGAAGCCTCGATCAAATTTCTAAGGACCCGCAGGCGACGAGTGAAATCAGCCGTCCTGTGAATCCGGTGGAGAAGTACGGCGTAAAGTAAAATGGTCTGCGGCCAGCCGAACACGCGATTGCGACCGCGCGCCTGCCCATAAGTTTGGCAACACGCTGAAAAGAGGTCAACGTCAGTACCGCCCTGTGGACCGTATAACACGACTTTGCTCGGGGTGCCTGAGTCAAGTGTCGCCGGAGTAGTCGAGAAAAGGCCAGCAAAAATCGACTGGATTTCCACGCCCACCCAAGTGTCGAGGGCTTGGAACAAAAACTCGAGATTGGCTGCGGCCTTCGAGTTGCGCCTTCCATAGACATCTTCGGCGAGTGATGCGCTGTCGCCCTTTGCGAAGCGCCCCTCTCGCCACTCGGATACTTCCGCTATGAAGTGAAAATACCGCAAAAAACCATCGTCAATCGAAAAGTCGCGGCTCCGGTATCGCCACAGTAGATCGGACCAAACGCCGTCGATCTTGGACGCGAATTCATGGACCCGATCAGGGCACGATGTTTCCAGTATCTTCTCGAACAACGCTTTGAAATTTTCGAAGGGCGTCAGCGGCTTCCCGCGAGAATTCATCTTAATGTACAGATCGTCGCTCAAGCCTACCTGCTCGATCGGCAGCAAGTGAAAGGAGATTGCAGGTGCCTCACCATCGATGAGGCTCTCCCATGCCGCCAAGCAATCTTCATCTCGAAATCGCTCATGCATCGCATCCAGCATCACCAGCATCGACTGGATGGTCGGGTCGTGACGCCAAGTATGCAGGTACCAGAACTGATCGGCGATCCACGCGGACAAAACCTCTACTGTTGCTGGAGGCTCGCTCTCGACAAGCCGCTCACAGAACAGGCGTGCGCTGGCTCGTGTGACATATGAAAAGTTCTTCCAACCCTGCTCCTGGTTCAGGCGTTCCGCGCGAAACGCGAGATACCAGTGCAGAAGAAATAATGTTGTGAGCCGTTGCTGCCCATCAAGCGGTCGAAGCGTCCCATTCTCCACATCGCCGTACACGAAATCGAGGCATACGCTCTCGCCACATTTGACAGCACGATACAAAACATCAAGAAAGCTCGTGCGTATTCGCTCGACCGCAGTTCCTTCGCGCCCCTGCGCATAGTCGCGTTGGATGAGCGGAATTTCGATAGACTTGACGGCGGGTGAATCGGGCACGCTGTGGGTAAACAGCGAATTGTAGGAAGTTAGATAACTTCTCATGATTGCCGATCCTCCAATTTCAAATAGGGGAAAAGAATCCCCTGTTCGGGAGAAATCATTGCCCGGAGATAGCTCTCGCGATCTTGGACACTCCAAAAATGAATCTGTTGAGCATCAGCATCCGTATAGTATTTTAGGAATACCTGTCGGGTGCAGAGCGGAATGTATGCGCCATTTCTGTCGAGGTCCAGGATTTGCCGCCGTTTCACCTCGAACACGGAATTGCCAATAGCGCTGTTGTCGCCGCCTGACAGTAGTGCAAGATTGGTCACCGAATGAACCGAGTGAACCGACGGTTGAGCGTTGGTATCAGAGGGCGAAAAAATTGCCGTTACGTCTCGAACCAGTTCTTGAAAGCTGTTGCGGTCGAGCTGGTCGCCGGCGGCGTCAATCCTGCCAATAATTACTCTGCGTCGTTCCGGATCGACTGATGGTAGATCAGTGAGTGCGTCGCGGTGCAATCGCAGCCATTCCTTCCACTGCTCTGCCTTGGTAAGGCTCTCGGCATTCTGAGCGTGGATATGCTCCAGTGACCAAGCCGAATCCCGATGCTCTCGGAATGAATAGCGTTCAGTCGAATGCTTTAAGCGGCGTACAGTTTCAACGTTCATCAAAAGCAGGAGGCGTGCGCATTTTTCCTTGTGTGTGTCCGTTTCGTAGCTCAGGGCCGTCACGTCTGATGGGCTGAGGTCCAGTGTATCGCAAATACGGCTGTCGAGGATCGCAACAAAGTTGCCCTTACTTTGGTTGGCCGCAAGCGTTACAAGCTCTCCGAAAGATTGCCCAACAGCAACCAGGAAACCAATTTTGTGGTAATAATTGCGGTCTTCAAACCATCCGAGAATCGTCGCATGCAGGTCAACTACCTGATTCCATACCGCCTGGGGCGAGGTCGCTTCGATTTTCTCCCGAAGGTTGTCGAACGTGTAAAAGCGCGGCCGCTTCGGTCCAAGAGCGCCACCAGCAAGTGTATCGAGTAGAAGGCTGATACGTGTTGGGTATTCGTCTTCATCGGCGTCGGTGATGAATGCCCACACATCTGGTTGGCGCAAATCGCGCTCTATGCCGTCCCATTGCGCCGCTAATTCACGGGTGCGATCTGCATGTCCTGGCCCACCGCGGCTGCGTGAGAGCAACAGGGCTTTGACCAGTTCAGCGTCAGTGAGCGGGATGCGACCGACGTTCAGACGTGTAAACAGACTCGGTGAGTCCAGATCGAATGGCGCATCATACCAGATTACGCGAACGCTATCGAACAGATACCCGTAGAACTTGTTTGCAACGTGCTGGCGACGCGCGCCGTGTGCATCGAACCATTCTCGAATGCACTGGAATGCCGCATGAAGGTGGAAGAAATCGATATTGCTTTCGCTGCGAGCCTGATCCAACTCCTGCAAGTAGGTTTGGCTACCAGGGCGCGTTTCATATGCAATGGAGTACGCTGGTCCGGCATTCTGCAAGCCCTCGCGCTGCATAAAATGGAAGATCAGATAGAGCGTCGTAAGTCGCTGTTGACCGTCGACAAGTTCCCATTCCTCATTGCCGATTCGCTTCACCACAATGGGCTGCAGGTTGTACGCAACGCCATTGCTTTCCCAGATATCGTTGAGGAGCCGCCCAACTTCCTGTTTCCCCCAGCGGTAGCCACGCTGGTACTTGGCAACAAGAAACCGCCCGCAGATATCGCCGACCAGCTTCAGTTCGAGAATAGCTCCATTTTTGGAGTGGGTTCCGCTTTCCTCGAAAGCTGTTCGCGATGTTTGCTTCGTTTCAAGTACGGCCATTCAGTCCCCTCTCCGCCCTCGACAAAAATCTAGCGATAGCAAATCTCAAGGTCGGGAAAGTCGGACTCCTGGGCGTCCACAATTCCCCGTTGCATATCTTGAAAATCACGATCCACCGTGACGCGAACGGCGCTCGGCAAATGCCACCTATTCCGAGCGCAAGCGCCTCTACCGCGTCGATGCAGTCGCTGTCTGCCGATAAGATCAAGAGAGTTGATTGCCGCCCACTCATTGGTAGGTCGTGCGTGCTTGTCAGTCCAGTCCTTTTATTTCGAGTGGAAGGATTTGCAATCTGCGCGGCTGCGTACTCGTTGCGGACCCGACCACATCCGTCGGCTATCCGTGTGACCTTAAAGGAAGCGACGTTCGCAAGGATGGTGACGATGCTGCAACCCACAGGAACCGACCCCTTCCGCCTGTCGAGCCAGTAGATCTCTCCCTATGAGCATGTCGGAAACGGCCCCGGTTCATGACCTCTAAGCAAGAGCAGGCGCTTGTCAAAAGCCTAGGAGGGCGCGTCGGTGAAAGTCGAGTTTCTGACCGGAAATGCCATCGAACGAGCTATCGGGCGGCTCATCACAGAGCACAACGAGTTTCATTGGGCAATCGCCTGGGGCACCTCCACTTCGCTGACCAAGAAACTTCTGTCTCATTCATCCAAAATCAGTGCCGTGACCTTCGGCCTTGCGTTCGCTCAAACTGATCCCGACCTCGTCGATTCTCTCGTCGGGCTCGACGGATGCTACGTCGTCACAGAATTTCCGGGAGGGACCTACCACCCGAAAGTCTATGGCTTCCGCTCTCGAAGGCAGGCGGCAGCAATCGTCGGCAGCGCGAACTTTACCCGCGGCGGGCTCGGCCAGAACCATGAGGCGTCAGTGTTGATCACCGGTTCGGTTGACGACAAGGTTCTTGCTGACGTTTTCTCGTTCACGGAGCGTAGCGCTAAACTCGGAAAAAGCGTTACGAGAGAACTTGCGCTGCGGTATCGCGCCGGTTGGAAGCTCACAGCACGAAAACCTCGCCTCCCCCGCAACCCCATCAACGAGGTATCTCTTCCAAACCTCAAGGGCCTTACATCGCCCTTGGTCGAGTTGGACTGGGCGGGTTACGTCAGTGCCGTGAGGCGTTCCAGTTACCATGACATGGACGGGAGCCTGGAGCTGCTTCGGATTGCGCAGACCTGGCTATCGGCTGCCCGCTCATTTCACGAACTAAGTCTTTTAAAACGAAAGGCGTTAGGGGGTGTAATCGGGCAGTGGGAGAAGGCCGGCGATAGCGAACTCAATCGAGACTGGGGCTGGTTTGGTTCGATGAGTGGTGCAGGAGATTTTAAGAATCGACTCTCGGAAAACGATCGATCTCTGGCTCGAGCAATCGACAGCATCCCTCAAAAGGGAGATGTCACGAAAGAACAATTCAAGCGTTTTGTGCGTCTATTCATCAAGGCGTTTGCCAACTCGCATCGGGTCGGAGGGGTATCAACGGCGACGCGACTGTTGGCTATGAAACGACCTGATGTCTTCCTGTGCATCTCGAACCCGAACATCGACGCCGCTGCCACCGAAATGGGCTTCGCCAAATCGACCCTGACCCTGGACAATTACTGGGACCGTGTTGTGGAGGTGATCCGGGCATCGGATTGGTATAACACCGACAAACCGGAAACCGACGAGGGGCAACTCTGGGAGTGCCGCGCCGCAATGCTCGATGCCATCTTCTATCGACCCAAGATTCCATAGGGAGTGTCCTGAATTCTCTGATCAGCTGGGGATTTGAGAAGTTTGAAAACCGGGATTTCACTAAGCGCATGTCGCCCAAGGGGCTTTGCAAAGCGTTCATCAACTAGCGCTGTTCCGTCTTACCGACCACCGGGTTCCGAATTCGTCAAGCCCGACGAGCCAGGTGTTTAAGTTAAGGTTCCCTCGCCGGGATCGGGAATGATCTCTATATCTCCTGGCCCCCAGGCCATGTGACTGCGTCTGTCCACGGCGGGAGTTCGAATCACGGCCTTTTCTTGTCCCCAGTTCTCCCGGCACACAACACGGAAAGGCCCGTCCACGACATAGGAAAATATCTTACGAGACTGATCCTGTGCTGGTCGCCAAGCAATGATCCTCCCTCCGTGCCAGGCGCGCTCGGCTTGGGTCTCGTGCAAAAATATTCGGCCGCCAACAGCTTCGTTGGCGACTTGGTCGCTGACGACCCAATTTCCGGATTCGTACCTGGTCTCTTCCTTTAAATGTCGGTGGTTCAATCCGTGCGGACAGACAAAATGCAGTTCCAGGGGCACAGACTGGTCCTCCAAACTAACGTTCGAAATGTGCTACGCACCTTATACGGTGTCAAGGAATCCGCGGGAAAGCCAGGAAAACTCGTAGCCTCGGCTTTCCTAAGTTCGTCCGGCGACCTCGCATTGGGTCTTTAGGAGAATAGAGCGCGGGGGCGCCTGGCGCCGTGCTAGCCACCAACAATGATTTATCGGATCCTTGGAATCGATTGCGAACTCAACCCAGTGCATGACGAGACGTTGGCGTACGCTGCACAGCCCAGAAGGAGATGTCACTGTTCCAGCCGGACATCTCCACATCTTCGAAGCCGAAGAATGAAGTCGACCACCCACCCGCTGGAGAAATGATGTACGTCGATCTAGAGGTAAGCTTCGAAATGCGGCCGGATCCTAGAGTTTTCCCGATCCACAACAGCATTACCTGCCACACAGGACTCGGATATGGTTCATCTGCGAGATCATTGCTGATCAAAACAGACTGCGATCGTGTCGATGATTTGGCGCAACGCCATGTGTGGGAGAAGAAAGATGGTTGGCATCGTCAAAGGTGTAAAGGGCGACATTTTCGACGAATGGCGCAATGGCTACGACCTCCTCGTCCTGTTCTCGCACAACGGCTTCACTGGTCTGAATGGGCGCCTTCGGATCGATCACCCGTTCGCGCCAAGCGATCCGCAGCTACCATCACTTGGCGCTCACGATTCTTGGCACGGAACACTTCAGCCGCTCAATGATGGAAAGTGGTTCATCGCTTTCCGCGACGCTACCGAGGGGGAGTTCGGGCTTAGTGACGAAGATGTCGCTGCCTCCTTCGATGAAGTCTACCGGATCTGTAGGCGTCGAAATTTAAACCGGGTGCTCACTAACGGAGTGCGCGGGCCAAGCTGCCCACCCGTGCAAGCGGACGATGATGATCGCGTTCGCTTTCTTTACGATCTAGCGCGCAACCGCCGAGAGGTTGATACAACCTTCATAGATCTTGGGGACACATTCAACCGACATCGACCCTAGCAGGTTCGTGCACAAACATCTAAGCTTCCGCGGGAAATAGGCAAACCAGTAGCGGAATCACTTGGCGGCATTCCTGAGGATTCGAAAATACCTGGCTGACGCGCCAAATCGCGTTGTAATCGCCAGAGATTGATCGTCTCCGCATTGTTGCCTCGCTCAAATGAGGACAGCACTCGTCCCCTACACTCGTCACAACCCGCTACGTTACATTTCGGTCCAACGGTAACGACCGATGAGATCGTAGTAGTCGATCTTCCAGATGTTCTTAATCTCGCTGGCCGTATGACCGCGCAATCACACCTACCGTTCCGGCGTAGGGATAATCTGCACCAACCGCTCCACGTAGACTCCGTGCGTTCCCAACAACGGTCTCTTAGTGTGAAATTAGTCTTTCACACTGAGACGTTCTCGTGATTGCGGCTTCCTCGATCCTCGGATTGACGGCGCACGCTGGAAGCAAAATACCGGCGCAATACAAAGGCCGGGCTTGTCGGCCTTATCGTCCGTCCCAACTCTAGGGTGTCAAAGCTTCTCTTCTCATACTATCGGCGACAGAAGCGTTGAACGTCGGAAGGGCTAGCTTTCCCGAAAGAGTGTTCATCAGCAGAATTACTTGCACACATCCAGGGTTTTCCAATGTCAGTCGGGACTTGGCGCGTCTGCGGCATCGATTGACGACGCTACCAGGGTCGCCGAGCATAGAGGGACGGGCCGCAGCGGCCGTATACGGTCGGACCAATCTAGAAGCCGCAGAATGTTTTTGCCCTTGCACGAATTGCGAAGAGGAAAGATCCAAAGTAGATATACCGAAAAGCAATAGGAGTTCCAAACCTTGCCAGAGCAGATCAATGGCGCCACCGAGATTGTCGAATTGGCAGCTGATGTTGTTGCCGCATATGTCAGCAACAACCCGGTGCCAGTCGGCGAATTACCAAGCCTCATCGTGTCGGTTCACAGATCACTGTCTAACCTCGGCGTGCCTGCGACTACCGCTACCGAAGAGATCGTGCCCGCCGTCAATCCAAAGAAGTCCATCAGCCGGGACTTCATCATCTGCCTTGACGACGGCAAGAAATTCAAGTCACTGAAACGCCATCTCGCCGTGCTTGGCATGACGGCCGATGAATATCGCGCCAAGTGGAAGCTACCGGCCGACTATCCGATGGTGGCTCCGAACTATGCGGAGCAGCGGTCCGCTTTGGCGAAGGCCTCTGGTCTTGGGCGAAAGCCGGCACCTCAGAAGAAGGCTCCTGCGAAACGGAAGGCCAAAGCGGCCTGACGCGAACTAAATACTATTACCGGAAGGGTACAGCCGGCGTCACGATGTAGGTGGTCACCGGTTTGTCGCTCACTCGCCAACAGCGCTGCTATTGAGGCTGCACATACGGACCAACCAGCCTCCATCAGCCTGACGCTCAAAGACGCTGAGTGATGTTCCGTTTCCCATCGCTTCACCTTCTGAGTAGGCCGCAAGACACCAGGCGAGGTCGCCAGAGCTCCCCGCCTCCGTTACGGCAAGCGTCTTGTTGGTGCCTGCGGCTTGTGTCCATACGGCGTGCAGCGACTCTATCGCCGCGCGGCCGCGAGCCCGGGGCGCATAAGGCGAATGGACTTCCCCGTCAGGTGCGAATATGGCTGCGCAACCGGCGGCGTCCTTCGATCGGTATGCAGCGACATAGATGTCCAAAAATTCCTGCAATTCATCGCGGATCGACATCTCTAGAGTTCTCCTTCGTTGCCAAGCCTACGCGGCAGTTCCGGCCGTAACTCATCTCTGAGAAGTTCGATTAGCCTTCCAGCATCACTCTCAGTTAGCTTCGGCAACTCCTCACACACACGATACCAAGACAACTGAGTGTCCGTGTAGATATGCCTGGTGACCCTGGCCTCGTCCGGCCTGTCCAAGGTCCCCACCGTGATATTCGTCAACCAGTCATCCTTCCACCTGGATGCCTGCCATACGATCCGAGACCCGCAATGCCCACAAAACCCACGTTTCCCGTCATCTGACGAAGCATAGTATTTCGGTTCGTCCTTCAAATATCTGAGAGTGCCGGCCTTAACTAAGACCGTAATCTCGGCCGGTTGGCCTGTGCTGCGCTGGCAAATGGTGCAGTGGCAGATATAACCGTTGTGAAGATAGACCTCTGCCTCATATCGAACGCTGCCACAAAGGCATCCTCCAGTGACTTTCGTTGATTCGTGCCTCACCTGTTGCCTCCTGTGAATGGGTCCCTGTGTTTGGCCGCAAAAGTCAGAGTGGCGGTCGCGTTCTTAGAACATTAGCACTTCTTGATGAGCGGGCACCCACCTCAGAAACCTTGGATGTGGCAGGATCGGCGGTCGCCGAAAGCCCGCGCCTCGGCGGAGGACACGGGCCCGATCGGGGGGCCGATCTTCGGCAGGCGATGGGGGGCACCACCTGCCGCCCACATCAACTATTAGCAATAGCTAATGTTCCGTCCGGGCTGGATCAGGGCTGGTCTTTGTCATCCCCGGAACCGCTCGGTGTGCCAGGTGATCTTGCCATCGACCTTCATCGGCTTATGGATCATCAGCCGCTTCGGCAGGTGCTCGGGATGCACTTCAAGCAGGGTGATCGTCACCTGCGGGTTGCAGCGGCTGCAATCGAACTTCAGCGACAGCGGGTCGACGCCGCCGCCATAGACCATCATCAAGTCGGCTGAGCGGCAGTAGCGGACATTGCCGCAACTGCATTCTGCCTTGATGAGCATATTGTGCCGGGTCGCCTTGCCCAGCGTGTCGATCGGATCGTGCGCCATGCTGACAAATGAGGAACATATTCCTCACTCGTCAAGAGCCTCTTGACTCCGATGTTCTCTTTTCGTTCACTATCGGCAGGATAGCCACAAAAGCACTCGCGCGCGCTGGCTTCACTGCTGAGGAAGCAGCTTACGGTGCCTTCATTGTTGAAGGTCGGGACATCAACGGTCCGCCCGAAGATGGTTCTGACCATTCGGCGTCACGCGCCGCAAGTGCCTGGGGGCAAGCCCATGCGGCAGCATTGGAGGCCTGTTGTGAGGGCTGGCCGGAGAGCCGCATGCCCACATCGGTAGGGCTGGAGTTGCTGACCGACCCCGAAACGCAACTCGCCGATCGTTCGACAGCGCTGGCAATGCTTCGCGAACATCTCGAGCAAGATGGCAAGGATACGTTAAACGGGGATGACGCAATTTTGGCTTGGCGGGTTGCCGCCGAGGTCGTCGACCAGCTTTCGATGCGCGAGCTGATTTGTGACCTGTCAGTGGCTTTTACCGTCCTAGCCCTTGCGCATCGTCGCCCGGATGAACCGATCGAACCGAAGCGCCGAGCTGTGCGCGACGCCATCAATGCGCTAGAGGCAGCTACCGACAAGCCGTCCTTACACTGATGCCGAAACGCAATCGCGTCACGCCGGCGCCATCGGTTATCGACCGGGATTGGCCGCACCAGGTTGCCTTACCGGATGACATCTGCACTGACCGGAACCTGACCATGATCACGAAGTTCTGCCAGGACATCGGCGTCAAGCCACAGATAAGGCATGTGCAAGCGATATGGCCGAGCGGCAAATATGAAGACTATCGCATCCACTGCTTCGCCAATGCCGCCGCGGCGAAGGCGTTCCTTGACCATTTTGGCGGCGGCGTGTTCGATCCGAAAAGCGATCGAGAGGGTAAGAAGATCCGGGGTGTTTGGCGCCGCACTGGCGAATACAAGCGCATCCTCGATCTTGGGCCGCTGAGCGTTCCCGAGATCCTGCGCAACTAGGGCAAGACATGTGCAACCTCTAAATCCCACCACCATCCAAGAGGCCATACGCCAGTGGACGCATGGCCCTTCGGGCATAGATCCAGGCACCGTCCACTCAAGACGCGTATTTATTCAGCATCTCGATTAATGGATGGGGCAGCGCATCCAAAATGGGCCGCCAGGAAGGCCGCAGCTGGATGGAAAAGCAGTCACAGGCCACGCATCAGCAGGAAAGAAGCGACAAAGCCTCCCCCGATGCTAAATGTTGCAAGAAGCCAGGAACAAGAAGCCAACACGAGAGACCAACCTGCGTAGACGGCCATTCCGCTCTGGCGCTGGTCACGCCTTTTAAGCCGTGCCCGGTGTGCAGCCCCCATAATCCAAATGCCGACCGCCCCTCCTACCAAGAAAGGCAGTAGAGCCAGTACGATGAGCGGCGTTGGCGGATTGTGGTAAAGCCCGATGAACGCTTTGCCGACACGGTAAAGTTGGATTGGCAAGATGCCAAATCCAAGTCCAACAAACGCTCCAGCGGCTATGACGAGGACAAACCTTTCCGGCCACCTTTCCGCCAGCCATTGTCTGCCGCTACATTTCAGCCCGCGATACTCGAGCGCCAACGCCAAGACGATTCCGGTAATGCCGCAGAGTCCAATCCACCAATCCATTCGCTGGTTATAGCGGCTTGCCTATTACGCGGGCGTTAAGGCTCTTAAACTAGGCAGTTGAGTCCGCTCCGGGTCGGAATCTGCCGTGAGGTCATGGCCACTGCCGCCGCGCTCCCGGCCGAAACGCGTTAGGCCGGACACTTACACTACCGCCCGCCGAATGTGCTTTTCTCCAGCGGCGAAGTGCCTGACATGGAGTGAAGATGATCAACCCGCCTAAGCGTCAGGACGAATACCCAGACAGATCGATCGATTGCCAGGAGGTCTGCCCTTATCGGGGGTTCCCATCTATGATTGGATAACGGCCGCAATCAGTCAGCCAAGCAACGGTTGGCCAATTAATGAAGAGCGAGATCATGACCGAAGAGGGACAAAAGCCAACTCCTAGCGAAAATGTCGGAAAGAATCAGGGGAATCTGATCGCGTGGGCTGTGGTGTTCTGCCTGGGCTTGATTGTGGCGTGGCAATTGTTCGGATCTGCTGTTTTCTTTCTCTCAGTCATGACCGGCAACTTCGCTCCGTAAACTGTTCTAGATGATCAGTCGCACGGGCCGTAGGTGACGCGCTTCTTGTCCTTTTTGGCTACGGCCAAGCGATCAATTCCTCCAAATCGAACATTGAGCTGTTCGGCCTGTAGCTCTGTCGCGGGTCTTTTTGGAGAACACGCGATGAAGGCCCATTCCACGCGCCGCAACTTCGCTTGATGCTACATAGTCGGGAGCTCCAACATACCATCTCCAGGTAGTGTTCACCGGTGCTCGCCTGCATGTAAATTTCGACAAGTTCACCGGACCGTTGCTGCTATACTGGCAGTCAATGGTTGCCGGCATCATACCTTTCCGCGCCATTTCACTGGTTTGGGCGGTTACAGCACGCTCATTGAGCCAGCCATCGTTTCCGCCTGCTGAAGCTGTTAGGCAACCCGCCAGATACAGGCTCAAAAGCGAGATACCGAATGTCGCCTTCGTTGTGCAAGCCATGTTTTCGCTCCCTACCCTGGAGTGCTCAATGCTATCTGTGAAGTGGATCCGAAACAACGGCGCGCGCCCATACCCAATCATCCTCCCCGGTAATAGAGCAGCTTCGCATGCCGCAGCTTTTCCTCACCGTTGAGGAATTTGACCCGGCCGACAAGACCAGGCTTCAGCCATTCGGGCTTTTCCTTTTCAGGCCCTTCGGCACCGGCCCGCCGACCTTGCCCTGGACGCGATCCCGCAGGCGCTGGCGCTTGTCGGTCTGTACTGGCCCTTGTCGGCCATCAGCACCATAGCCGGCTTGCCGGCTTCACGCGCACGCGGATGATGTCCATCTCCTTTTCGTCGAAGCATTTGATCTTACGACAGTTCATCGTCGGGCCGCTGCGGTAGACGCTGGTCTTGCGCTTCGAGACGACTCCCTCAAGGTTCATCTCGCAGGCAAGGTGGTAAACGGCATCGCCGGCCCCTGGCGGCGCCTCGCTGAACTGGATGCGGCCGCCGGTCGGGATCATCGCATGCAGAATCTCGCGGCGATCCTCCACCGGCATGTCGCGCAGGTCGTGGCCGTCGAGATGGAGCAGATCGAAGGTCACGAGATAGAGGTCGCGTGACGGCGTGCGCTTGCTACGGCCGCTTGCAAGGCATGGAAGTCGGACAGGCCGGCCTCGTTGATGATGATGGTCTCGCCATTGAGGATAAAGGTCTCGGCCTCGATCGCGGCTGCGTCTTCGGCGAGGTAGCAATATCGGGCCGTCCAGTCGTGCCCTCTCTTGGTGAGCAGGCGGATGCCGCCGGCGTCCTTGATCACCTGTGTGCGGTAGCCGTCGAATTTGACCTCGTGCAACCAGCCGTCACCCTCGGGTGGGGTGTCGACAAGCTCCGGCTCATTGGCGGGATGAACTTCAAACGCATGAACTGACTCGCGAAGCCGCGATTCAATTAGTTTAGCTAAAATCGTTCCAAACCTGGAAACCGGCACTGGGGTGCAACAAAGATGCCAGCAGCACGTTGCCCATCGGCAGGAGCCAGGAGGAACCGCAATGGCAGACGATAAAAGCAAACGCGATTTCCGCGATCGAAACCGCGTTTCAGCCGATGAGAACTATGAAGTCCAGTACTTCGCCGAGCAGGCAGGCATCAGCGCCGAACAGGTGCGCGAATTGATCAGGTGTCACGGTAACGAGCGCGCCACGCTGGAAGTCGAAGCGAAAAAGCTACGCGGACAATGAAACTATCCGACCTCGGCCCGCCCAAGCCCGGGCACCTGCACGGTGGCGATCCGGTCCGCGAAAAAGACATCTTCTACACCTGCAAAATCTGCGGCCAGAAGGTCGATATGCGCGACCTGCGCCCAGGTCATGTGGCACGAGCAGCCAGACCACGAGCCGCTAGAGATCGACTAGATCAGGGCCACCATCTCTCGCGCAGATGTTCCGCTATCGCGGAACATCGAAGCTCAATTTCATGATATTCTATTTGTTGGCGGACCCCAACCGCCAGGCCGGCGTCTCACCAAGGCAGGTTACCCCACCCGCCCCCAGAGTAAAGCGCCGGCCACCTTGGCTCAGCACGACCCCAAGTACATCGTTGCACAAGCGGCAGCGCTATATCGAGCCTCTGTACTGGGTAGCCTCAACCCATAGTGCAATCGCGATCGCCGGCGAGCGCCCCTTTACTTCCATATCGCGGCCTCTATGACCGCCAGCCGCGATCCATACCGTCTTTGAACGCTGATAGATTTTAACGCCCCGTGCGCTTGCCCAAGCGCCCAATGCTGCGCCATTTCGACCGAAGAGATGGGTCGATGCTGTTCCTGTGTAAGAACGCTGCATGTCCATAGTCCCCTGCTCATACTGTCCCACGGAATGAATAATCAGGTTACTCCGTTACAGCTATGTGTCGGCGGAAGCGCGGTCAGGTATCTGTCATTAGAAGACCCGCCACTAAGAAGCAGTGACGGGCTTTGGCCGCGAGCGACTGTCGGTAGACGACGACCTGAGGTCGCCGCCATTGTTTGCCCTGCTGGCGAAATCGGTGCACGATGCTTGAATGGACGTCGAAAAGCTCGATCTGTTTCCCGGCGGCGAAGGTGAGTTGACGCTATGGGAACTTGCCGACACCAGACGCATGGCGCAGGCGGCCGTTGAGCTGTATGGGTCGAGCGCGGCGACTGCGGCAGCACACTGTGCGCTACATGCACTTTTTGACGGTCGCGAAAGTGACTACCGCTTCTGGTGCAAAGTATTCCACGGACTAGCAGCGAATGCTTAGGCCGCGACAGGCGCTTCTGGACTCCAAGCCAAAATAGCCGCATCCTCTCATCGGGGAGAGGGGTTTGGACAAATATCGACACGACAATCGGTCTGCGCAATGGCGCAAGGGGACCGGCGTCATGCTGCGGCGTGCGCGCGAATTGGCGGGCATTCCGAAGCGGCTGATCTTCGTGACCGTGGCTGCAACGGCAGGCTTCGTGGCGCAGTTCGTCATTCACCACAGCAACATGCCCGACCAATTTGCCGAACTGGTCGGGCTCGAGTCCGGCGCCGATCGCCGGCGTCGCTTCGGTCATCGATGGCGACACGATAGAGATCCACGGACGGCGCATACGCTTTAGCGGCATTGACGCGCCTGAGTCCGCACAACGATGCGACGATGCCAACGGCTTTCGCTACCAGTGCGGCGCGATCGCCGCGGCAGCACTCGACGGATTCCTGGCCGCATCGAGGCCGGTCACCTGCATTTTCGTGGCGTGGGACCGCTACAACCGCTTTGTAGCCAACTGCCGGCGTGCGGATGGCGCCGACGTCGCCGCATGGTTGGTCGAACAAGGCCAGGCTCTCGACTGGCCAAAATACAGCCATGGCGCGTATGCAGGGCAGCAAACAAAGGCTGAGGCGGCGAAGGTCGGTCTGTGGGCCGGATCGTTTCAGGCGCCATGGGACTGGCGCGCTGGCCATGGAGACAATGTTCGGCGGGCTGTGACCCAACCGCTAGGCATCATTAGTCATCAACAAGTAGCGCAAAGCTATTCCTGTCAGCCGCGGCGGAAATGCTCTCAAATCAGCTCGTGCGACGAGGCTCAATGGTATCTCGGCAATTGTCCGTGGGGCGGCAAGCTGGATCGCGATGGGGATGGCCTGGCGTGTGAGACGCTTTGTTAGTGAATAACAGTCGGCCGCGGAGATCCAGCGGACCGGACTATTTTTGGGTGTGAGGGGCTACTACGATGGGATTGGGTCAACGAGCCGCAGTTTCGGCTGCGGCAGTCTTGGCGCTTGCAAGCGCCTCATGTACGACCTCGCAACAAGCGCTCAGTAAGAATCCGAGTGCTGTCAGCGCTTCAGCTCTTTGCAGGACATTGGCATCAACAAAAGATGCCAGATTTCAGCAGGATCTCTACGCTGAACTGACGCGCCGATCGATGACCGTTAGCCAGTGCGCCGACATGATCAGGAAGCAAAACCAAGCTATAGCTGCGGGTATTGCTATCGTGGCGGTGGGTGCCGCCGTGGCCGTCTGTGCGAACAACGATTGCGGCGAAGGCGGGTACTCTAGGCCAAACTACTACCAGGGCGCGGATTGGGACGAATTCTACAACCCGTACCCCCAACTCGTTTGGGCGTGCCGCAGTATCTCCACTGGCCAGTTTGTCGACTACAGCAACTGCTACGGCAAAGCCCAGACAGATTGGCGTTGGCCTGCAAAATACGCGTACTGAAACGGATCCGCCGTCACGAGCTTGGAGGGAAGGAGGGATGGATTACTACATCTATGAGAATTGGACCCACGATCGAGGGCGCATCCATCGATCCGATTGTGGTTTCTGCAACGA
Source organism: Mesorhizobium sp. B264B1B (assembly GCF_020165765.1). Lineage (NCBI taxonomy): Bacteria > Pseudomonadati > Pseudomonadota > Alphaproteobacteria > Hyphomicrobiales > Phyllobacteriaceae > Mesorhizobium > Mesorhizobium sp. B264B1B. Next base: position 164,364 of record NZ_JAIUIS010000002.1, read on the forward strand.
GGGTCATGGCACACAGGCAGGGGCAGGCGATAGAAATGGCCGATGGCACGGACCATTTGACCGAGGCGCAGCATTCGCAAAAGCTACCCAACTCAATCGCGCTGATATGCGCGCATGCTCAATATGTGATCCGTAAGCAGTCGGCGGGCGGAGCCCCGAGCCATCAGTGTGGCGCCCGCCGGTGAGAAAATACTTTCGGCCGCGGGGTCGAGCAGGCGGATGTTCCAAACTGACGAACGGGGTAGTCTTCGACCGCCGGTTGATCTTCCGCACGAGATACTCAAACACGATGTCTGATATCCACATTGCCGAGACGCCAATTAGGAAGGCCGCGGCCAACGCACAGCGGAGGGGCGAAATGCCAGAAAACAACTCGTCTTTAAATAATAGGAAAGTCCCCCCTCTCCCTCGTAATTCAAGCATTTGGCAGTGGCTAGCAAAAAACTGGGAACCCATCACAGCAATCTGCGCGTTGCTTGTTGGTGTCGCTTCGGGCTGGCAGTCGTATCAAGGCATCAAGCTGGCTCGAGAGGGCATCGCAGTAGCCCATCAAGCGCAAATAGACCAAAGCATTTCGTCCAGAATCTCGCGGGCGCCATTCGTTATCTTTAAGTATGATGCAATTGCCGGAGAGCTCTCTATCGCTAACTTGGGTGAAGGAACCGCATATATCTATCAGTTCGACGCCTCGTTTGGCGGGAGAACAGCCACTCTGACAGCAGGACAAAACGCAATGGGAATGTCTAGCGATCTGTTCTCAATATTCACGGCTGCGGCTACCGCTTCCACTTTCAGTTTGACAATGGACTCGTCATCTCTACTCTCAACTCCAATAGGATTACTATCTAGTGGCGAACAGAGAGTAATCTTTAAAGCCAGATTCCACGGATCCCCCACAGGATCAACAAGCGAGTTTCCAAAGTTTGTTGCCAGCATTGATATGCGCATTTGCTCAACCGATTTAATTGGGGAGAAGCGATACAAAAATTTCAATGGGACAACGCCCCTTGCAACGGACTGCGCTCCTGCGCCAAATCTGCTCAACATGTAGGGCACGGGAGTGAGTACCTGGCTTGAGCTAGTGCCGCGAGATTTATCCACCAGCCTGTCACGAAGGCGGCGAATAGCTCTATTGCGAGAAGTCACGATCAATTCTGCACCTAGTGCCATGGCAGCCGAGACGGGAAATAAGGGCACCGGCCATGCCGGACTGGCCTTCTCCCACTGGGCGAAATTGCAGGTTAGAAACATACGCTGATAAGAGCAACGAATGTGGGCATGTAAGAATGACAACTTTCCCTTCCAACTGCCATAATGACCGTAAAGCTGTCACTCGCTGTAGGAGCCGATGTGCCCGATAGGCCGAACAGTTTTTTTTGCGAAGCCGTCTATCCGATGGCCTACGAAACCTTCGCCGACGTCGCTGAGGACCTTTCCCGCTTGTTGATGAGGTTTACAACAGCCGCCGATTGCACTCAGCGCTCGGCTATCTCAGCCCGCAACAGTTGAGGACCAACACGCCCGGCAGATGGTCAAAACTGCGGCTTGATCCTGTCCGGTCCCAAGGGCGCACTCCAGTCCTGGGAAAAGGTTTGATTGCACTACTCTTCAACCTCGGCCCATATGTAGCTATCGCACCCATCGAGCCTCACGACGTCGAAACGAGAGCTGATTAGCGGAAGCACGTTCCGCCGGTTTCGTTGATGTTCACACGCTTTCGACGCGACTAGCCGAACGGCCACCACTCATTAATGAGAGTTGCGCTCATGGGAAAACCTCTCGGCACTGTGCTAGCTTCAGCGATGCTTATCCAACTCTACTATCTGCGATTTATATTTTTCACTGCGAGGATGGGTCAGTACTCGTCGGCGCGCATGATCGTCATCACCCGGGAAGTGACGTTTCGGTCCGACGGGTCGGAGGAATGGTAACGGCGGCTTAGGTCATAGTAGTCGATCTTCCAGATGATCTTGATCTCACTGATTGTCATGACGGCGCAATCGTGCTCGCCATACGGATCGTTCTCTGGTGCGAAACCCTCGAACGCGGTGATGGCCGAAATGATGTTCCTGATCGCAGAGGGACCGAGGGCAGCTATTCCCGCGGTAATGACGATAGTCCCGCCGAGTCGCCGAATCCTAAGGTCGTCATTCAATAACCTGGTCTTGAGTACGCTCTCGTCGAACGCCCCGCGGATGTCGCTGGGTTCCCCGAACGGCATGTCTGGTTTCGGCTTCGTCATGGTCTTTCTCCTTTTGGATGCGAGTGATCCCTTTCTGGCCGGCCCCATTGCCGGTCAGTTCTGAATTCAAGTCATGTTTGGCGTCGGTAGTCGGCTCGGTGCGAGGCCTTCAGCCAGCGGCTCGTGTCGGTCGTGTATGCCCCAATGCGCTTTCACACACCTGGCGTCTGCGGTCCCCTCCGGTCCAGGATACAGGAAAATATTCCTAAATCCCAGCCAGAAATGCACTAAAGGTCGAGGAACCGGCGGTTCCGGAATGTGACGATCCCGCCGTGATGATCCTATTTGTGTTCGAGAGGAGAGCTTCGACCAGATCAACGGTGCACTGTCGATTCGGCTCGTTCAGTCCGGCAAATCGCAGTGTGAGAATCGGGATCTCACCCTAGGTCCCCCGCCCTATCCGCGAGCGATCCGTTACAAGGTCCCGGTCCCCTGGACGGGCTCGCCCAGCAGTTGGCGTTTTATCTTCTCAAACTGCGCGTCGGTTATTGCACCCTTGTCTCGCAGAGCTGCAAGCCGCTCAAGTTTTTCGATCGGTGGTTCGCCACCATTGTAATCGCTAGGCTTCACATCTTTGGCCCGGCGCGGCTTAGCGGTTAAATTTTGGTCCACGTCACTGGAATAGGGGACAGGCTCAGGCCCGAACCTGTTGGGTCCTTTCTGCGAAACAGCCGAGCCATAGAGTATTGCGATTAACGGGACCACGCACGGTATGACCATCCATGAAGCATAGCCGGCGTCATGGAGTCGTCTAACAAGCGCAGAAAAGTAAGGAATGACATGAAGCAGCGCGACCAGATTGACAATCAAGCCACCCGCTTTCAATTTCGAGTCCACAGAAAGAGCTAGGATCAAAATTATATTTACGGCGAGATAGAAAAACCAAAATCCTCGCCTGCTAAGACGTCCCGAGAATGTAAAGTATTTTTGAATCGCGTCTTGATAGAAAAAGACCATCTCTTCCATTGGTATGCCTCTCAAAGACGCCGCTACCGGCATCATCCACACTGTTGCGCTAAACGGGACCGAGTCCATGTTCATCCCGCCAAGATTCTGGACCCCACGATCGCCAGCGGCCTAAGCAATCTGTCAGTGGAATACGAGACTGCCAGTCCGTCGATTGTCAAGCCGTTTGTATTGCCTTCTTGCCACAATGAATGTGCGCAAGATCATTGGTTGGAATCTCCGCAAACTCCGGGCAGAGCAGGGTTTGTCCCAAGAGCGGTTGGCTTTGGCGGCAGAGATCGATCGATCGTATGTAGGCCGCATCGAGCGAGGCTCAGAGAACGTCACCATTGATACATTGGACGCGTTGGCCAGCGTCCTTGGTGTACCTGCTGCGGCTCTTCTGATTGAGCCTACCAAGGGGGCTCGGCAGCCTATGCCTCTCTCGGCGGGTCGAAAGCCGAAGAAGGGTTAGAGAAGCGGCCGGCGTACCTTCCGAGGAGGCTTGCTATCGGAACAACACTCCCCGCCCGCCTATTTCTTTTCCTCGTCCTGAGCGTCCTAATCCTTCTGCCGCCATCCTTGCTGGCACGCTTTCCAGATCACATAGTCGACCGTCGAGACACTGTCTCCAGACTGTTTCGACAACCGTCCGCACAATTCGTGGACCGTCTCGCCCGACTTTGCCGCGACCCGTTCCAACCAGACGTCGGGTTTCGCGACGTCGACACCCAGGTTTTTGGCCAGGTGATATTTCGTAATCCCACCGATATGCGGAAGGGTTTCACAGAATTCGATCACCGCGCCCGGTCCATTTTCCCATGCTGACTGAAACTCCTCGAAAAATTCCGATCGGTTCGACACCACCTGGTTGATGGACTTTTTCTTTCCAGGGTGACCAAACGTGTCCCCAACCTCCCCCGTCTCGATCAGAGCCGGTTTCAATCGTGACCAGATGTCTTGGGCAACCGTCCACCTCATTCCACTGTTGAGGATGACGTATGAGACCCTTAGGACGAAATCGGCAGCGTCGATCGGAGGTGATTTCGTCTCGACCTTTTTCATCGCGTCCGGATCGAGTTCGACCACCCGCTGCCGATAACCGAGATACTCATCAAGGGTCACCTACTGAGTTCCGTTCCCGGTCGGTGCGAACCGATCGTTGGTGATGACCTCTCAGTGTAAAAGTGACATTTCACACCGATGGAATGGCCATAGGATTTCTACTAGATTCTACTATCAACTACCCTCCCCTTTGAACGAGAATGATCTCGTCCGGATCAATCTGGTAAGGAACTCTCGGATCGCGAAGCGAGCACTGCGCTCGATGCAAAACCTTCATCGAGTCCGAGTCGAACAACCGGATCGTTCTCGCGGTCAATCGGTAGGCAACTGTCCAATGATCGTGACGACCAGAGAGACCGATAATGGCGACCTGGTTGCCACGCAAGCCGTTGCGCAATGCGGCCCAAAGATCATCGAACCGTCGGATTTTCGACGTTAGCATGGCCATGCTGATCGGAGCCTCAAGTACCTCTTGAAGGTAGTCGCACGCGGCCTCGACAAGAGCGTAGACCGTGGGAATCTCGATCCCCAACCCAACCGTCTCATGCGCCGTAACTCTATTTGTCGTCAGGTTTTCTGAAAGGACTTGGAAAAGGCCAATCGACTTTTCGCGTCCAAGCTCCGGGAACAGAAATCGGACGGCGTTCATCACGCAGTAGACGCCACACAGGCTATCCAGATCCCCTTGATTGAACGGCGCCAGGATCTTCACGGCGACCGGGATCCTGAAACTCCGCGCGCGCGAAATCGATCCACTAATCACTTCGTTTCGGTCAGACATCGTCGCTATCTCAAATCATGGATACGATGCGGCGTTGCGCATCGGTATCGCCGTCAATGTAGCTTTGGGTCATCGACAGAGATCGGTGGCCAGCGAGGAGCTGAACGTCGCGAAGACAGCCTCCCGCGCGGTGCGCCGATCGTGCCGCCGTCGTGATGAAGGTCCGCCGCCCGGAGTGGGATGAACACCCGTCGAAGTTCAGTTCGCGATAAAGTTCGACAAACCAATTGACGATGCTGTTGGGCTTCATCGCGCCACCGCGGCTTGAACGGATCACCGAGCCGTCGCAACCGCCCTCTTTTCTCAACAGTGTGAGTGCACCCTTCAGACCGGGATGAAGTGGAATTCGGCGTCCGGATTGGCGTTTCGCGATGCGGTCCTCGATCACCACCAGCTTACCGATCTTCCCCTGAGGGTCGAGGAGCATGGACCATTCAAGCCCGGCAATTTCGCAGGCCCTCAACCCGGCCTTACAGGAGAGGAGGATAATCACCCGATCGCGCATCGGGTGTGACGATTTCCGTGAATGCGCAAGCATCTTGCGCAACATTGAATCAGTAACGACCTTGGCTTGATGGCCCGACATTCGGGTTGTACTCCATGGATTAGACAACCCCAGATTATAGGACTTTACTCCTGTCATCAAGCCGAAAGGCGGTCTCGGGAGCCTTGTTTTCGGCCACCTATCTCTGAATTTCTTGAGAAATTGGTTGCCAGGTTTGGCGAATTCGACATGCTCACCCCGACCACCTCGGTTAAATCCAACAGGGCCCCGCCGTCGGAATTCTTTTCGCATTTTCGAGCTCATTGGCGTATTGCAGGCTCAAAATCGCGCGCTCAGTAATGGCCTATGGGGACCCGCAATCAATGGCTTGACCGTTCGCTGGGTTTGCAAGGTGTCGGCATACGCTCTGTCTACCCGGCTTCGTTTTCCTTGATATGTTATCCAATCCAAGGCGCCAAAAGGCGATCGGACTTCAAAAAAAGGACCTGGAAACCGATGCGCTCCGCGCCAATTCGAAGGGGCGCACATCTTAGGATGCGCGACTGTGCACTGTTTCATTCGTGTCCACCGACGGGAACGGCTACCGGCCACTGAATGCCGTTGTGTGCGCTACACTAGCAGTCTAAGATATGACTCTGGGCGTATGTCACAGGAAAGTAACAGAGGTTGCTCCACTTGCGTGGCATGTGGTTATTTGAGAGGCAGTAACGTGATGCCGTTCCTCAGGACCTCTTTTTGCAGGCAGGCTGTTGTAGCAGCTTTGATTAGTTTGCTCCCGACCGCACTTCACGCGCAATTCGATCCTCCACCGAGGCCACCTCCCATCCTTCCTTATCCTCAGCAACAGTATGTTCCTCAACCGTACCCGCAGCCGTACCCGCAGACACAGTACCCTCGACCTTATCCTCAGTCCTCACCGCAGCCGCAGTTCGGCTACAGGTGTATTACAAACTTCCTTTTCTGCGGGATGAGCCAACCGGGTCCTGTAGGCGGGCCCTGTTTTTGCAACACTTACCAAGGGCCAATTTCTGGATGGATTTCTCAATGAGGCTCCTTACGAAGGAGGCTGGTCCGTGAAAAGTAGTCGCGGTGACACACCAAGCACAAGAGATAGGTCTCGCTGCTGTTGATATGAGACCTCCTGTAGATCATCCATCCAGTCTTGAATAACTTTGGGTTCTACGCGCAGCCGCGCGGCGGCCTCATCCACACTCATCCCCTTGCGCACCAGAGCGTCTTTGAGTCCGACCGCCCAACGATCAACTTCGGATGGTTCCGATGCGCCTAATAACGTCGCGCTTGACCGCTCCAATAATGCAACCGCTCGATCCGATAGCAACCCCGCCGTTAGCGAGACGAACACAATTACGAAAGGACTTAAATTTGCCGAACCGGCTTGCTCGGCATGATCAGTAATCGCGATGAAACCAGCACGCAACAATATATATAGCACCAATGCACATATGAGACCAAGAATTGGACGGACAATTAAATCCCTGAAATCCGGATCTCTGCTAGAGATGCTAGTTGAGAATATTATCTTTAAAAATGCACCTAGAACTCCGCCAAAACACACCAGCAAAAGGGCCAAAAATTCTCCAGGACTTATAATTACGCTCTTAACTACACCCGGAGCAATGCTATCATAAAATCTATAGCTGGAAACCAAATCGAATACGCGCTGTCTCTCTGCCAAAATTGTATCATCTTGGGAAACGAAGAGAGGCGCGCCTGAAGGAAGATCTGCGCTGCCATCGGTCGGCCTCCCCGCTAGCGCCGGCGGCGCGGGCACAGTGGATTGTTGACTTTGCAACTCCCCAGGCTTGCTGTCCGCCGCGAACTGCCGCACCGGGGGCGCGGCCACGCTGGCTGGCTGGTCGGAGCTAGCACCTTCTGCTGCCGGTCGCGACATTGGCCGGACGCCAGTCTTTTGCGGGGGCTCGTCAATAGGCTGCCGCGGCGCCGCCTGAGTGTCGCCCGCTGGACGAGCGGCGGCCCCTTGCGGAGGGATGCTGACAGGCGGTTGCGATACTGCACGGTCGCCAGCGTTGCCCGATTGGTTTTGTGCGACTACATCTTCCACCGACGGACCGCCAAGGCAATGCAATTCCTCGACATCCCTATAACTTCTCACTCCATCAACCAAGGTCAGGCTATATCGACAATCCTCAAGATAGTTGCCCTGCGCTATAGCATAGAGGGGCTGGAGTCGAAGTGCCGACACCTGATTCAGGAAAGCGATAGCGGAGATATCCGAGGCGTACAGGTATTCAAACTCCGAGAATTTTTGCCCCCCAATGGTTGGATTATCCATGTAGCGCGCGAATTTATCCTCGATCTTTTTCAGCGAATCTCCGTCCAAACTCATTGCTACCGGGCTATAGCCGACACCTTCAGCCGAATTATCGTCATAGCTCAATTCCTTTTGCATTGCCTCAAATTTTTGTGGTATAAAGTCAAACGGAATTCTAGACAAAAACCATTCGCACCGCGGTACATACTGTCGATCTGGTGGCAACGTGGCAAATGCCGCGCACAATCTATTTATCCTGAAATTCAATTCCGTTTGGCCTTTGGTCAGATTAAGACCGGCCCTTGCGAGTATCTTGCGGTTGCTCGCCATTGAGTTAGTAACATTTTCTAAGCTCTTTTCCAAATTCGCGAGATATACCAATCGACCGGCCGTTATCTTCGGCTGCGCCAATGTCAAACGTCCTTGGAACTGCATCAAAGCAATTAATAATGCAACTACGCAAACTAGAACAAAGCTCATCATGCAGGACAATATCAGGCAAATCGCCGACTCCACTTTCGCATTAGCTTTTATCGGTACAGGGTATTCTTCCGCATGTTCGGCGCCTTCACCAATTGATCTAGCATTGGTGTCTTGCTTATCCGGAGTGCTGACCTTGTTTTTCTTGGCGCCTTCGTCCAACTCGGGCGCATTTCCGGAAGGCGAAGCGGCCGAGCTCACCTGGTTGCCGGAATCTTCTGAAACGAAAGTCGGCATCGTAGTTCCTGACCGAGATTGAGCGAGTCCGAACCAATGGCTTTCTGCAAGTCCTCACTACCGGCGTTTTCCATCACTATAGCATCATTTTCGAAAACCAAGATACTGCTCGTGCGCAGATTCTCTAACTCGATGGCAGAAGCTTCTCCTTCGCGGCAATGTTTCGTCGCGAATTTGGGGCGTCCGGTACCGTGCTCTTCACGCCGCTAATCTGCATGGCTCACCGAGAGCCGATCCAGCTTGGCTCTCTTTGCGAAGTAATTGCCGAACTTCGGCCCCGCCGATACCACAACGAAGAGCCGCGAAGATTTGCAGGTGACTGGGTGGGACTCACTTGAGCTCGCATGAGAAATTGCCGATGTCCCGATGTTCATAGCGGCGGCATGTCAAAGGCTTGCTGACCAAATTGAGGATCATCGCAAAGTACAGCCAGGGCGAACATATCCCTTGCAATTTCTGAAGCGCCGCTGCCGGCTATCAAAATCTTAGACCTGATCGTAGGGCCCACGTTGCAAATCCGATATGACTAACTTCCAATGGCAAGATGTTGCGTCAATCGTTGATCGAACTCCCAACCACTTGTCTGCCCATGAGCCGAGCACATGCTGATTTACGAGGGTCCATGGTCAAGTTCTCCGATATTGAACGAGGACCCCGCCCCTCAGCGCAAGGCCGGCCACTCGGCTGCGGGCTTGACTAGCGGCGGATCCCTGCGGATCGCTCCGAGCCTGTTGCACCAACAATGGGTCAGGCAATAGAAGAGCCTTTCCAGCCCGACTACGACTTATGCCAAACGGTACAAAACAGGCAGTCGCCGGGAGGCGACTTTAGCCAACAGGAACTATACCTTCCGGCGAATTATTAGCTTGGAACATCAGCATTCAAATGTCAGCTGCATAAGCAGCGCTTAAATCATTTTCACACCACACCGGCGATGCCACTTGACAACAGGAGGCTTATTGGTCGAATCATATCGCTGAGGGCCCAAAATGTTGGTGTTTGAGCAGTTATTTTGGTGTTCGTTGCGGCGCGTGTTGTGGCTGACACTTCTTGCCGCGAGCCAAACATCTTGTACACCGTCACTTGATCAAGGCCCTCACCGGCTCTTCACTTCGGCGGAAGAAGATGCCAATCTGCGTTCCCAGCTAGGCTTGCCCAATTTCAACAGATATTCTCGTCTTCTTCCCGGGGAACGAGTTTCATACCGTAACAATTACATTACCGCTCGAAAGTATGCAATCGACATAGCTTACTCCAATTACGAAGCGTCATTGACCAGGGAGCAACAGTCGGTCGGCGTTCTGGCCGCAGATGCCAACATCGTACTGAACTCGGCCGCGTCTTTAGCAGCGCCTGTGGGCACAAAGAATATTCTATCGGCGGCTGCGGCGGGTCTAACCGGTGCCAAGTCCGCCTACAGCGACGAGGTCCTCCAAAGAAGTACCATACAATTGCTGCAGACGCAGATGAGAGCGAACAGAGCCGTCGTTTGGTCTAACATTATCCGACGCCTAGGCGACAGTGACGCCGCATATCCCATGGCGCTGGCGCTTTCGGACCTTGAGGAATACTACCGGGCGGGAACTTTGCCCGGAGCATTGCTCAAGGCTCAAGCGACGATCAGTGCAGCAGAGCAGATCGCTCAAGATGACCAACAAGAGGCAATCGTCTTCAATCTGTCAACATCGACTGCCCAAGTCCTACTGAGAAATGCACTAACCCAAGGGGGAAAATACAATTTCGAGCTCGATCATAAACTGCAATCTGCTCTGAGAGCGTCGCATCCAGAGATTAAGGTGAAATTGGCGGTCATCGTCGGCGACGCTCGTTACAGCGCGCTGGCCGCAGAGTTGGCACGTGATGTTGGATTGATGCCTTAAAGGAATGTGATATGGCTCCTCCAGTCGTTGTTACCAATTTGAGCGAGGCTGACGCTCAGCAGATGAAAATCATACTCGAGGGCGGCGGAGCTTCTGTCTCCATTGTCCCCGGCGCGTCAGGGAAGTTTACGCTCGTTGCTACCTATGCAGACCCACAGCCGAAGACCTTCGACGGGTCGCAGCCACTCCCACCCCCCACGACCTCACAACCTTCCGATTCAGCTTCTGCAAGGAATGACTTCATAAGTCGAGTACTGCAGGTTTGCACGGGCGAATGGGATTTCTTTGGCCGGCAAGAATACGATGTAACTGGCAACGCCGTCGTTGTGGGGCACAAGGAGCTTGAGCCCATTTTTGCCAAACGGATAGGAAGGTACTTTTCCGAAGGGACAGGCACGACCGGTGTCGACGGCACGAACACTGATATGGCTTGGTCAGCCGCATTTATCTCCTGGGTGATGAAAACGTCTGGGGCGGCCGGCCGCTTCAGGTATTCGACCTTGCACTCAGTTTATATTTATCAAGCGATACGCGACAGGTTGAGGAGCACGGACGCAGGGTTCTGGGCTTATAGGCTCAATGAGTACAAACCAATCGTTGGAGATCTTTTATGCTGGGCTCGTCAATCCGGTATTGACTACGATAGCCAAGCTTCAGGCAATTACCATGGCCATTGCGATATTGTGGTCGCTGTTGAGGTTGATAAGGTCTGGGTAATTGGAGGTAATGTTGGCAACTCAGTAACAAAGAGATCTGTCGCGCTCGGACCCAATGGGTTCATGCCTTCAACGTCGATGGGCGGCGAGACCCTCTTTGCCATCATGCAATGCCGGATAGGAGTTGCGATCTTTCAATCCGCGCCTGCGGCAACGGTGACTACCGACGGTCAAGCCGCGTCGACTATTGCTGCCGGAAACACAAACGGCTCAATACCTTCCTCGACAGATCACATCGCTTGGGGCCGGGTCGTTACATCAGAGTTCAAACAAGCCATCATTGTGCTTTCAAAGCGCATTGGATGCGATCCCAGTCACTTGATGGCAGCGATGGCATTTGAATCAGGGGAGACGTTCGCGCCCGACAAACGAAACCCCTCAAGCGGTGCCACAGGCCTCATCCAATTCATGAGATCAACAGCTGAGGGACTGGGCACATCGCTGGAAGCTCTGGCGCAAATGTCTCAGGTTCAACAACTGGTGTATGTCGAGAAATATCTCGCCCCGTATGCAGGCCGGTTTGGCAGCCTGTCAGACATGTACATGGCAATCCTATATCCAGCGGCGATTGGAAAACCAGAGGCGAGTGTCTTATTTTCTTCTGGCACGAAGGCTTACTCGCAGAACTCCGGGTTGGACGTGAACGGCGATGGCTTTGTCACCAAAGGAGAGGCCGCCTCAAAGGTACAAGCGGAACTGGACAAAGGTTTGACGGCAGGACTTGTCGGGTGACCGTTGCTAGAGAGGACCAATAGCGCCGACGTTTGAGCCTGAAAGTAGCATTGAGCAAAAAATATCGTGCCGACACAGTCAGCCACTACCGGCGCCTTGCCCCCGCTTGTGGAGATGCAGCAACAAATAGTACACGGGCGGCGACGACATTGGCCGGCTGAGGAGAGAGTGCATGTTGTGGTGGAGAGCTATGAGCCGGGCGAGAGCGTGAGCGCGGCGGCGCGCCGCTAAATTTTGTGCCCGCAACAACTGTTTGCCTTAGCATCGGGCGGCAAGCCGGTCTTTGGCGGATGCGGGATCATCAAGACCCCATGTTTGTGTCGGCAGTCGTACATGCGGCGACGCCTCAGCCTGTAGTAAACGGCGGTGAGGCAGAGGTCCTCCGCCGATGCTGGTGTGATCGAACTCGAGATCGAAGGCGTCGCCATGGGGATTGGCCGCGGCGCCGAAATGGTTGCGGCTGTCACCGTCAGCCGCAAGGCCGGATGGCTCGGAGGCCAACGCCGCTTCCCAGGCGAACTACGCCTGCCAGCCGCGACAACCATCGTGCGCGTCAGCTCGCGCACTGGACTGAAGCCACGCTGACGACCGACGGGCCGGTTACGCCGTGTGCGGCCACTGGCTGGTCCAGAACGCTCTGTATCGGACCCTCGATGTCGTCTTCAACGACCATCAGTCGCGGCTTCGAAAGGGCCATGGCGCCCTCAACATGGCCATCGTCAGGCATTTCGCCATCAACCTCGTGCGAACCGTCAACGACAAACGCTCCATCAAGCTCAGGCGAAAAAAGGCCGGCCGGAGCACCGACCACCTCGCCTCATTCCTCGGTGAGCTTCGCCGTTAATCTAGATTCGGAGCCCTGCTCAAGCATGGGACTGATCGGCAAGGTGCGTAGCGAACCACGCTGGACAGCGTGGCTTCCTGTTTCTCCGCACTTGCCAGGACGCACTTGCTTTGGTGAATAGCGGACGAGCCCTGTTTTTAGACTAGGACACACGAGAGGCGGAGTAAACGCGAGCACTGAATCCAAGCAAGCCTCATTGTAGGAGCGCCAGTCCACTCGCTCCGCCGTCTGGCATGCCTAGAGAAGCCGGAGAGTAGAGCACGCGCGGATATCGGCAGACCTGTTGTCCTTACCTGAGGATGCAGCCCATAGATTTCCAGGTCTAGCAGGACTTCTTCAACATTGTTACGCTATTCGCGGTAATCGCTTGCACACGGTTCGCCCATTGTTCCAAAGCGTCGCGCTTTTCCTCTTGATACTCGTAGCGATTATAGATGGCGGCAACGCCGCTCACTTTGCCGGTTTTGTGGTTTAGGATTGCCTCGGTGACCTCCTGTTTGATTCCAAGCCTCGCGAGTTCCGTCGCGCAGGTACGGCGTAAATCGTGGAGATGCCATTCGGGCAAAGCCGGTTCGGCGCAATGCTTGTCCAGTGCCTTCTTGCCATTGCTAAAGCCGCTGAATGGCGTGGTAGCGGTCGTCGTGAAGACGTATTCCGAAGGCTTCCCGTCTGCATCTGTGATCCTAGGCAATGCCTCGATGATCGTCTTAGCCAGCGGTGCTATTGGTACGATATGGGGGCGGGAATTTTTAGTTCGCGATGCTTCAAGCGTGATCGCGGTCAGATCGTCAGAAATTTCGGACCATTCGAGTTCGGCGATCTCGTCCCGGCGTTGGCCGGTCAACAACAGCAGTTGGGTCATGGGACCAAACGGATAACCGCATTTCGCTGCCGCCTTCCAAACAATCTTGATTTCGTCGTGCGTTAGCACGCGGTCGCGGCTGATCGGTTTGCCCGGTGCTGTGGCAAGCTCAATGATGTTGCGGCCGATCGCTCGCGCTACTGGCTTCCAACGGAAGAATGCAGAAAGAACCGCGAAGGCGTTACGGCGAGCACCGGGCGTCAGCTTGTCCAGGAGTTTTTCAATGTCGCGGTAGTCAAGGGTCCTGATGTCGGCGACGTGGTTCCAATGGGGCTTGATATTGGTCGCGATGATGCGCTCGTATTCATCAGCGGTCGAGGCTTTGACTGCCCTGCCCTTAAAGCCTTTGGTGCGAGCGGTCTTGACGAAATCATCGAACCAAGCGGCCAACCCCGTCTTGTCAATCTTCTGTTGCCGAGGATCATTGCCGCGCTTTGCGTCGTTGCGAACGCGTTCAGCAATGATGCGGGCTTGGGTGACATTCAACGCTTGCGTCGACGAAATGAGGGTTCCAATGCGGTCGTCGGCGCTGCCCACTTCGTCATAGCGTCCGATGGTCACTTTGGACGCCTTCCCGTCGATCTTCGTCCGCACTGCCCAAGACAAAGCGCCGCTCGGCTGCACCACCAGATAGAGCCCAGATTGGGTGCTGTCAGGTATCTCTTGCCGTGCTGTCGCTGGCTTCAAATTGTTGATGAATGCAGCGGCTTTTTTGAACTGCCCAGGGATCGGGCTTGGCATCGGTTTTGCCTCCAGGGTAACACCAGGGGTAACCACTGACGTGTGATACTACGTTCGGCGCCGTTATGTAAACCGGTGCTCCGACGTAACCATCTATTTAAAATTCCTAGATTATGCCCTTTCGCGCGTGATGGACCGTTACCCCTTGGGGTGCTGTGGCATAAAATTTGTAAACCGAAGGTCGCGGGTTCGATCCCTGCCGGGGGCACCACCCTTCGCTCTTCAAGCTTCGGGTGGCAGGCCACCCAGCCCGTTATAAGAACACCAGATCTCGCAAAACGAAGGAGTGTCCTCCGAAGCCTGTCGCAGGAGGACTGCTCATGCGAAGAGGCGAAACCCAGCGGACTTTCGCTAGGAGGCTGTCGCAACCTGGCCGGCTGCCACTTCGCCGCAGAACGTGTTCTTCACCCTGACGGACTTGTAGACGTAGGCGACCCAAGCCCCGGTGAGGATGAACGACAGGACGGGTGTCGCCAGCGCATCTCCAGCAAGGATCTGGCTCACCGGGACGCCTAGAGTTGATGAGATCAAGATCGTGTCCAGGAGGAACACAACCGGTATCGCAATCCACTGAACCAGAAACAATTGTGGAAAGCGTCGGCTTCGCCGCAGCATCGAAATGAGCACAACCAGTTGAAGCGCCAGAAATGCCAGATTGAGGGCAACCTCGCTATACACCGCAACCAGTCCATTTGGCAGGGACATGAGTTGCCGGTAACCCTCGGCCGAATTGGCCAAGTCGGCGAGCGTGCGCAGCGGCGACAACACCTGACCGATCGCCAGCAGCATAAGCCAGCCACCGAATCCTATAAGAGCCGCCGGGCCCTGTGACGGCTTCACGGCTGAGCGAACCGCAAAGAAAACAGGCACGCCGATGATCAGCAGTACGATCGCCCAATGCCAGATTGAAAACGTCCTCATTTACCATCTCTCCCCTTCGTTTGCCCTTATAAGTTGTATCAGATTTTAAACTCAACTCAAGAGGTGAACTCGCGTACAATGAGGTCGATGCCGAAGCGGCGACTTTCTCCTGCCTGTTCCTGGCTCTCGAGCCGGTAACCCGGAACCAAACCCGACCGGAGGCGGTTAACAATCGAAGGGACCGCAAACTCTGTAGCGGAACAATGATCGAACTCTTGGACATGGAACTGGCCCAAGCCAGGCAGCGAATTGGCCGAGCTGAACTTGCCCTCAAGCGCGCGGAAGAAATGTTGGACCGAGACTGTGGCGTCGGCATCAATCTCGCGCTTTGCAGCAGGATAAGGTCGGCGCAGCGGCGCGTCACCGAAGCGCGAGAGCGCCTGACGAAGATCGATCCGACCGATCACTGATTTTACCTGCGTCACTGCGGCCGCGCGTCTGCTTTCCCTTCGGTCGATGCTTCGAAGGGATCGCTGGTTAGGCCAGCGGCTACGCTGTCAATCCCCGCAACATCAAGCCGCTAGGACGCGAGCCCTGCGGTGTAGACGGGCGCCGCCGTTGGCACTCATCGTCAGTCACACTGGCAGCGGAAGCTGGTTCATGCCGCGGTCGCTTCCATCCTCACATCCCGATCGCCGCCACCAAGATCCGGTTCTGCCGTCGGATCGCCGCGCGCAGTTCCGCTATCCTTGCCTCGTCGCGCTTCACGAACTCGATGAACATCATGTTCATGTTGTTGAAGACCAGCTCACCCACCGCCTGCCCGTCGATGTCGCGCCGCACCAGGCCGATCTCCTGCAGCCTTGCGATCAGGGCGCGGATCTGTTGCGTCAGAGCGCGGTCGAGCGCCGTGTAGGCCTGGCCGAACGGGCTGTCGGGCAGTTGCGTCGAGATCGCCATCGCCTGGCGCCACATTTCCTTGCTGAGATAGTGCAAGGAGTGCTCGATATAGATGCCGATCAGCGTGTCCAGCGCATCGCCGACATTGGCCGGTGGGCTGTCGACCACGCCTCGCCCGGCATTCAGCACCTCGTTGACCTCCATGGAGACGATGGCGCCGAGGATGTCGCCCTTATTCTGGTAGTAATTGTAAATCGTCCCGATCGACACTTCGGCCTGGGCCGCGATCGTTTCGATCTTGGCGCCTTCATAGCCTGCCTCGCGGAAAAGCTCGGCGGCCGCCTCGATGATGCGGCGGTGCCGGTCGGCCTTTTGCCTTGCCCTCAATCCACTCATGCCGGCTGTCTGCCACAGAAACAGAATTGACTCAATTTTAGAATTGGTTCAATTTTTTGCAAGAAGCCACAAAGGCAAGGGAGAACACTCGATGTCCGCACGATCCACAGCCAACAATCCGCTTTCAATCCTGAAGAGACATCTGGGCGCCGCTTGCGGCGCCACGGCGCTGGTGCTCTCAGCAGCCGGCGCCAGCCAGGCCGCCGATCTCAACGCCCTGATCTGGTGCGATCATGCCGACCCGGCGCTGCTGCAGCCCTTCGAAGAGGCCAACAACGTCAAGGTCAACATCAAGGAATTCGAGGGCACCGGCGCGGGGCTCGCCATCGTCGAACAGTCGCAACCCGGCGACTGGGACGTGATGGTGATCGACAGCATCGACGTGCCGCGCGGCGTGGAAAAAGGCCTGTTCGAGCCGCTGCCGGAGGACAAGCTGCCGTTGGGCGACCTCTTTCCGCAGGTGAAGATGGACAACTCCACCGTGGTCGGCGGCAAGCGCTACGGCATCACCGAAAAGTTCGGCTACAACACGATCGGCTTCAACAAGACCAAGGTCGACCCGGCCGACATGCAATCCTTGGCGTCGCTGACAAGCGACAAGTACAAGGGCAAGGTCGCCATCTACGATTATTACCTGCCGGTCATCGGCATGGCAGCACTCGCCATCGGCAAGAAAACGGCTGAACTCACCGAGGCCGATCTTCCCGCCCTCAAGGCCGAACTGCTCAAGATGAAGGCCAACGCCAAGCTGGTCGGCGAGGTGACCGCCAGCCAGACAGCGCTCGCCACCGGTGAAGTCGATATTCTGGTCGGCGGCGGCGAATGGGTGACGGCGGGCCTGGCCAAGGAGAACCCGGCGCTGGACTTCTCGATCCCCAAGGAGGGAGCGGTGCTGTGGTCGCAGTCGCTCGCCATGTTCAAGGACTCCAAGAACAAGGACGTGGCGCTGAAATTCATCCAGTACATCATGAGCCCGGAAGGCCAGGCCCGTCTTGCCACATCCTCCTGCTATTGGGGCATGCCGGCGAACAGCAAGGCGGCACTCACCGACGACCAGAAGAAGATCCTGCGCTTCGACGAGCAGCCCGAGTTCCTTGCCCGCGCCCAGGCCTATCCGGCGCCGAACGCCGACCTCGACAAGAAGATGCAGGACATGTGGACCGAGATGCTGCAGGCGCAGTAGACGGGCGTCGTGAGCAGCACCGCAAACAAGGCCCTGCCCTGGGCGCTGGTTACGCCGGCGCTCGGCTGGACCTTGCTGTTCTTCGTGTTGCCTTTCATCGCCATGGGGTTTTCCAGCCTGACGTCGCATGAGGGCGGCGGCTTCACATCGGCCAATTACAGCCAGTTCTTCACCAATCCTGCCTATTGGCAAGCGATGGTGAACTCGCTTCAGGTGACGGCGATCGTCACCGTGGTCTCGGTGCTGCTCGCCTATCCTTTCGCCTGGATCCTGGCCGAACAGGTGCCGGAACGCTGGCAGCGGCTGGCGCTGATGCTGGCCGTGCTGCCGTTCTGGACGTCCTATGTCGTGCGCTCCTATTCCTGGCTTCTGGTGCTGGCGCAGAACGGCGTCATCAACCGGACGCTGACCGGCATCGGCTTGACCAGCGAACCGCTGCAGCTCGCCAATACGCGCTTCGCCACCGTGACCGGCTTCGTGCATTTCTTCGTCATGCTTTTGACGCTGACGATCTTCGCCAATTTGAAGCAGCTCAGTCCGAGCTACCGCAAGGCCGCCGCTGATCTCGGCGCCGGGCCGGTGCGCACCTTCCTGCATGTCATCCTGCCGCTGACCTTGCCCGGCATCATGGTCGGCGCCTTCCTGACCTTCGTGCTGTGCATCGGCGACTACATCACGCCGCAGATCCTCGGCGGCAACAACGAGCTGGTCATGCCGCAGCTGGTGATGATGCAGATCGGCCGGCGCGGCGATTTTCCGCTGGCCTCGGCGCTCTCGATCATCCTGATGGCGGTCGTGACCATCGCCTATCTCGCCTGCGCCCGCTGGCTGAAGATCGAGCGGGCCTGAGATGCGCCTGATCGTCCGAACCGCTTCCTGTCTCTACGCGATCGCCATCTATTCCTTCATTTTCCTGCCGGTGGTCGTGCTCGTGCTGTTCTCGCTGCAGGCAACCTCCTTCCCCATCCCGCCCTTCACCGGCCCGTCGCTGCGCTGGTACCAGGCCGTCCTGTCCGATACGCGGCTGACCTCGGCGCTGGTGAACTCGCTGCTGGTGGCCGTCCTTTCGTCGCTCGCGGCCGTCACGCTCGGCTTCCTCAGCGCCTGGGCGTTCGCGCGCTTCGTGCTGCCGGGTTCGGCCCTGCTGCGAGGGTTGATCACGCTACCGCTTACCGTCAGCTATCTCATCATCGGCATGGGGCTGCTGGTGCTGTTCAACTGGGCCGGCGTGCCGAAATCGCTGATGGCCGCCGGCATCGGCCATGTCGTGATCAACCTGCCGCTCTGCTTCGCCATCGTCTACAGCCAGATGGGCGACCACCAGATCAACATCGAGCGCGCCGCGCGCGATCTCGGCGCGCCGGAATGGAAAGTGCTGCTCTTGATTACTGTGCCTGTCATGGCGCCGGCCATCTTCGCCGGCTTCTTCCTGTCGATGACCTTTTCCTGGGACGAATTCGTGATCTCCTTCCTGCTGACACGCTTCGAAACCACGCTGCCGGTCGAAATCTGGAACCTCTTACGCTCCGGCCTCAACCCCAAGACCAACGCAATCGGCTCGCTGGTGTTCGCCGTCTCCATCGTGCTGGTCGTGCTGTTCGAACTGACATTGCTGCGGAGAAAGTCGGCATGAGCGCGCCCCTGGTCGACATCCGCGGGATCTCGCACCGTTTCGGCCAGCTGGCGGTGCTGAAAGACGTATCGCTGCGGATAGAGCCCGGTAGCTACACCATCCTGCTCGGACCGTCGGGCTCCGGCAAGACGACGCTTTTGTCGATTTTGGGCGGCTTCGTCACACCGAGCGAAGGCAAGGTGTTCATCCGAGGCGAGGACTGCACCGCCGTTCCGCCGGCAAAGCGCCCGACAACGACGGTGTTCCAGGATTATGCGCTGTTTCCGCATATGAGCGTCGGCGGCAATGTCGGTTTTGGCCTGCGCATGCAAGGCGTCGATGGCGCGACACGCGCCGCGCGGGCGCGTGAGACGCTGGCGCTGGTCGGGCTGGATGCCGCCTTCGACAAGAAGCCGCACCAGCTCTCCGGCGGCCAGCGGCAGCGCGTAGCGCTGGCGCTGGCACTGGTGATCGAGCCCGCCGTGCTGCTGCTCGACGAGCCGCTCGGCGCGCTCGACCTCAAGCTGCGCCGGCAGATGCAGGACGAATTGAAAGCGATCCAGAAGCGCGTCGGCACCGCCTTCATCCATGTCACCCACGACCAGGAAGAAGCGATGGCGCTGGCCGACCACTGCGTGGTGATGAGTGACGGCCGCATCGAGGACGAAGGGCCGCCCGAACGCGTCTATGCGCGCCCAAAGACACGCTTTTCGGCGACTTTCATGGGCGAGAGCACCATTCTTCGCGGAACGGTGGCGGAGATGATGGACAGGACAAGCACTGTCGCGACACAGGTCGGGCCGGTCTCGGCGTCCGGAGCGTTGCCGGTGGGATCGGCGGTTGCCTTGGCCATCCGGCCGGAGCACCTTGCCCTGGGCGCGACCTCAGGCGCCACAAAGCTGGGCAAGGCGCAGGTCAGCGATGTCGTTTTCCAGGGCAGCTTCAAGCGCGTGCTCGCGGTCTCCGCTGAAGACGCCACGCTGCAATTCATCGCCAAACTGCCCGCGACGTCCGTCGTGCAGCCGGGCGACACGGTCTCGGTTTCCTGCGATACAGACAAGATCATCCTGCTGACGGATTGAACATGGGCATGCTTGCGGTCGTCGACGCACCTGACTGGTACGAGACCATCGGCATGGGCGACGGTGTCACGCTGATCCACGAGCCATGGATCAAACCGTTCTTCCGCTGTAATATGTGGCATGTGCGCGGTCGCGACCGCGACCTGCTGTTCGATACCGGGCTTGGCCATTTCAGCCTCAGGCGCCATGTGCCGCTGGTCAGCGAGCGCAAGCTCACCTGCGTCGCCAGCCACACGCATTTCGATCATATAGGCTGCCACCATGAATTTCCCGACCGCTGCGTGCACCGCGCCGAGGCGGAGATTCTGACCGATCCGCGCAACGAATGGACGGTGGCGGACCGCTACGCCAATGAAGAGATGTTCGATCGCCAGCCACAAGGTTGGGATACGGCGCGCTATCGCATCATGCCCGCCCCGGCGGACCGCCTGCTCGAACATGGCGATATCGTCGACCTCGGCGATCGCGCCTTCGAGGTGATCCACACGCCCGGCCATTCGCCAGGCGGTATCGCTCTGTACGAGAAGAAGACCCGCATCCTGCTTTCCGGCGACATCATCTATGACGGCCCGCTGATCGACGACGTCTACCATTCCGATATCGATGATTATTTGCAGACGCTGCTTGCCATGCGCGACCTCGACGTCTCGGTCGTGCATGGCGGCCATTTCCCGAGTTTCGGCAAGGTGCGCTATCGCCAGCTGATCGACGAGTATCTGGCACAGAAACGCCAGGCCGGCTGCCATCTGCAACCACGCTCCTAACAATCAGCTTGTTTTGATCTACAGCGCCCTTTGCGGACAAGGCATTCCGGCGGCATCGCCGCAGCGCGAGGCCGTGGGCAATGGCCTGAGGCTTGTTTCTTCCGAGTGGCGCACCAGTTCGGCGAAGACAAGCGCGAAGCTTCCCAGCACGACGGAGATGATGATCAGGCGTGTTACCAGCAATATGTTGGTCCCGGCTGGCGCGTGTCCCCGAAATCGGGATCGACTCTCGAAGGATTCACGCACGATCAAAGTGCCACAGCGTCTTTCGTATCCTGAAAGGCATAAGATCGCTGCGGGCGCCCCCACGCCACCCATGCCGGCTAACATGATCCATGCGGCTTTACGAGAGTTTAAGCCCGGCCTTAACCATCACATTGGCTCGTTCCCTGATATGATTCGCGACTGCCGGTTCGAACCGCACGTCTGCGGGCTCTCTTTGCACACAGGCCCGCCCATGCTACCCCGGCCCAGCCGCCAACCGGTCACCGTCGGGGAGCCATGAGCAAAGCCGCCAACAGCATCGCCTTCGTCTCGTCCGGCACGCCTGACGCCAAAGCGGCGCTGGAAAGCCTGTCGGCGCGCTATGGCCAGCATTCGGTCGCGGAAGCCGATGTCGTCGTGGCCCTGGGCGGCGACGGTTTCCTGCTGCAAACTTTGCGCGATACAATGGGAACCGGCAAAAAGGTCTACGGCATGAACCGTGGCACCATCGGCTTCCTGATGAACGAATATCGTTCCGGAGGTCTCGCCGAGCGCATCGCGGCCGCGGTCGCCGAAACGATCCGTCCGCTGGAGATGCAGGCCGTTACCTCGGATGGCGAAACCGTCTCGGCGCTGGCCATCAACGAAGTGGCGTTATGGCGCCAGTCCTATCAGACGGCCAAGATCCGCATCACCATAGATGACCAGGTACGGCTCGAGGAACTGAATTGCGACGGCGTGATGATCGCCACGCCGGCTGGCTCCACCGCCTACAATCTTTCGGCGCATGGGCCCATCCTGCCGCTCGACGCGCCGCTGCTGGCGCTTACCCCCGTCAGCCCGTTTCGCCCGCGCCGCTGGCGCGGCGCTTTGCTTTCCAACAAGGCAACCGTGCGCTTCGATATACTAGAGGCGGAAAAGCGGCCGGTGAACGCCGCCGCCGACCATACGGAGGTCAAGGCCGTAGCTTCCGTGACGGTGAGGGAATCTGCGACGGCGACCGCAACTTTGCTGTTCGATCCCAATCACTCCTGGAACGAACGCATACTGGCGGAACAGTTCCGTTATTGAGCCGATATTGAGCCGGCGCGCGGATAAGCGGCCGGATCAGACATAGTAATTAAGGTTACGACTTCACAATCGAGCCATTGCCGGCCGTTTGTGTTGACAAATCGCGGGCTTGCGCCTAGTTGCAGTGATGATCTTGCGGGCGCGCGGCGCCTGCCGCGACGGATGCCGTTGCGCTTCCCCGAACAGCCAAAGACAGCCAGAACTTGTCCTCAGACACCCAGACCGCTCAAGAAGCGTTGACTTTCGCGGACCTCGGCCTATCGCCGAAGGTCCTTTCCGCAGTCACCGACGCCGGCTACCTCAAGCCGACGCCGATCCAGGCCGGCGCCATTCCGCACGCGCTTCTGGGCAAGGATGTGCTTGGCATAGCACAGACCGGTACCGGCAAGACGGCCTCCTTCGTGCTGCCGATGCTGACACGACTGGAAAAGGGCCGCGCCCGCGCCCGCATGCCCCGCACGCTGATCCTGGAGCCGACCCGCGAGCTTGCGGCGCAGGTCGAGGAAAACTTCATCAAATACGGCAAGAACCACAAGCTCAACATCGCACTGCTGATCGGCGGCGTGTCGTTCGACGAACAGGACAAGAAACTGGAGCGTGGCGCCGACGTGCTCATCGCGACGCCCGGCCGCATGCTCGACCACCGCGAGCGCGGCAAGCTCTTGCTCAACGGCGTCGAGATCCTCGTCATCGACGAAGCCGATCGCATGCTCGACATGGGCTTCATTCCCGATATCGAGCGTATCTGCGAGATGATCCCCTTCACCCGGCAGACGCTGTTCTTCTCGGCGACGATGCCGCCCGAGATCACCAAGCTGACCGAAAAGTTCCTGCACGCGCCGGTGCGCGTCGAGGTTTCAAAGGCCGCCTCCGCCGCGACCAACATCATCCAGCGGCTGGTGAAGTCCGGTTCCAAACCCTGGGACAAGCGCGAGACGCTGCGCAACCTGATCAAGGCCGAGGATGCGGAGCTGAAGAACGCCATCATCTTCTGCAACCGCAAGATCGAGGTGTCGGAGCTGTTCCGCTCGCTGCTGAAATATGACTTCGACGCCGGCGCGCTGCATGGCGACATGGACCAGCGCGCGCGCATGCAGATGCTGGCCAATTTCCGCGACGGCAAGCTGCGGTATCTGGTCGCCTCCGACGTGGCCGCGCGCGGCCTCGACATTCCCGATGTCAGCCACGTCTTCAACTATGACGTCCCGATCCATGCCGAGGATTACGTCCACCGAATCGGCCGTACCGGCCGCGCCGGGCGCTCCGGAAAATCCTTCACCATCGCGACCAAGTCCGACACCAAGTACATCGACGCCATCGAACGGCTGATCGGCACCAAGATCGAGTGGCATGACGGTGACCTGTCGACGGTGGTGGCCAGCGAAGGCGAGGACGAAGCTCCGCGCCGTGGCCGCGGTGCACCGCGTCGTGCCGGCCGCAAGGACGACGACCGCAAGGACAGGGGCGAGCGCAAGAGAGGCGGACGCCAGGCCAAGCATGGCGAAGACGCGGCACCGGAAACCGTGCGCGAGGAACAGCCGGTCGCGGCCGAGGAAACGGTCGCCGACACTGGTGAGCGGCGCACGCGCAAGGACGCTATCCGCTCGGAAAATTCCGAGCGCAAGAGCTCCGCGGCGCGCAGCGAGCGACGTGCACCGGAACGTGGCGACACCAGGCCCCAGCGCGATGACCGTCGCCCTGCCCGCAACCGAGAAGACGAAAACGACGCCACCGTTGGCTTCGGCGACGACATGCCCGCCTTCATGCGCATCGTCGCCAAGGGCTGACCGACGAGTGGTTCCAAGACAAGACGGCCATCCGGCTTGCCCTCCCGGCAAGCTCCTGGCTGGGGTCGCCGTTACATCGGCCCGGGCATCATCTTGGTCGGTTTCTCCAACATCGGAAACTCGGCCTTGTTGCATTTCACGTTCGGGTTCGTCGGACTGAACATGCCGTTGGGATTATCACCCAGCCAGGCGTGAAGATCGTAGTGGACGAACTCCCTCGGGATGAGCGGATAGTGTCCCTCCATCGGACCCATGAAGGTTTGGCCAAACAGCTTCGGCGGCTCTTTGAGGTCCGGCGTCAGCGGCACCAGCCATTCCGCCCCGACCAGGCGCAGACCGTTTTTCGTCGGCTCGTAGATCAGCACATTGGGGCGCATCGGGTCGAGTTTTTGGCCGACACTTGGGACGTTGACGAAATGGATGCCCATGGCGCCTTTCGGGTAGTACATCGCTCCGGATATCTTTTCTCCGCTATAGTAGACGCAGCCGACCGTCGACAGATAAAGGTCGCGGACGGCGGCGGTGTAGTCCTCATATTTGGCGAGCGACTTTTTCAAGGCCTCGATGTCAGCTTTGTTGGCATCCTCGGCTCGAGCCGCCGCGACGCCCAACCATGCGCTTACAAGACCTGTTAAAGCGAAGACGCCGCAGCGCCCAAGGCTGGCTGTTCTTGTCATGCATTCCTCCCAGATTTTTTTGATCTGGCCGTGCAAGACCGAGGCTGAAAAAGAAAATGCTTATTGCGCGGCCAAGTGTACCGCCTCATCCCCTCCGGAACAGCGACGATGCTATTCCTTTCCATGGAAAGCGGTTATTTAGGACTGGCTAATTCTCTGGCACGCCAATCTCAATCTGAGCGCGGCGGTCGCGGCCGGTGAAGCTGTTGCCGTCATCGCCGAGCGACACCACCGTTGGCTTCGGCGACGACACGCCGGCCTTCATGCGCATCGTTGCCAAGGTCTGATATCGTCGTGTGTTGCAAGGACGCGCGGCCTCGCCGAAGATGGCGTGATGAAGCGTCTGGTGGAAGATTGGGTCTATGGTGGCGTGCTCGCCGGCCTCACCCTGTGCGTGGTGGCGATCGGGCTGGCCGCTCAATTGGAGACAGCCGAGCTCACCGTCTTCCTGCTGATTCCGATTTACATGCTCCATCAATACGAGGAGCATGCCGAAGACCGGTTCCGGCTTTTTGTCGACAAGATGCTCGGCGGCGGGGCGCCGCTGCTTACCCGCTTCGATGTCTTTGTGATCAACGTACCGGGTGTATGGGGCATCTACTCCCTGGTTTTCACCCTCACTGTCACGGTCAATGCCGGAATAGGGCTGATCGCCGCCTACACCACCCTGATCAACGCTTTGGTTCACATCGCGCAGGCCATCAGGATGCGCAGCTATAACCCCGGGCTCATCACCGCAATTGTCTTGTTCGTACCCGCATCCATCTGGTCGATCCTGACGCTTTCCGGTTCGGGAACGGGCTTCCATATCCTTGGACTTACGGTCGGGCTGCTCATTCATGGGCTGATCGTTGCCCATGTCGTCCGGCGGCAGCGCCTGACCCAACGAGCGACGGTCGATAAGCCGACCTCACCGTAACATCATGGAAGAACCCCGGGGGCCGCAGGCCTGGCCGTCGGTCGCATTTTGCAAACAAAAACGGCCCCTTGCGAGGCCGTTTTTGCATTCTGATCGATGCTGCTCAGGTGAGCGGCGAAAGCTGGATCTCGACGCGACGGTTTTGAGCGCGACCCTCGGCGGTGGCATTGGACGCTACCGGACGGGTCTTGCCGAATCCCGTGACGGCGAAGCGGCGCGAATCGACGCCCTGGCCAGCCAGGTAGTTGGCGACCGCCAGCGCGCGGCGCTGCGACAGATCGAAATTATGCTGGTCGCCGCCGGTCGAATCGGTATGGCCGAACACGTCGACCGTGGTCTGCTTGAACTTCTTCAGCACCAGCGCGACCGAATTCAGCACCTGGTAGAAGCCGGGCTTCACCGCATCCTGATCGACGTTGAAGGTGATATCGGACGGCATATTGAGGATGATCTGGTCGCCGGAGCGGGTGACGCTGACGCCTGTGCCCTCCAACTGCCGGCGCAGTTCGGCTTCGTTCTGGTCCATGGTGGCGCCGATGGCGCCGCCGGCCAGCGCCCCGATGCCGGCGCCGATCAGCGCGTTGCGACGATCATTGCCGCCCGCAAGCAGGCCAAGGCTGGCGCCGGCCAAGGCGCCGAGGCCGGCACCGGCCGCCGTGTTGGAAATTTTCTGGTCGCCGGTATACGGATCGGTGGTGGTGCAGGCGCTCACCAGCACAGCCGTCGCCACGACGACGAGCACGGTCTTCTTCATAGGATTGTCCCTCTCCAAGTCACGCCTTGCGGTGGCGCCAAATCAGCCCTTCGCGCGACTTGTACCATGAAATGCGGCGAAAAGCGGAACGGGAAAAACACCGGCAACGGCTTTTCCCCGGGGCACGATTTCCCGATTGGGCGTCCAGGAATCTACCAGAGATTCCGGCCGTCGATGGCCACCACTTCGACCTTGTCCAGATCGAAATCGTCGAACAACCGCGAGTTGACGCTGATCTTGGGATTGTCGAAATCCGGCTCTCCGCTCGACCAGTCCGGTGTTTCGGTGAAGGTCCCGCAGCCGCAGGTGTCGCAAAAACCGTGCTTAACGGTCTTCGATCCCCACTGATAGAAGGAAACATTCTTCTGCGGCGTGAGGAGCTTGAACTGCGCAGGAGTGTAGTAGGCCCAAAGCGAGCCGCGTTTCGAGCAGAACGAACAAGTGCACTGCGTCAGCGTCTGCGGTGCTTGCGAAACCTCGAATATCGTCGCCTTGCAGTGGCAGCTTCCCTTGATGGTCATGGACGTCACCTCTCCCTTGTCCGCCGCCCGCAGGCAACGCAACACAAAGGAGCGGTCCTGGCAACCGTCCGTCAGCAGGCCCCCGCCCATCGCGGTCCGGGCCGGTCGCCGCTGCGCCTCCCGGGCTTAGTAGGAGCGCGGCGGCACGAACAGGCAGATCGTCTTACCGGCGTCTAGACCCGCTTGATGCGCGCACCAGTGGAATTCGCCGTCCGGGCTGTCCTTCACACGCTTGTCGGTCATCGGGACAACTTCCCCCGTGCCGGCGATCACATAACCCTCGGGTTTTTCCAAAACCTCGCCCGTATGGGCCGTGCGGCAATCGTAGTTAGCGCAGCATGCGAATGGATAGCTCCAACCCAGCGGCTTCGCCGCTGTAGGCTTGGCGTCGTGGGCGAAGGCAGGCGCCATCGGCAACGCAATCGCTGCGATTGCAAGCAGGCAGAGCATGAGTCGGCCCACCGCGGCCCGAGCCGATTTTGATGGGGCAGCAGACATGGAAGCGCTCCTTTCGACGAGCATCAAGCGTTTCGCTTGCCCGTTCCTGAAACGTGTCTTCCCAGCGGCCGGATCGTCAGCAGGCATTTCTGCCG
Source organism: Mesorhizobium sp. B264B1B (assembly GCF_020165765.1). Lineage (NCBI taxonomy): Bacteria > Pseudomonadati > Pseudomonadota > Alphaproteobacteria > Hyphomicrobiales > Phyllobacteriaceae > Mesorhizobium > Mesorhizobium sp. B264B1B. Next base: position 192,011 of record NZ_JAIUIS010000002.1, read on the forward strand.
CGCCCGGCCATAGATGCTTTTGTCTCCCCTCGACCATGGATGGTGGGCCGATTTGTGAGTCGGCGCAAGAAACCACTGCATGCCGATGTCGCAGGCTGAATGCCGCGCATCGGCAACAGAAAACAGGCGCCGTCTCTCGATTGGATAGGCAGGCACAACCATGCCCAGCAGACGGGATCGCAGATAACGAGATTCAGCGAGAGAAGTTCCGGCCTATTCGCCAGCAGGTCCTGTGATCACGTGTTCGTCATACTGCGGCAGGCCGTCGCTGATCGTGTACCACGGCGCCTTGGAACCGACGAAGATATGCTCGGTCGGGCGGATGCTCGGGTTGTCGACGAGCGTTCCCATCGCGACATGGACGAAGGCGCCCTGGCGCACGACCGAATAGAGCAGCGAACCGCACCGCTTGCAGTGCGCGTCATGGCCGTTGTCGTCGCCGAAGACCAGCAACATGTCGTGGCCCTTGATCAGGACAAACTTGGCGCGTTCGATGCCCGCGAAGGGCTTGAAAGCCGAACCTGTCGTGCGCCGGCAGTTCGAGCAATGGCAATTCGCCGCGTACAGGAACTCGTCAGCGACCGCATAGTGCACCGCGCCGCAGAAGCACTTTCCAACAAGCTTGCGAGCCATCATCCAATCCAAATGTGTGGCACTGTAGGCGCCGACCCTAATCCAGGTCCGCCACCGCTTCCCCAGCACCACCCTCGATGCGTTGCGACAGCGAGGCTTCCATGAAGTCATCGAGGTCGCCATCGAGCACGCTCGACGGGCTGGTGCTTTCGACGCCAGTACGCAGATCCTTCACCAGCTGATAGGGCTGCAGCACGTAGGAGCGGATCTGGTGACCCCAGCCAATGTCGCTCTTCGATGCTTCGGTGGCGTTGGCGACGGCTTCGCGCTTCTTCAGCTCTTCCTCGTAAAGCCGCGAGCGCAGCATCTCCCAGGCCTTTGCCCGATTTTTGTGCTGCGAACGTTCGGCCTGGCAGGCGACCGCTATACCGGTGGCGAGATGGGTAATGCGCACCGCCGAATCGGTGGTGTTGACGTGCTGGCCGCCTGAACCGGACGAACGATAGGTGTCGATGCGCACGTCGGATTCGGAAACGTCGATCTCGATCGTATCGTCGATGACGGGATAGACCCAGACGCTGGCGAAGGACGTGTGCCGGCGCGCGTTGCTGTCATAAGGTGAAATGCGCACCAGCCGGTGGACGCCGGACTCCGTCTTCAGCCAGCCATAGGCATTGTGGCCCTTGATCAGCAGCGTCGCAGACTTGATGCCGGCCTCTTCGCCGTCATGCACTTCCAGCACCTCGACCTTGAAGCGGCGGCGCTCGGCCCAGCGCGTGTACATGCGCAGCAACATCGAGGCCCAGTCCTGGCTTTCGGTGCCGCCGGCGCCTGCGTGGATTTCGAGATAGGTGTCGTTGGCGTCGGCTTCGCCCGACAGCAGCGTCTCGACCTGGCGGGCCTTCGCCTCGCCTTGCATCGAACGGATCGCTGCCTCAGCCTCGGCAACGACGCTCTCGTCGCCCTCTTCCTCGCCGAGTTCGATCAGGCCGATATTGTCTTCCAGCGCCTGGGTCAGGCCCCTGACCGCCGCGATGCCTTCCTCGAGGCCCTGGCGCTCGCGCATCAGCTTCTGCGCTTCCAGCGGTTCGTTCCAGAGGCTGGCGTCCTCGGCGCGGACGTTGAGATATTCAAGCCGCTTTATGGCCTGATCCCAGTCAAAGATGCCTCCTCAGCAGGGTAATTGCCTGCCTGATCTCGTCGACAATATTCTGCGTTTCCGCGCGCATGGCCTGATGTTTTATCCTGTTGCTGAAAGTGACGCCTGGTCGGCGCGATACATAGGGACGGCGCCGCCGCCTGTAAAGCAAATTGGACCGGCCCAGGGCCGGCCCAATCCTGCATGCATACCCGTCAGTAGAGGCCGCCGCCGCCCGACTGGATGGCCTGGTTGGCCTGAGGCGACAGCGCGCCGCCGGAGGCATTGGACCCGTCGGCGCCCATGCCGATCACCCAATAGCTGTCGGCTGGCCCGGTGCCCGGCTTGAAGGCCTCGATGATGGTGCCGGGATCGCCCGAATTGGCCCGCATGCCGGTCTTGCGGTTGATGGCGACCAGATTCATGCCTTCGGGAACCTTGAAGTCGACATTGGGCGTGCCATCCAGCGCCACGCGCATGAAATCCTTGAAGATAGGAGCGGCGAGGCCGCCGCCGGTGGCGCCATGGCCAAGGCCGCGCGGCGTGTCGTAGCCCATATAGAGGCCGACGACGAGGTTCGGCGTGTAACCGATGAACCAGGCGTCCTTTTCGTCGTTGGTGGTGCCGGTCTTGCCGGCGATGTGGCGTCCGAGCTCGGCGATGGTGGCGCCGGTGCCGCGCTGGACGACGCCTTCCATCATCGAGGTGATCTGGTAGGCGGTCATCGGATCGAGAACCTGTTCGGAATTATCGACAAGCTCAGGTTCGGGCTGGTTCTGCCATTCGGCCGCGTTGCAGCCTTCGCAGCCGCGTTCGTCCTGCTTGAAGACGGTCTTGCCGTAGCGGTCCTGGATACGGTCGATCAATGTCGGCTTGATCGACTTGCCGCCATTGGCCATGATCGAATAGGCCGAAACCATGCGCATCACCGTCGTCTCGCCGGAGCCCAGCGCCATCGGCAAATACGGCGCCAGATGGTCATAGACGCCGAAACGCTCGGCATATTCGACGACCAGCTTCATGCCCATGTCGTTGGCGAGGCGCACAGTCATCAGGTTGCGCGACTTTTCGATGCCGGAGCGCAGGGTTGCCGGACCAGCGACCGTGCCGTCGTAGTTCTTCGGCGTCCAGGTCGTGTTGCCGCTCTGGATGGTAATCGGTCCGTCCATGATCACCGACGCCGGCGTATAGCCATTGTCGAGCGCCGCGGAATAGACGATCGGCTTGAACGAAGAGCCGGGCTGGCGCATGGCCTGGGTGGCGCGGTTGAACTCCGACTGCGCGTAGGAGAAGCCGCCGACCATGGCCAGCACGCGGCCGGTGTGTGGATCCATGGCGATCAGGCCGCCTTCCACTTCGGGGACCTGGCGCAGGCTGTAGGCGTCGTCGGAGCCTTCGTTCTTCTGGACGAAGACGACGTCGCCCGGCTTCAGCACATCGGCCGGCGACTTGGCCCTGACCGTCTTGCCGCCGACCACATGGCGCATGGCAAAGCCCATGTCTTCCTTGCTGACGGTGCCTTCGACGCGCTCCTTGACGATGTCGCCCGACGCCTGGCGTGCCGGCTGCAAGCCAATCGACAGGCCGGATGCCGAACTGTCGAGCACGACTGCGAGCTTCCATTCGGGAACGTCTTCCAGTCCCTTCACATTGCCCAGCGGCACACCCCAGTCGCCGGACACGTCGATCGTCTTCAGCGGCCCGCGGTAGCCGCGCAGCGTGTCGTATTTGATCAAGCCGTTCTGCATCGCCTTGCGGGCGATGAGCTGGATCTTCGGGTCGAGCGTGGTGCGGACGGACAGGCCGCCTTCATAGAGCGCGTTCTCGCCGTAGCGGGCGATGATCTGGCGGCGCACCTCCTCGGTGAAGTATTCGCCGGCGAACAGATAGGTGCCGTTGCGGCGCGGTGTGACGCCGAGGGGCTCCGCCTTGGCCTTGTCGCCTTCCTCGCGCGTGACGTAGCCGTTCTCCACCATCTGGTCGATGACCCAGTTGCGGCGCTCAAGCGCGCGGTCGGCATGCTTGAAGGGATGATAGTTGTTCGGCCCCTTGGGCAGCGAGGCCAGATAGGCGGCCTCGGCCACGGTCAGCTCATTCACCGACTTGTCGAAATAAGTGAGCGCCGCACCCGCCACGCCATAGGCGCCGAAACCGAAGAAGATTTCGTTGAGGTAGAGTTCGAGAATGCGGTCCTTGGAATAGGCCTGCTCGATGCGGAAGGCGAGGATCATCTCCTTGATCTTGCGCTCGTAGGTCTGGTCCGAGGTCAGCAGAAAATTCTTCGCCACCTGCTGCGTGATCGTCGAGGCGCCAACCTGACGCCTGCCCGAGCCGAAATTCTGCAGGTTGACGATGATAGCGCGGCCCAGGCCGGTCACGTCAATGCCGGGGTGGTTGTAGAAATTCTTGTCCTCGGCCGACAGGAAGGCCGCCTTGACGCGGTCGGGGATGGCCTGGATCGGCAAATACAGGCGCCGTTCGCGCGCGTACTCGGCCATCAGCGCGCCGTCCGAGGCATGGATTCGGGTGGTCACCGGCGGCTCGTACTTGGCCAGCACCTCATAGTCGGGCAGATCCTTGGACAAATGCCCGATATAGATGGCAACCCCCGCCGCGACCAGCAGGGCCAGCGTCGTGCCGATACCGAAGAAATAGCCAATGAGACGAATCATGCCCGCTCCAGTCCTTGGTTCGGGAATTTCCTAAACGAAGCCGCCTTCCGCGCAAGCATTCGAGCCGGTCCCAACCCGTAATCGAAAACCCATGTCGCTACCATGTGGGCAAAATACGGCAAGGCCGGATTTCGCGGCCGTGAGTCGGAAATAAAAGCGTCGGGTGTTGTCGCCGCGCAACGCTGCCTGTGGTTGCAGGCGTCGTCAGGCATTTCAGCCCCCGGTTCCCGTTCCGGCACGCGCGGAAGCGAACAGCGCGACGGCGTTGGTGATGCTTTGCGCCGCCTTGCCGCGCCAGTCGGCGTCGAGCAGTTGCGCCTCGTCCTTGGCATTCGAGAGATAGCCTAGTTCGACCAGCACGGAGGGGACGTCAGGCGCTTTCAGCACCTTGAATCCCGCGGAACGCTGCGGATTGTTGATGAGGCCGACGCTGGTCGACAACTGGCCGACCAGCGTGTGGGCGAAACTCATCGAAAAGGTGTGGGTCTCGCGGCGGATCAGGTCGATCAGGATATCGGTGACTTCCTTGTTGTCGTCCTTGATCACCATGCCGGCGAACTGGTCCGAGAGATTTTCACGGTCGGCAAGCGCCTGCGCTTCCGGATCCGAAGCCTTGTCGGAAACGGTATAGACGGTCGCGCCACGGATGCCCTTGAGGCTGATGGTGTCGGCATGAATGGAGATGAGCAGGTCGGCCTCATGCTGGCGAGCGATGCGCACGCGGTCGTCCAGCCGCAAATATTCGTCGGTGTCGCGCGTCATGAAGACATCGTATCTGCCGACGGCGGCGAGCTTGTCGCGCAGTTCCGTGGCGAAAGCCAGCGTGACGTTCTTTTCGACGGTGCCGTTCAGGCCCTCGGCACCGCCATCGACGCCGCCATGGCCCGGATCGATGACGACGGTGAAGCGATGGCCCGGATTGGAGACCGGCCCGGTGCCGACCCGCCCGCCCTTGTCGGTCGAAACCGTGGAACCGGTGGTCAGCGCCTGATTGGCAAGGGCAGTGTCGAACTCGCGTTCGGAGGCCGCCGACATGTCGATGGCGATGCGGTAGCCCGCGCCGTCCTCGTTCTTGAGAACATCGAGCTTGTCGACCGCGAACGGCCCCTTCCCGGTGAGAACCAGCCGCGACACGCCTGCCTCCAACTCACCCAGGCGCACGCCCTTGACCAGCCCGCGAGGCTTCAAATCCTTGGCATCGATGGCTAACTTCGTATTCGCCAGATCGATGACCAGACGATTGGGCCTGCGCAAAAGGAACCATTTGACGTCGGGCTCGCGGTCGAAATCCATGACGATGCGCATCTTGGTGGCATCGCCCGCCATCTTGTAACCGGTTGCCGTGAGCGGGGCATCGGCGGCGTTGGCGACCAACGAAATGGTCATCGACAGCAGGAGGCAGAAGATCGCGAGCAAACGGCCGCCGGCACGACTGCCCTTGTCTGTGAAGCCTGCCAGTCCCATCTCTTTGCAGTCGCTCCCGGTTTGGCGCCAAGGCGCCCGGTCATGTAGTCGAAGTGCCGGTTAGGCCGCGAACTCGATTAACGATTGGTATCCAGAGAAGGTTAACCAAGCCTTTTCACGCGAGGCCCGGACCCGTGCTTACGTGGCGGAACCGCTTTTGCCGGCGTCGGAAAACGGGGTTGCCTTCCAACCCGCCAAATCATAAAAGCGATAGTGGATCACTGCAATCCTGGAACCGCCCTCCTCCGCAGCTTCCCGCTACAGGTGAGACGAAAGGCGGCTCCTTTCGCTCCATGCGAGAAGGGTTCAGGTGATCGCGACGAATTTCGCAGGTGTGCGCCCGTGGCGGGGGAATCGCCTGCGTGAGGAAAACGGCCGGGTTTGTCCCGCGCCGGCTCTGTATGAGCAAACAAGCTGGTCCGGTTTCCGGGCTTTGGTTCAAAAGGTTCTGCTGGTGACGATGGCTTCAAGCGCAATCATGGAAAGGTCCGCATCAAACCGCGCCAATATGGCTGCGGGCGGCACCGCCATGGCGCGCAGGCACCGTCCGGCGGACATTCAGACATCCGGCACCCACATTCATCCAGACACACAGCAGCGGCCCTTGCGCCGCAAGCTGCGGCTGACGGCTGCCGGGGGGAAACGAAATAATGCCCAACAAAATGCTGATAGACGCCTCCCACCCGGAGGAAACACGCGTTGTCGTCGTACGCGGTAATCGTATCGAAGAATTCGACTTTGAATCACAGGACAAGAAGCAGCTCAAAGGAAACATCTATCTCGCCCGCGTAACGCGCGTCGAACCCTCCCTTCAGGCAGCCTTTGTCGAATATGGCGGCAACCGTCACGGTTTCCTCGCCTTCAGTGAAATACACCCCGACTACTACCAGATCCCCGTCGCCGACCGTCAGGCGCTGCTGCGCGCCGAAGCGCAGGAAGCCGAGGACGAGGACGATGAGGACGGCGAAGGCGACGACCGCCAGAGCCGCGATCGCGGCCGGCGCGGGCGCCGGCGCGGCGGCAAGGGCCGCGACCGCGCAGAACACAAGCGCGATGCGAGCGGGGCCGATGCCGACGAGGCAACCGAAACGGCCGGCGAGGCAGGCGACGCCGACAATGGCAATGACGCCGTCTCGGAGAACACTTCCCACGGTTCGGAAACCATCGAACATGCGGCCGATATCCCGGAACAGGCCGCGGATGCATCCAATCATGGCGAAGCCTCCCCCGAGCAGAGCGACGAATCGTCCGGACAGGACGAAGGCGAGACCCGCGAGGGCGGCCCGACGTCGATCGCCGCCTCCGTCGACGCCGACGTGATTTCCGAACCCGTCCCGCTGACGGAACAGGGCAGTGAATCCAGCGACGATGATCGCGGCATGCTGGAAGAGGTTCAGTCTTCGCATCCGGACGATCACGAGGTCGAATCGGTCGGCGCCGAGGATGCCCTGGAGGAAGCGCGCAACCGCCGTAAGCCGATGCGCCGCCAGTACAAGATCCAGGAAGTGATCAAGCGCCGCCAGATCCTGCTGGTGCAGGTTGTCAAGGAAGAGCGCGGCAACAAGGGCGCAGCGCTCACCACCTATCTGTCGCTTGCCGGCCGCTATTCCGTGCTGATGCCGAACACGGCGCGCGGCGGCGGAATTTCGCGCAAGATCACCAGTGCTGTGGACCGCAAGCGCCTCAAGGAAGTGGTCGCCGATCTCGAAGTGCCGCAAGGCATGGGCGTCATCCTGCGCACCGCAGGCGAGAGCCGCACCAAGGCCGAGATCAAGCGCGATTACGAATATCTGATGCGGCTTTGGGAGAACGTGCGCAATCTCACGCTCCAGTCCACGGCCCCTGCCCTCGTCTACGAGGAAGGCAGCCTGATCAAGCGTTCGGTGCGCGACCTCTATAACAAGGACATCGACGAGATCCTCGTCTCCGGCGAAGAGGGCTACCGCGAGGCCAAGGACTTCATGCGCATGCTGATGCCGAGCCACGCGAAGGTGGTTCAGCCGTTCCGCGATACGACGCCGATCTTCGTGCGCAATGGCATCGAGGCGCAGCTTGACCGCATGCTGCAGCCGCAAGTGACGCTGAAGAGCGGCGGCTACATCATCATCAACCAGACCGAGGCGCTGGTCGCCATCGACGTCAATTCGGGCCGCTCGACCAAGGAGCACTCGATCGAGGACACCGCGCTCCACACCAATCTGGAAGCGGCGGAGGAAGTCGCCCGCCAGCTCAGGCTGCGCGACCTTGCCGGCCTGATCGTCATCGACTTCATCGACATGGAGGAGAACCGCAACAACCGTGCCGTCGAGAAGCGGTTGAAGGATCATCTCAAGAACGACCGCGCGCGCATCCAGGTCGGCCGCATCTCGCATTTCGGCCTGATGGAGATGTCGCGCCAGCGCATCCGCGCCAGCGTGCTGGAATCGACCATGAAGCCTTGCCCGCATTGCGGCGGCACCGGCCATGTGCGCTCCGATTCGTCTGTCGCGCTGATGGTGGTCAGGGCGATCGAGGAGTTCCTGCTCAAGGATTCGCGCAGCCACATCACGGTTCGCACGCCCGCGGCGACCGCGCTCTATGTGCTCAACCACAAGCGCGGCACGCTGGTGGAACTGGAAAGCCGCTTCGGCCTGACCATCACGCTCGAGGCCGACGACACGGTCGGTTCGCAGCATTATGCGATCTTCCGCGGCGCGCTGGCCGAAAAGCCTGAAGGCTTCGTCGAGGCACGCACCCTGCCGGCCTATGTCGAACCGGAAGAGCCCGAGGATGAGACCATCGTCGAGGAGGAAGACGAAGCACCGGCCCAGGCCGAACAGCCGCGTCAGCCGCAGCAAGGTCAGCACCAGCAGAGGCCCGGCGAAGAGGGCGAAGGCCGCGACCGCAAGCGCCGCAAGCGTCGCAGACGCCGCGGCGGCAAGGATCGCGATCGAGAACATGGCCACACCGACGGTGCTTCCGTGTCGGCGCAGGCCGACGAGTTGTCCACATCGGAAAGCCCGGTGAGCCGTGACGAGGCGGAAGCCGGCGACGAGGCTCCGGTCCCCGCGGCCGGAACTGCCGAAACGGCGGAAGCATCCGACGAGGGCCAGGGCAAGAAGCGTCGCCGCGGCAAGCGCGGCGGCAAACGCAACCGGCGCGAGGACGGCGAAGGCGAGGCCGAGGCAAGCGCCGATGAAGCGACCGAACCTTCCGGGGTCGATGCTTCCGAAAGCGAGCCTGCGATCGAGCCGGTAACCGTCGTGGCTGCGGAAGAGCCGGTGGCTCCAGTGAGCGACGAGGCGACGACCGCCGAGAAGCCCAAGAAGCCGCGGCGCGCAGCCAAGCCGAAGAAGGCAGCCGCCGAGGCTGTCGCCGAGGAGCCGATCGCTGAACTGGCCGTTCCGGCACCCGCCGAGACGCCAGCCACGGCATCGGACGAGGCGGCGGCAGCGACCGCCGAGGAAACACCGAAGGCCCGTCCGTCACGACGCAAGCCGGCGGCCATCGATGCGCCGATCGTGCCGGTGGTTTCCTCGACCGTCGCCGAAGAGCCGGAAACCAAGACCGAAGAGAAGCCGAAGCGCGCCGGCTGGTGGCAGCGGAAAGGTTTCTTCTGAGATTTCAGCCCTTTGAACTGACTTCCTGAATAAAAAAAATCCCGCGCCGGTCGAAAGACGGCGCGGGATTTTCATATCCGGTTTGCCGGAACGTTACGGCGCGAAGATCGACCAGTTCATCATCCTGGCAAGCTTTTCCAGGGCGATCGAGCCCAGCTTGGAATTGCCGTTGGCGTTGAGGCCGGGCGACCAGACGGCGAGCGAGGCGACGCCGGGCACGATGCCCAATATGCCGCCGCCGACGCCGCTCTTGCCCGGAATGCCGACGCGGAAGGCAAAATCACCGGAGCCGTCATAGTGGCCGCAGGTCAGCATCATGGCGCCGATGCGGCGTGCCCGCTCGACCGACACCACGGAATGTCCGGTCGCCGGATTTTTGCCGCCATTGGCGAGGAACCGGCCGGCCATCGCCAGCTGCCGGCAGCTCATGGCGATGGCGCAATGGTGGAAATAGACGCCGAGCGCCAGCTCCGGCGCATGATGAAGATTCCCGAAGGATTTCATGTAGTTGGCGAGCGCGAAGTTGCGATAGCCGGTGGCGCGCTCCGACGCTGCCACCTCGCGGTCGATGATGATGGTCTCGTCGTCGGCGAGGAACTGGATGAAGCGCAGGATCTCGCCGATCGCCTCGCGCGGCTGGTGGCCGGCAAGCAGGATGTCGGAGATGACAATGGCGCCGGCATTGATGAAGGGATTGCGCGGAATGCCGTTCTCATGCTCGAGCTGCACGATCGAGTTGAACGGATTGCCCGAAGGCTCGCGCCCTACCCGCTTCCACAGCGCGTCGCCGACATTGCCCAGCGCCAGCGTCAAGGTGAACACTTTCGAGATGCTCTGGATCGAAAAGGGCTGGTCGGCGTCGCCCGCCATCAGCACACGGCCGTCATTGGTGACGGCTGCGATGCCGAATTTCTTGGGATCAACCTTGCCGAGTTGCGGGATATAGGTGGCGACCTCGCCGCGATCGGTGCGTTCGGCCATTTCGACCGCGACTTCGGCCAGGGCCTGCTCGAGTTCCGGCATGGATCTACCTCAGCCAGCGTTCGATGCGCGCCAATGCCTCGACCATGTCGTCATGGCTGCCGGCATAGGAGAAACGCATAGTGCGGTGCCCGGCCTGGGTGTCGAAATCACGGCCGGGCGTGGCCGCGACATGCGCCTCGGCCAGCATCTTGCGGGCGAAAGCCATGCTGTCGTTGCTGTGCCTGGTGACGTCGCAAAAGGCATAGAAGGCGCCATCCATCGGTGCTGCGAGCGGAAAACCGAGCTCCGGCAGACGCTTCATCAGGAGCTCGCGGTTCCAGGCATAGCGACCCTTGACCGCTTCTAGCTCCTCGGTAGCGGCAAAGGCCTCGATTGCGGCGACCTGCGACAGTTCCGGCGGCGAGATGTAGAGGCTCTGCGCAATGCGCTCGATGGGCCGCACCACCGCTTCCGGCAGCACCATCCAGCCGATGCGCCAGCCGGTCATGCAATAGTATTTCGAGAAGGAGTTGATCGCCGTGACACCGGCTCCAAAGGCGAGTGCCGTGGTGTCGGGCGCCGCATAGGCCAGCCGGTGGTAGATCTCGTCGGAGATGACGGCAATGCCGAGCGCCTCCGCCGTCCGGACCAGGTCCGCGAGATCATCGGCCGGAATGACCGCGCCGGTCGGGTTGGCGGGACTTGCGAACAGCACGCCCTTCAGCGGTTTTTCGCGATGCGCGGTCTCCAGGTGAGCGGCATGAAGATAGGCCGCGTCGCCGAGCTCGATCTCGATCACTTCGATGCCCAGCGCCGCCATGATGTTGCGATAGGCGGGGTAGCCGGGCGCTGCGATGGCGACGCGGTCACCGGGATCGAACATTGCCAGGAAGGCGAGATTGAAGGCGGCCGAGGATCCCGTGGTGACCGCGATCCGGTCGGGCGCGACATCAAGCCCGTAGTGATCCCCATAGTGTTCCGCGATCGCCTTGCGCAATCCAGCCAGGCCCAGCGCATCGGTATAGCCAATACGCCCGTCCTGCAAAGCCCTGGCCGCCGCGGCACGAACGCGGGCCGGAGCCGGATCGGACGGCTGGCCGACGGCCATGGAAATGACCGGCGCGCCCGTCGCTCTCAGCCGGTTCGCCTCGGCCAGCACATCCATGGCGTGGAAGGGTTCGACATTGCCACGGCGTGAGAGCGAAACGACCATTTTGACCTCGATCCGACGATTGAGCGCACCACGTCCTGGCGCATGCGCCGCACAAATGCCCGATTGGTGTGAGGATCACAAGTTGAGGAAGTTTTTCCGGTGCCGACTTTTCATCTTTCGCCCGCTCGTCTACCAGTGGACACGTCATGTTGAGCCGACCCAAATCGATGGTTGCCCGGGTAGCGCGCGTCGTTGCGACGCTTTCGCTTGGCGTCGCCGTCGCGGTGTCTGGTTCCATCAGCGCCTTGGCCCAGAACGTGCCGGTGGTGCGCGATGCCGAGATCGAGGCGCTGGTGCGCGACTACGCCCGCCCGATCTTCAAGGCCGCCGGTCTGGCGAATGACGGCATCGACATCGTCCTGGTCAACGACCAGAGCTTCAATGCCTTCGTCACCGGACGCAGGCTGTTCATCAACACGGGCGCCTTGATGGAAGCCGAAACGCCCAACGAGATCATCGGCGTCATCGCCCACGAGGCCGGCCATATCGCCGGCGGCCACCAGCAGAAACTGCGTGACCAGCTCGAGCGCGCCAAGACGATGGCCATCATCGCAACCTTGCTGGGCGCCGGCGCCATGGTCGCCGGGGCGACCACCAACAGCCGCGGACTTGCCGGCGCCGGCGTGGGCGTGGCGGCTGGCGGCGGCGAGATGGCGCAGCGCAGCATTCTCGCCTATCAGCGCACCGAGGAAATGACGGCCGACCGCTCGGCGATCACCTATCTCAACGCCACCGGCCAGTCCGGCATGGGCATGCTGAAGACGTTTCAGCGTTTCCAGACGGCCTTGTCGCTGTCGGGCGCGCAGGTCGATCCCTACCGGATCAGCCATCCAATGCCGCGCGATCGAATCTCCAACCTCGAAGTGCTGGTCAAGCAGAGCCCCTATCTCGACAAGGTCGATGCGCCGGCACTGCAATTGCGCCACGACATGATGCGGGTGAAGATCGCTGTCTACATGGAAGGCCAGGCCGCCGCGTCGCGGCTGATGCGAAAGATGCAGGGCAGCCTTGCCGCGCAGTATGGCGAGGCCCAATCGGCCTATCTTTTCGGCAACATCGCCACCGCACTCGCCAAGACCAACGCCTTGATCAAAGCCCAGCCCGGCAACGCCTATTTCCAGGAATTGCGCGGCGATATATTGATGAAGGCGAACAAGCCCAAGGAAGCTGCCGATGCCTACGCCAAGGCAGTCAGCCTCGACAAGGCGCGATCTGGATTGCTGCCGGTTTCGCTCGGCCAGGCGTTGATGGCGACGGGCACCCCAGACGCTCTGAAAAAGGCCGTGGTGCAGATCAACAACGGCTTGCGACGCGACAAGGAAAATTCCGTGGGATACCGCTATCTGGCGCAGGCCTATGGCGAATTGGGAGACATACCGGGCGCCGAGCTCGCCACGGCCGAGGGTCATTTCTATTCCGGTAACTACAAGGATGCGAAGATCTTCGCCATGCGAGCGCAGCAGCAACTCAAACGCGGCGAGCCGCGATGGATACGCGCCCAGGACATCATAAACTACAAGCCGTCGGGCAAGGTATAGTGAACCTTCCGGCCGTGCGCTGCGACGCAGCCAGACCGGAAAACAGGCAAAGGAACGGAACGATGAAAAAGGCACTGTTGCTGGGCACCACGGGAGTTGCGATAGCCCTTGCCATGCTGGCGTTCGGTTTCGTGGCCGGCAGCCCGCAAATCGCGGAAGCCGGTGCGGCGCAACCGCTTCAGACGGCAGCGGCCGATACCAAGATCGACCGCACCGAGGTCGAAGGCATCATCCGCGATTATCTCCTGAAGAATCCGGAAGTGCTGCTGGAAGTCCAGGATGCGCTCGAGGCCAAGCAGAAGGAAGAGCAGCGCATTGCCCATCTCGGCGTCATCAAGGGCGCCAAGGAGCAGATCTTCAACTCCTCCTTCGACGGCGTGGTCGGGAACCCGAACGGCAAGGTCACGATCGTCGAGTTCTACGACTACAATTGCGGCTTCTGCAAACGCGCCATCGAAGACATGCAGGCGCTGACCAAGGCCGATCCGGACCTGCGTTTCGTGCTCAAGGAGTTCCCGATCCTCGGCCCGGATTCGCAGAAGGCCAGCGTCGTTTCGATGGCCTTCCACCTGATGATGCCGCAGAAGTACGGCGAGTTCCACAATGCGCTGCTCGGCGGCCAGGGTCGCGCCACCGAGGCGGCGGCGATCAAGGTCGCGCTTTCGCTCGGCGCCGATGAAGCGACGCTGCGTGAAAAGATGAAGGACCCGTCCATCACCGAAGCCTTCTCCAAGACCTACGATCTCGCCAACAAGCTGGCGATCACCGGAACGCCGTCCTATGTCGTCGGCAACGAGGTCGTGTTCGGGGCGCTCGGACAGGAAGTCCTGGCGGAGAAGATCGAGGCGGCGAAAGCCGCGCTTTGATCGGCCGCGGGTTTTCTTCACGGGCGCATTTCCGCCTGTTGTGGACAGTGAAAGAACGCACTTGCGCTCTTTCCGCGGGCGTCTATGCCCATTATAGAGGGCCCAGCGCCGGTTTGACGCCGGTGCCGGAAAAGGTCGGCATTTTTTGAAAACGGTTTTCGTCCTGAACGGTCCCAATCTCAACGCGCTCGGCAAGCGCGAGCCAGGCATCTATGGCGGCAAGACGCTTGCCGCCATCGCGGAGGACTGCAGAGAGGCGGGCGCGGCGCTCGGGCTCGAAATCGATTTCCGCCAGTCGAACCACGAGGGCGACCTCGTCGACTGGATCCAGGAAGCCGGCGACAAGGCCGCCGGCATCGTCATCAATCCCGGCGCCTATAGCCACACCTCGATCGCGATTCACGACGCCATTCGTTCCGTGGCGCCGCTGCCGGTCGCCGAGGTCCATCTTTCCAATATCCATGCGCGGGAATCATTCCGCCACGTCTCCATGGTCGCGCCGGTCGCTGTCGGCATGATCTGTGGCTTTGGGCCGCTCGGCTACACGCTGGCGCTTCAGGCGCTGGCCGCACGCCTATGACCGGCCAACAAACAGAAGGCTCGAAAATGTCGATAAAGAAGACCGGTGTTGACCAGCAGCTGATCCGCGACCTGGCGGGCATACTGAACGACACCAATCTCACCGAGATCGAAGTCGAGCTGGGTGACCTGAAGGTGCGCGTATCGCGGCAGGCGCCGGCGGTTCACGCGATAGCCGCGCCGCAGCCGGCCTTTGCGCCGGCGCCAGCGGCCCAACCTGCCACCGCAGCCGTTCCGGCCGCGGCCGACGTGTCGAAAAACGCCGTGGCCTCCCCCATGGTCGGCACCGCCTACCTGGCGCCCTCGCCGGATGCCAAGCCGTTCATCGAGATCGGCCAGAACGTCAAGGAAGGGCAGACGCTGCTGATCATCGAAGCGATGAAGACGATGAACCAGATCCCGTCGCCGCGCGCCGGCACGGTGACGGCGATCCTGTTCGAGGACGCACAGCCGGTCGAATACGGCATGCCGCTCGTCGTGATCGAGTAGAGCGGCCCTAATGTTCCAGAAGATTCTCATCGCCAATCGCGGCGAAATCGCGCTTCGGGTGCTGCGTGCCTGCAAGGAGCTTGGCATCCAGACGGTGGTGGTGCATTCGACCGCCGACGCCGACGCCATGCATGTTCGGCTCGCCGACGAGAGCGTATGCATCGGGCCACCGCCATCGCGCGACAGCTATCTCAATATCCACCAGATCGTCGCCGCCTGCGAGATCACCGGCGCCGACGCCGTGCATCCCGGCTACGGTTTCCTGTCGGAGAACGCCAAGTTTTCCGACATATTGGCCGCGCATAACATTACCTTTATCGGTCCGACCGGCGACCATATCCGCATCATGGGCGACAAGATCGAAGCCAAGCGCACCGCCAAGCGCCTCGGCATCCCGGTGGTTCCCGGCTCCGATGGTGCGGTGACCGAGGAAAAGGAGGCCAAGCGCATCGCCGCAGAGATCGGCTATCCCGTGATCATCAAGGCGTCGGCCGGCGGCGGCGGACGCGGCATGAAAGTGGCGCATACCGAGGCCGACCTCGAAGTCGCCTTGCAGACGGCCCGCTCGGAAGCAGGCGCGGCCTTCGGCGATGACGCCGTCTATATTGAAAAGTACCTGCAAAAGCCGCGCCATATCGAGGTTCAGGTGTTCGGCGACGGCTTTGGCCGGGGCGTGCATTTCGGCGAGCGCGACTGCTCCTTGCAGCGTCGCCACCAGAAAGTCTGGGAAGAGGCCAACTCACCCGCGCTAAACGCCGAGGAACGCTCGCGCATCGGCGATATCTGCGCCAACGCCATCGCCGACCTCGGCTATTCCGGCGCCGGCACGATCGAGTTCCTCTACGAGAATGGCGAGTTCTATTTCATCGAGATGAACACGCGCCTGCAGGTAGAGCATCCGGTGACGGAGGCTATCACTGGCATCGATCTGGTGCATGAGCAGATCCGTGTCGCCTCGGGCGGCGGTCTTTCGGTCAAGCAGGAAGACATCCGCTTCCAGGGCCATGCCATCGAGTGCCGCATCAATGCAGAGGATCCGCGCACCTTCACGCCCTCGCCCGGCACGATCACCCATTTCCACACGCCAGGCGGCCTTGGCATCCGTGTCGATTCCGGCGTGTATTCAGGGTACAAGATCCCGCCTTACTACGACAGCCTGATCGGCAAGCTGATCGTGCACGGGCGCAACCGCGTCGAATGCATGATGCGGCTGCGCCGGGCACTGGACGAATTCGTCGTCGACGGAATCAAGACGACGTTGCCGCTGTTTCGCGACCTCGTCGGCAACGCCGACATCGCCAATGGCGACTATGACATCCACTGGCTGGAAAAATATCTGGCCAAAGGCGAATAGCCCCGGACTTGCCGCTATAATGAAGCGATGACTCGCCCCTACGCGCCAGGCTATCGTATCCCGACCGACCTTCTGCTCAAGGCCTACGCCTCGGGCGTCTTCCCGATGGCCGAAAGCGCCGCCGATCCGGAAGTGTTCTGGGTGCGGCCGGAGACGCGCGGCATCATTCCGCTCGACCGCTTCCACACGCCGAAAAGTCTGAAGAAGGCGCTTCGGCGAAACCTCTTCGACATCCGTTTCGACTTCGATTTCGAGGCGACGATCGATGGCTGCGCCGAAAGGCGCGAGGAGCGCCGTTCCACCTGGATCAACGCGCCGATCCGGGAGGCCTATGTGCAGTTGCATCGCATCGGCCATTGCCATTCTGTCGAGGCCTGGCGCGAGGAGCGGCTGGTCGGCGGCCTCTACGGTGTCTCCCTGGGGAGGGTGTTCTTCGGCGAAAGCATGTTTTCCCGGGAAACGGATGCTTCGAAGATCTGCCTTGTGCATCTCGTCGAACGCCTGCAGGCGCGCGGTTTCGCACTGCTCGACACGCAGTTCACCACCGAACACCTCAAGCGCTTCGGCGCAATCGACGTGCCGCGCGGCAAATACGAGAAGATGCTGGCCGACGCGCTGAAGGGTGAAGCGGTGTTTTTCCCCTGATGATCCAGCCCGTCAGCGGACCTTCGTTTCCAGCGGAGCCTGCGAATGGAACATCATCTTCCAGCCGTTGACGCGATGGACATAGCCGGTGCTGACCAGCGCCGCGTAGGCTTCGCCATTGCCCCTCACGGCATGCGCCTCATAGGCCAGGATGACGATGTCGCTGCCTGGTTCGACCACGCCCTTGAGATCGATCTCGAGATCACGCCATCGCTTGGGATCGGCGGCGGTTTCGGCGAGATCGGCATTGCTCATGGTCTGGGCCATCCGCGGAAATGCCACGAGGCACTCGGTGTCGGCATTGGCCGCGAAAAATGCCGAATCGCCTGTCCAGAAGCCCTTTTCGAGCTCAAGCAGTTCCTTGATGCTGGCGGTGATCCGCTTTCTGGCAGACATTGGAAAATCCTCCCGGCGCGCATCGTATGGCCGTCAGGGCCCCAACGCGTTGCCGTCAGGGCGGTTCCGAAGGATCAGTTGGTGCTGGTCGTAGGCGGTTCCGTTGCTTCCGGCTCGGTCGCAGCCGGAGCGGCCGTGGCATTCGGCTGGGCCGTATCGGGCTTGGCCGCCTCGGTCTTGGCCGAATCGGGCGCTGGCACATCCGACTTCTGCTTGCAGGCTTTCAGCCAGACGTCATAGACGGCATGCTCCACGGCATTGAGACCAGGGCTTTCGGCAAACATCCAACCGGTGAAGATGCGGCGGATCTTGCGGTCGAGCGTGATCTCGTCGACTTCGACAAAGGAATCGGTCTTCGGTTCCTCGTTCTGCGGCCGGGAGTAGCAGACGCGCGGCGTCACCTGCAAAGCACCGAACTGTACCGTCTCGTCGATATAGACGTCGAAGGTGATGATGCGGCCGGTGATCTTGTCGATGCCGGCGAATTCGGCGACCGGGTTGGTGATTCGGTCCGATCCCGGCGCCGGCGCGGGTGCGGCCGGCGTTGGCGAAGCGGCAAGTGCCGCGGTGCTAACGGTGAGCCCGGCGGCTACCATCAGTGCGCCCATCGATGTCAGGCTGAAAATGCTCATGCAGGGATACCGGTGGTTAGCGCCCGGGTGATTCTCTATCACAAAGGCTAGTCGCCGTTTTCTGATCAGCAAGCAGCTAAACACCAATTGTGGCGATAAAGGACCGACGCCCGCTTATGATCCGGGCGTCCAGGCGTCGTAGTCGCCGGTGACCTGCGGGCGGTGCTGGTTGGTCAGCACCGAGCCCTTCGGACGATAGGCTGAGGGCGAGCCGGTCAGGTTCGGTTGATGTGGCTTCTGCCAGTCGCGCGGCTTGTAATCGTCGCTCGGCGGCGCGACGTCGACGCGGTGATGAATCCAGCCGTGCCAGCCGGGCGGGATAGAAGAAGCCTCGGAATAATCGCGATAGATGACCCAGCGGCGCGTGCGTCCTTCGGAATCGACACCGCCTTCGTAGTAGACGTTGCCCACCTCGTCCTGCCCGACCTTCCTGCCGTGCCGCCAAGTGTGCAGGCGCGTGCCAAGCGTCTGGCCGTTCCACCAGGTGAAAAACTGCGTAAGGAAAGTCTTCATCTTCAAACCCTCGCGCCGATGGCGTCCGTTTCCTGCTTATGGCGTCAGCCCTTCGTGAAGGCAAGGGGCTTGCCGCCAAGAGGGCGCAAATGGCGCGCCGGTAAGGCAACACAAGCCTGTGATGCATTGCCGGCGCCGTATGGTGCTTGCCAAGCACCCTCAGCCTTTCTAAAGCTCTGCGCGCGCCCCGTGCGGGTATCCGGCCGACCGTTGGCCGAGGGAGGTGACGATTGGCCAGGAAATCGCCGACCGCCGACATTCGCA
Source organism: Mesorhizobium sp. B264B1B (assembly GCF_020165765.1). Lineage (NCBI taxonomy): Bacteria > Pseudomonadati > Pseudomonadota > Alphaproteobacteria > Hyphomicrobiales > Phyllobacteriaceae > Mesorhizobium > Mesorhizobium sp. B264B1B. The sequence continues at coordinate 210,909 of NZ_JAIUIS010000002.1, forward strand.
TCGGTGCCGACGCCATTCGCCGCCGAAAGCGTGACGTGCCGATCGTCTGTCTCACCGCCTATACCTACCCCATCGCCCGCCTGCTCGACGAGCATGTCGATCTGCTGCTCGTCGGCGACAGCGTCGCAATGGTCCTGCATGGCCACAAAACGACGCTGGGCGCCTCGCTGGAGATGATGATCGCGCATGGGCAAGCGGTGATGCGCGGCTCGGCCAGGGCTTGCGTCGTCGTCGACATGCCAGCCGGCAGCTATGAGGATTCGGCTGCCCAAGCGGTTGCCTCGGCGCGGCGTATCGTTGGCGAAACCGGCTGCCAGGCTGTGAAACTCGAGGGCGGCGTCGGTATGGCCCGGCAGATCGCCGCGGTCGTCGATGCCGGCATCGCGGTCATGGGCCATATCGGCCTGCTGCCGCAATCCGTCGAGAAGGATGGCGGCTACAGGATCAAGGGCCGGACCGACGAGAATGCGGCAGCGCTGTTTGCCGATGCGCGCGCCGTCGAAGAAGCCGGCGCCTTTTCGATGGTCATCGAGGGCACGGTCGAAGCGGTCGCGGCCGAAATCACCCGCCGCATCGCCATTCCGACTATCGGCATCGGCGCGAGTGGCGTTTGCGACGGCCAGATCCTGGTCATAGACGACATGGTCGGGCTCACCGTCGACCGCGTGCCGAAATTCGTCAAGGAGTACGCCGATTTGCGCAGCGTGGTCTCGCAGGCGGCCGCACGTTACGCCAGCGAGGTACGAGACCGGACATTCCCCGGTTCCGAAAATGTGTTTTCGGCCACCTTGGGCAAGGACAACCGATGAGCCGGCCCCTCGTCGTCGACACGGTCGCCGGCCTTCGCGCGCGGATCCGCGACTGGCGGCGCGACGGCCTTCGCGTCGCCATGGTGCCGACAATGGGCGCCTTGCACGAAGGGCACCTGTCGCTGGTCAGGATCGCGCTTGAAAGAGCCGAGCGCTGCATCGTCTCGATCTTTGTCAACCCGACGCAGTTCGCGCCGAGCGAGGATCTCGACAAATATCCACGTCAGCTCGCCCGCGATCTCGACCAGCTGGCTTTGGCCGGAGCCGATCTTGCCTACACGCCTGGGGTTGGTGAGATGTATCCTGCCGGCTTTGCCACCAAAATCTCGGTCGGCGGTCCCTCCGCCGGGCTCGAATCGGATTTTCGACCGACTTTTTTCGAAGGCGTCGCCACCGTCGTGGCGAAGCTGTTCCTGCAGGCGTCGCCCGACGTCGCGGTCTTTGGCGAAAAGGATTATCAGCAATTGTGCGTCGTCAGGCAGCTCTGCCGCGACCTCGACCTGCCCGTTGAAATCATCGGCGCGCCGACGATCCGCGACGCGCATGGCCTCGCCATGTCATCGCGTAACGCCTATCTCGGCGAGGCCGAACTCCAGATCGCCCGCCGGCTCAACGTGATCCTGCGCAAGGCAGCCGCGGCGCTGGCGGCCGGCGCCGACCAGAACGGCGCGACAGGCGAAGCCAGCCGCGCCCTACTCGCGGCCGGCTTCCACAAGATCGATTATGTCGAAGCTCGCGAGAGCCGGACGCTGACGCCGTGGCGCCGCAGGCACGAGGGCCGCCTGCTCGCCGCCGCCTGGCTGGGCAAGACCAGGCTGATCGACAATGTGGACGTCTCCACCACTTAGGCTGCGGCTCGACCGCTGAATTCGACCGCCGGATTGCGCACCCGAAAAGGTCCGCCGCTATGCGGCAAGCGGCCTTTCATAGACGAGGGCCGGGATAGCGGATTGGGCCGAACCGCAATTGTCGGTGCGGCCGGTCTGGACGAAGCCGTTCGCCTGGTAGAAGGCAATTGCGCGCGTGTTCTTCTCTTCCACTTCCAGCCGGATGGCGCGGGCCTCAGGGAAGCTTTCGATGATCTCGTCGAGAAGCATGCCGCCGATGCCCCGGCCCTGCAGGCGGGGCTGCACGTAAAGCTGCTTCAGCATGACCACGCCGCCGCCATCGAGCGCTTCGGCAAATGCCATGCCGCCAATGCGCTGGCCATCGTCGGCGACGAGGAACTCGCTGTTTGGCTTCGCCAGCCGCGCCTTGAGCGAGGCGATCGAATGCCACGCATCGGTGATCTCTGTCACCCGTTCGGCGCCATAGATGGCGTCGTAAGTCGCATGCCAAGTCTCGACCAGCAGCGCCCGGATGGCGGCGAGGTCGCGATCCCCGGCGGTGCGCACGAACATAGCCTACTCGATGCCCAGCTTGGCCTTGACCAGGTCATTGACGGCCTGTGGGTTGGCCTTGCCGCCGGTCGCCTTCATCACCTGGCCGACGAACCAGCCGGCCATGGTCGGCTTGGCGCGCGCCTGCTCGACCTTGTCCGGGTTGGCCGCGATCACCTCGTCCACCGCTTTTTCGATAGCGCCGGTGTCGGTAACCTGTTTCATGCCGCGGCTCTCGACCAGTTGGCGCGGGTCGCCGCCCTCGTTCCAGACGATCTCGAACAGGTCCTTGGCAATCTTGCCGGAGATGGTGCCGTCCTTGATCAGATCGATGATGGCACCGAGCTGATCCGGCGAAACCGGAGCATTTTCAATGTCCTTTCCAGCTTTGTTCAATTGCCCAAGCAGGTCGTTGATAACCCAGTTGGCGGCGAGCTTGCCGTCGCGGCCGGCGGCCACCTTCTCGAAATAGTCGGCGATCGGCTTTTCCGACACCAGGATCGAGGCATCGTAAGTCGAGAGGCCGAGCGAGGAGATCAATCGCGCCTTCTTGTCGTCGGGCAGTTCCGGCAGTTCCTTGGCCAGCGCTTCGACATAGGCCTGGTCGAATTCCAGCGGCAACAGGTCGGGATCTGGAAAATAGCGGTAGTCGTGCGCCTCTTCCTTGGTGCGCATCGAACGGGTTTCGCCCTTGACGGCGTCGAACAGCCGCGTTTCCTGGTCAATCGTGCCGCCATCCTCGATGATAGCGATCTGCCGGCGCGCCTCGAAATCGATCGCCTGGCCTATGAAGCGGATCGAATTGACGTTCTTGATCTCGCAGCGCGTGCCGAATTCGCCGCCCGGCCGGCGCACCGAAACGTTGACGTCCGCGCGCATGGAGCCTTCGTCCATGTTGCCGTCGCAGGTGCCGAGATAGCGCACGATGGTGCGCAGTTTGGTGACATAGGCCTTGGCTTCGTCGGCCGAACGCATGTCCGGTTTCGACACGATTTCCATCAGCGCCACGCCGGAGCGGTTGAGATCGACATAGGACATGGTCGGATGCTGGTCGTGCATCGACTTGCCGGCATCCTGCTCCAGATGCAGGCGCTCGATGCCGACCTCGATGTCCTCGAACTCGCCCTGGCGGTCGGGCCCTACGGAGACCATCACCGTGCCCTCGCCGACGATCGGCTGCTTGAACTGCGAGATCTGGTAGCCCTGCGGCAGGTCCGGGTAGAAGTAGTTCTTCCGGTCGAAGACGGACTTGTGGTTGATCTGCGCCTTCAGCCCGAGGCCGGTCCGGATCGCCTGCTTGACGCATTCCTCGTTGATGACGGGCAGCATGCCGGGCATTGCGGCATCGACCAGGCTGACATTGGCGTTAGGGGCGGCACCGAACGACGTCGAAGCGCCGGAAAACAGCTTTGCTTCCGATGTCACCTGCGCATGGACCTCGAGCCCGATGATGATTTCCCAGTCGCCGGTGGCGCCGGGGATCAGGCGTTTCGCGTCGGGCGTGCGGGTATCGATGATGCTCATGGTGGCCTGCGTAGTAGAACGATGGAAACGTGCGTTTTGCACATCCTGATTTGCAACTTCGCTAGTGCAAACCGCCTCGCGAGACAAGCGTAAAGCCGCTCGCTGGCCTTTTCCGCCGCTTTCGCCTATAGGCCATCCATCCCAATGGAGAGTGGATGTCCACTTACGCTCAGTCCCGGTAAGGCCCTGACCTCGCAGCGAGGCAGGGCAGAAAACCTGAAACCCCGTGCCGCGAAGCTTCGCGGCGGCGGCTTTTGTGTTTTCCCGGAAACTCTCCCATGGATATTTCGCGTATTGAACAACGCGTTCTGCACCTGCTCGCGCAGGGCGGACGCATCGAGATCGAAAAAAGTGAGAAGAAGCGGATCGCGTCCGTCAAATGCCTGACCCGCGACGGCTGGCACTACCCCGGCGTCGATCTCGACCTGTTTCGGAAGCTGAAGCGCAAGAAGGCGGTTTCGTCGTCGGACGGCGGCCCCTACCGCATCACGCGGCGCGGGCTCCAACTCGTCCGCTCCGAACTCGACAACAGGTAGCCTATCGCCCGCCGGCCGTTTGCGCGGCCGGCGGTTGCTTGCCGCTCAGGCGGTAGCAATATAGGCGCGGATTTCCTCAGCCTCGCGCTCGACATCCTCGATACGACGCTTGACCACGTCGCCGATCGAAACGATGCCGTCGAGCATGCCGTCCTTTTCCACCGGAAGATGGCGGAAGCGGCCCCGGGTCATGATCTCCATCACCTCGTTGACGGTGTGATTCTCGTTGCAGATCTTCACTTTCGGCGTCATCGCGGAACGAACGGCTATGTCGAGCGCGGCAGCGCCTTCCCTGGCGACGACGCGCACGATGTCGCGCTCGGACAGGATGCCGACGATCTTGCGGTCTCCATTGGTGATGACCAACGCCCCGATCCTGTGTTCGGCAAGGATGCGGATGGCTTCGCTCAGTTTTTCGTTCGGCCCGAGCGTCAACACGTCGTGGCCTTTTTGCTCGAGAATGGCCTTAACCGTCATGGCGTCCTCCTCTACTTTGCCAACCGGTTCCTGCCCTGACCGGCTTTCACGTAAGAGTGAACATCGTGCGCCGCGATCGGTTGCATTTCAAGTGCGGTGGTCGGTCGTCTCCCAATCGAGCGGCTGCCAACGCCTGTCGAACCAGCGCAAGCCGAAGAAGCCGGCGACAAAGCCGCCAATATGAGCCTCCCAGGCGATCTGGCTGTCGACGCCGGGGGCGAAGCCGACAAGGCCGGTGACAAGATTGATCATCATCCAAACGGCAAGGAAGATCATCACGCCACGCGAGCGCAGCACCATTGCGATCGGCAGCACGGGGCCGGCGAAAGCGGCTTTGCCCGCCGAACGATCCGTACGGAAGCCAAAGCGTGCCGCCGCTCCCATCATGCCCGATATCGCACCGGAAGCCCCGACCAGCGGCGCTTCGCCATATGGATGCATGGCCCAGAAAAGCGCCACTGAAGCCAGTCCCGTCGCGGCGAAGAACAACGCGAACCAGAACGCTCCGAGCCGATTGGCCAACGGCGAGCCAAAGGCAGCGAGCCAGACCATATTGATGGCGATATGCGCAAATCCACCATGCATGAAGGCATAGGTGAAGGGCCGCGTGAACAGGAACCAGTCGAAGCCGTATTGGCCGGTGTAGAGGACAGGGATGAAGGCCCCATCGTAAAGCAGTGTCATTTGCTGAGCATCACTCAGCACGTATTGCTGCAACAGGTAGATGGCCACGCAAATGGCGATCACCGCCAGCACGATCGGCGGCAGGTTGAAGATCGGCTCGCGACGCGGCTCGGGCTCGCGATCCGCCTGTTCTATTTCCGGTGGGCTTACAGGTTCACTCATGCGCACTAGCACTCGGTCCAGGATTCGTCGTTGCGAGCATCTAGACCACTGCCCGCCGGACCACAAAGGGCGAATCGCCGAGCGCGAATCAAAAGTGCCGAATCAAAAGAAAGCCGTCCAAGGTTTCCCTTGAACGGCTGTCGAGTCCCCTGTTCCCCCGAACTCTTGACTGAAGTGCTGCCGATCGTCGCGAAACGACCGCTTCTGGAGTGGTTTTTGTGTGCCACGCGGCTCGACCGGGCGCAACGTAAACCACTTGTTAACCTTAACGGCCCCGACCCGTGAACAAGTGTTAACGACGCTGGCACGCTTCCTGCTCCGCAACGCATGTAGGTCATCGGAGGGCGCCCTTCTGTTCACCGATGGGACATCAGACGACAGAATGCGCGGAGCTGCTTAGCATGAACCAGAACGGATCGATCACGCTGTTCCAGTATTGGAACCGCTTGCGTGATGGACGCCCTGCCCCGAAGCGCTCGGAAGTGGAGCCGGCCGATATCAAGTCGCTGCTGGCCGACACCTTCATCCTGGAAAGGGACACGCGTGGGCAAGCGGTGTTCCGGCTGGCCGGCACAAGGCTCTGCGCCTCCTATGGCCGCGAACTCAAGGGGTTCTCCTTTCCCTCGCTATGGCGCGAGAAGGACCAGCGGCTGGTCTCGAAGCTGATCCATGGCGTGTTCGACCAGAAATCCGTCGTGCTGATCATGTTCGAGGGCTTCAGCCGCAACGGCCGTTCCAACAAGTTCGAACTGCTTGCCTTGCCGCTGGATGGCGGCGTCGAAAACCCGCGTTGCCTTGGCGTGATCAGCGCTGTGGAGAAGCCGTTCTGGCTGGGCGCCGACCCGCTCACGGACGCGTTGATCGATTCGATCCGTGTCATCGATCCCGAAAAAGAGTTGCTGGCGAGCCGGCCGGCGATCGACGTTCCCTCGCTTGTTCCCGCCGAACTGGAGGCGCCCGAAACCATCTCCGCGCTCGGCCGAGCGCGCCGCATCCGCCACCTCGTCGTCTTCGATGGCGGGCGCGAGGAATAGTTGACGATCCTACAGCCCCGCCTGCCCGTTTTTCCCCTTTGTTAACCCGCTTTGCTGTAGTTCTGGGATGAAGTCCCTGGCATCGGCGCGCGGGGATGCCAAACGGGGTGTAGGCAGTCATGAGGTCAGCGGCGGTCGACTACGCGCCGTCCCAAGCTGAGAGACGTAACTTTCAGCGCGTCCGGGTCAAGATATACGGGCGCTTCATGCTGGAAGACCGCACCGAACATCCTTGCCAGGTCGTCGATATGTCGCCGGGTAACGTCGCGTTTCGCACGGACCGCATCGGCATGCCCGGTGAAAGGGTCATCGCCTATGTCGACCATATCGGCCGCATAGAAGGCGTCGTCACCCGCACCTTGCAGGACGGTTTCGCAATGACGGTTATTGCGTCGGACCGCAAGAAGGACAAGCTCGCCGCGCAATTGACGTGGCTCGCCAACAAGCACGAGCTCGATCTGCCGGAAGACCGCCGCCACGAGCGCGTCGCCCCCCGCAACCCGACCAGCATCCTGCAGCTCACCGACGGCCGTCAGTACCAGTGCCGCATCATCGACCTGTCGCTCTCCGGCGCCGCGATCGAGATCGACGTCAAGCCGGCGATCGGCGTCCAGGTCATGCTCGGCACCATGCGCGGACAGATCGTGCGTCATTTCGAGGATGGCGTCGCCATCGAATTCGCCGTCATCCAGCGGCCTGAGACGCTCGATTCGGAATTCAACACGCCGCGCGCCTGAAGGCCGAACAGCGTTAAGATCAAAACCGGCCTTCGCGGCCGGTTTTTTTGTATTTCACGACAGCGCAATTCGAGTCACTTCAGTCCCCGAAACGTTAAACGATTGACCATTCAAAAGTTTCAAATTTGATACTTATTCTAGGGGCGTTTTACTCAATGTCTACTGCGCGCTTTTGCGTCGAATAAATCCACCTGTGGCAATGTCTCCCTCGAACGGGGAGACAAAAACAATGAAGAAAACGAGGGGCAAGCTGTTGCTGATGGCGATGGCGATGCAGCTTTCCGCTTGGGGATCAGCATATGCCGCGGGACCGGCCTATATGCACACCGGCGGCCGCACCACACAGCCTGTCGGCCACTATGAATTCTGCCAGCGCATGCCGGGCGAATGCAGCGAGCGGACACCCAAGGGGGCGCCGGTCGAACTGACCCGCAAGCTGTGGGCGACGATCCTCAGCATCAACAATTCGGTCAATACCCGCGTCAAGCCGCGCACCGACATGGAAAACAACGGCGTCGAGGAATATTGGGCCTATCCCGACAACGGCTATGGCGATTGCGAGGACTACGCGCTGGAAAAGCGCCGCGAGCTGATGGACGCCGGCGTTCCGGCCGGCAACCTGTTGATGACGGTCGCGCGCCAGCCGAACGGTGACGGCCACGCGGTGCTGACCGTGCGCACCAGCCTCGGCGAGTTCATCCTCGACAATCTGGAAACCAAGGTCCTGTCCTGGACGGACACCGACTACACCTACCTCAAGCGACAGTCGGATACCAATTCCGGCGTCTGGGTGACGATCAACGACGGCCGCGCCGACGCGGTCGCCAGCGTCCGCTGAAGGCGTCGATCCATGGCGATCAACGCGCAGCGTTAGGGGACCGGCACGCGTGAACCAGAGACCAGGCGCTACGCATCAAGGCGATGCGCCTAAGGAGAAACCCGGTCGAGTCCCCACCCTCCCCGTCCCAACGACCGGGTCTAAGGAGCCGGCCCCGTCCCCGGGCCGGCTCCGCCATTTCTGGCTTAGACCTTCTCCAAACCCGCTTTGAAGCGCCTGCCGTTGGCGACATAGTGCGCGGCCGAGGCCCGCAACCTTGCAATCGCAGCCTCGTCCAGAACCCTGATCGCCTTGGCCGGCGAGCCGACGATCAGCGAATTGTCCGGGAATTCCTTGCCTTCGGTGACCAGCGCGCCGGCGCCGACCAGCGAATTCTTGCCGATCCTGGCGCCGTTGAGCACGATTGCGCCCATGCCGATCAGGCTGTTATCGCCGATGGTGCAGCCATGCAGCATGGCGCGGTGGCCGATCGTGCAGCCTTCGCCAATGGTCAGCGGGAAGCCGGGATCGGTGTGCATGACCGTGTGCTCCTGCACGTTGGTGTCGGCGCCGATCACGACAGGCTCATTGTCGCCGCGAATGACGACGCCGAACCAGAAGCCGGCATTGCGGCCGATGCTGATGTCGCCGATCAGCGTCGCATCGGGCGCGATCCAGTTTGAGCCCGCATCCGCGAAGTTCGGTTCGGTGCCATCGATCGCATAAAGCGGCATTTCTGGTCTCCGATTCGTCTCAAGCCTAGAAGTCGAACGACCCTAGGTTGGCACCTCCCAACACGCAACGGCCACAAGAACGATGCCGAGCGCCAGCGTCCAGGCGACCGCCGTGCAGCCACAGGAAATCAGCGCCACCGACGAAATGCGACCGTCGCGGCGGGCGTCCAAGGCATCGTTGACCAGCATGAACGGCCCGGCGCACGCGGTGGCGGCGAGCGAACGCAGTACGTGCGCGGAGGACACATAAGGCTCGGTGAACGCGACCTTGCGCCCGGCAACCAACTCCATCGCCGATCCGACCAGCCCGCAAGCCGTCAACCCGACAAGAAAAGCGAACGCAGTTAGCTCAACCGGGCCCATCTTTACCTTCCGTTTACCATGAAATCGCACAGTCGCTGGAAGGACTGCAAGAGCCGTGCCGTGCGATGCGTGCCGTCACGGGACAGGAATCCGGGGACAGAGATGAAGCAGGCAGCGATCGCCGACGACCCCGAATTCACCGTGGTCGATTCCACGTTGATGAAGCGGGTATTCTACGCCTTCGCAGCACTCGCCCTGCTGTCGGTCGCAATCAGCCTGGGCGGCAAATGGTTCGGCCATTCGATCGCCATGGCCGGCTACACGGATGATGCGACGATGCGCAAGGTGGTGGTCGGCAACAATGTCATCGCCGTGCCTGCCAATTTTATCCGTTTCGAACAGGCGCGGCGCGACGGCATCGCCTCGCGGCTCGATCTCTACCTGCGCTATCCCCAGATGGATGGCTACAGCGAGGCCGCCCGCGGCGATTTCAACCACACGGGGCCAGCCAAAAGCATCGTCTTCCTGTCCTTCGAACCGCAAATGATGTCTCGCGACATGAGCGGACGTTTCGGGCCGATCTACAGCGCGCTGATCGTGCAGCCCGGCACGGCAGGTCCGGGCGGCACGACGATTTACGGTTTCAACGCGAAATCAGGTTACCTCAACGAGGTGCTCGTTGTCGGCAACCGGCCCGGCAAGGACCCATTCGTGGCCCGCTGCCTGAGCGGGCCGGCAGCAGAACAATCGCTGGCGCCTTGCGAGCGCGACATCCATGTCGGCGAGGATCTCAGCCTCACCTATCGCTTCCCGAAGGAATTTCTGGGGGATTGGCAGGCGCTTGACGCGGCAATCACCGCCGAGGCCAGGCGTGTCCTGAAGGCCGGACATTGACGGGAAAGGCCGGTCGCGTTTGCGTCCGGCATCGCCATGGGATGCTGGGATCAGCCCAGATCGATGTCGAGGATCGCCATCGAGAAATTGTAGTCGCCGTCATCCTCGTCCTTGAAGACGATGCCGAGGAACTCGTCGCCGACATAGACTTCGGCCGAATCCTCCTTGCGCGGCCGTGCCTTGACCTCGAGCTTGGGGTTCTGGAAGACGCGCTTGAAATAGGCGTCCAGCTTTCTGATTTCGTCAGGCTTCAACAGTCTTCTCCGATCATCGGGCTTGCTCGTTTGAACGGCGCTTCTGACACGTCGACGATGGCCATGTAAAGGCAAGCTCGCCGCATTGCACGGCAATCGAAGCCGCCGGCGCGAGCAGTGCGAAACTCCGCGACGCCCCTCAGTAAAACTAGATGTCGAAGCTGACGACCTGGTCCATCGTCTGCGACGGCAGAAGCTGGTCCATCTGGCGCGACGGCTGGTCGCAGCCGGTCTCGCCGACGACGCGAGCCGGCACGCCTGCAACCGTCTTGTTATGCGGCACCGGCGACAGCACCACCGAACCGGCGGCGATCTTGGAGCAATGGCCGATTTCGATGTTGCCGAGAATCTTGGCGCCGGCACCGATCAAGACGCCACGACGAATCTTGGGGTGGCGATCTCCGCCGGCCTTGCCGGTGCCGCCGAGCGTGACACCGTGCAGGATCGACACGTCGTCCTCGATGACCGCTGTCTCGCCGACGACCAGACCGGTGGCGTGGTCGATGAAGATGCCCTTGCCGATGCGGGCCGCCGGATTGATATCGGTCTGGAAGACCGAGGACGAACGGCTTTGCAGATAGAGCGCGAAATCCTTGCGCCCCTGGTTCCACAGCCAATGCGCCAGCCTGTGGGTCTGGATGGCGTGAAACCCCTTGAAGTAGAGAACCGGCATGATGAAGCGGTCGCAGGCCGGATCGCGGTCGTAATAGGCCTGGATATCGACACGCACGGTGGTCGGCCAATCCTTGTCGTCGGCCAGCATCGATTTGAAGGTCTGGCGGATGAGATCGGAGCCAATGTCCTGGTGCGCCAACCGCTCGGCCAGCCGGTGGATGACCGCCTCCTCCAGGCTCTCCTGATTGAGGATGGTCGAATAGAGGAAGGCGGCGAGCAGCGGGTCGCGATTGACCGCGTCCATCGCTTCGTCCCGGATCGAGCGCCAGATCGGATCGACCGGCTGCAACGCGCTGTGTCGGGAAATGCTGATGCTGTTCATCGACGTCGTCCTGCCGCCTTGCCTAATGTCGGGCCGCACATATAAGCCAGATCATAGCACGATTGAACTCAATTTTCCTTAGTGCTCTGTCAAATGGATTTGGTTAGCGGGAATTCAAGCCGGCATGGAAAATGAACTCTTGCTCGACAATGCCCTCAAACGCGAGCTTTCCGCTCTCTATGAGAGACAGGACCGCCATTACCACAACCTTACCCATATCGAGGCGATGCTGGCGCTCGCCGGCGAGTACCAGAAGCTGCTCGACGATCCCGAGGCCGTCGAGGCGGCGATCTGGTTCCACGACGCCGTCTATAACAGCCAGGCTAAGGACAACGAGGCACAAAGCGCAGCACTCGCGGAAAAAAAGCTCGCGGGCCGCATCGACGCCCAGCGCCTCTGCCGCATCAGCGCCATGATCCTTGCCACCGCAACACACCAGTTGCCGGGCTTCGAAGACACGGCCGCGATGCATGACGCCGCTCTTTTCCTGGACATGGACCTGTCGATCCTCGGCGCAGCGCCGGATGCATTCGATGCTTATGAGCGCGCGATCCGCGCCGAATATCAATGGGTGGAGGAGCCGATCTGGCGGGCCGGACGCGGCGCGGTGCTGAACAGCTTCCTGACACGCCCGCACATCTTCCACAGCGAGGAATTCCGTCGGCGCTTCGAGCAGCAGGCCAGGCTGAATCTCACCCGATCGCTCGAAGCGCTGCAAAAACCAGCGTGACATCTGGCTTGTGCATCAGGTTTTATCGGGCTCTTGCGCCGGGTCAAAGCGGATTTTCGGCGTAGAATTCCAGCACACGCCGCTTGAAGGTCTTGTCGCCGACGGCCAGCATATGGTCACGGCCTTCGATGTGGAAAGCCTTGGCGTTGGGCATCAGTGCGGCAAGTTCGTCGGGCGAGCCGCCAATGTCATCGGTGGTGCCGACGGCGATCAGCGTCGGCTGGGCGATCCGGGCAATTTCATCCTCGCTCAGCAACTCGCGGGAGGTGGCGATGCAGGCCGCGAGCGCCCGGCGGTCGCTGCGAGTCTGGTCGGCGAAGGCGCGAAACGAACGGCCGCGGGGATGAGTGGTCTTGGCCGGATCGTCGGCAAGAAGGGCTGCCGCGATCGGATCCCAATCGCCGACGCCGTCGATCATGCCGATGCCGAGACCGCCGAAGACCAGCGTCGCCACCTTGTCGGGATCCGACAGCGCCAGGAATGCCGCTATCCTCGCGCCCATCGAATAGCCCATGACATGGGCGCGCCCGATGCCGAGATGATCGAGCAAAGCAGCCGCGTCCGAGGCCATCCGGGCCGGGGTGTAATCTGCCTCTTCGTAGCTTTTCGATGACGAGCCGTGGCCGCGATTGTCCAGCGCAATGGCGCGGTAGCCGTCATCGTTCAGCGTCTTGAACCAGCCGGGCGAAACCCAGTTGACGTAATGGCTGGAGGCAAAGCCATGGATCATCAGCACAGGATCGCCCCGGCCCGATTCCGGCTGGCGGTCGAGGAAGGCGATATCGAACCCGTCATGGGAAAAAAACTGCATCGGCTATACTGCCCGCGTCCTCAACCGCCACCGCCGTTCGGCGCATCGCCATTGTCCGATGGCGGCACCTCGGGGCCTGATATGGTGCCAACGGCCGGATGGCGCACCAGGTCGCCATAATCGATACCGTTCCTGGCGGCGGTGCCCGCCTTGAGCTCAAGCACGAAGCGCACCGGCACGCCGGGCGAAATCAGCGCCTGGGATTGCGGCTCGCCGTGCTTGACCGCCCGGATCTTGCCATCCTGGCCGATAAAAACCAGGTCAAGCGGCATCGGCGTGTTCTGCATCCAGAAGTTGACCTGCTGCTGCATGTCGAAGACGAACAACATGCCGTGATCGTCCGCCATGTCCTGGCGATACATCAAGCCGGCCTCGCGTTCAGCATCGGTGTCGGCGATTTCGATGGAAAAGGAGCGATCTCCGCCTTTCGTCGCCACGACCAGCGGCGTCGGGTCCACCGGCAGGGTCATCACCCGGCTGTCGGCCGCCGTCGGTGCAGGCAAATAGAAATAGGCGCCCGCGGCGACGATGACGGCAGCCAGGACGCACATTGCGCCCGCCGTCAGCCAGTTCCTATGTGTCATGCGAAAATCCTCGGCAACCGCCCTAATGCGCGACCGGCAAGGTTCCCATATCGGGGTGGATTTCGGCAGCCATAAGGCCTTTGTCGCCGCGCCCGAAGCGGACAAGCACGACCTGCCCCGGCCGAAGCTCGGTGATGCCGTAGCGACGCAAGGTTTCCATATGGACGAAGATGTCCTCGGTGCCCTCGCCCCGGGTCAGGAAACCAAACCCCTTGGTGCGGTTGAACCACTTCACCAAGGCACGTTCCAGCCCGCTTTCGGGTGTCACCGAGACATGGGTGCGCTGTTCCTGCATTTCCGCGGGATGGACCGCTGTGGTGACATCCATCGAGAGAACCCGGAAAGCCTGCAATCCGCGCTCGCCCTGCTTGACGAGGCAGACAACGCGCGCTCCCTCCAGAGCAGTCTGGAAACCATCCCGTCTAAGGCATGTCACATGGAGGAGGATGTCGCCTGAAACGCCGTCATCCGGGAGGATGAAGCCATAGCCCTTGGCTACATCGAACCACTTGATGGCGCCGGATATTTCGGTCAGATCGACGGCATCGCCGCCTTCGTCGCGCTTCATGGCGTCGCCAAGGGTTTCGGACCGCCCCGTCAAAGAGGCTTTTTCCCCCATAAGAATGCCCCCTTTTTTCAAGAACACCGCAACTGATTCTTGACACCAGATTAACACTGCGGCTTCCGGTGAGTGCAAGACCTGACGTGCCTTTTTTCACGGTTCATTATGCGAATACCGGATTTGTTCTTTGGCGGCGCCGGCAGCCGCCTGGGATTTGCCCTTTGGACGGCCCACCCCTATGTTGCGCCGCAACCCAACAAGTCGAGGAAATCACATGCGCTATCTGCACACCATGGTTCGCGTCGCCGACATCGATGCTTCGCTCGATTTCTACTGCAACAAGCTCGGCCTGAAGGAAGTGCGCCGCTACGAGAACGAGCAGGGCCGCTATACGCTGATCTTCCTGGCCGCGCCGGAAGACGAGCAAAGCGGCATCGACGAGAAAGCACCGCTGGTCGAGCTCACCTACAATTGGGACCCGGAAGACTACAAGGGCGGCCGCAATTTCGGCCACCTCGCCTATGAAGTCGACGACATCTACGCCACATGCCAGCGGCTGATGGACAACGGCGTCACCATCAACCGGCCGCCGCGCGACGGCAACATGGCTTTCGTCAAGTCGCCGGACGGAATCTCGATCGAACTTCTGCAGAAAGGTCCGGCGAGGGCAAAGGCCGAACCGTGGGCGTCGATGCCGAATACCGGAAGCTGGTGATCGATCACTTTTCGAGCGGTCGGCAGCCGGCCTATGGCGGCGGGCGAGGTTGCGCCTATCTATGCGGCGATAGCGCCCGCCTCGAAAGCGGGCGCCGTTTCGTGCGTTTCACCCTCGGAGATCCCTTCATGACGATCAGCCATGCCGATGTCACCACCGCACATGCAAGCCGTTATCTGCAGCAATTGTGCAAACATTGGGCGCACAAATTCCCCGTGGAATTCGATCCCAATCATGGCGCCATCGACCTTTCGCTCGGCCGCACCATCATGAATGCCGACGGAGCTGCGCTGCACATCACCGTGTCGAGCGACGACCCCGGCTCTATCGAGCGCCTTGAAAGCGTCATCGCCGACCACATCAAACGCTTTGCGTTTCGCGAGGAGCTGACGTTCGACTGGAAACGCGCCGAGGCGGCGTAGGCTCTTCTCTGCGCATTACGGCAGGCATTAATCAGCCGCCGCCGGGCTTGCCAGCCATCTCCAGCAGCGCCAGCACCGAGCGCCAGTTGCGCGCAGTGCCAGGTACCTTCAGTACGCGTGGGATCAGATTGGCAAACACCGATTTGCCCAGTCCGCCGGGTGCATGCAGGTAAAGCACGTCGCCCTTGATCTCGAACCGCTCCGGACCCGTACATTTTTCGGCCAGCCCAGCCGCCTCCTCGGCGGTAGGCGCGCGCTCCAGCGCATACGCGTGCAGCTTGGTTGGCTCCTCGGCAATCTCCGGATAGGGATTTTCCCTGACCAGCCGTTCGACCCAGCCGAGATCGCGCACCATGATGCGCGAATGAAAACCCCATTTCTCCTCGAAAGCCGCTTCGATCTGTTTGGTCAGCGTGGCGGCGTCACCTTCCTTGGCCCGGAACACCGCATTGCCGCTCTGCACGTAGGTAGCGACATCGCAAAACCCGAGATCCTCCAAGAACGCCCGCAACTCGGCCATCCTGACGATGCGGTTGCCGCCGACATTAATGCCTGAAAACAGGGCGATGAAGACGTTTCCGCTCATATGATGAACCCGGCCAATGTCTCGTTGTCGGTGATATCCTGATACTGGACGCCTTCGGCCTCGAAATTCGCTTTCAGCAGGTCGAAATTGCGGCGATCCTTGGTTTCGATGCCGATCAGAACCGAGCCGAAATTGCGTGCCGACTTCTTCAGATATTCGAACCGGGCGATGTCGTCGTCCGGCCCCAGCATTTCAAGGAAGTCGCGCAGCGCGCCCGGCCGCTGCGGAAAGCGGATGATGAAGTATTTCTTCAGGCCCTCGAAGCGCAGTGCCCGTTCCTTGACGTCCGGCAGCCGTTCGAAATCGAAATTGCCGCCCGAAACCACGGCCACGATGGTCTTGCCGCGGATTTCCTTCCTGGAAAAATCCTTCAGCGCATCGATAGCCAGCGCGCCGGCCGGCTCCAGCACCACGCCCTCGACATTGAGCATCTCGATCATGGTCGCGCAGAGCCGGTTTTCCGGGATCAGCCGCACCGTGTCGGCGGCGAAGTCCTTGAGGTGCCGCAGGGGCTCACGGCCGATTTCGGCGACCGCCGCGCCGTCGACGAAATTATCAACCTTGGCGAGTTTGAGCCGTTTTCCCGCCGCAAGGCTCTCGCGCAGGCTTGGCGCCCCTGCCGGTTCGCAAAAGACGAAGCGCGCCTCACGCCCCTGATCGGCGAAGTAGTGCGTCACCCCCGCGGCCAGACCTCCGCCGCCGACCGGCAGCATGACGATGTCGGGCATGCCCGCGCCGGGCATCTGGTGGGCGATCTCATAGGCGACCGTCGCCTGTCCCTCGATGATGTCCTTGTGGTCGAAGGGCGGCACCATATGAGCGCCGGCGCTTTCGGTGAATTCGATGGCGGCGCGATAGCAATCGTCGAAGAAATCGCCGACGAGCCTGATCTCGACGAAGTCGCCGCCGAACAGCCGCGTCTTGTCGATCTTCTGCTGCGGCGTCGTTACCGGCATGAATACAACGCCCTTTTTACCGAAATGACGGCAGACGAAGGCGAAACCCTGCGCATGATTGCCGGCGGAAGCGCAGACGAACAGTTCGGCCTGATTGCCTTCGCCAAGTGCCTTGCGGAAGAAGTTGAAGGCGCCGCGGATCTTATAGGAGCGCACCGGGCTCAGGTCCTCGCGCTTCAAAAGCACCCGCGCGCCGGTCTTCTTCGACAGATAGTCGTTCTCCTGCAGCGGCGTTTCCGGAAAGATCCGGCGGATCGCGGAAGCAGCGGTGGCAACACGGGAAGAGAAGCTGGTCATCGGAAAGCCACCTTGAACGCATGTCGTTTGGGAACGTCTATCATCGATTGGCTGCGGAACGCCCTTTTGTCGCGAGCCTTGCCGCCAAGCAACCCGATTCCGTCTATTGCACAGGCGACCCCGTGAAACCATTGCCCGTCACTCATGTTCCCAAGCGGTCGGCGTTTAGTGACATATTTGCCGTTAGTTGGAGGTGATTGTTCATGTAATTCTTAAAATCCATGCGGGTGCCAAGGCCCGTCGGGGCTCGCCCTGATGCAGTCTGGCTTTCGTGCAACACTGCGGCGGCGGTCGCGAGACGCCGACCGCTTTTCGGCTGGGCACGACTTACTTCCGCCGCACTTGCGCTGTCGGGGGAGACTTGCGGAGGCGATTGGCCTTTTCGGGCCGGAGTGGAATTTCAGACGTGCCGTTGAAGACGATTTTTGCCATTGGCCTAGCCTTGCTTGTCGCGGGCTGCGCGGGACAGCAGACCCAGGAACTGCTCGGCAGCGCCATCGTGGCAGCGCCGGTGACCGAGATCGCCGGCAATCACAGCATCTTCATCGCCACCACGCGCAAGAAATCCGACGATCCGAACAAGGTCTTCGACGGCGAGCGATCGGCCACGCTGAACTACGCCCGCGTCAACGTCACCGTGCCCGGCATCCACCAGACCGGGCAGATCGAACGCCGCTCGCGCGGCAAGTCGAACGATCCGGCCAAGTA
This sequence comes from Mesorhizobium sp. B264B1B, assembly GCF_020165765.1. Classification (NCBI taxonomy): domain Bacteria; kingdom Pseudomonadati; phylum Pseudomonadota; class Alphaproteobacteria; order Hyphomicrobiales; family Phyllobacteriaceae; genus Mesorhizobium; species Mesorhizobium sp. B264B1B. Next base: position 228,621 of record NZ_JAIUIS010000002.1, read on the forward strand.
TTTCATGGCCTCCGAGGTCGTCGGCTACGACACCCAGCCGAAATTCGCCAATGCGCTAAGTGCTGACATCGCGGCGCGCGGCGACCGCGTCATGGTCTTCGTCCATGGCTACAACACCGGCTTTGACGACGCCGTTTACCGCCTGACCCAGATCGTCCACGATTCCGGCTATCCCGGCACACCCGTGCTGTTTTCCTGGGCATCCGGCGCCAAGACCACCGACTATGTCTACGACAAGGAAAGCGCCAGCGCCGCGCGCGACCAGCTCGAGGTGACGTTGCGCATGCTGGCGCAGACCGGCGCGCGGCGCATCGACATCGTCGCCCATTCAATGGGAACCTGGGTGACCATGGAGACGCTGCGCCAGCTCGCCATCACCGGCGACCGTGATCTCGGCGGCAAGCTCGGCGACGTCGTGCTCGCATCGCCCGACATCGATGTCGACGTGTTCAAGAGCCAGATGCGCCGCTATGGCAAACCCAACAAGCCGTTCATCCTGTTGTTGTCCGATGATGACCGCGCGCTCCGGCTCTCCGGTCTGATTGCCGGCGCGCGGCCGCGCGTCGGCGACTACAAGGACGCCGCCGACCTTGCATCCTACGGCGTAACGGTCGTCGACCTCTCCAAGATCAAGGGAGCGGACAGTTTCAACCATACGAAATTCGCCGACAATCCCGCGCTGGTGAAGATGATCGGCCAACGGCTGCGCGAAGACGATGGATTTGCCAGCGACCGCGACGTGACCGACCGCATCAGCCTGCTCGGCCAATAGATGCATCGCCGCGGGTTCGCGTGGCCCGCTCGGCCTTGCGACAGAGTCGACCAACTTTGAACTGGACCGCGCCGGCCTCTGGCCTTATCGAAATATCCAGCGACGTCACGCGTTTGACGTCCTCCTTTGCGGGAGCCGGCGTGTGACGGTGCATTCGAAGAGTTTCGTCGTCATTGCGTTCACGCTGCTGGTCGCAGGCTGCGCCGGCCGAAACACGCACGATCTGCTGAACAGGACGACGGTTGCCGTACCCGCGTCCGACATCGCGGCCACCCACGAGATATTCGTCGCCACCACCCGCCAGAAGGCGACCAAGGACCCGCGGCAGGTGTTCGACGGCGATCGCTCCTTGACCACCAGCTTCGCCCGGGTCGACGTCACCGTGCCGAAAAGTCACAAGGTCGGCATGATCGAGCGTGTCCGGGGGTCTGCCAACAGCAATCCAGCCAAGGATTTCACCGCCAAGGATGTCGCGTTCTATGCGGATGCGCCGCAATTCGCCAAAGCGGTCGGTGCCGACATCGCCATGCGCGGCGACCGTGCGCTGGTTTTCGTGCACGGGTTCAACAATGGTTTCGACGACGGTATCTACCGGCTGACGCAGATCGCGCACGACACGAAATATCCGGGCACGCCGGTGCTGTTTTCCTGGGCTTCGAGCGGCAAGACGACGGGCTACATCTACGACAAGGAGAGCGCCAACGCGGCGCGTGACGACCTCGAGGCAACGCTCAGGATGCTGGCCAAGACGCGGGCTAAGAGCATCGACATCGTCGCCCATTCGATGGGAACATGGGTGACCATGGAGGCGCTGCGCCAGCTTGCCATCACCGGCGACCGCGATCTCGACGGCAAGCTTGGTTATGTCATCCTGGCCTCGCCCGACATCGACGTCGACGTGTTCAAGAAACAGATGATCCGCTACGGCAAGCCGGACAAACCGTTCGCCATCCTGCTTTCCGCGGACGACCGGGCGCTCAAACTGTCTTCCCTGATTTCGGGCGACAAGCCCCGCGTCGGCGACTATGGCGACGCGGCCGATCTGGCCAGCTATGGCGTGTCTGTGGTCGATCTCAGCCAGACCAAGGGTGGCGACCGGCTGAACCACGCCAAATTCGCCGACAATCCGATCCTGGTTCAGTTGCTCGGCGACCGGCTGCGGGCCCCGGCCGGCCTGGCGTCGGACGAACCTCCAGTGCAGCTCAACAATCTCGGCCAAGGCCTCGGCAAGGCCGTCGGCTCGGTTGCCGAGATCGTCATCACCACGCCGTTCAAGGTGCTGACGATCGCCACCGGCGGATGAGCGAAGCGACCGCAACTGCTCTTATACGAAGAGGTCGACCTTCTGGAAGGTCGTCACGTCGATCAGGCCGACATCGGAAATCCTGAGCTCCGGAATGACGACCAGCGCCAGCAGCGAGTGCTGCATGTAGGCGTTGTTCAGCGAGCAGCCCATCTGGCGCATGGCCTCGGTCAGTTTGTCGGCCTTGGCCGCGACGATTTCGGCCCGCTCGTCCGACATCAGCCCGGCGATCGGCATTTCGACCAGTGCCAGTTCCTTACCCTTGGAAAACAGCACGACGCCGCCACCGACCTCGCCCAGTCGGTTGACCGCCAGCGCCATATCCCGCTTGTTGGTGCCGACGACGATGATGTGGTGGGCATCATGCGCCACGCTCGACGCCATCGCGCAATCGCCGATGTAACCGAAGCCGGAGACAAAGGCATTGGTGACGCCGCCGGTACCCCTGTGGCGCTCGACCAGCGCGATCTGGCAGACGTCGTTGCGGCGATCCATGGCGACCAGCCCGTCCTCGACGGCGAGATCCGCTTCCAGCGCCCGCGTCGGTGCCTGATTTTCGATGACCCCGATGACCCGGACCCGGACTTCGTTCGCGCCGTTGGGTGCCGTGATGTCGAAATCGTGGGCCTTCAGCTTCTTGCCGAGCTTGACGGTGTTCTTCGCCGCCTTGGGATAGTCGTAGACCGGAATGTCGATGTCGAGCTTGCCGGCCTTGGCCAGCCTGACGCCACGCGCATAGACCTCGTCGATGGTCATTTCGGCGAGATCCGAGACGATTAAAAGGTCAGCCAGCCGCCCCGGCGCGATCGATCCGATCTCGCGCTCCAGCCGGAAATGCTGAGCGGTGTTGAGCGTCGCCATCTGGATCGCGGTCACCGGTTTCAAGCCCTGGCTGATGGCGTGGCGGACCACGCGGTCCATATGCCCCTGGTGAACCAAGGTGCCGGAATGGCTGTCGTCGGTGCACAGGATGAAATTGCGCGGATCGATGCCGCCCTCGGTAACCGCCTTGATCTGCGAGGCGACGTCGTACCAGGCCGAGCCCAGCCGAAGCATCGCCTTCATACCCTGGCGCACGCGGGCGATGGCATCTTCGGCGCGCGTGCCCTCATGGTCGTCCTCCGGGCCGCCGGCGACATAGCCATGGAACGGCAGGCCGAGATCGCGCGAGGCATAGTGCCCGCCGACGGTCTTGCCGGCTTTCACGGTCGCGGCGATCTCGCCCGACATCACAGGATCGTTGGCGGCTACGCCAGGGAAATTCATCACCTCGCCCAGCCCGATGATATTTTCCCAGCCCATCGCCTCGGCGACGTCGGCGACCGTCAGTTCGGCGCCGGCATGTTCGAGCCCGGGGGCCGAGGGCACGCAGGACGGCATCTGGACATGCACGTTGATCGGCATGGCGACGGCCTCGTCATGCATCAGCCGCACGCCGGGCAGGCCGAGCACATTGGCGATCTCGTGCGGATCGATAAACATCGAAGTCGTGCCATGCGGGATCACCGCGCGGCAGAATTCGGTCACCGTCACCATGCCGCTCTCGACATGCATGTGCGCGTCGCAAAGGCCGGGCACCAGATAGCGCCCGCCGGCATCGACCACCTTGGTGCCCTGCCCGATGGCATGGCCGGCGTTCGGACCGCAATAGGCGAAGCGGCCGCCGGCAATAGCGATGTCGGTGCCGGCTACGATCTCGCCGGAGTGAACATTGACCCAGCGCCCGTTGCGGATGACGAGATCGGCGGGTTTCCTGCCCATGGCGACATCGACCAGATGCGTTGCCATTTCAGTCCATGGTCTGGGTTTGCTGCCCGACGGCGTGTTCGCCATGAAGCGACTCCTGTTTGCCCGACTGTGCCAAGCCGCCACGGTTTTGACCAGCCTCACACTTTCTCCCGATTGTTCCAAGACCGACGGAGAGCGTAAATCGGCCGCACAGAAATGCGATTCCGTTTTGCCGCAAATCGGGTTACCGTGCCTGCCAGGATCTTCCAGCTCTTCGTTCGGGCAGTTCGATGCGTCGCCTAATGCTTGCAACTGTCGGTTTTCTTGCCGCTCTGGCCGCACCGGCTTTCGCAGCCGAACCTGTGGCCGATGTGCCGATGACCGCGCCCGGTTTCGACTGGACCGGCTACTATGCCGGCCTGCAAGGCGGTTATGGCTGGGGCAGTTCCGATATCTCGGGAACCGAGGGCGAGCCGTTTGCCGCCTCGCCAGACCTCGACGGCGGTTTCGTCGGTGGCCATGTCGCCGGTCTGTGGCAATTCGACCAGGCTGTGCTCGGCGCCGAAGCAGAGCTTAACTATTCCTCGGCAAAGGGCGCCGAAGAACTGGGTGCGGGAAATCTGCTCGGCACGGATGTCAAGTGGTTCGGTTCCATCAATGCCAAGGCCGGCTATGCGATGGATCGGTTCCTGATCTACGGCATCGGCGGCGTCGCCTTTGCCGGCATCGAAACCTCCCAAGATGCCGGTACCTCGTTCGACAACACGCGAACCAGCATAGGCTGGACGGTTGGGGCCGGCGTCGACTATGCGCTGACCGACAGGTTCGTCGTCGGGGCGCAGTATCGCTACTATGATTTCAGCAAGGAGCATTTTGATGCGCCGGACGATTTTCTCGATCGCGACCAGAATGTGAAGCTGAATACGGTCGGCATCAATCTGAGCTACAAGTTCTGAGCCCCATCACCGCGCCCGGTCACCGGGCAGGATCATGCTCGATCTCGCATGGTCCGTGACGGCAATTCTAAGGCAATTCCAAGGACTGAGGGGCCGGCGTCCCCAGTGGGCGGGGGGATGGGTTGGGCCTGGTAGACGCCGGCCTCGACGGATCAGATCCGCCGCGCAGACACCGTATCATTGCCTGCGGCGCGCGGAATTGCGTGATCGCACCAGTATCACCATGCCCGCTTGTCTGAACGTCACCGGCGCAGCACTTGATGCCGCGTGCCGTTTATGATCCTGCCCTCGCACGCAGGCGCGCGTCCGCCATCGCAGTACCCGCGCCCGATCGCGCAGTGAACACTCAAAGAATTGCATCGAGAAAAGAGCCATCGAACCGCAAGTGCGGACGAAGGTCCAAGAACATCAGCAAGACCTTGGTCCGAATACCTACAGCAGAGGTCCGATCAGCTCTCCTGCAAGGAACGTACTCGCATTCCTTCCATTTGTTGAACGGGTGCAGCAATGGTCCTTCATGTGCCCACGAGAGCAGGGTTACAATCATTTGCACCCTCAACCCCCTGCTCAGTTCGCAGGCAGAAAGCTCAAATCGAGATCTCGTGCGGCTTGAGCTGTCGTGAAACTACCCCCGAGGGATCTGGAATGGAGAAACACTTATGAAAGCGATTTTTCTGACAAGTGCCATGGCGCTCGTTTTCGTTGCAATGCCGGTTGTCGCTTCGGCGGCAGAAGCCGACGTCGTCATCAAAACCCATCGCCATCATCACCGCCACGTGGCAGTGATCAACGATCAGGGCCAGCGCCTCCATCATCGGCGCCATGGCACGGTGGCCTTCTATGACCAAGGTCGCCGGCATCATCGCCGCGACACCGTCGTCATAACGGGCTCAACTGAACGCCGTCACCACCGGCATCACCCAGTGGTGATCTACGACAGCAACGACTAATATTGTGCAATCCGGCCCGGCTGATCGCCAACCCTGCCGGGCCGTGCCCGCGAGCGGCGGACCGACAACAAGGGAAGTGGAGGCTGAGGAAGCCAGGCGGGTCTTCCCTGTTGAAAATGAGTGCTTAATCGCAGCCCGGGTATGAGAGGCCGGTCGTGCTCTCCAGCTTGAGCTTCTGGTCCCTCAAGAGGGCGCCAGTAAAAAATAAACGCCGGCGACCAGTGTCGATGTCAAACAAATCGCCATTGCCACGACCACCTTGGTCGCGAACCGCTCGGCTCTCGCGCAAAGCGCGTCAGCAAAATCGTCGCTCTGGATACTTTTCAAGAGCGGCTTGGTGTCGACGCCAGCCATGTGATTGTCGTTGTCGGGGATTGTGACACGGTCACGGCCATCAGTTTTGATGGAACCAGGGGTCATGCTTTGCCTCACGAAGCGTCGGATTGACATCAGCCACCGTTCGACGGAGCTGCCGGATTCGCCGATGCGGACGGCACTTTGGCTTTGGGAGCGTCAATCTTGACGCCAAATATTTTTTCCGCCTGCCAGAACAATGGCCACGGCAGCGCTGCCGCCAGAATTTACCACAGCGGGGCCGGCTGCCATGATCGGCCTCCAGTTGAAGATCATTAGCAAACGCAACGCACGCTTCCTACCGGCGGTTCCACTGCTGGGGCTTGGGTCCTATTGAACATGCGACCAAAGTCAGATCGTGGCGCGCAAAAGGCCCAAACCCACGGTTGTTTGGAACCCACGCGTCTAAGAGCGATTGCCTGACAGGCCATTGAACGATGGTTCCCCTGATCGATGGCCAGCATTGGGAGCCCTTGCCAACCCTGGCAATCCTTCGGGCGCCACCGCGCTTCGCGTCAAGCCCAACGAGAGAGAAAGGAAGCAACAATGAGAACCGATCTTACAACCGTCGTAGCGGGATTCCTGCTGCTTGCCGGCATCGGTGCCGCCGCCGCACAGGATGTGGTCATTCAGCCGCAGGACGAAACCGTCATACAAGAATACGTAAAGAAACAGCCTCTGGCCTCAGTCAAGATTCCCGGCGTCGAGCTCAATGTCGGGACCGCCCTGCCCGACACGGTCGAGCTTCATGAAATTCCCAACGTCAAATATCGCTACGTCGTCGTGGACAATCACACCGTCGTCGTGGATCCCGGCACACGCAAGATCGTAAAGATTATCCAGTGAGCGCTTGAACGCCACGATCCGTCGTTTCAGGTCGGCGGATCGTGGCAACGTTCGCCGAGGGCCCATAGCCGACGGCGCGCCTCGGCGCACGGTCGCCGAGCCGCCGCTAAGAGACCCGGGTGGCACCCGTTGGTGTCGGCTAGGCTCTGCAGAGCATTGAAGTAGAGTTAAGGTGGTGCGGACGACGGGAATCGAACCCGTACGATCAGAGATCGAGGGATTTTAAGTCCCTTGCGTCTACCAATTCCGCCACGTCCGCGCGCCTTTCGTTTCAACTACCTAGGCGATCTCGTCAATTAGGGCCATGCAGTCCCAAAAAAGCGTTGTGCAAAACACGTTCGTTTTCATTCGCCCCGCACCGATTCTTCGTCCCGCAGGGGCGACCGGTATCGGTCAAACAGCGATCGGATGGAGCTTCAGATGCTGGATCAGGATGATGGTCTTGGCGTCGATGATGCGGCCATCGGCAATGCCGGCCAGAGCCTCGTCGAGCGGCATTTCCAGCACCTCGATGTCCTCGCCTTCGTCCGCTGCGCCGCCACCGGCCGAAATGCGGTCGGCGGGCGAATAGAGGGCGGTGAAGAACCAGAGCCGCTCGGTGACGCTGCCCGGGCTCATATAGGGCGAAAACAGCCGCTCCACATGGTTCAGCCGATAGCCGAGCTCTTCCTCCGCCTCCTTGCGGATGCAGGTCTCCGGATCGTTTTCGTCGAGCAGTCCCGCGCAGGCCTCGACCAGCGGTTCGCGGTGGCCGGTGACATAGGCGGGATAGCGGAACTGGCGCACCAGGAGCACGGTTGAACGCTGGGGATCATAGGGCAGGATCACCGCGCCATCGCCGCGATCGTAAGTCTGGCGGATTTGTGTCTCCCATTGTCCGTCGCGGCGACGGTAGTCGAGGACGGTCTTCTTCAGAATCGCCCAGTCGTCGGATAGGATTTCTTCAGAACGGATGCGGATACGATCTTCCATCGGCTGCCTCCACGTTGCCCGGGAGGCGTAGCCGCGAATCGGCGTTCACGCAATCGGGGCAGCGGTTGGTCCAGTAAGCATTTCACTCTCTCGTGTGTGGCATGGCGGCGATCGATCGCCTAAATAGCGCATCCTATTCCCGGAGTTTCGTTCATGACCACATCGCTTTTCCAGCCGATCACGCTCGATGGCTTGAGCTTTCCCAACCGCATCGCCGTTGCGCCGATGTGCCAGTATTCGGCCGAGGACGGCTCGGCGAGCGACTGGCATCTCCACCACTGGATGAACCTGGCAATGTCCGGCGCCGGCATGGTGACGGTCGAGATGACCGATGTCGAGCGGCGGGGCCGCATCAGCCATGGCTGCCTCGGCCTCTATTCCGAAGACAATGAAGCCGCTGCGCGCCGCGCCCTGGACGCAGCAAGGCGCGTGGCCGCACCCGGCACCAAATTCGGCACTCAGCTTGCCCATGCCGGCCGCAAGGCCTCGAACCGCAAGCCCTGGGAGGGCGGCGGACCGCTGCAGCCGAACGAGGATCCCTGGCAGACCGTCTCGGCTTCGGCAATCGCCTACGATACCGGCTGGAACGTGCCGCGAGCGCTGGAGGAAGAGGAGATCCTCCAGCTCATCGAGCGGTTCGCCGAGGCGGCGAGGCGGGCCGAACGCGCGGGCTTCGACTTCATCGAGCTGCACGCGGCGCACGGCTACCTGATCTTCCAGTTCCTGTCGCCGCTCTCCAACCAACGCACGGACAGCTGGGGCGGCTCGCTGGAAAACCGCATGCGTCTTGTCGTCGAGATCGCCAAGGCGGTGAAAAAGGCAGCGCCAAAACTGATGCTGGGCGCCCGGCTGTCGGTCAAGGATTGGGTCGATGGCGGTTTCGACGTCGAGGATGCGATCGAAGTGGCGAAAGCGCTGAAGGCCGAAGGCGTCGCTTATCTCTGTTGCTCGAGCGGCGGCAATTCGCCCTTGCAGAAACTGCCCTCCGGCCCCGGCTATCAGGTACATCTGGCGGAAGCCGTGCGCAGGGGCGCCGGCATCCCTACCCGCGCGGTCGGTCTGATCGACGATCCCAAGCAGGCAGAGGCGATCATCGCCGAAGGCCGCGCCGACATGGTTGCGCTGGCGCGCGCCTTCCTCGCCGACCCGCGCTGGGGGTGGCGAGCGGCCGCCACGTTCAGCGAGACGATCCATCCCGCGCCGCAGCTCGCGCGCTCGGTGACGACGATGCAGCACTGGATGAAGGCGGCGGACTGAGCGACCCTTCCGAGAAGGGCGGAACGCGTCGTCGGACGACCGCCGCAATAGAGCTTCCAAGGAGGTTTGGGACGTTTGGGCGCAGGCTGAGGACACGGTTGCAACCAAATTGACTGCTTTGCGTTGCGGCCATGATGGACAACAAGCCTTTTGAAACACCGGTCGTGGTCGAACTCGGCCATGTCGGCAAATATCGCCACATCCGCAGTACCCAGGAGGCGGCGGAGTGCCTGATGACGGTTTGGCCGCTCAATCGCGGCCCCCGTCATCGTGATGCTCTCGACACTTGCCTCAAAGTGCTGGAAGGTTATCGTTCGACAGCGGATGCGCGCCGGGCCCTTATCGAAGCCGCCAAGGAATCGGAAGTGCTGGTGCCAGACGACAAGCTGTCCGACGACCGCCTGCATTGAGCGGACGGACCTTTAAACCGGAGGTTATTGATGGCGAAGCTGACTTACAAGATCGTCGAGCATGACGGCGGCTGGGCCTACAAGGTCGGAGCGACCTTCTCGGAGACGTTTCCCACGCATCAGGACGCGTTGCGGGCCGCCGAGATCGCTTCAGCCGAGCAGCAGGTCGCGGGGTCGACGGACGGCATCCAGTACGAGGATGCCGACGGCAAATGGCATGAGGAACTGGCTGATGGACGCGACCGGCCGCAGACCGAGGTTTCCGACTGATCTTTCAGCCCAAAGCCCGATCGCCCCAAAGGCCGGCCGCCCCGGAGCGCCGACCGCGGACGTCGGGAGAGAAAACGCCCTACGGTCAGCAGGGAAACTTACGGCTGATTATTTGCCGCAGTACTGGTCATTGACGTTGCCTTGAGCATTGGCGTCCGGACCTGGAGTGTTGTGAGCACATGGGCCCATCCCACCGGTATTGCCTTGGGTGCTCAACCCGGAGCCGTATGCGTTGATGCTCCCGGTGGTGCTCTGGTCGATGGCTGATGAATCCTCATTGCCGAACAGCGACCAATTGTTCCACCAACTGTCATGGTTGTAATACCTGCCGTCCGTCGACTGCGCCATCGCCGATGTGGCAAGACCGGCCGTCAGAACGAATGCCGCGAAAAGTTTTTTGTACATTGGATCACTCCGTTTTGTCTTCGTCGCCTTGGGTGCGACACGGGGCAAACCAGTCATCAGCCGAATGGTTCCTTGAATTCCTTGTGAAGCGTCGGTGAAGCGACGATCCACGGCGTGGACCACAAGCATCGCCAGCAGGAGCAACGCCGGCAGGCACCGGCGGCACAACGATCAGCCGTGCAGCTTCGCGGCGATTTCGGCGACGCGCCCGCCCTGGAACTTCGCGCCTTCGAGTTCCTGCGCCGAAGGCTGGCGCGAACCGTCGCTGTCGCTTGTGGTGGTCATGCCGTAGGGCGCCCCCCCACGCACGACATCGTTGCCCATCTGAGCCTGATAGGCATAGGACAGGGGAACGATGATCATGCCGTGGTGCTGAAGCATGGCCTGGGTGCTGATCAGCGCCAGTTCCGCGCCGCCGTGCTGGGTCGCGGTCGAAGACATCACCGAGCCGATCTTGTTGATCAGCGCGCCCTTGACCCATAGCGGGCCGGTCTGGTCGAAGAAGTTCTTCAGTTGCGCGCACATCATTCCGTAACGCGTCGAGGCGCCGACGATGATCGCGTCATAGTCGCTCAGTTCCAGCGGGCTGGCGATCGCCGCTTCCTGGTCGAGCTTGTAGTGGGCGGCCTTGGCGACCGCTTCGGGCACGAGTTCGGCGACGCGCTTGATGGTCACCTCGGCACCGGCTTCGCGCGCGCCTTCGGCTGCGGCCTTGGCCATCTGCTCCATGTGACCCCAGCTCGAATAGTAGAGAACAAGTACTTTCGCCATTTGCGTCTCCTTGACGTGATGATCCTCGCCCGCCCCAGCCACGCCAGGGTACTTAGGGCGCCAATATTCGGGGAATACCGCGTATGCGGGCACAGTTTGTTCACCGGTCGGATGGCATTGCCGCTGGCCGCGTGCCGCGCTATTTCAGGCGACCCGTTTTTGCCGGAGCCATCGATGTCCGAAATCGTTACCGCCGCCATGCTCGTCATCGGCGATGAGATCCTGTCCGGCCGCACCAAGGACAGGAATATCGGCCATCTGGCTGACATCATGACGGCCATCGGCATCGACCTGAAGGAGGTGCGCATCGTTCCCGATGAGGAAGACGAGATTGTCGCCGCGGTAAATGCGGTGCGGGCCCGCTATACCTATGTGTTCACAACCGGCGGCATCGGCCCGACCCATGACGACATCACAGCCGATTCGATTGCCAAGGCCTTCGGCGTGCCGTGCGAATACGATGCCAAGGCCTATGCCCTGCTGGAAGCAAGCTATGCCGCTCGCGGCATCGAATACACCGAGGCCCGCAAGCGCATGGCCCGAATGCCGCGCGGCGCCGACCATATCGACAATCCGGTGTCGGTCGCGCCCGGATTCCGCATCGGAAATGTCCACGTGATGGCGGGCGTGCCCTCGATCTTCCAGGCCATGCTCGACAATGTCGTGCCGACGCTGAAAGCCGGCACGAAAATGCTGTCGGCAGCGGTGCATTGCCCGTTCGGCGAAGGTCTCGTCGGCGGGCCGCTGGGCGAGATCCAGAAAGCGCATCCGGACACGATCATCGGCTCCTATCCGAAATACGGCGACGGCAAGTTCTGGACCGAACTGGTGGTCCGTGCCCGCAGCCAGCAGGCCCTGGACGCCGCGCGCGCCGATGTCGAGGCGATGGTGGCCGGCTTTGCCAGCAGCGCGAGCTGATCCGGTCCAGGCCGGAACCAAGCACAACGCGGCGACGTTTCCTTGCCGCGGGCGGATCGCTCGCAAAATGAGGGGATCACCATGCGCTTCAAGACCATCGTCGCCATTCTGCAGAACGAGCAGGACGCGGAGCGCGTGCTCGACTTCGCCATTCCGCTTGCCGGCCGCTTCCAGAGCCATCTGATCGGCATCCACGCCGAAGCGCTTCCGGTGCCCTACACGTCGGCCACCGGCTTTCCCGACACCGAGTTCCTGCAGGTTTCGGCCGACATGAACCGCGAACGGGCCGAAAAGCTGCGGGCCGCGTTTCTCAGGCATATCGAGAATTCCGGCCTGTCCTTCGAATGGCACAGCCTGGAGAGTTTTTCCGGCGACAGCGCCCTGACCGGCATTTCAAGCGTGCGTGCCGCCGACCTGATCATCGCCGCGCAGCGCGAGACGGGCGGCGATGCGAGCGCCGACGTCGACACACTGGTCTACGACGCCGGACGGCCGGTGCTGGTAGTGCCGCACCTGGGTCCGCTGATCACCACCTTCAAGCGTGTGCTGCTTGCCTGGAACGGCAGCAAGGAGGCCGCACGCGCCGCCTTCGATGCGCTGCCCTTCATCATCGAGGCCGACAAAACCGACATTCTGGTCATCGATCCGCCGGACACGCTCGATGAACGCCCCGAGGCCGCCGGAGCGGAAATCGCTTCCGCCTTGTCGCGTCATGGCGCCAGCGTGAGTGTCTCGGTGCAGAGATCGGGCGGCACCTCGGTCGACGAGGTGATCCAGACCAGGATCGCGGAGACCGGCGCCGATTTGCTGGTGCTTGGCGCCTACAGCCACTCGTGGCTGCGCCAGCTCCTGTTCGGCGGAGTGACGCGCTCCGTGCTGCGCACCGCGCCGGTGGCGGCTTTCCTGTCGCGGTAAGTTCACAGTGTCGTTTGCGGCCGCTCTTGCCAAGCGCGAGGTTTTCCAGTTACTTCCGCGCGCATTCCCCTGTTTTCTGCGCGCGACCGCGCGTGCTGCGGAGTGCGCGAAAGATGTCCCTTCCCGAAAAAGCCTTTCCGGTCTCCTGGGACCAGTTCCACCGCGATGCGCGCGCGCTCGCCTGGCGGCTTGCCGGCACCAACAAGGCGCAATGGAAAGCGATCGTCTGCATCACGCGCGGCGGCCTCGTGCCGGCGGCGATCATCTCGCGGGAGCTTGGCATACGCGTTATCGAGACGGTCTGCGTCGCCTCCTATCATGACTACAGCAGCCAGGGTCAGCTGCAGGTGCTGAAGGAGGTCACACCGGCCCTGCTTGCCGACGACGGCGCGGGCGTGCTGATTATCGACGACCTGACCGACACCGGCAAGACGGCTGGCATCGTGCGCGCCATGATGCCGAAGGCGCATTTCGCCACCGTCTACGCCAAACCGAAGGGGCGGCCGCTGGTCGATACTTTCGTCACCGAGGTCAGTCAGGATACCTGGATCTATTTTCCCTGGGACATGGGCTTCACCTACCAGAAGCCGATCGCCGACGATCACGCCGGCTGATTCGCGGCAAGCAACCTGCTGCAAATCGAGCCGCAGGGAAGTCTCATCCACTAGGCAAAGGGTCTCGCGAGGCTGGCTGGCGCGCGGAAATCGGCGTCTATTGGCGAAAATCGGCCATCCTGATGAAAGTTTTTACTTTTATTGCCGATAATTAGCCGTAAGATTCGTGAGACGGCAAACGATTCTGGAGGCTGGGGCTAGCTTCTCCGATGCTGACGAGGCCAACGACGCACAACCATCTGGCCGAAAGGGTCCGGCGACTCTTCGGCACCGCGCCGTGCCGTCTGCAGGTAGCCGCCCTGCCCTGGCGCGAAACCGGAAACAGCGTCGAGATCATGCTGATTACCAGCCGCGATACCGGCCGCTGGGTGCTTCCGAAGGGCTGGCCTGAAGCCAGGGAGCCGCTTTGCGAAGCCGCGGCGCGCGAGGCTGTCGAGGAAGCCGGACTGCGCGGGACGATCTCGCATCTCGAGGCCGGCCGCTACTTCTACGCCAAGGCCCTGGCCTCCGGCGAGGAAGTGCCATGCGAGGTATTGGTGTTCCCGCTGCATGTCGACAAGGTCGCCGACCATTGGAAGGAAAAACGCTCCCGCACCCGCAAATGGGTCAATTCGAGCGAAGCGGTGCGCATGGTCAACGAACCGGATCTTTGCCAGATCATCGCCTATTTCTGCGCCGACCCGCGTCGGTTTGCCTGAACCGGGACCGGCCGCGCCACCAAGCAGCTCGGGCGGGGGCGCCTGCGGCGTGAATGCTTTTCTAATGAAGACGTAATAGGATCTGATCCGATCCTGGCGTTTTACCGATGACAAATCCCGCAAATCCCAATCCAGAGAGATCCGACGAGCACAAGCGCGAGCATCGCCAGCGCGTGCTCAAGGGCGGCACGATCATCACGGGCATCTCGAATTCGGAAGTTGGCTGCACGCTGCGCAATCAAAATGAAGGTGGCGCCGAACTCAAGGTTCCGCCCGAAGCAACGATTCCGGATCATTTCCTTCTCTATGTGCCCGTCGACGGCATCGGCTATCGATGCGAGGTCCGCTGGCGCCGCAACGGCCGGATCGGGGTGCACTTCACCGGAACCGAGCCGAAGCCCAGGACGCATTACGGCTGATCCGCGACGCCGGATGCGCCAGATGGTCTGTGCCTGGATCACGCCCCGGAGCCGTCGCGAAGCCTGACAAGCGCGTCTTTGTCCCCTCGGCCGGGGGCTACCGCGGCAGCTCCATTCTATCCCCGTTATCCACATGTGTGACACACAAGATGTTGAGGTCACAAAAGCTACGCAAACGAATCCTTGACGGCGCAAAACGAGTCGCCTTTTATAGGCCATGCGCTCCTGTTGAGAGCGCGACCGGAAAGTTCTGAGCCCGGTCTTTTTCCCGGATTATGTGCGTTTTTCCCCACATTTCCGCCTGTTTACGAGGCTGGCGGAAGCGTTGGGATTGTGGGGGCGTGGGCGATAAAAGGGAGAATTGTCGGACTGGAATAAATTGTCTGTTAACACTATATTTAGTGTTTGCAGGCAGGTTCGACGCTAGATAATGTGAATTTCCCTCGAGTGAGGGAATCGGAAAAAATCAGTTTTGAGGGACCCGCGGGTTCGTCGGTGAGTTGGACAGGCGCTTCGCAAGAAGTTTGACCAGCAAGGCGGACGAAGACCGCGAAAATGGAGAGCCGGCCGTTTTCGAACGCCGGCAGACGGCGGACATGCGCGTTTCGCATTGGGAGCAGAAATCTCCCGACGAAAGCGCTATATATAGACAAAAGGGACCGGACAATGCGCATCGAGCGTCGTTTCACCAGACAGGGACAATCGGCTTACGCGGAGATCGAATTCCGCAAGGCGCTCTCCGAGATCAAGAATCCGGATGGCTCGGTGGTGTTCCGCTTGGACAATATCGACGTGCCGGCGCAATTCTCCCAGGTCGCCGCCGACATCCTGGCGCAGAAATATTTCCGCAAGGCCGGCGTCCCCGCGCGGCTGAAGAAGGTCGAGGAGAACGATGTTCCCTCCTTCCTGTGGCGCTCCGTCGCCGACGAGGCCGAACTTGCCAAGCTGCCGGAAGCCGAGCGCTACGGGTCCGAGATCGACGCCCGCCAGGTCTTCGACCGGTTGGCCGGCACCTGGACCTATTGGGGCTGGAAGGGCGGCTATTTCAAGTCGGAGGAAGACGCGCGCGCCTTCCGCGACGAGCTTGCCTACATGCTTGCCACCCAGCGCGTGGCGCCGAACTCGCCGCAATGGTTCAACACCGGCCTGCACTGGGCCTATGGCATAGACGGCCCGAGCCAGGGCCACTTCTATGTCGACCCGTTCACCGGCAAGCTGACCAAGTCGAAATCCTCCTACGAGCACCCGCAGCCGCATGCCTGCTTCATCCAGGGCGTGCAGGACGACCTCGTCAATGAGGGCGGCATCATGGATCTGTGGGTGCGCGAGGCGCGCCTGTTCAAATACGGCTCGGGCACCGGCTCCAATTTCTCGCTGCTGCGCGGCGAGGGCGAAAAGCTGTCCGGCGGCGGCCGTTCGTCCGGCCTGATGAGCTTCCTCAAGATCGGCGACCGCGCTGCGGGCGCCATCAAGTCGGGGGGCACGACGCGCCGCGCCGCCAAGATGGTCATCGTCGACGCCGATCACCCCGACATCGAGGAATTCATCGACTGGAAGGTCAATGAAGAGCAGAAGGTCGCCTCGCTGGTGACCGGCTCCAAGATCGTCAAGAAGCATCTCGAAGCGATCATGAAGGCCTGCGTCAACTGCGAAGGCCATGACGACGACTG
Source organism: Mesorhizobium sp. B264B1B (assembly GCF_020165765.1). Lineage (NCBI taxonomy): Bacteria > Pseudomonadati > Pseudomonadota > Alphaproteobacteria > Hyphomicrobiales > Phyllobacteriaceae > Mesorhizobium > Mesorhizobium sp. B264B1B. The sequence continues at coordinate 244,849 of NZ_JAIUIS010000002.1, forward strand.
CTTCGACCCCGCTGTCAACACCGCACTGAAGCGCGAGATCAAGGCGGCCAAAAAGGACGCGGTGCCGGAGAACTATATCTACCGCGTCATCCAGTTCGCCAAGCAGGGCTACACCTCGATGTCGTTCAAGACCTACGACACCGACTGGGATTCCGACGCCTACCTCACCGTGTCGGGCCAGAACTCCAACAATTCGGTGTCGCTGAAGGACAATTTCCTGCGCGCCGTCGAGGATGATGCCGACTGGCATCTCACCGCCCGCAAGGACGGCAAGGTGCTGAAGACGCTGAAGGCCAGGGATCTCTGGGAAAAGATCGGCTACGCCGCCTGGGCATCCGCCGATCCGGGCCTGCACTTCAACACGACGATGAACGACTGGCACACCTGCGCATCCGCCGGTGCGATCCGGGCCTCCAACCCGTGTTCGGAATACATGTTCCTCGACGACACGGCCTGCAATCTCGCCTCGATCAATCTGCTCCCCTACCGCAATGCCGACGGCACGATCGACATCGCTGCCTATGAGCATACGGTGCGGCTATGGACCATCGTGCTGGAAATCTCGGTCATGATGGCGCAGTTCCCGTCAAAGGAGATCGCCAAGCTCTCCTACGACTACCGCACGCTGGGCCTCGGCTATGCCAACATCGGCGGCCTGTTGATGACCTCGGGCATTCCCTACGATTCCGATGAGGGCCGCGCCATCTGCGCCGCGCTCACCGCAGTCATGACCGGCACCGCCTACGCCACCTCGGCCGAGATGGCGTCCGAGCTCGGCGCCTTCCCCGATTACGACCGCAATGCGCAGAACATGCTGCGCGTCATGCGCAATCATCGCCGCGCCGCCTATGGCGACAAGGACGGCTACGAGAAGCTGGCCGTCAACCCGGTGCCGCTGGTCGCTCCCGACCTCAAGCAGCAGGAGTTGGCGACGCACGCCAAGGCTGCTTGGGACCGCGCCATCGAACTCGGCGAGGAGCACGGCTATCGCAACGCGCAGGCGACCGTCATCGCGCCGACCGGCACGATCGGACTGGTCATGGATTGCGACACAACAGGCATCGAACCCGACTTCGCGCTGGTGAAGTTCAAGAAGCTTGCCGGCGGCGGCTATTTCAAGATCATCAACCGCGCCGTGCCGGAAGCGCTGCGCACGCTGGGCTATTCGGAAAGCCAGATCGCCGAGATCGAGGCTTACGCCGTCGGCCATGGCAATCTCAACCAGGCGCCCGGCATCAACCCCGGCTCGCTCAAGGCCAAGGGCTTCACCGACGACAAGATCGCGGCGCTCAACGCGGCGCTGAAGTCGGCCTTCGACATCAAGTTCGTCTTCAACCAGTGGACGCTCGGCGCCGACTGGGTGAAGGAGACCTTTGGCTTCACCGACGAGCAGCTCAACGACTTCTCGTTCGAGATGCTGCCGGCACTGGGCTTCTCCAGGAAGGACATCGAAGCCGCCAACATCCATGTCTGCGGTGCGATGACGCTCGAGGGAGCGCCCTTCCTCAAGGCCGAACACCTCCCCGTGTTCGATTGCGCCAGCCCCTGCGGCAAGATCGGCAAGCGCTCGCTGTCGATCAACAGCCACATCCAGATGATGGCGGCGGCACAGCCTTTCATTTCCGGCGCCATTTCCAAGACCATCAACATGCCGAATGACGCCACGGTGGAGGACGCCAAGAACGCCTACATGCTGTCGTGGAAGCTGGCGCTGAAGGCCAACGCGCTCTACCGCGACGGCTCGAAGCTCTCGCAGCCGCTCAATGCCTCGCTGCTCGCCGATGGCGAGGAGGACGAGGACGAGGCGATCGAACAGCTGGTCGCCGCGCCTGCCGCGCAGCGTGCGGTGCAGGTCACCGAAAAGATCGTCGAGCGCGTCGTCGAGCGTCTCTACCGCGACCGCGAGAAACTCCCGAACCGCCGCAAGGGGTATACGCAGAAGGCGGTCGTCGGCGGCCACAAGGTCTACCTGCGCACCGGCGAGTTCGACGACGGTCGTCTCGGCGAGATCTTCATCGACATGCACAAGGAAGGCGCTGCCTTCCGGGCGATGATGAACAATTTTGCCATCGCCATCTCGCTCGGCCTGCAATATGGCGTGCCGCTGGAGGAATTTGTCGAAGCCTTCACCTTCACCAAGTTCGAGCCGGCCGGCATGGTGCAGGGCAATGACGCGATCAAGAACGCGACGTCGATCCTCGACTACGTGTTCCGCGAACTTGCGGTCTCTTATCTCAACCGCCACGACCTCGCCCATGTCGACCAGTCGGATTTTGACAAGACGGCACTTGGCCGCGGCATCACCGAAGGCAAGGCCACGCCGTTCTCCAAGGGCCTTTATCGCGGTGCCTCGCCGGTCAAGCTGGTGTCGGGCGCCGAGCCTAAGGGATTTGGCGGGTCTGGCCCGGCCACGGCCCCTGCCCGCGTGGCGCCGACGGCCTTCTCTGGCTCCAACGTGCTGGCGCTGAAGCCGGCGAGCGACGAGGCCATCGCCTACAAGCGCGACTATGAGGAACGCGCCAGGGAACTGGTCGAGGACATCGCCGAGGAGGAAGCCGAGGCTTCGGGTGCCGAGGGGCTGTTCTCCAACGCCGCCGCGCACGAAGCCGCGGAAGCCAAGGCGCTCGCCGCCACCCGGCGCCAGCAATCGCTGATGCAGGGCTACACCGGCAACGAATGCTCGGAATGCCACAACTTCACCATGGTGCGGAACGGCACCTGCGAGAAGTGCGATACGTGTGGAAGCACGAGCGGGTGCAGCTGAGAGCTGATGCCGCCTCGGCTTACTTACAGTCCGCGAAGTCATTCGCTTGCTGGAGACCGATGGCTGGTATCTGGTTGCAACCAAGGGCAGCCATCGCCAATATAAGCACAAGATAAAAGCCGGCCGCGTCACCGTGGCCGGCAAGTCGTCTGAAGAGGTTGCACCAGGGACATTGAACAGCATCCTCAAGCAGTCCGGGTTAAAGGAGTGACGACATGCGTTACGCTGTGGTGATTGAAAAAGCAGGAGATAATTTTTCTGCTTATGTGCCGGACCTGCCCGGCTGTATCGCGACCGGCGCGACGGTGCCTGAGGTGGAAACCGAGATTCGCGACGCAATACGCTTTCATATCGAGGGCTTGCGTGCCGATGGGTTGGATGTGCCCGAAAGTGTCAGCCTGGCAGAATATGTAGAGGCATAGAAGGCGCCGCTGCGATCCTTCCAATCCAGATCAGCCTCTGACCTCAGCACCTATTCCGCCGGCAACACTCGCAGCGTCTGCTCATCAAACAGCGGCTCGTCCTGGCCAATCCGGACAAACAGCAGCTTTTGCGCCGCACCCGCCGGTATCTCGAAATACTGGATGCCATCGGGCATCTCGCCCCAGTCGCCGCAGGGCGGTTCGGGGACCTCGTTGGGGTCGGCAAGTGCCTTCAGCTCTTTCGCGTAGGCGGCGTCGGGGCTGAATGTATAGCGTTTGACACCGGCGGGCACGGTTCCTTCCGTGTAGGGGGCGAGCACGCAGCGTGCGCCGACGGCGTTGTCGGTCTTTTCCAGGAACAGCCGCTGCAACGCGGCTTCGGCAGTTTCGCCGGGCTTGATGTCGAATACCTCAACCAGAGGATCGGCCGCGCCGCCATCGCTGTATTTGACGGCGAGCGCCTCGCCTGCGAACTCAAAGTGGATCTGGCGGAAACCGAAATCGCAGCGCTGCACCCAGGCGGCGAGCCCGACGGTTTTGTCGGTCAGCCTTTCCCAGGCGCATTTGTCGATGGGCGGGCGCGACGGCGCCGGTTCATCCGCTCGTGCCACGGCCGATATTGCCACGGACGCAAACAGGGCGCTGCCCCAGACGATCGATATCATGGCGCTATTCATCGCTGCATCCTGTCAAAGTGAAGACATCCCACGCCGAGCCACCGGGGTTGGCGTTGGCGAAGTCGACCCAATCGGTGAAAGCCACGCCGAAATCCGGCAGCAGCAGCCCTTTCGGCGCCGGCGTCGCTTCGCGCGAGTTCAACTGCTCGGCGCCGCCTCCGGTCAAGGCATAGACTTGGCCCTCCCATATCCTGCACAGGCCGCTGCCGTCCTGCAGCCCCGCTTCGCGGTCATCGTCGGTGCAGGGATGGCGGATGGTGCCGAGCGGCAACGAATTCCTGCCGTTGGTCCAGGTGATATCGGCCGGGAGGCGGATATCGGTCTTGGGCACGGCCAGCGAAAACACCTGCGCCGTCAGTGCCGCCGGCTCATTGGCGAGCGGCCGGAATTGCATGACCGCACCGGAGCGCTGCTCCCGATAGGTGGCATGGCTCAGCAAGCATTCCCCGGCGTTCGCCACCTGCATCGAACTGAGCAGACCCGCGAAGACGAAGGCCAGTTTACGGGTGATCATCAAATGTCCCTGGGAAAGCGTTGTGAAAGCCAAATGCTGGCCGCATACCGTCCCGCACAGTCGCATCATCCACGCAAAAGCATAAGCGAAATCCGGAACGGCTGCATTGTCGGCTCCTTGGACGAAAACTTATCTCTCGCAACCCAACAGCCTGTATGGTCGAGCGCACTGATCGAGGGGTGGTGATGCGACGTTTGGTGATTACGATGGCAATGTCCGCATTCGCGACTGGTGCTGCGCTGGCGGCGTCGCCCTATGTCGGGACTTGGTCCAGCGACCGACTGAACTGCCACGCGGCCGCCGACATCCAACGCCAGACCGTCTACTCCGTAGACCGAGCGGCCCTGTCGCTGCCCGAGTTCGGCTGCGAGCACGCGTCATTTCGCAAGTCGCCGACCGGCTGGGTGGTACATGCTAGCCGGTGCTACGGATCGTACCCGTCACTGGAGGAGCCCTTCACTCGTGTCATCCATATCGAGAGGCATGGCGCCACGATGCGGTTCACCTGGCCTGGCTTCGACAGCGGACTTCTTGTGCATTGCTGAGGCGTTCGCGTCAGACCAGCCCGACCAGAAAAGCAGCGCTGCCGAGAAAGCCAACCGAACAGACCCACAGCACCCACAATCCGAGCACCCTGCATTCGAGCACCGCCGAAGCAGGGTTGGCGGGGTCATAGTGCACGTCCACCTTGGTGCCCTCGACATAGCACCGCGCCTGAGCCCCGACGAGGCCTGGCAACGAAGCCGTCACGCTGGCGCCGAAAGCGATGCGATCGGCACTGTATCGCTGGCCGGCGACGCCATAGCTGTAGACGATGCGGGATTTGAAAACAGTACGCCAGGGCCGATAGCTCCCGGTCCGCTCGCGGATTTTGATCGCCTGCAGGCCCGACGCGTCGATGCGGCCGACGGCGACCGGCCATTTTGCCGCCTGCTCGGCCATCGATTTCTGGACGAAGCCCATGCGCAGGACAAACAGGCCCATGAACAGCAACAGAGCCGCCGCACCGACATACTGCGGCTTGGGCAAATACGGGCCGATCGCCTCCAGGACACCGCCGACGGAAAACACCAACACCAGGGCGCCGACCACCAGCCCGGCGGAAAGCTGCACCATGAATTTGAAGGCGCCCTCCGGCATGGTGCGCTCGATCACGGCCTTGGCCGGATCGACAGGGTTATAGAAGACGGTCACGGCTGCGCCGCGGGGAAATCGCGCAAGGGTTTCGGCGACTTCGAAATTCCCCAGATTTTCCTGCACGCTGTAGTGCGAACTCTGAAATGTCTTCTTATCCACCTTGTACTCGAAGGTGATCGCCGGAAAATTGCGGATCTCGGTGGAATCGCTGCTGTCAGACCCGGAGCCGGAGCTTCGGACCTCGCGCGCTTCGACGCGCGAGGAGATGATCTTTCCCGGCGCCGGCAACCAGCGGCTGACCGCTTTGACCTCTCGCCATTTCAGGAAAGTGACGATCGACAGCCCGCCGGCGACCGCGCAGGCAAAGCCGACCAACAGAAATTTGAGTTCCAACTCATCTCCCCCGGAGTTCAGGAGCCCGCACATAGACATCATGACGACGGCAATGTCTTGCTTATTCGCTGAAACGGCCGAAGCCTCCGCGGATGCTCATCATCGTCTCCCATTTGCTGGCCAAACCGGCGGAGACCTGGGAGAGCGAAGCACGCCAAGCCTGATGGCTTGTTTCAATCCGCGTCGGCCACCATCTGCCGGCCGCCGGCCCAGGCGCGCCATTGGCGCTCGTCGCCGTGGAAGACGTTGAGGTCGATGCGGCCGGTGACGCCATGCGATAGGCCGGAGCCGGAATATTGCCAGAACAGCCATTTGCGGCCGGGATAGACCTTTGAGGGGTGCTGCGCCACGGCGCGCAGCCAGAACGAATAATCGAGGAATTCGCCGCGAAGATTGTCGCGGTAGAAATCGGGCGCGGTGTAGATGATGGGCCGCTGGCCGTAATGGCGTTCAAGCTTGTCCATGAACACCTGCATCTTCTCCAGCACCTTTTCGCGCGACGGCCGCCGCTTGCAGCTGGATTCGCCATTCCATTCGACATCGATCACCGGCGGCAAAGCGCCCTCGACCCTGGGCACGTTGCGGATGAACCAGTCGGCCTGCTCGCCGGCGGTGCGGCACCAGTAGAAGAAATGATAGGCGCCGCGCTTCAGCCCTGCGGCGTCGGCGTTGCGCCAATTCCTGGTGAACATCGGATCGAGATGGTCGCCGCCGTCGGTCGCCTTGATGTAGGCGAAGTTGGCGCCTTGGGCGCGCAGCTTCTCCCAGTTGACGTTGCCTTGCCAGCGCGACACGTCGACGCCATGCACGGCAAGGTGGCGGGGCGAGGAGCGGCCGAAATTGATCGGCTTGGCATCGCGAAAGCCGTAGCGCGTGACAGGCCCGGCCAGCATCGGCGGTGCCGCCCGTGACAAGAGCTTCGGCGGCGATACAAGCGCCGCCGGCTCGACGACCGGCGGCTCGACGCTGTCCGGCAGGTCGGGCGCCGGAAACGCCACCGTCTCTTCCTCCGCCAGGCCATAGGGCCGGACATTCTCGTCCACCGGCGTGGCTTCCGCCACCCTCCGTTCGGCTGCCATTCTCCGTTCGGCCTTGGTCACTGGGGCGGATGCGATCGGCGCGCTTGGTCGCACCACCGAGTTGGTGATCTCGTTCGACGGCTTCTGGATGTCCAGCGCGTCCATGCCGGATGTCGACGAGCAGCCGGCAAGGCACAGCGTTGCGATCACGAAACTGACGGCGCCTGGTAACCGCATCTGGACCTGTACTCAAACACAACAGACCGAAGGCAACGGCCGACGGACAAACCAGGTCTAGTTATGAACGAGAAATTACCAATAAAGATTGAATCAAGTTTTTAAGCATGTTCGGCACGGTTGCGGGTGTGGGCCGTGCGCGACGACAAGCGCAATCTACGCCTGCCCCATCCTATCGCCTGAAGACGCCGATCATCGGCCCCAGGTTCCAGTAGTCGTCATTGCGGCCGATGGCCGGCGCGAGCAGGCTCGATATCGACCCGTCGAGGAACAGCGCATTGTCGCAGCCGAGCCCGTCGCGAAACAGGCGTGCGAATGCATGGAATGTCACCGTGCCATTCGAAATGGCGAAGACAACGACGCCGTCCTTTCGCACCCCGACACCGTCGCGCGTCTTGCGCGAGGTGCTGTCGGCCCGGAATTTCTGGTGCAACTTGCCGTTGATCACCAGCATCGGCCCGGACTGCGTGGCATAATCGGTGGGCGGACGCTTCTCTAGGAAATCCCTTGTCGCGCGGACCGCGGCCTTGCCGTCGCTGATGTAGAAAATACCATTGGGCTGGAGCGAAAAATTGCCGCTTCCCGACCCGACCTTCGCCGAGGCCAGTTCCTGCCCGCGCTCGACATACAGGCCGACCGGCGCGAGGTTTGGATGGTACATTCCGGCATTGATGGCGAACAGCATCGTGCGCCCGGCCCGCCGCTGGGCATCGTCGAGATTGTGCAGCGAGTGATAGGGCTTGCCGGCCGGATCCTTCCAGAACAATTCGATCCGATATTGCCTGGGATCGACCTCGCAGACCAGGTAGCTGGTGGCCTCGAAGACGAGGTCGCGGCACGGCGGCAACGAGGCGAACCATTGGCCGACCCCCATGATCGCCGCCGCCGACGGCAGCGCGATCTTGATCAGCGCGAGCAGTAATGGCGCGGATTGGAGGACAGTCAAAAGATCCATGCGCGCACCGGATTGCCGGTTCCAACGAGCCGCCGCCAGCATTCGCCGGCACGACGCAAGAACGGTCCCAAGCGGGAATGGATCAAACGGCCAAGGTCGAAGTGCGGCTGCCGACGCAAGACATCGGCGACATCATTGAACAGAGCTGACGAGCCGCTCGTCGCCGCCAAGGATGGAAACCCAGCGACCGCTGTTGTCGCTCGCCTGTCTCTTCAGATAGCGATAGCCTGTCTGGTTCCAGAGGCGAACCTTGTCGCTGAGATTGTCGAGGACGAAATCGCCCTTGTCGGTGCGCACCGTAAGCACGGCGTGGCCTTCGCCGTCCGGCTTGCGCACCACCGTCATCAGCAGATTGGCGATTGCAATGCCGGCGGCCTGGAGCTCGCGCTGCTTTTCAAGCGCGTAGTCTTCGCAGTCGCCAAACCCGTTATCGGGGTAGGCCCACCACTCATCCTTGCCGTAATTGTCCATGTCGCTCATCGGCTTGACGCGGGTGTTGACCGAGAGATTTACGGCGGAAATTTCCCGCAACAGCTGGCCGGTCATGCTCTCCGGAGCGTTGGCGGGCGAGCGGATGGAGCATTCGGCAGAATGGACCTTGCAAAAATCATAGTGCCCGATCGGCTGGGAGGTTTGCCCGCCGATAGTCATGGAAAGCGGTCCCGCATTCGCCAAACCCGCGGCCGAACAAAAAGCCGTCAGCGCCAACGCAAACCCCAAACCCCTCGCCTTGCGGCGCCAACCCACCGAGGATGCCATACGGCCCCACCCATCTATTTTTGTTAACAGAACGTTAAAGATGGATTTTGCCTGGAGTCAATGAAGGCGGCCGATCACATCTTTGGCGATCGACGCATGCCCGACCGGGGTTGCGCCGAAGCAACACCGGCTCGCACATTCCTGGAGTTGCCTTTTAGTCCCTTGTTTGACGCCGGCGGAAAACCGCTGCGCGCTTTCCCGGGATTGCTTCAGGCAAGCCATCCCATCGCCAGGCCCAGCAGCAAGGCGATGCCGAGCACGCCGCGATAAATGACGAAAGGCCAGGCTGAGAAGCGTTCCAGCACGCGCATCAGGCCCCATATGGCGAAGAAGGCGGATAGCGAGGCGACGACCAGGCCGACCGCGAGGATCGACCAGCCATGGGCATCGAGATGGGCCTTGTGCAGTTCCCAGAGCTCCTTGAGACCGGCGAGTGCGATGGCCGGCAGCCCAAGCAGGAATGAAAAGCGCGCCGCTTCTTCCCGCTTGAAGCCGAGCCCCAGTGCTGCCGTCAAGGTCGAACCGGACCGCGAGACGCCCGGGATCAATGCGCCGATTTGGGCGATGCCAACGAGCAGCGCATCGGCCATGGAAGCCTGGCCCATGGTGCGCGCATGGCGGGCACGGAGTTCGGCCAGCGCCAGCAGGAGTGCCATCACGATGCAGGCCCAGCTGATCACCCCGAGGCCGCGCAGCGGCGAATTGCAGGCGTTGAGAAGGCCAGACAGAGCCACGCCGGCGATGACGATCGGGATCGTCGCCAGCACGATCCAGAGCGCCAGCCGGAAATGTCGGTCGGCCAAATCGCGCCGTTTCAAGGCACTGACCGAACCGGACAGGATGTCCCTGACATCGTTCCAGAAGTAGCTGATCACCGCGGCGAGGGCCGCAAGCTGCATGGCGGCGGAGAAAGCGGAGCCGGGATCTTGCCAGCCCAGCACCGCCGGGACGACGCGCATGTGGGCGGTCGAGGAAATCGGCAGCAGTTCGGTGATGCCTTGCACCAAGCCGAGAAATGCGACCTTGGCGTAGCCCAGGCCAACAAAGCCCATGTCCATGCCTTGCATGCAGCTGTCGGCCATGTCGAATTCCATGTCAGAGAGATCGGAGTTGCGCGGGGAACGACTGGGGCGATCGGCCCCTGGGCAAGCCATACCGCCATGGGACGGAAAATCAATTTACGGATTTGTGAACTGGCACCCGGGAATGGGCGTCAGCGAGTGCGGAAGGCGCGTTCGAATATCAACACCGCGCCGCCTCGGCGCGTTGGCAGCACCAGGCAGTGGCCAGACCGGCCCGGCGGGTCGGTCCGCAAAAACTGGAGGAAATCACGATGCGATCAGGGGCACAGCCAGAGTTTCTGGCACGCCCTGGCGATCACGTGCGCCGGCGGGACAACCGGCTCCTCGACGGAAGGCCGACGCGCCCGTTCGAGCAGCATGCGCACCTGTTCCGGGCGCACACGATCGCGCTTCATCACAAGCAGGACCATCGGATCGCTCAAAAGCTCGTCCAGGGTACTGATGCTGTCGTTCATCCGTCGTCTCCTCGAATGCCGGCCCGCACCGGTTAAATAGGGAGACAATGATGGCTCGCCAATGACGCTTTGCCGGCTTTCGCGTGACTGTTTCGGTTATTTCGTGACTGTTTCGATTAATTTTGGTCACGGTAACGTAACTTTACCCTTCTGTTGGCCCGAAGGGTGGATGCGGCAATGCCGCACTTCATCCAGCACGGCTCAACCGTCTCGGCGCTCGAGCGCAGATCCATTTTCTTTCCTAAGGCGAGAAGGGAGGCCAGAGGCCTCAGGCAGGCGGCGCGCCTTCGTGCTGCGGCAAGCCGTCATCGAGCGCCACCCAGGGCTGCTTGGAGGCGGTCCAGATGTGCATCTGCGGTTTGAAGACGGATGGATCGTCGAGTGACCCGGTGGTGACGCCTATAATGCCGGCGGCATCGCGCCGCGAAAACATCGTCGTACCGCAGCTTGGGCAAAACCCGCGTTTAATATCCGGCGAGCTGTTCGCGGTCGCCAACGGCCCTTCGACCGTCACATCGTCGATGCGAAACAGCACACGCGCATTGAAGGCGGCGCCGATCGCCTTTTGACAAAGCCGACAATGGCAGATGCGTTCGTTGACGGGCTCGACGTCGGCGCGATAACGCACCGCCCCGCACAGGCATCCGCCCTGATAGTTAGCCATTGCCGTATCCATTCCCGAGAAGATTTGATGCGAGACTATCGAGGCCGGATATCGGGTCAATTCAAAAGCATTGATACGATCCCATCGACTGCAGCGATAAAACTGCCGGCCGCCTCGAGGGAGACCGCCGGCAGCCAATGCCGGCAAGCTATTCGGTTTCGCCGACCACCTCGTCCCAGCTCTTCACCTTGGTCTCGCCGTTGAGGAACGGCAGCGCGGCGGCCGTCAGCTCTGGAGCGAAGAAGACGTCGTAGTGGGTGCGATTGGGCAGGATCGCCAGGCGGTTCCGCGACAGGTTTTCACGCATCCAGCCCGCGTCCTTCAAACCGCCGCCGAGCATCTGGTAGAACTTGATCTCGTGCTCGGGCTTGTACATGTCGCTGTCGCCGTAGGCCAGCATGACCGGCATCTTCAGCTTGGGAACATCGGCCGAGTAGTCGTAGTTCTGGCGCATGAAGTTGCCGAGCGTGTCGAGCAGCTTCGGGAACTCCTCGGGATGCGGCGCCACGGCGACGTAGGATTTGTACATCGGCGTGTCCTTCATGAAATCGGCCGCTGCCGCGCTCACTTGCGCCTGCTGCGGGCGCATCTCGTCATAGAAACCGTCGGCGGCATAGCCGGTCGAGACCAGCACAAGCCGGCGCACCGTTTCGGGGTGCTGGACGGCCATCCGGAAGGCGACGCCGCCGCCCAGAGAATAACCCATGACGTCGACCTCGCCGTAACCAAGCCGTTTGACGATATCAGCCATGTCGTCGCCCATCGCCTCCAGCGTGAACGGCCGGTCGCCAAGCGCGGTGCGGCCATGGCCTTGCAGGTCGACGGTGATGACAGTGCGATGTTCGGCAAGCTTCGGCAGAATGGGGGCGAACATGTCCGCTGTGCCGAGACCGCCATGCAGCAGAAGCAGCGGCTCGCCTTTGCCGTGGACGGCATAATAGTAATTCAGGCCGTTGATCGGCAGCAGGCCGGATTTTTCAGGCTTCGGCGGTGTCTTCGCTTCGGTCGTCATGGCAGATTTTACCTCGTTTGCGTTGGCGATGCCCGGACAGGCGAGAAGCGCCGCGGCCGAAGCAAGAATGGCGAAAAGCAGGGCTTTGGACATATCAATCTCCTCCAGTCTGTCCGTGTGTCGGTGCGTTCTTGAGCTGGCTGGTGCATCGGCCCCAACCCGCGCGAAAACCGATCGAGAATATTGGTCTGACCGGCTTCCGTCCCAAGGACGAACCAGCGAAATGCAAACCGACATCATCAAGGAGAAATTCTGGGGCTTTCCCGTGGATGAGGACCAACGGCGAAATCGAGGACGCGTCAGTGGCGCTTGGCTTGCACCAGATAGGCATCGATCTCGGTCTCGCCGAGCCACTTGGCCGCTTCCAGCCGATGCAGGCCTTCTACCAGGATATGACGCTTGCCGTCGTGACGGACCTGGATCGGCATCTTCATGCCATTTTCCAGAATGTCCTCGGCGAGATGACGGACCGTCTCGGGATGCAGCGTCTTCTTACGCGCCGTCGGCACGTAGATGTCGTCGACCTTGACCTTCTGCACTCTGAGCATGTCGACCCCCCGGGCGGAACGCCGCCTTGTCCTGAGATAGTCGCTTTGTTGACGAGGGCCAAGGGCGTGGCGACGAATAGGGCGGAGGCAACCGGGTTTGTCTGCCGCCGCGCAGTCGATATTGCGTATCAGCCTTTGTAGATACGGTCCTCGAGCGGCGTCTCGGCAATCAGCGCCTGCAGCCCTGACAGCAACGCCTTCTCGGCGCGGTTCATCGCCTTGTCCGGATTGACCAGCAGGAAGATATCGATGGCCGGCGGCGCATCATAGGGCGGCAGCCGCCACAGCGCGCCGTCGGCCACATCGCGCCGCGCCACATGCAGCGGCAGCGGGCCGATGCCGAGCCCGGCGACGATCATGCGCCGCACCTCCTCCAGGCTCGACGAAACGCCCACGACATCGGCGTTCAGCCGTGCTTCGCTACGCAACAGTGCGACCGGCCGCAGCGCATCCGAAATATGGTCGGTCTGGAACGATACTGACGGCTCGTCGCGGAGATCGGCGAGCGTCAGTCCGGTTTGCCCATAGAGCCTGTGCCGCGGCCCGCAAAAGAAGCCGAAGAACTCGCGATAGACCATGTCGTATTGCAGCGCCGGATCGCGCTGGCTGACCAGGCAGACGCCAAACGAAGCACGGCGCTCCCTCACCTGCTTGGCCACTTCGGTGCTTGCCGCGACCGAAATGGTGATGCTGGCGCGCGGATAGTTGCGGTGGAATTCCGACAGCGCCCGATCGAACAGCGGCGAGACCACATGGCTGGCGGTCGCGATCATGACGTGGCCGGTGACATCGTCGCTGATGCCGCGCATCAAGAGCGGCAGCTGCGATATGGTGCCGAACACCTCGATGCTCTGCTCGTAGAGAAGCCGTCCAACCTCGGTGAGCTCGAAGCGCGTCGCATCGCGTTCGACCAGCCGCCGGCCGACCCGGTCTTCCAGCCGCCGCAGCGCATTGCTGACGCTTGGCTGCTTGAGGTTCAGCCTCTCGGCGGCACGCGTTATGCTCTTCACCTCCGCGATGACGACGAATGTCCGCAAAAGGTTCCAGTCCAGATCCCAGACCAGCCGTTCGGGGCGCGGCAATGCCATTCCTGATATCTATGCTCCCTATTTCCATTATCTATTTGCGCAATGCTACCGCAAAGGCAATCATTGCCGTCAGGAGTGCGCCCCAACGCCTCCCAAGAACAAGCCTTCGCGCTCCATCCAGAGGACAGGTTTCAAATGAACAAGGTATTTTCCGGCATTGCCGTCGCGGCGCTGCTGTTTGCGTCTTCCTTCGCTAACGTGTCGGCCAGGGCCGATGACCTCGAGAAGGTCAAGGCGGCGGGCGAATTGAAGATTTCCATGAGCGGGCAGTATCCCCCCTTCAACTTCGTCAACGACCAGAACGAGGTCGTCGGCTTCGACGCCGATATCGGCAAGGCCGTCGCCGAGCGCATCGGCGTCAAGGGCACCATCATCACGACCGCCTGGGACGGCATCATCGCCGGCCTGCTCGCCAACAAATACGACACCGTGGTCGGCTCGATGACGATCACGCCGGAGCGTGAGAAGGTGGTCGATTTCGTCGGCCCCTACTACCACGCCGGCCGTGCGGTTTTCGTCAACCAGGATTCCAAGGTGCAGAGCCTCGACGATCTCAAAGGTAAGACCCTTGGCGTGACGCTCGGCGAAACGCATGAGAAATGGGCGCGCCAACAGGGCGGCTGGGACATCCGCACCTATAAGGGGCTGCCGGAATTGCTGCTTGAGCTGAAGGCGGGCCGCGTCGACGCCATCGTCGTCGACAACATTCCGGTCATGGTCGCCGTCAAGGAGACCGGCGAGAAGGTACGCAAGCTCGACACGCCGGGTATCGAAGGCGGCAGCGTCGCCATCGGCATCGCCATCCGCAAGGACAATCCCGAGCTCAAGGCCGCCATGCAGAAGGCGCTGGACGGCATGATGGCCGATGGTACCTACGAGAAGATATCGATGCACTGGGTAGGCAGCGACATCCGCTAACTTCGCCAGGCTTCGGCGGTCCAGGCCGCCTGAAGCCGAAAGCCACTGCGCCGGGCCATTCCATGGATTTCTCCTTGATGCAGCGCGTCTTCCCGTTCTTCGTGGAAGCCGCCTTGGTGACGCTGGAACTGACAGCGCTGGCCCTGGTTCTGGGGCTGGCCGTGGCAGCACTGGCCGCGACCGCAAGAATGTCGAGATCGGCGGTCCTGCGGGCCATCGGCACGCTCTATGTGAGCCTGTTCCGTGGCACACCGTGCCTGATCCAGCTCTTCGTGCTCTATTTCGGCGGTCCGCAGATCGGCATCAATCTGGATCCGTTCGCGGCCGGCGTGATCGGCCTCGGCCTCAACATCGGCGCCTATATGGCGGAGTCAATCCGAGGCGCGGTGGTGGCGGTCGACCGGGGCCAGACGGAGGCGGCCCGCACAATCGGATTCGGCCGGTTCCAGACCTTGCGCAAGGTCGTGCTGCCGCAAGCCGCCCGGCTGATGATCCGCCCGCTTGGCGTCAACACGGTCGCGCTGTTGAAAGGCTCGGCCCTGGTGTCCACCATCTCGGTCGTGGAATTGACCTACACCGCCCAGCGCTTCATCGGCTCCACCTACAAGCCGTTCGAGATCTTCGGCGTCGCGGCCCTGCTCTACATGGTCATGGTCTATGCCGTCGCCCGTATCGTCGACATGCTCGACAAGCGCTTCGCAATCATCTGAGGGGCGGAAAACAATGCAAGGCCTGGATTTCACCGTCGTCGCGCCCTACTGGGATCTTCTGCTGACCGGCGCCTGGTGGACATCAGTGCTGACGGTCTCGGCTGGAGCGCTTAGCTTCGCCGGCGGCATCTTCTTTGCGGTTGTCGTACTCTACGCGCCGGCAATCCTGGCCTACCCCGTGCGCGCCTTCATGTGGGTGTTCATGGGCACGCCGCTGCTGTTGCAGCTCTTCCTGATCTATTTTGGCCTGGTGCAGGTCGGCATCGACATCCCTGCCCTCGTGGCCGGCATTGTCGGCCTTGGACTGCATTTTGCCGTCTACAATGCCGATGTCATCCGCGCGGGCATCGTGGCCGTCGATGTCGGCCAGACGGAAGGTGCACGCAGCATCGGCTTCGGCAAGTGGCAGACGCTGCGCCATGTCGTGATACCGCAGGCCATCCGCAACACGGCGCCGCCGATCGGCAGCAATTTGATCGCGCTGTTGAAGGAATCCTCCATCGTCTCGGTCATCGGCATTGCCGAGCTGGTTCACTCGGCGCAACTGGCGATCAGCGAAACGTTTCGCCCTTTCGAATTCTACATCACTGCCGCCGCGCTCTACTACATTCTCAACCTCGCGCTCGAAGCGGCCCTGCATAGGTTCGAAAGACATGTGGAGGTTTCCCGATGAGCACGCAGCGGCCGATGGTCGAGGTCCGCGGCGCACGCAAATCGTTTGGCGCCGTCGAGGTCCTCAGAGGTATCGACCTATCGGTCGAACGTGGGCAGATCGTCGCAATCATCGGCCCGAGCGGCTCCGGCAAGAGCACGCTGCTGCGTTCCATCAACCATCTCGAGGGTTTGAACAGCGGTGAGGTCTGGCTGGACGGCCTGCAGGTCAACCAGAAGCTGCATGGCCAGGCGTTCGAAAGGCACATCAACAAGGTGCGCCAGCAGATGGGCATGGTGTTCCAGCACTTTAACCTGTTCCCGCATTTGACCGTGATCGAGAACATCACGATGGGGCCGGTGATCCTGAAAAGCATGCCGAAAGCCGAAGCTCGTGCGCTGGCGCTTGGTCTTTTGTCCAAGGTCGGGCTCTCCGACAAGATCGACGCCTATCCCTCGCGTCTTTCGGGCGGGCAGAAGCAGCGCGTCGCGATTGCCCGCGCGCTGGCCATGCAGCCCAAGGTGATGCTGTTCGACGAGGCCACCTCGGCGCTCGATCCGGAGCTGGTCGACGAGGTCAACGCGGTGATGAAGCAGCTTGCCGCCGAGCACATGACCATGCTCATCGTAACGCACGAAATGCGCTTTGCCGGCGAAGTGGCCGACAGGGTGCTGTTCATGGATGGCGGCGTGGTGGTGGAAGAAGGCCCGCCGGGCGACATCTTCCGCGCCCCGCAAAAAGAACGCACCCGCACCTTCCTCAAGAAATACCTTTCCGCCTGAGTACGACGATGACCAGATTGACCACTGAATTCCCCGATTTCGGACTGACGCCGGAGCAGCGCCGGCACGCAGTGCGCGGCCACTATTATGAGTGGCCGGGCATGGATGGCGAGCGCGGCGAAATCTGGTGCTACAGCGACCGCTTTTCCTACCGCGCCGGCGAGACAGTGACGCTGCATGTCAGTTCGACGGCTCCGTCCTTCAGCATGACGATCGTCCGCGACGGCGGCACCGAGACAAAGGTGTTCGAGAAGTCCGGCATTGCGGCGCGTTGGCAGGAAAGTCCAGACCAGTGCTCGGCCGAAGGCTGCGGCTGGGAAGCCTCGTTCGAATTCAGCGTCGGCAGCGACTGGCCGTCCGGCGCTTACCGGGTGACGCTGACTGCTGAAGGCCGCGACGGCAAGCCGATCCAATCCCATCATCTTTTCATCGTCGCGCCCCTGCCCGGCAAGAAGCCAGGCCGTGTGCTGCAGGTGGCGGCGACAGGCACCTGGCTCGCCTACAACACCTGGGGCGGCTCCAATCACTACCAGGGCATCACCGGGCCGGACCGTAACGAATATTCTCCGATCGTCTCGACGCAGCGCCCCTGGTGCCGCGGCTTCGTCGTGCTGCCCAAGGAGGCGCCGCGTGTGCCATTGGAAGTCGCGGTGCCGCCGAAGACAGTGCCGCGCTATCCACACATGGAATGGGCGCTCGCCACCGGCCATTCGAAGAAATACGCATCGTCGGGCTGGGCGAGCTATGACAGCCACTTCTTCCGCTTCGCCGAACGGGCGGGCTACGCCGTCGATCTCGCCAGCCAGCACGATCTGCATTTCTCGCCCGACATTCTCGATGGCTACGACTGCGCCGTCTTTGTCGGCCATGACGAGTACTGGACCTGGGAAATGCGCGATGCGGTCGACAGCTACGTCGAACGTGGCGGCCATGCGGCGCGCTTCGCCGGCAACTTCATGTGGCAGACGCGGCTGGAGGATGAAGGCCGGCGGCAGGTCTGCTACAAATACCGCGCCCGAGCCGAGGACCCCGCCTATCGCGGCGGCGACGTCACCCGCGCCACCAATTCCTGGGAGGCGCCCGAGATCGGCCGGCCGGGTTCGGCGACCTTCGGGCTCAACGCCACACGCGGCCTCTATGCCGGATGGGGCGGCTGCGCGCCACGCGGCGTGCGCGGCTTTCCCGTGTATCGGCCCGAGCACTGGGCCTTTGCCGGAACCGGCATCTACTATGGCGACCTGCTTGGCGCCGACAGCCATGTCTATGGCTATGAGGTCGACGGGCTGGATTTCGAAATCCGCGGCGGCCTTCCCTACCCGACCGCGACCAGCGGCGCACCGGACGGCTTGCAGGTTCTCGCCGTCGGCATGGCCAGCCAGGTCGAGGAAAGCGCCGATATCCCGATCGAGGATCAGTTTCTCACCGACGAGGATGGTCGCTTCAGCGCCGAGACGCTGTTCGGCGATCGGAGCGACGCCAATCTGGAAAAAGTCAAACGCGGCAACGGCATGATCGTCAATTTCCCGCGCGGCAAGGGCGAGGTCTTCCACGCCGGAAGCTGCGAATGGGTCGCCGGCCTGCTGAGGCAGGACCCGATGGTCGAACGCGTTACCCAAAATGTCCTCGATCGTTATCTCGGAAAGTCCTGACATGTCGAAAGCCCAGACCGCCGCCCCGGACACCGAAGCCCGGCGCCAATCGCATCTGTTCTATCTCTCCAGCCTGCGCCGGCCGCTGATCGACCGTGCCGAGGGCATCTATATGTGGACGCAGGACGGCCGCCGCTTCATCGACGGATCAAGCGGCCCGATGGTCGCCAATATCGGTCATTCCAACCGCAATGTGCTCGACGCCATGAAGCGGCAGATGGACCGCGCCACCTTCGCCTACCGGCTGCATTTCGAGAACGAACCGGCAGAAGAGCTGGCGCGTGAGCTGGCCGGCAAGCTGCCCGAAGGCATGGACCGCATCTTCTTCGTCTCAGGCGGCTCGGAAGCGACCGAATCGTGCATTAAGCTGGCGCGGCAGTGGGCGGTGGCTACCGGCCAAGCCAGCCGCTGGAAGGTGATCACGCGCTTCCCCTCCTATCACGGCGGCACGCTGGGTTCACTGTCGATCACCGGCGACTACGCGCTGGCCGAGACCTTCACGCCAATGATGCGGGTGATGCCGACCGTGCCGGCACCGGCGGCCTGGCGCGACCGCGACAATCTCTCGATGGAACAGCGCGGTCTCCGCTATGCCGACATGCTGGAGGAGAAGATCCTGGCCGAGGAGCCGGAGAGCGTGGTCGCCTTCATCATGGAACCGATCGGCGGCGCGGCGACAGCGGCGCTTGTCGCGCCGGACAGTTATTATGGGCGCATCCGCGAAATCTGCGACCGCTACGGCATCCTGCTCATCCATGACGAAGTGATGAGCGGCGCCGGCCGCACGGGAAAATTCCTCGGCGGCGACCATTGGAACTGCAAGCCGGACATCGTCGCGCTATCAAAAGGCCTGGGATCGGGTTACGCGCCGCTCGGCGCGCTGGCGGCGCCGATGCGGCTGGTGCAGCCGCTGCTCGCCTCCGGCGGCTTCCAGCACGGCCATACCTATGCCGGCAATCCGCTCGCCTGCGCCGCAGGGCTGGCCGTGCTCGGCGAAATGGGCCGCCTCGACCTGATCGCCAATGCCGCCGCCATGGGCGATGTGCTGATGGACGGATTGCGAGAGCTAGCCAAGCGCTTCCCGTTCATCGCCGACGTGCGCGGCAAGGGCCTGCTCACCGGCGCCGAGATGCTTGCCGATCCCGAAACGCTGCGGCCGATCGACCAGAGCAGGAAGGCGACGCAGCGCCTGCTCGACCTCGCCTATGAGCGCGGGCTGATCATCTATGGCCGCAAGGTCAAGGGCGGTGTCGACGGCGACAATTTCATGGTCGCACCACCGATGATCGTCACCAGCGAGCAGGTCGGCGAGATCATCTCCATCATCGGCGACTCGCTCGAAGTTCTGGCTGCCGAACTCGACCTTCCGGTCGAAGGCCGGGGATAAAACAATGGCGCCGAGAAAGGTCATCATCACCTGCGCCGTCACCGGCTCGGTGCATACACCGTCCATGTCGCCTTATCTGCCGGTAACGCCGGACCAGATCGCGGCGGATGCCATCGCCGCGGCCGAGGCCGGCGCCTCGATCCTGCACTTGCATGCCCGCGACCCAAAAAACGGACGGCCTACGGCCGATCCGGACGTGTTCATGCAGTTCCTGCCGCGCATCAAGCAGGCGACGTCGGCGGTGATCAACATCACAACCGGCGGCTCCTCCCTGATGACGCTGGACCAGCGGCTGGCGGCACCTTTGCGGGCCGAGCCCGAAATGTGTTCGCTCAACATGGGCTCGATGAATTTCGCGCTGTTCCCGATGCTCGACAAGCCAAGGGAATGGCAACACGAATGGGAACCGAAGCTGCTGGAAGCCACACGCGACACGATCTTCAAGAATACCTTCGCCGATATGGAGGGCGTTCTCGAGAGACTGGGCAAGGGCTGCGGCACGCGTTTCGAATTCGAGTGCTACGATGTCGGCCATCTCTATTCGCTCGCGCATTTCCGCGACCGTGGGCTGGTGTCGGGGCCGCTGTTCATCCAATTCGTGCTGGGCATTCTTGGCGGCATCGGCGCCGACCCGGACAATCTCATCCACATGAAGCGCATCGCCGACAAGCTGTTCGGCGACAGCTACCAGTTCTCGGTGCTGGCCGCAGGCCGCCACCAGATGCCGCTGATCTCGATCGCCGCGGCGATGGGCGGCAATGTCCGTGTCGGGCTCGAAGACAGTCTCTACGACGGCCGCCAGCTGGCGAAATCCAATGCCGATCAGGTGCGCCGTATCCGTGGCATTCTCAATGGACTGTCGCTGGAGGTTGCCACCCCGGCCGAAGCACGCGACATGCTGGCGCTGAAGGGTGGCGACAGGGTAGCGTTTTAATGCGACTGGCTTGAGATGATAGCGCTCCGTCACACCCCCTTCTGGCCTGCCGGCCATCTCCGAGATCGGATGTGTTTTCCGCCTTTGCTAATTTTCGATGTTGCAGAATGGGCGGCAGCGCCAAAGCTGCCAATGTCCCCCCTTGCGGGGGAGATGTCCGGCAGGACAGAGGGGGGTGCCTTGGCTCCCTGCCTGCCATGACAACCCCGGAAAAAATCCTCCTCCGCCCCGGACGAATCGAAGACGTCGAAACCATCCATGCCGCAATTCTGAAGCTCGGCACCCATATCGGCGCGCCCGAAGAAATCGTCTCAACGCCAGACGATCTCAGGACCTGGGGCTTTGGCGAAAGACCTGCCTTCTCGACCCTGATCGCCGAAGTCGATGGCGAATTCGCCGGACTGTGCCTCTATTTCCCGATCTTCTCGACCTGGATGGGGCGGCCCGGCGTCTATGTGCAGGACCTCTATGTCGAGGACCGGTTTCGCGGTCGCAGGATCGGCGAGCGCCTGCTGCGGCGCGTCGCGACCGAGTGCCGCAAGCAAGGCGGCGCTTATCTCAGATTGTCCGTCGATACCGACAATGAGAGCGCAAAGGCCTTTTATGAAAGGCTGGGCATCGCCTGGTCGAGCTACGAGCAGACGCAGAAGATCATCGGCGACGCTTTCTTCGCCTTTGCCGACGCGCCGGAGGAAAAAGAATGAAAGCCTTCTACGCGCAGGAGCAGAAGCGCCACGACCCCAAGGCTTTCCTTTCCAGCGGCGCCCCGCAGCCCAATCCCGAAAAGCCGGAGCGCGTCGAGAGATTGTTAGCAGGCGCAAAATCGGCCGGCTGCACGATCGAGCGGCCGCGCAATCACGGACTTGGTCCGGTCGCGGCGGTGCACACGCCCGAATATCTCGATTTCCTGGAGCATATCTACACGCGTTGGCAACGCATCGAGGGTGCCTCGGCTGAAGTGATCCCCAACATTCACCCGATCGCGCGCAACGGCTCCTATCCGGCCTCCGCGGTCGGCCAGGCTGGGTACCACATGGCCGACACGGCCTGCCCGATCTCTGGCGAGACCTGGCAAAGTGCGCTGTGGAGCGCCTGGAGCGCGGTCGAGGCGGCGGAAGCGGTGATGGCGGGCGCGCCGGCCACCTATGCGCTTTGCCGCCCCCCCGGTCACCATGCGTTCGCCGACGTCGCCGGCGGCTTCTGCTTCATCAACAATTCGGCCGTCGCAGCACAGGTACTGCGCCGCCAAGCGGCACGGGTTGCGATCCTCGATGTCGATCTGCATCACGGCAACGGCACGCAAGGCATCTTCTATGCGCGGCCCGACGTGCTCACCGTGTCGCTGCATGCCGACCCGGTGCGCTTCTATCCGTTCTTCTGGGGACATGCCGACGAGCGCGGCGAAGGCCCCGGTCTCGGCTATAATTTCAACCTGCCCTTGCCACGCAAATCCGCCGACGCGGCGTTTCTGGAAGCGCTTCAGGTGGCGTTCCAGCGTATCCGCGCCTTCGCGCCCGACGCGCTGGTCGTGGCGCTCGGGCTCGACGCGTTCGAGGGTGATCCGTTCGGCGGGCTTTCGGTGACGACGCCAGGTTTCTCGCGCATCGGCGAAGCCATCGCCAAGCTCGGCCTGCCGACGGCAATCGTCCAGGAAGGCGGCTATCTCTGCGACGAACTCTGTGACAACCTCACCGCTTTCCTGACGGGGTTCGGCACCAAGGCACGCTGACAGGTCGAGCTGCGCCTGAGACCTCCATCGGTCAGAGCGAGAGCGGGAAATTTTCCACGCAATGTTTCGATCGGAAAATCCACCATCGTCTCCATCCCGCTGTTATTCCCAGACAATTCAACTTCCGAGTCGATCAAGGACAGGGATTGCCGACCCGCTGATGAATGGCGTCCACTGCCTTCTGCATCTCTTCAGTCCAGACAACCTCCACTGAAGACAGCGCCATTTCCAGCTGCGAAATGGTCGTGGCACCAATGATGTTCGAGGTGACAAAGGGCCGGCTCGATACATAGGCGTTGGCGAACAGCGCCGGCTCCAGGCCGAAGGAGCGCGCCAGCTCGTTGTATTCAAGCTGCGCCTCGGCGGCATTGGGCGTCTCGTAACGCTGGCCGCGGTTGAAGAGCTGCGAGCGCGACCCCTGCGGGCGCGCACCATGGTCGTATTTGCCCGAGAGATAGCCCTGCGCGAGCGGCGAATAGGCAAGCAGCGAGACCTCTTCGCGATCGCAGACTTCGGCGAGGTTCACCTCGAAGGTCCGGTTGACCAGATTATAGGCGTTCTGGATCGAGGCGACCCGTGGACCAATAGCTTTGTCAGCCTCTGCAATGAAGCGCATGACGCCCCAGGAACTCTCGTTGGACAGGCCGAAATGGCGGATCTTTCCGGCCTTCACCAGGTCATCGAAGACGGCAAGCGTCTCCGCGATCGGCGTTTCTCCGGTCGGCGCCCCGACGGAATCAGCGCGGCGCGCCACGGCCCCGACGCGCGTCGGATTGGCGCCCCAGGGTATGTCCCGCTCCGGCCAGTGGATCTGGTAGAGATCGACATAGTCCGTGCCGAGCCTGGCCAGGGACTTGTCGACGGCATCGAAGATATCGGCGCGCACCAGCTGCGACGGCCTGTCGCCGCGAAACCAGCTGTTTGCGGTGCGACCGACGACCTTGGAGGCGAGTATCACCTTGTCGCGGTTGCCCTTTGCCTTCATCCAGCTGCCGATGATCTTCTCGGTCCGCCCTTGCGTCTCCGCCTTGGGCGGGATCGGGTAGAGCTCGGCAGTGTCGATGAAATTCACCCCGCGCGAAAAGGCCAGGTCCATCTGGGCGTGGCCGTCGGCTTCGGTGTTCTGCTGGCCCCAGGTCATCGAACCGAGGCAGATCTGGGTGACAAGAAGATCGGTCCGACCGAGACGGCGTTTGTGCATGGAAGTGTGCTCCGGCGGGAAAAGCTTGCGCGGCTGCGCGGGGAAGGAATTTTCATCCTACAAGAAAGCAGAGGCGCTCTCCAAGCCTCGGCAAACCGACTTTTGCGTGAACCAGACTGCGCTAGCGGCGAGCCCCTGCCAGGGCGCGCCGCTTGGCCTCGTCGATCAGCATGTTAGCCACCTGCATGCGGATCATGGCGCGCTGGCGCAGGTGCGGCGCGACGCGATCGGGATGGTTCGAAAAGGCGAAGCTGCGGCGCATGCGGCCAAAATCGGCGACAGCCTTAGGCGTGTCCAATCCCAATTCCACGGCAATCGATTCGGGATCGATCGGCGGCAGTTTTTCTTCGGGCCTTGTCTCTTCGCCCGCAAGTGCCAGCTTCGCATGATCGAGCAGGGCCGCGAATTCTGCGGCGAGATCCGCGCCTGCCTCGCGATATTCCGTGGCAAATCCGCTGCCAGAAACCTTGATGCGGCCCGAATGGAGCTCGTCGGCGACGGAAAGATAGTCAAACGGAATCGACGGGCGAGTGGCGGCCTCTTCGCCTCCCCCGTCCTTGTCGGAGGCAACGAAGAGATCATCGAGCAACGAAGCGAAATCCCGCTTGGCGCTGGTAACGATGTCAGCCTCCCCAGTCTCACGGTGTGTCCGAGACATCCACCTTAGGGTCCGCTCGTTAAAAATGCATGCCGCCGATTTTAACAATTGAAGGTTTACGGGGCTGGACCACGCCCGGTCAGTCACAAAAAGCCGGACTGCGGTCGGTGCAGTCCGGAATTCGCCAGAAGCGGCGAGGAAAAACCGGCCATGTGCCAGCAACAGGGATACGATTCGCGATCTGCGAAAGTTTCAGGCGATGCAGGATCATGGCAGAAAATTTTGCTGAGCATGGCAGGCATGCAAATGCTGCACTGCACAATTGTCACGAATCCCCTATACTCGGACGCTGGGAGGTCCAACAGGGGCCTGGATTATGGGGTTCTTCACTGAAATGTTCGCACGGCCACGGCCGCAGGAACATCTGCGTTATCGTGCCGCGCTCGCGCTGCTGCATTCCATGAGCAATGCGGACCGCGCCGACATCGGCATCAAGCCCGCCGATTTCCCGCGCGTCGCCCGCGAAATGTCCGTCCGCTAGTTCGGCCAGCCAGGGATATTCCGGCTCCGGCCGGGCACCCCCTTGAAGGCGTGATCCGTCAACGCGAGCCCAGGAACGTTGCCTTGCCCAGCGGCACACCATTATGGCGAAGAATGTCGTAGGCGGTGGTGAGGTGGAAATAGAAGTTGGGCATGGCCAGATGCAGGAGGTACTGCAGACCGGCCATCGAAACCTCGCGCCCGCCGAGCCTGACCTCGACAATTCGCTCGTCCGAACTTTCCAGATCGGCCGCGGAGAACGTCGCCAGATGGTCAAGCGTCTTGGCGATGCGCGCCTGCAATTCGGCAAAGCTCGCCTCGTTGTCCTCGTATTTGGGAACCTCCCGGCCGGCGAGCCGCGATGGGGCTCCCTTGGCATGGTCGGTGGCGATCTGCACCTGCCTGGTCAACGCGAACATGTCGGGCGCCAGCCGCGCCGTCAAGAACACCTGCGGGTCGATCTTGCGCTCGCCGGCGTTCTGTTCGGCCGTGGACAGCACGCTGGACAGCGCTTTCAACCGGGCCGAAAACACAGCCACCGATACTTCATACATGGATAGGGTCACGCAATTATCTCCCGGGGCAGTTGAAGCGCCGCGAGCGCGAACTAGCGCCTTCCCGGGCGATTCTTCAAGCGATACCCGCAAGGCGTCACCACGTCGCCGCAATCACCGTGGTAGAATCTCCGTTACCGCGTGGAGATTGCCGATGAGACACGCTTTTCTCGCAGCGACTGCCTTGTTCTCCCTTGCCTCGATCGCCCAGTCGGCACCTGCCGACGAGGCGCCCTACGTCGATGACAGGTCGAGCGCCGAGGCAGTTGTCCGCTCGCTCTACAGTGCCATCAACCGGCATGAATTCGCACGTGCCTGGGGTTATTATGGCGATACCAAGCCGGCCAAGGACTTCGACAGCTTCGTCAAGGGCTATGACGGTACCGACAAGGTGGATGTCAGGACCGGCGCCGTATCCAATGAGGGCGCGGCAGGCAGCATCTACTACAGCGTGCCGGTCGCCATCCAGGCAACCGACAAGAAGGGCGAGGCGAAGGTCTTTGCCGGCTGCTACACACTGCGCCAGGTCAATGCCCAGATTCAGGCGCCGCCATTCCAGCCGATCTTCATCGACAGCGGAGCGCTGAAGCCGTCGAGCGCGGATTTCGAGGAGGCTGTGCCGGCTAGCTGTGGCGACGGCCCGCCACCGCCGAAGAGGGATGCAGCGCTGGAGCAGGCCAAGAAGGCTTTCCTGGCCAGCTATAGCGACCAATGCGACAAGGATCTCGCGGCCAAGGAGCCGGAGATTTTTTCCATCAAATACAGGGACAAGGATGCGGCGGCCGGCGATCCCGACAAGGAAACGCGCCTGTTCCATTTTTCCTGCTCGGCGGCCGCCTACAATGAAAGCTCGATCTACTACATGACCGACGAGGCGAACGGTGTCAGGCAATTGCAGTTCACCGAACCGGAGATGGACATCCGCTACGTGAACAACGACAGCGAAGGCATGGTCGAATCCATGCACATCGTCGGCTTCCGGACCACTGGCTGGGCGACCAATTCCAGCTACGACCAGGACGCCCACACGATCACCACCTTCAACAAGTGGCGCGGCGCCGGCGATGCCTCGTCAGCAGGCACCTATCTGTTCCGCAACGGCGATTTTTCGCTCGTCCAGTACGACGTCGACGCCTCCTATGACGGCGAGGAAAACCCGCAGACGGTTGTCGACTACAACACCGCTCCCTGAGCCGTGCGGCGTCCGATCAGGGCGCCTTCGACAGCATCCAGTTCAACGCGCCGCGCCAGTCGACCATGCGGATGGGGGTGCCGTGCGTGCCCGTCTCGAAGCGCACGAAGCGGGTCGGATAGGCTTTCGACTTGGCGATGATGGACCGGAAGAAGGCTTCCTGGTTTGCCACGGGAAAGACCACGTCATGGCTGCCCTGACCGAAGAAAACCGGCACGTGGCGCCTGAAGGCAGGGCTGGAGAAGAAACTCTCGTCCCACAGCGAGCCAAGCAGCAAAAGCCCACCGATTTGCCTGCCCGTGTCCGTGCGGGCGGCAAGCTTCCAGCACAATGCGCCGCCCATCGAGCCGCAGGCGACGACGATCTTCGCGCCCGGCGACTGTTGCGCATAGTGATCGATCAGCGCCGCGACCTGTGCCGCGCCCTTGTCGCCGAAATCGGGGAAGTCAGGGCTGAGATAAAGGCCGCCATTGCCTGCCATCAGGTTTTTGATGCGGTTGAAATTGCCGCCGAAAGTGAAGTCATCGACACCTTGCTTGCGGCTGCCGCCCTGCCCGTGCAGGTAGAGCACGATGACGGAAGCCCCTTGCGTCTTGCCTACGGCGATGTGCCGGACGTCGCCGGCATCGGTTTTCAACAGCAAATCCTGCTGCACCTTGCGCACACCGGTATCGGTATACTGTGCATGCACGCGCTTTTCCGGCACCTCGTCGCGCTGGTTGATGTCGCGCATCTCGCGGTAGTCGATCACCGTGTAGGCGCCGTCTGACGAGAGCGTCGCGGGATAGGCGAACAGATCGTCCTTGAAGGGTTTTAGTTGGAGAGCAGAGGCCTGGGCAGCAGAAAACAGGAAAAATATCGAAATCAGAAAGGCAGAGAGCGTGAGCACCCCCCTCTGGCCTGCCGGCCATCTCCCCCTCAAGGGGGGAGATTGGCAGTTTCGGCGGGGGCGCCCTTCTGCCGGCCGTCGAGATTGGCGAAAGCCGAAATGATGTCCAATCTCCCCCCTTGAGGGGGAGATGGCCGGCAGGCCAGAGGGGGGTAGAAGCGTTGACATTAACGAAATGAAACCGGAAGCCATACCGCAGGCTTGCGTAATTCGGCCCGGGTTTGTCAATCCTGCAGCACGCCGCCGGCGCCTTCCAGCGCCTCGCGAGTGTCGACATCGACGGACGCGCCCTCGCCGATCTCTACATCGACGACGTCAAGTCCTCCGGCCTCGACCAGATGGCGTGCGCCGGTATCACCTTCGAGATGGGCGACAGCCGGGAACAGCGAGCGCGGCAGAAGTACCGGGTTGCCGCGTTTGCCAAGGTGCGAGGCGCGGACGACCAAATTGCCTCCCGCCCCGCGAAACGCATCGATCAGCCGGTCGAGATCGCCGGTCGAGACACCCGGCATGTCTCCGAGAACGATCATCGCACCGGCGGCATCTCCCGGCAGATAGGCCATACCGGCTTTCAGGGAGGTGGAGAGCCCATCGGCAAAATCGGGATTGTCGGCGAAAGTCACGTCCAGGCCCGATAACGCGCCGCGCACCCGCTCACGCTGGTGGCCGGTAACGACGATCGTGCCCGAAGCTTTCGAGGCGAGCGCACGCTCTGCTGTACGGCGGACCAACGGTTGGCCGTCGAAAAGCGCCATAAGTTTGTTCGGCCCGCCCATGCGGCTCGAACGGCCTGCCGCCAAAAGCACGATCCCGACCTTGAGCCGGCTTACGGCCGGCAGCGGTTCGCGCGGCTGCGGACGTGTCGGGATTTCCATCAGCAGGCCGCCGACGCCCATACCGGCGATGTCGATCGCCGTTACGTCGAGGCCGGCGATCAGCCGGTCGAGCACCCAGTCGAAGCCGTTCTCCTTGGGGCTGCGGGCGCAGCCCGGCGCGCCGATGATCTGCTTGCCGGCGAGCCTGCCGAGCACCAGCAGATTGCCGGGGTCGACCGGCATGCCGGCGCGGATGACAGTACCGCCCGCTTCCTCGATCGCGGCCGGAACGACGTCGGCGAAATCGCTCATGGCCGAAGCGCCGAAGATCACCACCATGTCGTTATCGCGCGCCAGCGAGGCGGCCGCCTCGGCAACCGGCGCAACCTCGTGCGGCGTGCGGCGCTCGGCCGTCAGCCGCCCGCCCGAACGCGCCAGCCGTGCCTCGGTGACGCGCAGCGTCTTGTCGAGCACACTCGGCTTGACACCCGGCAAGACGGTCTGGATGACACCGACACGAATGGGCCGATAGGCATTGACGGCAAAGATCTCGCCGCCGGCGCAGATTTCCAGTACGGCATCGACCAGCGCCGACCCGACGGCGAAGGGAATGATCTTCACGGTTGCCACCATCTGGCCCTTTTCGACCGGCGCATGCTGGCCAAGCGTGGCGATGGTGATGGTTGGATCGACGGCATTGATGGCGTCGATCATCGCGCTGTTGACGGTGAAGACGCCAGCGGCTTGGGCATGGAGGTTGACCCGCCCGGTCGCGGCAGGCTTGGCCTCTACGTTGCGGTGGCGCATACCGGTCGCGATCCGTTCGGCGGCGGCGTCTTCGCCCAGATCGCCGGGAGAAAGCACGGCCGCGACGACTTCGCTGATGCCCGCCGCTTTCAGCACCCCGACATCCTCTGCACTCAGCCGATGCGCTTTGCGGAAACGTCGCTCGCCGACCGTCGTCGCGTGCGCAAGCACGGCGCCTTCGGCCTGTTCGATAGGAACCGGGCCGAATTTCACGCTGCGGCTTCCCTGGCTTCAAGGCCGCGCGAGCGAAACGCGTGAATGACCTGCGCCAGCACGGCGACGGCGATCTCGGCGGGGCTGGCCGCGCCGATATCGAGACCGATCGGCGCCTGGATGCGACCGATCTGCTCGGAACTGGCGCCCAGCGCCAACAGGCGCTCGACACGCTTGGCATGGGTTTTCCTGCTGCCGAGTGCCCCGACATAGAAGCACCTGGCGTCGAGCGCCGCCTTCAGCGCGAAATCGTCGATCTTGGGATCGTGGGTGACGGCGGCGACCGCCGTATAGCTGTCGAGTGGCTGTCGTTGCAGCACCTCCTCAGGCCATTCGGCGTGCAACGCGACGTCGGGAAAGCGGTCCGACGTGGCAAAAGCCGTGCGCGGATCGATGATCTCGACTGGATAGCCGGCGATCCTGGCCATCGGCGCCAGCGCCTGGCTGATGTGCACGGCGCCGATCACCACCAGGCGCGGATGCGGCAGATGCGCGTTGAGAAAAAAGGTGCGCCCTTCCGCTTCGACCGAGCCGGAATTCCCGGTGCGGAACGCCTTGCTGATCGCGGCACCGAGATCGCCGGCGACCGGATCGCCTTCGCGCACGATACGGTCGCGGCCGTCACCAAGATCGGTGACCAGGATCGCGGCGCGGCGGGCGCGGCGCTCGGCGTTGAGTGTTTTCAGCGCATAGGGATCCATTGAAGATCAGCCTAGCCTTTCCACATATACTTTGATGCGGCCGCCGCAGGAAAGGCCCACCTGCCAGGCGGTCTCGTCGGCGACGCCGAATTCCAGCATTCTGGGCTTGCCGGTGCCGATGACGTCCATGGCCTCCGTCACCACGGCGCCTTCGACACAGCCGCCCGAAACCGAGCCGTGGAAATTGCCGTCGGCGTCGATGACCAGATGGCTGCCGGCCGGGCGTGGCGCGGAACCCCAGGTCTCGACAACGGTCGCGATGGCGACATCCTTGCCGTCCTTCATCCAGCCTTCCGCGATGATCAGCGGGTCACGGGCCTCGTCGAGATAAATGCTGTCGCTCATCGTTGCTTCTCTCAGGGTCTGTTTTTCCCGGAAATATGTGTCTTCAGCAGCATATGGCTACGCGGCGCGCCTCGCGCCACCCTCCATCCATCGCCGCGGATCGACGGCATATCCAGGCTTCCGGTCCAGCGAAGCGCAGAGATCGGCAAGCGCGTCGAGATTGTGCACGGCACGGAATTCATCGACATGCGGCAGCATCGCCCTGACGCCGCGGGCGCGCGCCTGGAAACCGTCGAAGCGCAGCAAGGGGTTCAGCCAGATCAGCCGCCGGCAGGATTTGTGCAGACGCTCCATTTCCTCCGACAGGCCGTCGACCTCGTCTCGCTCCAGCCCGTCGGTGATCAAAAGCACCACCGCGCCCTGTCCTAGCACGCGCCGCGACCACATCAGGTTGAACTCGGCCAGCGTGTCGCCGATGCGCGTGCCGCCCGACCAGTCCTTGACCGCGGTGGAACAGTCGGCCAGGGCGGCGTCGGGATCGCGATGGCGCATCTGTCGGCTCAGATTGGTGAGCCTGGTGCCGAAAACGAAAGTGTGCACGCGCCGGCGCTTTTCCGTCAGAGCATGCAGGAAATGCAGGAAGATGCGCGTGTACTGGCTCATCGAACCGGAAATGTCGGCAAGCACGACCAACGGCGGATACACTTCGCGGAGCGAGCGGAATTTCGGCAGGATCAGTTCGCCCCCAGTGCGTGCGGCCGAGCGCATCATGGCACGCGGATCGATGCGGCGACCGTGCGAATCGGCCTTGAAACGGCGCGTCCGCACCATATCGAAGGGCAACCGCAGTTCGGCGATCGCTTTCCTGGCGTCGGCCATCTCGGCGGCATTCATCTGAGCGAAATCCTTGGCCCTCAGCACCTCGTTGCCGGAGAAAGTAAAGCGCGCGTCGACCTCGATCTCGGGGATTTCCTGCGCCGGCTGGTTCCTGCTGTGGCCTGCGAACATGGCCTGGCTGACACGGCTTTCGGCCGCGCGTGGCTTCTGCTTCTCCCTGGTATCGGGCGCCACCGGCGAAAGCATCGCCAGCATCTTTTCGATCAGCTCACGCGACTTCCAGAATAGCCGGAAGGCCTCGTCAAAGATGGCATGGTCCTCATGCCGCGACACCAGCACGGCATGCAGCGTCCAGTAGAAATCGTCGCGCGCGCCGATGCCGGTGGCAAGTACCGCCTCGATGGCATCCTTGACCGAGGCCGGACCGACGCGCATGCCTGATTTGCGCAAGACACGGGCGAAATAGACGATGTTGTCGGCGATGTGACCGTCGACAGTCGCCTCCCTGGGTTCCGCGCGAGGCATGGCCATGAGCCCTACTCCGCCGCCGAAAGCTCGGCCTTCACCTCGTCGAGGATACGCCGGCCTTCGCCCTCGCCGATGCGGGCAATGTCGTCCTGGTATTTCAGCAGCACGCCGATCGTGTCGGAGACGGTTTCCGGGTCGAGCGCGACCTTGTCGAGTTCGGTCAACGCGCCGGCCCAGTCGATGGTCTCGGCAACGCCCGGCATCTTGAACAATTCGATCTGGCGGAGCTTCTGAATGAAGGAGACCACCTCGGCCGAAAGCCGGCTGTTCGCCTGCGGCACCTTGCGGCGCACAATCTCCAACTCCCGCTCGGCGCTGGGATAATCGACCCAGTGATAGAGGCAGCGCCGCTTCAGCGCGTCATGGATTTCGCGGGTGCGGTTGGTGGTGATGATGACGATCGGCGGCTCCTCCGCCCTGATCGTGCCGAGTTCGGGCACCGTCACCTGGAAATCGGAAAGGATCTCGAGCAGGAACGCCTCGAACGCCTCGTCGGTACGGTCGAGCTCGTCAATCAGGAAAACCGGGGCGGCGCCGGCCTTGCCGGTCAGCGCATCGAGCACCGGACGGCGTATCAGGTATTTTTCCGAGAAAACGTTGCGCTCCATGTCGGAGCGGTCAACCTTGCCGGCCGCCTCCTCCATGCGGATCTCGATCATCTGCGCGGCATAATTCCACTCATAGACGGCGGACGAGACGTCGAGACCCTCATAGCATTGCAGACGGATCAGCCGGCGGCCGAGCGCCTCTGCCAACACCTTGGCGATCTCGGTTTTGCCGACGCCGGCCTCGCCCTCGAGGAACAGCGGCCGCTTCATGCGCAGCGACAGGAAAAGCACGGTGGCCAACGACCGGTCCGCCACATAGTCCGCGCCGGTCAGGAGATCGAGCGTCTCGTCGATCGTCCGCGGCACGGGGCGCGGTTTTAGCTCGGTCATTCCTTCTCCGTGGACGCCTCTGCCCCGCTTTCCAAAACGTGGTAGCCGCGGGCGTGATAGATCAGCGGCCGCAAATTATCGCCCATGCGCAGGCCTGTCACCTTGCCAAAAAGCACACGATGGGTGGCCAGGTCCTTGGTGTCGATCAGTTCGCAGTCGAACACGGCGAGCGCGCCCTTCAAGGTCGGCGCGCCGGTGGAGATCACATCCCACTCGCCGAGCGCGAAACGTTCCTCGACCGGCAGGCCGATGATGCCGGAAAAGCCGATCGACAGCGGCTCCTGGTGCGAGGCAAGCGTGTTCAAGGCAAACCTGCCGTTTTTCACGAACGGCTCGTTCTTGGGATTTTCACGGTTCAGGCAGACCAAAATGGTCGGCGGCGTATCGGAAACCGAACAGGCGGCGATGACCGTCGCGCCACGCTTGCCGGCCGGCCCGTCGGTGGTCACCACATGGACGTGACCGGCAAAATGGCTCATCGCGTCGCGATAGGCCTGCGGCCCAATGTCGTTCTTCTTCAACACCGGAGATTTTCCATAGCCTGAACCCTATCGCTATATATGGCTAGATATGACAAGCCACAAGCGAAGTGCTTGGCCCATATCCCGAAATTCGCGTGTTGCGCCAAGACCGGGCAGCCTTTAGGTCTTGGCGGGAGTGGCGCCGGGACCATCCGGGCTCGCTTGGAGGAAGTCTTCGACAGGATGCGACCCGGGGCAACGATATCTGCCGCGCTGGCCTGGCTGCTGCTAACCGGCGCCGCCAACGCCCAGACGCTGCTCGTCGGTGTTGCCGCGCCGCTCTCCGGATCCTCGGCGATCCTTGGCAGACAGATCGAGGCGGGCGCCGAGGTGGCGGCCCAGGCGAACGGCATCGAGCTCAAGACCATCGACGATGCCTGCACGGCCGAGGGGGGTGCCACGGCAGCCCGGGAATTCGCGGCCGCCAAGGTCAATGTGGTGGTTGGATTTCTCTGTACGGAAGCGATCGAGGCGGCGATGCCGATCCTGAAGGACGCAGGCATCGCCGTCATCACCGTTGGCGTGCGAACCGAAAGCCTGACTGACCGTCGTCCCAAGACCGGCTGGCCGGTCTACCGGCTCGGACCGAGGGGCGACGAGGAGCGTAGTGCCGTCGCCACCACCCTTACCCGGCTTTGGCAGAACGAACTGTTCGCCGTCATCGATGACGGCACCATCTACGGCCGTGAGATCGCCGAGACGTTGCGGGCGGCGGCCGAACAGGCGGCGCTGAAGCCGGTGTTCGTCGATACGTTCCGGCCGCAACTCGACAACCAGATTGGCCTGATTGGCCGGCTGAAGAAGGCCGGCGCAACCCATGTCTTTGCCGGTGGCGACGGCGACGACATCGCCATCATGGGTCGCGACGCAGCGCAACTCGACGCCGGCATCGTGTTCGCCGGCGGTGAGAACCTGCGCACTCCGCCCGGCGCAGTGCCCTATGCCACGGGAACGCTGATGATCGCTCCCCCGGAATGGGCCGATGTCGCCGATCCCAAGGTGCTGGAAGCGTTCGCCGCGCAAAAGATCGTGCCGGACGGCTACACGCTGCCGGCCTACGCGGCGGTAGAAACCGCCAAGGCGGCGATGGCGGAAGCCGCAAGCTCCGGCAGGCCGCTTGCCGAAGCGCTCACCGGGCATGATTTCACCACGGCGATCGGGCCGGTGCGCTTTGATGCAAAGGGCGACCTCAGCCGGAATCCGTACCGCGTCTTCCGGTTCGATGGCGCCCGCTTCGTACCGCTGGAAAGCAACTGATGTTTCGCACCGGCCCGCGCAACCTGATCACCGATGTCGCCGGTCTCAGCGTCGGCAATGCCTCCGATGCCCGACTGAAATCCGGTGTGACGACCGTCCTTTGCGACGAACCGGCTGTAGCCGGCGTCCAGATCCTGGGCGGTGCGCCGGGTACGCGCGAGACGGACCTGCTCGAACCCCACAATTCGGTTGAGACGGTCCATGCCGTGGTGCTGTCGGGCGGGTCGGCTTTCGGCCTCGACGCAGCGTCCGGCGTACAGGCAGCACTGCGCGAGCGTGGCATCGGCTTCGAGGTCGGCGGCTTTCGCGTGCCGATCGTGCCAGCGGCGATCCTGTTCGACCTGCGCAATGGCGGCGACAAGGACTGGGGCCGCTATCCGCCATACCGCGACCTCGGCTACGAGACGGTGCAGGCCGCCGGTTCGGATTTCCAGATCGGCACGACCGGCGCCGGCACCGGCGCGCTGACCTCCGGTCTCAAGGGCGGGCTTGGCTCGGCTTCGACGCTGCTTGACAATGGCGTCACCATCGGCGCACTGGCGGCGGTCAATCCGATCGGCTCGGTGACCATCAGCCGAAGCCGCCATTTCTGGGCGGCTCCGTTCGAGATCGGCGATGAATTCGGCGGGCTTGGCTATCCCTCGCCAATGCCGGACGACGCCAAAAGCATCCTCTTGAAGTTTCGCGACAAGACGTTCACGGGCAAGGCGGATGCCGGCGGCAACACCACCATCGCCGTTATCGCCACCGATGCCGTTCTCACCAAGGCCGCCGCAAAGCGCCTGGCCATGTCAGCGCATGACGGTTTCGTGCGGGCCATATGGCCGACGCACACGCCGGCCGATGGCGATCTGGTCTTCGCGCTGGCGACCGGCAGGAGCGGTATCCGGCTCGAAGCCGACGCGGCAATCGACCTTTATGCCGCGGCAGGCGCCACGATGGCGCGCGCCATCACGCGCGGCGTTTTCGCCGCGACGCCCGCCGAGGGCGATCTGTTTCCGGTCTGGTCTTCGCGCTGACTTATACGCGATCAGGTGGGGTCGGACTTTTCTTCCTCGAAAGTGACCGCGACGTCGGAATTCGCCGACAGCCAGACCTTCTTTCCCTCGACCTCCGCGACAAGGCTCAGGGGAATGAAATGATGGTGCCCCTTATGCGTGCCCATACCGCTGTCGGACTTGGTCAGCTTGATCCGCTGCCCCTCGACTTTGTCGACCGTGCCGACATGAACGCCATCGGCACCGATCACTTCCATATGCTCACGAATTTTGCTGGTGTCGGTCATGGTGGTTCTCCATTGGGACTGCCGACAATAACAGACGAGGCCGCGATTGGATGCATGGCGCTTGCTTTATCGGGCAGCGCGACGCCGGTATCTTGTCGTGATAGGGAATGGCGATATCGTTGGCCGGCGGAAAACCTCATGCAAAACCTTCTTCTGTTTGCCGTTTGCCTGCTTGCGCAGTTTTGCGCAGTCGTCGCCGCCCGGGCCGGGGATGTCGCCGAGCTTGAAATCCTGGGCTTCACCAAGGACGGCGGCATCTTCGCGTTCGAAGAATATGGCGTGCAGGATGGATCGGGATTTCCCTACGCCAATCGCTATTATATCGACACCAGCAACGACAGCTTTCTCCAGGGAACGCCTATTCGCGTCCGGCTCGACGACGAGAACGCCACGTTGACGGCGGCTCGTATTCAGGCCCGCGAGAAGGGCGAAGCGGTCGTCAGCCAGGCGGAGTTGGCCGCGAACAAGGGCATCACCGCAGGCTTCAACCCGGTAACGGAGATGTCCGCCGACCCGCATCGGATGGCGGTCAATCCGCGTCCGATCTTCTCGCCAGTCGACCAGCCGCTCGAGTTCCGGCTGGACGAGATCGGCATGAACGAGACTAAGGGCTGCGAGAGCCAGGGTGAGATCAATGGCTTTCGGCTGCTGCGCGTCGAGGCGCAAGCCGGCGGTACGACGAAGCTGTTGCACGAGGACAAATCGATCCCCAAGAGCCGGGGTTGCCCGAACGGCTACCGCATCGGAGCCGTGCAGACATTTTCGATGGACAATCCCAGCGCCTATGCGGTGCTGATCGCGGTGCGCCAATATGGCTTCGAAGGCCCGGACTATCGCTGGATCGCGGTGACCGGCCGCCTGTGACACCGCTCGTCCACCCCGCCAGGCGTCATCGCGCCCTGGGCCGCCTCCGCGGCGCCATACCAACGCCGGGCACGGCGCTGCTCGGCGCGCTGCTTTGGGCCGCCACGATGGGCGCCAGCGCGCTCCTCAACCTGTTGCTGGAAAGTTGGGTGACGCCAGATAAAATCCGCACCGTGACGCTGCTGTTTGCAGGCGGCGGCGCTCTGGCCTTTCCTGTTGGCCTGTTCGCGGCACGGCTGGTCTCGCGCGGAAGGAGCTGGGAAGTCGCCTTCGCGGCGGCATTCGTGGGTCTCGCCGCCGCGACGATCGGCCTGACCGCCGGGCTGTATGCCTTGCAATACCGGTCCTACTATGCCGCATGGCATGCACCCACCTTCACCCTCACCTGGGGGCTTCAGTTCGTCTTCACGATGGCGGTGGCGCTCTACCAGTTCGTGGTGCTGGGCATCAGGCTCTATTTCCCGATCGGGTTCCTCGCCTTGTTTGCCGCCAGCCTCTGGTTTGCGCGGCGGCGGCGTTGAGCATTTTGTCCGCCTCTGTTAGGACGCGGGCAAATTTCTCGACACGTCAGGACTGACCGATGATCCCTCGCTACTCCCGGCCGGAAATGGTGGCCATATGGTCGCCCGAAACCCGGTTCCGCATCTGGTTCGAGATCGAGGCTCATGCCTGCGACGCGCTGGCCGAACTCGGCGTCATCCCGAAACAGGCGGCGAGGACCATCTGGGAAAAAGGCAATGCCGCGAAGTTCGACGTCGATGCGATCGACGAGATCGAGCGCGTCACCAAGCACGACGTCATCGCTTTTCTCACCCATCTCGCCGAATTCGTCGGACCCGACGCCCGCTTCATCCATCAGGGCATGACATCCTCGGACGTTCTCGACACGTGTTTCGCGGTGCAGCTCACGCGTGCCAGCGACATGCTGCTGGCCGACATCGACGCGCTGCTTGCGGCGCTGAAACGCCGCGCCTTCGAGCACAAGGATACCGTCACCATCGGCCGCAGCCACGGCATCCATGCCGAGCCGACCACCTTCGGCGTCAAGCTGGCGCAAGCCTATGCCGAATTTTCGCGCTGCCGCGAGCGGCTCGTGCATGCTCGCGAGGACATAGCCACCTGCGCCATTTCGGGAGCGGTCGGCACCTTCGCCAATATCGAGCCTTATGTCGAAGAGCATGTCGCGGCAAAGCTCGGGTTGAAGCCGGAGCCGGTATCGACGCAGGTGATCCCGCGCGACCGCCATGCCATGTTCTTTGCCACGCTCGGCGTCATCGCATCGTCGGTGGAGCGGCTGGCGATCGAGATCCGGCATCTGCAGCGCACCGAGGTGCTGGAAGCCGAAGAGTATTTTTCGCCTGGCCAGAAAGGTTCGTCGGCGATGCCGCACAAGCGCAACCCGGTGTTGACCGAGAACCTAACCGGCCTTGCCCGCATGGTGCGCTCCTTCGCGCTGCCGGCGATGGAGAATGTGGCGCTCTGGCACGAGCGCGACATTTCGCATTCCTCCGTCGAGCGCATGATCGGGCCGGATGCGACGGTGACGCTGGATTTCGCGCTGGCGCGGCTGACCAGCGTCATCGACAAACTGCTCGTCTATCCCGACAACATGCTGAAGAACATGAACAAGTTCCGCGGCCTGGTGCATTCACAGCGCGTGCTGCTGGCATTGACGCAAGCC
Organism: Mesorhizobium sp. B264B1B; assembly: GCF_020165765.1. Lineage (NCBI taxonomy): Bacteria > Pseudomonadati > Pseudomonadota > Alphaproteobacteria > Hyphomicrobiales > Phyllobacteriaceae > Mesorhizobium > Mesorhizobium sp. B264B1B. Next base: position 283,042 of record NZ_JAIUIS010000002.1, read on the forward strand.
GGCGTCTCCCGTGAGGATGCCTACCGGCTGGTGCAGCGCAATGCCATGAAGGTGTGGGAGCAAGGCGCTGATTTTCTTGAAGAACTACTGGCCGACAATGACGTCACCGCCGTCTTGCCGGAAGCCGAGATCCGCGAGAAATTCGACCTGGGCTACCACACCAAGCATGTCGACACGATCTTCCGGCGGGTGTTCGGAGAGGCCTGAGGGGCTTTCCTTCTCCCCGTCGCTACGAGGAGAAGGTACCGCAGGACGTAACTGCCGATCACGCTTTGCCGGGAACGGTCCTGATCACCGTGCCCCACGGATCTTCGCGGGTCGTTTCACTGGCCACGTTGTCGGACCGCATCTCGACCCAGGCAAGGCCTGACCGGGTCGGATCGCGGCGGCCGGCGCCGGCGCTCTGCCACGCATTGGCGCCGATATGATGATGGTAGTGGCCTGACGACAGGAACACAGCCTGGCCGCCATACTTCGCCACCGTGTCGAAGCCGAATTCCTGGTTCCACCAGGCTTCCGCCTCTTCCGGCCGGCCGACGCGCAGGTGGACGTGGCCGACAATGCTGTTTTCAGGCGCTCCCTGCCAGCCCGCGTCGCCCGCCGGCACTTCGGCGACGACCGAAGGAATGTTCAGCCGTTCGGTCGCCATCGCGATCTTGTCGCCGTTCCACGTCCAGTCCTGCGGACGGCGATCGGCATAGATCTCGATCCCGTTGCCCTCGGGATCGGTGAGGTACAGCGCTTCGCTGACCAGATGGTCCGAAGCGCCCTCTATGGCGATCTTGTCTGATATGGCGTGGTTGATCCAGCGGCCGAGATCGGCACGGCTGGGCAGCAGGAAAGCCGTGTGGAACAGGCCGGCGCTGCGCGGATCGTCAGGCTTGGCCGAGGCGTCCGGCTCCAGCACCAACAGCGGACGGTTGGCGGCGCCCAGGGTGATCGCGCCATCGGCGCGGCTCAATTCCTGCAAGCCGACAACAGCGCGATAGTAGGCCGCTAGGCTTTCGGCGTCGCGCGCCTTCAGCCCGACCCGGGCAACGCTCACCGGCGTGGTGGCGGCAAAGGGCAGTTCGCTCATGATTGTCTCCGTTGCGGCGACGCTTTGGCATAAACCCCGAGGTCAGGAGCCCGGCGCCGGCGATCATTGTACATCGTGTCAGCACCAAATGCGGTCCTTCACGGCTGTTTCTTTCCAGAGGACAAATCGGCGATCGTGATCGTTCACACAAGACAGCGAAAAGCGAACATGGTGTTCACCATTGCAAGCAGGAGCGCACCCATCGGCGGTTGCATGAGGCAATCACGCTCGCTATCTCAGCGCCATGAAAGTCAAAGACGCAGATATTCTCATCATCCCGGGCTACACTAACTCCGGACCCGAGCACTGGCAGACCCGCTGGCAGTCAAAGCTGTCGACCGCGCGGCGCGTCGAGCAGGCGGAATGGTCGAAGCCCGTGCGCGATGACTGGACGGCGAGCGTGGCAAAAGCGGTCAATGAAGCCGAGAAGCCCGTCGTCCTCGTCGCGCATTCCCTTGGCGTTGCCGCGGCGGTGCAAGCCGTCCCGCAGTTTCGCAAGCCGGTCGCCGGCGCATTCTTCGTGGCGCCGCCCGATGTCGCCAATCCGGAGGTACGGCCAAGGCACCTGATGACGTTCGGCCCCTACTCGCGCGAGCCGTTGCCCTTCCCGTCCATGGTGATTGCCAGCCGCAACGATCCGTTCTGCGCCTTCCACGTCGCCGAGGACATTGCCGGCGCCTGGGGATCTCTGTTCATCGATGCCGGTGAAGCCGGTCACCTCAACACCGATTCAGGCTTCGGCCCATGGCCCGAAGGTTCGATGACCTTCGCCAAATTTCTAACCGAACTGAAGGCCTGACGACCCCGACCGGATCGCGGCTCTCAGCCGCCGATCGAATCCTTGATGCCTTTCAACAGCGTCTTCGCCCCTAGCGAAATCAGCGCGTGCTCGGACCCTGTGGCCAGCAGGCGGTAGCCCATCGCCACGACGCGGCCGGCGATGGCCGGTTCGATGACGTAGATCGCCGCATGCTTGCCGGCCTTGCGGGTACGCTCGGCGATCGAACCCACCGTTTCCATCATGCTTTCGAGCGTCGAATCGACGGTCGCGCCGTTCGACCAGGCAATGGAGAAGTCCGATGGCCCCAGGAAAATGCCATCGATACCGGGTGTATCGAGGATGCCGTCCAGTGCATCGAGCGCCGCCCGCGTCTCGACCATGGCGAAGGCCATGGTGCGCTGGTTGCTGTCGCGCAGCCATTCGGCATGATCACCCTTGCCATGGCGTGGGAAGGCATAGGTCGGGCCCCAGGAGCGTTCGCCCACCGGCGGGTATTTCATCGCCGCAGCGAACAGTTTTGCATCCGCCACCGAGTTGACCATCGGCGCGATCACCGCCTCGGCGCCGAAATCGAGCGCCCGGCTGGCCATGTCGAAACGGCCGACGGGAATACGCACCAATGCCGGCTTGCCGGTGGCAAGCACGGGCGCCAGGCCGCGCAACACGCTGTCTTCATGATGGCCGCCATGCTGCATGTCGAGCGTGACCGCATCGAAGCCCTGCCTGGCAAGGATTTCGACGGTCAGCGCGTCCGGCACGCCTGACCATGCGGTGACCAGCGTTTCATCGGCCGCAAGGCGGGATTTCAGGGACATCGGCTGTTTCCTCGCTAAGGATCGCAGTTTCAGCCGGAAACGACGGGAAACGCAAAGAAAAACCGCCCGGCTGGGCCGGGCGGTCGATTGGTCCAGTCATTCTTTTGCCGCAGGTTCCGTCGCAAAATTGTGGGACATTTTTGCGGAACCTGCTTCGGCCGGATCAGGTGTTCTTGATCTGCTCGATGGCCTGCGCCATCAATTCGTCCATGGTGCGGCGGATCTGATGGTCCGACTGGCTGACGCCGGCAGCGTCGAAATCCTTGCGGATCTTGCGGAAGACGTCGTGATCGCCGGCTTCCTCGATATCGGAAACAACCACTTCCTTGGCGTAGGCATCGGCCTCGGCGCCGGATTTCCCGAGCTTTTCCGCGGCCCACAGGCCGAGAGCCTTGTTGCGGCGCGCCGACGCCTTGAACCGAAGCTCCTCGTCGAACACGAATTTGCGCTCAAAACCCTCTTCGCGATCCTTCATGTTGCTCATGGCGTCCCTCCGATGGAAATCGATTCGCTGGCATTGATGAATATGTGATGGCGAAGCACAAACCAAAAGGCTGGCGGCCGGTCAATACGCTTCGTGGCTTGCTGCGCTGCGGCATTTCGGTCCCGAAAGCAGTTGATTGAAAGGATTTGCCGATTGAGCAAACAAGGCGATTACGATAGACACCGGCATTGAACGCCACCGTCGCCACACTAATTTAGGCAGACGGACAGGAACTGGTCGCTTGCCGCCTGCCCGCAAATCCAGAGAAAAATCAAATGAAAAATCGCCGCCGCATTTATGAAGGCAAGGCCAAGATACTTTATGAAGGCCCTGAGCCCGGGACGCTGATCCAGTTCTTCAAGGATGACGCCACCGCGTTCAACAAGAAAAAACACGAAGTCGTCGATGGCAAGGGCGTGCTTAACAATCGCATTTCCGAGCACATCTTCAATCATCTCAACCGGATGGGTATTCCGACCCACTTCATCCGCCGGCTCAACATGCGCGAGCAGCTGATCAAGGAGGTCGAGATCATCCCGCTCGAAGTGGTGGTGCGCAATGTCGCCGCCGGTTCGCTGTCCAAGCGCCTTGGCATCGAGGAAGGCACGGTCCTGCCCCGCTCGATCATCGAATTCTATTACAAGGCCGATGCGCTCGACGACCCGATGGTCTCTGAAGAGCACATCACGGCCTTCGGCTGGGCGAGCCCGCAGGAAATCGACGACGTCATGGCGCTGGCCATTCGCGTCAACGACTTCCTGTCCGGCCTGTTCATGGGCGTCGGCATCCAGCTCGTCGATTTCAAGATCGAATGCGGACGCCTGTTCGAGGGCGACATGATGCGCATCGTCGTCGCCGACGAGATCTCGCCCGATTCCTGCCGGCTGTGGGACGTGGCGACGCAGGACAAGCTCGACAAGGACCGTTTCCGCCGCGACATGGGCGGCCTCGTGGAGGCCTACCAGGAAGTCGCCCGCCGTCTCGGTATCATGAACGAGAACGAGCCGCCGCGTCCAACCGGACCGGTGCTCGTCGCGTCGAGCGAGCCGCCGAAGGGCATGAAGCACTAATTGCCAGCAACGGGCTTGCCGGAAACGGCAGGTCCGGCGCAGACCGATACCGATCATTCAGGAGCATCGATGAAAGCCCGTATCACCGTAACCCTCAAGAACGGCGTGCTGGACCCGCAAGGCAAGGCGATCGAGCATGCGCTGTCGGGGCTAGGTTTTGACGGTATCGGCTCGGTGCGGCAAGGCAAGGTGTTCGACGTCGAGCTCGCCGGGACCGACAAGGCCAAGGCCGAGGCCGATCTCAGGGCCATGTGCGACAGACTGCTGGCGAACACGGTGATTGAGAACTATAGTGTGACGCTTACCTGAGGTTGTGCCGGATGCGCGGATGTCCGAAGTCACCGACGAGTTGATGTACGAACTGCTGAAGAAAATTCATTCGCGAATGGATCGACTTGAGAATGGTCTCGGCGAGGTTAAGCACGAGATCGTTGCGATCGGATTGCAGGCATTGAGCACGCAAACAGACATCAACAATATCTACGCAATAACAAGCCGTATCGATCAACGTCTGGAGCGAATCGAGCAGCGCCTCGAATTGCGCGAACTGGCCGAAAAGCCACAAACGCCCTATGATCCAAGACCATGAGAGATTGCCTTCATGGTTCGTCGAAATAGCTGACTAAATGGCGTTCCTCACGAGACAGATCAGATTGACCCAAACGATCAGGGTGCCAACAAAATGAAATCAGCCGTCGTCCTCTTGCCTGGCCTTAACCGCGACCGCGACATGATCGCGGCGCTGACCAAGATTTCCGGCAAGGCGCCAGCCACCGTCTGGCAAACCGACACCGAAATCCCGGATGTCGACCTGATCGCCATTCCCGGCGGCTTCTCCTTCGGCGACTATCTGCGCTGCGGCGCGATCGCGGCGCGCATGCCGGTGATGCGGGCGGTTGCTGAAAAGGCGGCCAAGGGCGTCATGGTCATCGGCGTCTGCAATGGTTTCCAGATCCTGGTCGAGGCCGGCCTGCTGCCGGGAGCGCTCATGCGCAACTCCTCGCTCAAATTCGTCTGCCGGCAGGTGAAGCTCGAGATCGCCAACGCCAACACCATGTTCACCCGCCGCTACCAGCCGGGCCAGATCATCCGTTCGCCGGTGGCGCATCACGACGGCAACTACTTCGCCGATGCCGAGACGCTTGCACGCCTGGAAGGCGAAGGCCAGGTGGTGTTCCGCTATGCGGACGGCACCAACCCCAACGGCTCGATCAACGACATCGCCGGCATCATCAGCAGCCAGGGCAATGTGCTGGGCCTGATGCCTCATCCCGAGAACCTGATCGAAGCGGCACATGGCGGCAATGACGGCCGGGCGTTGTTCGAAGGCGCGCTCGGCATCGCCGCCTGATATCTTCCGAAATTCTTTCAGAACCTGGGGGCGGCCTGACGATGAGACTGACGATTGCTCGCTTTGCTCTCCTGGCTGCCGCCGGCCTTGCGCTGGCATCCTGCCAGTCGGGTCCGAAGAGCGCTCCGCCGCCTTCCGGCAAGAGCGCGGCGCTGCTGGCCATGGAACAGGTGGCGATCTCCGCCCACAAATGCTGGATCGCCAGCAAGGACCCGGCCTTCAAATCCTACCAGATGGCCAATGAGCTGAATTCGTTCAGCGGCACGCCGCGCTTCCTGCTGGTGCCGGCCAAGCATTATGGCGGCAAGCCGCTGCTGGTGGTGCAGGCGCAAGGCAATTCGAGCCGTGTAGACGTGTTCGGTCCGCTGATGGCCGAGCCGCTCGGCGCGCGCATCGGCTCCGACATCGCCCGCTGGCAGGCCGGCAATCCGGCCTGCGCCGCCGCCGCGTAAGATGGGCCGGCTGCTGCAGGTCGCGGGTCTGGTCGCAGGGCTGGCCGGTCTTTTCCTGCAGTTCTCGATCACCGTTCCGGCCTCGATGGAAGCCGGCCGCGGCCTGATCGGTTCGGTCGTCTTCTACTTCAGCTTCTTTACCATCCTGACCAACATCGGTGCGGTGCTCGTCCATGCGTCGCTGCTGTCGCCCGCCGGCCATGCCTGGTTTCCGGCCTTTGCCGGAGCGCGGATGCGGGCAGGCGTCGCCGTCGCCATCACCGTGGTCTTCATGGTCTACGCCACCGTACTGGCACGCCTCTGGCAGCCGCAGGGCCTGTTCCTGCTGTGCGACGTGCTGCTGCACTATGTGACGCCTGCACTGTTCGTGCTGTGGTGGCTGGCCGCCGGTGCCGACGGCAAGACGCGATGGCAAGACGTTTCCTGGTGGATGCTTTATCCGCTCGCCTATCTGGCCTATGCGCTGGCGCGGGCGTCCATAACAGGCGAAGTGCCCTACCCGTTCCTCGATGTCGCCAGGAACGGCATCGCCAGCGTCGCCATCGCCTCGCTGGCCATCACCGCCCTTTTCCTGGCGCTATGCGTTGGCGCCGTGCTTGCGGACCGCGGCCTGTCGCGGATCAGGACGCCAGTTGTGCAGCCACGCAAGCAGGATTGAACATTGCATCGCGCCTGTTCATTCCCAGAATGGCCTGATCCCTTCGCAATGGGCGTCGCAGCGGGAAATGCCGATGTCCTTCAACTGGTCGTCGGTCATGTCCAGCAAGCCGAGCCGGCTGCGCCTGCGCTCCAGCAGGCCGTCGATCCAGCGAGCCAGCGATTTGACGATACGCACGAGGCGGCTGACAAAGCCGCCGCGGCCCACAGGTCGCGCGGCGAACAATCCTGCGCTTGCCTGGCTGATTGTCTCGATTGTATCCATCTTCGCTCTACCAAAGTTTCAAATTGCACTCATTTACTCCGCATAATGCATGTGAATTGACTCATCCTTTGGCGCAATATACAAAATTGTCACCATGACAAATTGGCTTCCCGACCTCACCGCCAGTTCCGGCCCGCTTTATCAGCGCCTTGCTGACAGCATTGAGTCAGATATCGACCGCGGCGTGATCGACGCCGGGGCAAAGCTGCCACCGCAGCGGGATCTCGCCTATGACATCGGCGCAACCGTCGGCACCGTCGGCAGGGCCTATCAATTGCTGCGCGAGCGCGGGCTGGTCAGCGGCGAGGTCGGGCGCGGCACCTATGTCCTCGGCCGGCAGAACGCGAGGCCCGACTTCATAGCGCCGGACGCGCAAGGCACGCGCGACATCGATGCGCCGCGCGGTAAGCTGCGCTTCGACAGCACCGCGGCGCCCGATGTCGGCCAGGGCGCCATCGTCACCGAAGTGCTGTCGCGCACGGCTTTGGATCATGCGCATGAGATTTCGAGCTACACGCGGGATTTTCCCGAGCGCTGGTTCGAGGCCGGCGCCAGTTGGCTGTCGCGCAATTCGTTTCGACCGAGCGCCGATACGATCGTGCCGACGCTCGGCACCCATGCCGCGGTCATGGCGGCGATCGCCGCACTGACCACGCCCGGCGATTACGTCGCCTTCGAGCACCTGACCTATTCGCAGATTTCGCGCAGCGCCGGCCTGATCGGTCGTCGCACGGCGCTGGTGGCATCGGACCATCAGGGTCTCGACCCCGACGATTTCGAGCGTGTCTGCGCGCAAAAGCATCCGAAGATGATCTTTCTGATGCCTACGGTGCAGAATCCGACGCTGGCGATCCTGCCGGCAGCGCGACGTGAGGCAATCGCGCGGATCGCGCGTGAATACAATGTCGTTCTTATAGAGGACGATCTTTACGGCGGCCTGACCGAAGATCCGACGCCAATGCTGGCCGACTATGCACCCGAGCGCACCATCGTCGCAGGCGGCCTGTCGAAATCGGTAGCGGCTGGCGTTCGCGGCGGCTGGCTTTCCTGCCCGCCTGTTTATCGCCATCGCATCCGCGTTGCCCACAAGATGATGACCGGCGGCATGCCTTTCCTGCTGGCCGAGGTGAATGCCCGGCTGGTGCTGTCGGGCCAGGCCGCGGACATACGCAAACGGGCCATCGCCGAAATCAACGCCCGCACCGCCATCGTGCGCGAGACTTTGGCCGGCTTCGAATTCAAGTCGCGGGACAATATACCCTTTGTCTGGCTGACCTTGCCCGACCCCTGGCTTTCCGGCACGTTCAAGAACGCCTGCCTCGAGCACGGCGTGCTGATCGACGACGAGGACGAGTTCAAGGCGGGCCGTTCCGAGCAGGTCTTCCACGCTGTGCGCTTCGGCATTTCGCAGCCGAGGCAGCGCAAGGACATCGCGGACGGCGTTGCGGCGATCCGGAGGCTCCTCGACGAAGGCCGCGCCGGCTACGACAGCTTTTCCTGATCCGCATCGCCTTGGAGCGCCGGCGGTTCAGGACGACGGCATGCCTCCAGGCAAGACCGAGGCGCATCGGTTGAGTCCGTCCGGTGGGACGCGCGTTCAAGGCGCCGTGGCTTTCTCCGGATTCAGCCACTTTTCGTCGGTCCATGGGTGTATCGGCCGCAAAGCTTGCGATAAGAGGAGACTCAAAATCCCAAGCTCCCACGGATAAAAACCGCCGCCCATGACCATTTCCAATTCCGTGCCGATCACGCCCGAGCTCATTGCCGCGCACGGGCTGAAGCCAGACGAATACCAGCGCATCCTCGACCTCGTCGGGCGCGAGCCGAGCTTCACCGAACTTGGCATCTTCTCGGCGATGTGGAACGAGCATTGCTCGTATAAATCCTCGAAGAAATGGCTGCGCACGCTGCCGACGACCGGCCCGCGGGTCATCCAGGGGCCCGGCGAGAATGCCGGCGTGGTCGATATCGGCGACGGCGACTGCGTCGTCTTCAAGATGGAGAGCCACAACCACCCCTCCTTTATCGAACCCTACCAAGGGGCGGCGACAGGCGTCGGCGGCATATTGCGCGACGTCTTCACCATGGGCGCGCGGCCGATCGCGGCGATGAACGCCTTGCGCTTCGGCGCTCCCGATCATCCCAAGACCAGGCACCTGGTGGCGGGAGTGGTTTCCGGCGTCGGCGGCTACGGCAATTCCTTCGGCGTGCCGACGGTCGGCGGCGAGGTCAATTTCGACGCCCGCTACAACGGCAATATCCTGGTCAACGCTTTTGCCGCGGGTCTTGCCAAGACGGACGCGATTTTCCTGTCGGAGGCCAAGGGCGTCGGCCTGCCGGTCGTCTATCTCGGCGCCAAGACCGGTCGCGACGGCGTCGGCGGCGCCACCATGGCCTCGGCCGAATTCGACGACAAGATCGACGAGAAGCGCCCGACCGTGCAGGTCGGCGATCCCTTCACCGAAAAGTGCCTGCTTGAAGCATGTCTCGAACTGATGGCGTCCGGTGCGGTCATCGCTATCCAGGACATGGGTGCTGCCGGCCTTACCTGCTCGGCGGTCGAGATGGGCGCCAAGGGGGATCTCGGCATCGAGCTCGAGCTCGACAAGGTTCCGGTGCGCGAGGAGCGCATGAGCGCCTACGAGATGATGCTGTCGGAAAGCCAGGAGCGCATGCTGATGGTGCTGCGCCCCGAAAAGGAAAAGGAGGCCGAGGCGATCTTCCACAAATGGGGGCTCGACTTCGCCATTGTCGGCAAGACGACCGACGATCTGCGCTTTCGCGTCCTGCATCAGGGTGATCAGGTTGCGGACCTGCCGATCAAGGATCTCGGCGACAAGGCACCGGAATATGACCGTCCGTGGGTCGAGCCGAAGAAGCCGGCGCCGCTTGCGGCCAATGACATTCCGCAGGCCGATGTCGCCGACGCACTGCTGAAGCTGCTCGGCGGCCCTGACCTGTCGTCGCGCCGCTGGGTGTGGGAACAGTACGACACGCTGATCCAGGGCAATTCGCTGCAGCTTCCCGGTGGCGATGCCGGCGTGGTGCGGGTCGAAGGCCATCCGACCAAAGCGCTGGCTTTCTCGTCGGACGTGACGCCGCGCTATTGCGAGGCCGATCCCTATGAGGGCGGCAAGCAGGCGGTGGCCGAATGCTGGCGCAACCTGACCGCCACCGGCGCGCTGCCGCTGGCCGCCACCGACAATCTCAATTTCGGCAATCCGGAACGGCCGGAGATCATGGGTCAGTTGGTCGGCGCGGTGAAGGGCATTGGCGATGCCTGCCGCGCGCTCGGCTTCCCGATCGTTTCCGGCAATGTCTCGCTCTACAACGAAACCAATGGCCAGGGCATCCTGCCGACGCCGACCATCGGCGGCGTCGGGCTGATCGCCGACTGGTCGAAGATGGTGCGGGCCGGCTTCGCTGCGCAAGGCCAGATGATCCTGCTGGTCGGCGCGCCGGCCTCATGGGGCACGCATCTCGGCCAATCGGTCTACTTGCGCGACATCCACGGCCGCAGCGACGGCCCGCCGCCGCCGGTCGACCTCGACCATGAAAAGCGTGTCGGCGACCATGTGCGCGCCCTCATCGCGTCCGGCATCGTCACCGCGGCTCACGACGTTTCCGACGGCGGCATTGCGGTCGCGCTGGCCGAGATGGCGATGGCATCAGGCATCGGCGCGACGGTCCCCGGACTGGCCGGCACCGATCCTATTCCGGTCTGGTTCGGCGAGGACCAGGGCCGCTATCTCCTCACGCTGTCAATCGATCCAGACAGTGAGGACTGGGACGCGATCCGCAAACAGCAAGGCGAACTCGGTATTTTCGCGCCCTGGATCGGCTCGACCGGCGGCAACACGCTGAAACTCGGCGAGGCACGGGCGATCCCGCTCGGCGAATTGACCGCCGCGCACGAAGGCTGGTTCCCGCGCTTCATGGATCAGACCATTTGAGCAGAGCGTGATCCCGAAAAGTGGGAAACGATTTTTTCGGAAAAATCATGCTCAACCACAGGAAACTGGCCGTCCGGGCACTGCTTGCAGTCGTCTTCTGGCCATCGCTGTTCTTCTTCTGGTTTCTCGGCCCGTTCGTCTTTTTCCTGCTGTCGACGACATCGAGCGAGGTCTGCGCCCGGTTGGATACACGCGCGGAGTTCCTCGCCGCGGCCAACGACACGCTTCCGATGCTTGGCCTGCAAAACCTTTTCTATGCAGTTCCGCTTGTCTGCCTGGTGCTTTGGAGCCGGCTTCTGCCGGACCGGGCACGGACAAGGCACATCTTCACCTGCATAAAACTTTTCGCCGTCGCGGCCGCATTGGGGGCACTGTGGGAGTATGGCTCCTCGCTGGCCTGCGATGGCTACGGCCAGCCGTTCTTCTCGCCCGTCTGGCGGATGACCGCCTACCTGCCGATTGCCAACCTGGCGATCAACCTTCCCCTCTATGTGCTGACCTTCAGCCTTGGGCGGACCTTCTCGACGCCCGAGGACGAGCCCGCAGACGACGCCGGCGGTCAGAGCGAGAACGCGTCGTGAGCCACAATCGCGCTGGGGCTGGACGGAACGGCTTCAATCCCGGCCGGAAAGGCTTTAGGTTCACCCCGACTCTCATCGCACGGGCAGCCACGCCGCAGCCCGCCCTAAAAACAGGAATTTGCCATGGCAATGGATGCCCGCGACATTGAAAAACTGATCAAGGAGGGGATCCCGGACGCCAGGGTGACCATCCGTGACCTTGCCGGCGACGGCGATCACTATGCGGCCGAAGTGGTCGCCGAGAGCTTTCGCGGAAAAAGCCGCGTGCAGCAGCACCAGATGGTCTATGACGCGCTGAAGGGCAATATGGGCGGCGTGCTGCACGCGCTGGCGCTGCAGACCAGCGTGCCGGACTAGGGGCTTCCAGCGCCAAAGTCGCTTGGCCCAAAACGCCGCATCTTTTGCGCCATTCAGGCCACCACGCGGCTAAAGTCTTGTTTCGGGCAACCTATGGGTTTATCTGATGGAAAAGCTTCGAGCCTGACTCCCACAGGCGGGAAAGGATATTCCATGAGCGGCATCAACGACTACATCGACAACGAGGTGAAGGGCAACGACGTCGTGCTTTTCATGAAGGGCACGCCCGGTTTCCCGCAATGCGGATTTTCCGGCCAGGTTGTCCAGATCCTCGACTATATCGGCGCCGACTACAAAGGCGTGAACGTGCTGGATTCGGCCGAGCTGCGCCAGGGCATCAAGGAATACTCCAACTGGCCGACGATCCCTCAGCTCTACGTCAAGGGCGAATTCGTCGGTGGCTGCGACATCGTGCGCGAAATGTTCCAGGCGGGCGAGTTGCAGACATTCCTTGTCGAGAAGGGCGTGAGCGTCAAAGGCGCCGCCTGATTTCGGTTGGGCATGTCGCCGTCGACATGCCCTGAGCACCGGGGCAGCCCCGCCTCGGCAATTTTGCGTCCGGGACCCGGACCAGGACGAGCCAATGCGCCGGGCCACCGGCGCGTTTTCGTTTGAGAGATCGGACTTGCCGTGGACCAGCAGACGTCAGCACCGCAATCGGCAAGCAAATTGCCCATTCCGCGCTGGGAGTTCATCGCGCTGTGCGCAGCGCTGATGGCGCTCAATTCGTTGGCCATCGACATCATGCTGCCGGCGCTGCAGCAGATCGGCGCCTCGCTTGGCGTCGAGAACGAAAACCACCGGCAATATGTCATCACCGCCTATATTCTGGGTTTTGGCGGCGGACAGCTGTTTTTCGGACCGCTCTCGGACCGATTCGGGCGCCGTGCGCCGCTTGTCGCCGGCCTGATCATTTATGTGGCGGCGGCCGCCGCGGCCGCCATATCGCCAAGCTTTGAAACGCTTCTACTTTGCCGGGCCGTGCAAGGCATCGGTGCGGCCGCGACCCGCGTCATCGCCGTCTCGATCGTGCGCGACACGTTCGATGGCCGGCGCATGGCCGAGGTGATGTCGCTGATCTTCATGGTGTTCATGGCGATCCCGGTGATTGCTCCCGGCATCGGCCAGTTCATCATGCTGTTCGCGACCTGGCATTTGATCTTCGTCACCATGGCCGTCGGCGCGCTTGTCGTCTCGGCCTGGTCGCTGCTGCGCCTGCCCGAGACGCTACATCCGGAATATCGCCGGCCATTGACCGTCAATGCCATTGTCGGCGGGTTCCGCATCGTGCTGACCAACCGCGTCGCGATCTGCTATGCCTTCGCCAGTACGTTCATCTTCGGCGCCATGTTCGGCTTCATCGCCTCGGCGCAGCAGATTTATGTCGACATATTCAATGTCGGCGAATTGTTTCCGGTCATCTTCGCCGGCGTTGCCGGCGTGCTCGCCTTCTCCAACTACCTGAATTCGCGTCTTGTCGGCCGCGTCGGCATGCGCCGCCTGTCGCAGAGCGCGCTGCTGTTGTTTCTGGTCATCAGCCTGGCCTGGCTGGTGGTTTCGCTGGAAATGAAGATGCCGCTCTGGCTGTTCGTCACCTTCTTTGCCTGCGCCATGCTCCCTTTCGGCGCGCTCGGCGCGAATTTCAACGCGCTCGCCATGGAGCCGCTCGGCCAACTGGCCGGCACGGCCTCGTCCATCCTGGGCTTCATGCAGACGTTTCTCGGCGGCATTCTCGGCACGCTGATCGGCCAGGCTTTCAACGGCACGGTGACGCCGTTGGCCGCCGGCTTCTGCAGCGTCTCGGTCGCAGCCCTGCTGATGATCTTCATCGCCGAACGCGGCAAGATGTTCCAGCCGCAGAATCAACCCGTCTCGGGGCACATTGCCGATCTGCATTGAATTGTCGCCTTTGCGGCGCTCGGCTGGTAATCGAATTGGCAGCCGGCTATTGCGTCCAGAGTTCGCTGCGCAACTCGCGCCAGCTTTCCCGGTCGGGTGCGACAAGCAGGCCGCCGCCGACATGCGACGGTAGGTAGGCACTGGCGTCGAAACGCGCGGCGTGGCCGCCGGCCTCGGTATGGATCAGGACACCGGGCAGATGGTCCCACGGCATCAGCTTGTTGTAGACGACGAAATGGGCATGGCCGCTGGCCAGCAGGCGATATTCATGCGCGGCGCAGCGATAGGCGAATTGCGACAGGATTTTCGTCTGGTTGCGCGCCAGCCGCGACCGCTCTGGTTCGGCCATGTACTGCCAGGAGACGGAGCCGGTCATTCCCGAGATCGGCACGGGCGCCGCGACACGCACTTTTTCCAGGTTGCCATGCGCGTGCCTGATATGACTGCCGGCGCCCCTGGCGCCGATCAGCCAGTCCTTGCCGACCGGATCGTGGATGATGCCTGCGACGGTCTCACCCCGGACCACGACACCCAGCATGACGCCGAACAACGGCACGCCGGAAGCGAAATTGAAAGTGCCGTCCACCGGGTCGATGGTGAAAGCCAGATCGGCATCGCCAAGACCGTCGAGCAGCGCCGGATTGTCGGAACAGGCTTCCTCGCCGACGATCATGGCCGTTGGGTAGCGCTCACGCAGCTTGGCGGTGATCAGCCGCTCGGCACTGACGTCGGCTTCCGTCACCAAGTCGGCGGCCGACGTCTTCTGGCGGACGTCGCCGCCGCCCAACCGGCGAAAGCGCGGCATGATTTCGGCTTCGGCTGCTTCGGCCAGGGTGCTGGCCAGCCAGTCGATCGCGGTATCGTCAAATGTCATCGGAAATGTCTTGCCTGCTGGAGAGCGTTTCATCGAGGGCGGCGAAATCGAATAGTTTCCTGTCGAGCAGATGCGACGGCCTGGTGTTGGACAACGCACGCAGCATCGTGTCCTTGCGGCCGGGCATGCGCTTTTCGATATCGTCAAGCATGGCCTTCATCGCGTTGCGCTGGAGACCTTCCTGGCTGCCGCAGAGATCGCAAGGGATGATCGGGAACCGCATCGCCGCGGCGAACTTTTCCAGATCGGTTTCGGCGCAGTAGGCAAGCGGCCGCAGCACCATGACGTCGCCCTCGTCGTTGAGCAGCTTGGGCGGCATGGCGGCGAGACGGCCGCCGTGGAACAGGTTCATGAAGAAGGTTTCGAGAATGTCCTCGCGATGATGGCCGAGCACCAGCGCCGAGCACCCCTCCTCTCGGGCTACGCGATAGAGATGACCACGCCGCAGGCGTGAACAGAGCGAGCAATAGGTGCTGCCCTGCGGCAGCTTGTCGGTGACGACGGAGTAGGTGTCCTGGTATTCGATGCGGTGTGCAATGCCGTGGGCATTGAGGTAATCGGGCAGGATGTGCTTGGGAAAGTTCGGCTGGCCCTGGTCGAGATTGCAGGCCAGCAGCTCCACCGGCAGCAGGCCGCGCCATTTGAGGTCCAGCAGCATGGCAAGCAGGCCGTAGGAATCCTTGCCGCCCGACAGGGCCACCAGCCAGCGCTCGCCTGGCCTGACCATCGAAAAATCCTCGATCGCCTGGCGGGTCAGCCGCAGCAGCCGCTTGCGCAATTTGTTGAACTCGACCGAAGACGGCACATCGGCGAACAGCGGATGAAAACCGCCTTCGATGTCGGCGGCCTGCTCAAGCGATTGAGCGTCTGGCAGCATGTTCATGGCGTCGGTTCCAAATCCTGGAGCAACGAACGTTCGGAGCTTCGTTGCCGCCCGGATTAGCGGACATGGCCGACAAAGAAAAGGCCGCCTCGATGGGCGGCCCCTCCGGTCTCGCAAAAAGCCTTCGCTTAACGCGAATAGAATTCGACGACGAGGTTCGGTTCCATCTGGACGGCGAACGGAACGTCCGCCAGGCCCGGGATGCGCGAGAAGGTCGCGGTCATCTTGTTGTGATCGGCTTCGATGTAGTCCGGCACGTCGCGTTCGGCGAGGCCGACCGATTCCAGGACGATCACCAGCTGCTTCGACTTTTCGCGCACTTCGACGACGTCGCCCGGCTTGCAGCGGTACGAGCCGATGTTGACGCGCTTGCCGTTGACGTTGACATGGCCGTGGTTGACGAACTGGCGGGCGGCGAAAATGGTCGGCACGAACTTGGCGCGATAGACGACCGCGTCCAGACGCGACTCGAGCAGGCCGATCAGGTTCTCCGAGGTGTCGCCCTTGCGGCGGTCGGCCTCCTCATAGACCTTGCGGAACTGCTTTTCCGAAACGTCGCCATAGTGGCCCTTCAGCTTCTGCTTGGCGCGCAGCTGCAAGCCGAAATCGGAAAGCTTGCCCTTGCGGCGCTGGCCGTGCTGGCCGGGGCCGTATTCACGCTTGTTGACCGGGGACTTCGGGCGGCCCCAGATGTTTTCGCCGAGACGGCGGTCGATCTTGTACTTCGCGGATTCGCGCTTGCTCATCGCATTCCCTTTCAAAACAACATAACCCGGAGCCTCATGGTCCGGGTGAAGGAAACGCGCCCTCCTCTGGCCTCCGTTTTCGAGACCTGACAGGGTTTTTCCACGCAACGCGGCGAAAAACCCACGGGACACGTCAGTTCAAACAAGACCTTGGAAAACAGACTGGCTTCCGTCGAGGTCTTGCGCATGCAAAACAAACCACCGGGCGTTGCGGCCCGGTGTTGGGAGCGCTGTTAAACAGAGATTTAACCGCTGTCAAGGTTCCAACTGGCGCCGCCCCGCGACCATCTACGATTTTCAGTGTTGTTGTTCAATGCGGTGTCGCATCCGGCGGGAGGTTGTCGCGCCCGCGGTATTAGAACAATTCCCGGAAAGCGCTAGCGGTTTCTACCCGGGATTGTGTAAAAAACCGGAGCGGGGCGGCGATTCCCCGAAGCTGAACCGCTCCAGGAAGGGACTTGAGCAGAGGAGCCTGAATTCGGATGAAGAAGTTCTTTCTAAGCCTGACTGGTGCGACGGTGTTGGCCGGATCGATGGCCGTCATTACTCCTGAGCCGGCGATGGCAAGGCATTGGCAAGGCCACCGGCCTCATCAGGTATGCCGGATTGTGGTCAGGAAGCGCGTCGTCTGGAGCCATGGTCACCGCCATGTCATTCGCCAAAAAGTGCGACGTTGCCACTGGCGCTAACAGCTGCCACTGGCGCTAACAGCTGCCACTGGCGCTAACAGCCGCCCCTGGCGCTGATTACGTCGGCCATTGACCCGACAATAACATCAAGGCCTGCGACCCCGTCGCTGGCCTATTTCTTGCCATTGGACGAACCCTTCAAGAAGGTCGTTGCCAAATAGCGCTTCCCTCAGTGCTTCTTTTTCTCCGGCAGATCCTTGCGCTTGGTTTCGGCGAATTCCTCGAGCTGCTTTTCGCTCATGGATTCGTACATCCCTTTGGAAGCGCCTTTGAGCTCGCTCTTCTTGGTCTCGCCGCGCTTGGCCGACAATGCGGCGCCGGCGGCCTTCTGCTGGGCTTTCGAGGTGGCAGGCATGGTTTTTCTCCCTTCATTGCCTGGGAGAAAACGAAACGGCCTCGCCAATGTTCCGGAAATCAGGCGACCGCCAGTCCAAAGCCCTGCATCAAACGGCTGGTGGCAAAATCCGCCTTGCCGGACGTGAAGACCGCGATGTCCGGCTCACCATGCGGCAACGGCCCATTGACCGGCGACAGCAGCGACATCGCCCGCCGGGCGATCGCTTCGGCAGGATCGATCCAGTCGACCGGCCAGGGTGCGGTCTTGCGCATGCGGTTGACCAGAAAAGGATAGTGCGTACAGGCGAGCACGGCGATGTCGGTGCGCATGCCGTTGCGCTCGATGAAACACGGGGAGATCTCGGCGCGCACGGCTTCCTCGTCGACGAACCCTTCGCGCATATAGGCTTCGGCCAGCCCCGCCAGGCGGTCGCTACCGACCAGCCGGACATGGCACTTCTGCGCCCATTTGCTGATCAGGTCGCGCGTGTATTGCCGTTTCACCGTGCCCGGCGTCGCCAGCACGGAGACGAGGCCGGAGCGGGTACGCTCCGCCGCCGGCTTGATCGCAGGCACGGTGCCGACAAAGGGATGGCCGGGAAATCTCTCGCGCAACGCATCGATCACCAGCGTCGAGGCGGTGTTGCAGGCGATGACCGAGATGGCCGGGGCGAACCGGTCGAGCAATTTGCCGAACAGGTCGAGAATATGGACCCGCAGCGCCGGTTCCTCCCAGGCGCCAAAGGGGAAGGCGGCATCGTCGGCGATGTAGACGAAGCGGCGGTCGGGCATCAGCACGCGCGCCTCGCGCAGCACAGTCAGCCCGCCAATGCCGGAATCGAACATCAGGATCGGCTGATCAGTCATTGTCGGTTCCCTTGCCGCCGAGCGGCGGCGCGGCGTTGTCGTCGTCATCGGCCACCTGACGATCCGCATTGGTCTTGCGGCCGGGACCGCCGGCGCGCGCCGCTGCCGGAAGCCGCCTTGGATCATCTCCCGGAGAGCCGTCGCCGCGCGGCATCGCCGGCGAGAACCTGTCCAGCGACGAGATGATGCCGCGCAGCACCTTGAGCTCCGGCTCGGCAAATCCCGCCCGGGTCAATACGGCGCGCAGATTGTCAACCATCTTCGGCTTCTTCGGCGCCGGCCGGAAATAGCCGCGCGCTTCGAGTGCGCCTTCGAGATAGGCGAACAGGCCGTGCAGTTCTTCCTTGCTGGCCGGCTTCATGTCCGGACCCGTAAAGTTGGTCTTGGTCTCGTCCTCGAGGCCGGATTTCATCCACTCGTAGGACATGAGAAGCGCGGCCTGGGCGATGTTGAGCGAGGAAAAATCGGGATCGACCGGAAAAGTGACGATCTCGTCGGCGAGGCCAACCTCGTCATTATAGAGGCCGAAACGCTCGCGGCCGAACAGGATGCCGGTTCGCTGACCCATGCCATGGCGAGCCCGGAGCACCCTGCCCGCCTCGACCGGCCCGCGCACGGGCTTGAAGCCGTCGCGTTGCCTTGCGGTGGTCGCGAAAACGAAATTCAGGTCGGCCATCGCCGTGGCGAGATCGTCGAAAACCTTGACGGCGTCGATGACATGGTCGGCGCGGCTGGCCGCCGCCCGCGCCTTCTCGTTCGGCCAGCCGTCGCGCGGGTTGACGAGGCGAAGTTCGACCAGGCCGAAATTGGCCATGGCGCGCGCAACCATGCCGATATTCTCGCCGAGCTGCGGCTCCACGAGGATGATGGCGGGGCTGGCGACTGAAGCGGTATCGGAATCTTTGGTGACGGGCATGATTGTCAATGAACTGCTGTTTGCGGCATTTCAGCGTCCCCTGCCATATTCGGCCGCGAAAATGAACCATTCGCAAATGGCGGGGCGATCGCTTCGCTTTCGTGACCGATCGTCGTTTGCGCGGCCAAAAACGCTTTGATATAGGGGCGCATCCCCGGCCGAACGCCACGCGGGCAAGGCCGTCCCATTTCCCAGCAACGAGGCATTCTTTCCATGGCGAAGATCAAGGTGGCGAACCCGGTCGTCGAACTCGACGGCGACGAGATGACCCGCATCATCTGGCAGTTCATCAAGGACAAGCTGATCCACCCTTATCTCGACCTCAAGCTTGAATATTACGACCTCGGCATCGAGCATCGCGACGCCACCAACGACCAGGTGACCGTCGATTCGGCCAACGCCATCAAAAAATACGGCGTCGGCGTGAAATGCGCGACCATCACGCCCGACGAGCAGCGCGTCGAGGAATTCAAGCTGAAGAAGATGTGGAAGTCGCCGAACGGCACCATCCGCAACATTCTCGGCGGCACCATCTTCCGCGAGCCGATCATCATGAAGAACGTGCCGCGGCTGGTGCCCGGCTGGACCAAGCCGATCATCGTCGGCCGCCACGCCTATGGCGACCAGTACCGCGCCACCGATTTCCGTTTTCCCGGCAAGGGCAAGCTCACGATCAAGTTCGTCGGCGAGGATGGCCAGGTGATCGAGCACGACGTGTTCGATGCGCCCGGCGCCGGCGTCGCCATGGCCATGTACAATCTCGACGAGTCGATCCGCGAATTCGCCCGCGCCTCGCTGAACTATGGCCTGCTGCGCAACTACCCGGTCTATCTCTCGACCAAGAATACCATCCTCAAGGCCTATGACGGCCGCTTCAAGGATATTTTCCAGGAGGTCTACGAGGCTGAGTTCGAGGCCGAGTTCAAGTCCAAGAAGCTGTGGTACGAGCACCGCCTGATCGACGACATGGTGGCCTCCAGCCTGAAATGGTCGGGCGGCTATGTCTGGGCCTGCAAGAACTATGACGGCGACGTACAGTCCGACACGGTGGCGCAGGGGTTCGGCTCGCTTGGCCTGATGACGTCGGTGCTGATGACGCCGGACGGCAAGACGGTGGAAGCGGAAGCCGCGCACGGCACCGTGACGCGCCACTATCGCCAGCACCAGAAGGGCGAGGAAACCTCGACCAATTCGATCGCCTCGATCTTCGCCTGGACCCGGGGCCTCGCCCATCGCGCCAAGCTCGACGACAATGCTGAATTGAAACGCTTCGCGGAGACACTCGAAAAGGTCTGCATCCAGACCGTCGAATCCGGCTTCATGACCAAGGACCTGTCGCTGCTGATCGGCCCCGACCAGCCCTGGCTTTCGACCACTGGTTTCCTGGACAAGATCGACGAGAATTTGCAGAAGGCGATGGCGTAAGCACCCGCGGGTTCAACATGCCGAAGGCTCCGGAAGGAGCCTTCGCTTTTTTGGGCCAACGAAAATCGAAAGCAAAGGACTGGCAACATGGCCAAACCGGTCCTCTACGGCGCCGACTACAGCGTTTACGTGCGCATAGCGCGCATGGCGCTGGAGGAGAAGGGCGTCGACTACGAGCTTGTGCCGGTCGATGTGTTCGCCGCCGAGGGCATCCCCGGCTGGTATTTCGAGCACCACCCGTTCGGCCGCATCCCGGCCTTCGAGCATGACGGTTTTCGCCTGTTCGAGGCCAGCGCGATCACGCGCTATGTTGATGAAGCTTTCGACGGACCGCCCTTGCAGCCGAACGATCCGCGCGGCCGCGCGCGGATGAACCAGATCATCGGCATGCTCGACGCTTATGGCTATCGGGCCATGGTCTGGGACGTCGCCGTGGAGCGGCTGGAGAAGGCGTCGCCTGACGAAGCGCTGATTGTCAGCGGATTACGACAAGCAGGAACGGTCCTTCAGGTGCTCTCATCATTGAGATCCCCGGGGCCGTGGTTGCTCGGCAATCAACTGACGCTCGCCGACCTGCATGCGGCACCGATCGTCGGCTATTTCGTCAAGGTGGCGGAAGGGCGCAAACTGCTGGCTCGCTTTGCCGACATACAGGACTGGTGGGATTGTATTGCTAAACAGGCAAGCTTTGCCAGGACTGAAAAGGCCGGCTGATCTGCGACAGCGCAGCGCAGCGATATTCGATTCAGGTCAACGATTTCGCGGATAACCGATCATTGATGTCGCGCCGCCCATCATGAGGGGCCGCGCGACCTCGAAGGGAAGCAACCGGCCTGGAGCGTTGCCCCCCAATTCTGCAATGAATCACGCCGCCTCCAGCGCCGCCCTCACCGCAGCAATCGCGTCGTCGGCCTTCGAGGCATCGGGGCCACCGGCCTGCGCCATGTCGGGCCGGCCGCCGCCGCCCTGCCCGCCGAGTACCGCGGAGGCGACGCGCACCAGGTCGACGGCGCTGAAGCGGCCGACGAGATCATCGGTGACAGCGACCACGACGCTCGCCTTGTTGTCCTCGCCCGCACCGACAAACACGACCACGCCGGAGCCGAGCGAGCTTTTGCCGGCATCGGCGAGCGGCTTCAGATCCTTCGGCGAGACACCGGAAACCGACTTGCCGAGGAAGCCGACGCCCGCGACGGTCTCGTTGGCGGCCGGCGCGTCAGCGGGCGACCCGCCGCCCAGCGCCAGCTTCTTGCGCGCTTCGGTGAGCTCCTTCTCGAGCTTCTTGCGCTCTTCGAGCAGGGCTTCAACACGCGCCGGCACGTCGGCCGGCGAGATTTTCAGTGTTGCCGCGGCCGCCTTCAGCCGCCGGTCCTGTTCGTCGAGATGCTTGCGCGCGGCCTCGCCCGTCAGCGCCTCGATGCGGCGCACGCCTGCGGCGACGGCGCTGTCGGACACGACGCGCACCAGGCCGATGTCACCGGTTGCCCTGACATGCGTGCCGCCGCAAAGCTCGACCGAATAGGGGCGGTTGGCCTTGGCGCCATGTAGGCCCGTGCCCATAGACACGACGCGCACCTCATCGCCGTATTTCTCGCCGAACAGCGCCATGGCGCCTTCGGCAATGGCATCGTCGACCGACATCAGGCGCGTGATCACCGGGCTGTTCTGCACCACGATCTCATTGGCCATGCGCTCGACCTCCTCGAGTTCCGAGGGCGAGATGGGCTTGTTGTGCGAGATGTCGAAGCGCAGGCGCTCGGGCGCGACCAGCGAGCCCTTCTGTGCCACATGGGTGCCCAGCACCTCGCGCAGCGCCTCATGGATCAGATGCGTCGCGGAATGGTTCGCGCGCAGCCTGGAGCGCCTCGCATGGTCAACCTTCAGCTCGACGGCGGCACCCGTCCTGGCAGTGCCGCTGACCACCTTGCCGAGATGCACGAACAGCCCGTCGGCCTTCTTCTGCGTATCGGAAATCTCGATCGAGAAGCCTTCGCCTGAAATGGTTCCGGTGTCGCCCATCTGGCCGCCGGATTCGGCATAGAACGGCGTCTGGTTGACGACCACGGCTACCGCTTCGCCCTTGCCGGCGCTGTCGACGGTCTTGCCGTCGCGGACAACCGCCTGGATGATGCCTTCCGCCTGCTCGGTCTCGTAGCCGAGGAATTCGGTGGCACCGGCTTTTTCGCGCACCGGGAACCAGACCGCTTCCGTCGCCGCCTCGCCGGAACCTGCCCAGTGCTTACGCGCCTCGGCCTTCTGCTGCTCCATCGCATTGGTGAAGCCGGCAAGATCGACCGAGATGTTGCGCTGGCGCAGCGCATCCTGCGTCAGGTCGAGCGGGAAGCCATAGGTGTCGTAAAGCTTGAAGGCCGTCTCGCCGTCCAGCATGTCGCCGGCGCCGAGCTTTTCCGTCGCCTCCGACAGCAAACCGAGGCCACGCACCAGTGTCTTGCGGAACCTGGTCTCCTCAAGCTTCAGCGTCTCGGTGATCAGCTGTTCGCCGCGCACCAGTTCCGGATAGGCCTGACCCATCTCGCGAACCAGCGCCGGCACCAGCTTCCACACCAGCGGCTCGTTCGCACCGAGCAGCTGTGCATGGCGCATGGCGCGGCGCATGATGCGGCGCAGCACATAGCCGCGGCCTTCATTCGATGGCAGCACGCCGTCTGCGACCAGGAACGACGACGAGCGCAGGTGATCGGCTATGACGCGATAGGATGCGACGGTCTCGGCGTCGGGACCGCGACCGAGCGCGGACGACGCCGCATCGATCAAGTGCCGAAACAGATCGGTCTCAAAGACGCTTTCCACGCCTTGCAGGATGGAGGCCATGCGCTCCAGGCCCATGCCGGTGTCGATCGACGGGCGCGGCAGGTCGATCCGCTCGTCCTTCGTCACCTGCTCGTACTGCATGAACACCAGGTTCCAGAATTCCAGGAACCGGTCGCCATCCTCCTCCGGGGTGCCGGGCGGGCCGCCCCAGATGTGCTCGCCACGGTCGATGAAGATTTCCGAGCATGGCCCGCATGGCCCGGTGTCGCCCATCGCCCAGAAATTGTCGGAGGTCGGGATGCGGATGATGCGATCATCGGAAAAGCCGGCGATCTTCTTCCAGAAGCCGGCCGCCTCGTCGTCGGTGTGGTAGACGGTGACGAGCAGCTTGTCCTTCTTAAGCCCGAACTCCCTGGTAATGAGGTTCCAGGCCAACTCGATGGCGCGCTCCTTGAAATAGTCGCCGAAGGAGAAATTGCCGAGCATCTCGAAGAAGGTCAGGTGGCGCGCGGTGTAGCCGACATTGTCGAGGTCGTTGTGCTTGCCGCCGGCGCGAACGCTTTTCTGGGCGGTCGTGGCACGCGAATAGGGCCGCTTCTCCAGGCCGGTGAAGACGTTCTTGAACTGCACCATGCCGGCATTGGTGAACATCAGCGTCGGATCGTTGCGCGGCACAAGCGGGCTCGACGCCACGACTTCGTGACCCTCCTTGCGGAAATAGTCGAGAAATGTCGACCGGATCTCGTTCACGCCACTCATGAATGCTGCCTTTTCGAGAGAGCCGCCGGCCGGACCGGCGGAAAATGGGCTCTGCTTTAGAAGATGGAGCTGGCCTTTTAGCCGCCGCTTGGCACCCTGTCCAGAAACACGCAAGCTGGCCAATTCGCGGTTCGCCAGCCGCTCAAAACGCGAACCGCCGGCACGGGGCCGGCGGTTCGAAACGCAATACTACAGAACTCGATTACATAAGCTCAAGTTGATGAACCGGGATTATGGCCGAACTCGGGCCGTAAACCGAACGCTAGATCGCGCCAGCGAACGCTAGATCGTGCCGACGAGCGCTTACATCGCGCCGGCTTCATCCTCGAAGCCATCATCGCCACCTTCGGAGCCGCCATTCTCGAGGAATTTTTCGGCGATCAGTCCGGCGTTCTGCCTGAGCGCAAGTTCGATCTCGCGCGCCGTATCGGGATTGTCGCGCAGGAACAGCTTCGCGTTCTCGCGGCCCTGGCCGAGACGCTGCGAATTGTAGGAGAACCAGGCGCCCGATTTCTCGACCACGCCGGCCTTGACGCCGAGATCGACCAGTTCGCCGGTCTTCGACACACCTTCGCCGTACATGATGTCGAACTCGACCACCTTGAAGGGCGGCGCCAGCTTGTTCTTGACCACCTTGACGCGGGTCTGGTTGCCGACGACCTCGTCGCGGTCCTTGACCGAGCCGATGCGGCGGATATCGAGACGCACCGAGGCGTAGAATTTGAGCGCATTGCCGCCGGTGGTGGTTTCAGGCGAGCCGAACATGACGCCGATCTTCATACGGATCTGGTTGATGAAGATGACCATGGTGTTGGAGCGCGAGATCGAGGCGGTCAGCTTGCGCAGCGCCTGGCTCATCAGGCGGGCCTGCAGGCCGGGCAACGAATCGCCCATCTCGCCCTCGATTTCGGCGCGTGGCGTCAGCGCCGCGACCGAATCGACCACCAGCACATCGATGGCGCCGGAGCGCACCAGCGTATCGCAGATTTCAAGCGCCTGCTCGCCAGTGTCAGGCTGCGAGATCAGGAGGTTTTCGAGATCGACGCCGAGCTTGCGGGCATAGACCGGATCGAGCGCGTGCTCGGCATCGACGAAGGCGCAGATGCCGCCCTTCTTCTGGGCTTCCGCCACCGTGTGCAGCGCCAGCGTCGTCTTGCCCGAGCTTTCCGGCCCGTAGATCTCGATGATGCGGCCGCGCGGCAGGCCGCCGACGCCAAGCGCGATGTCGAGGCCAAGCGAGCCGGTCGGCACGGTTTCGATCTCGACGACCTGCTCGTTCGCGCCGAGCCGCATGATCGAGCCCTTGCCGAAAGCCCGCTCGATTTGCGACAGCGCCGCATCCAGAGCCTTTGATTTGTCCACTGCCTTATCCTCTACAAGCCGCAAGCTGTTCTGAGCCATGATACATCACCCCGTAGTCGTCAATGAAGGCCGGACAATCCGTAATCCTTGGTTATTTGTACCTTTTTTGTTCTCATTTGGCAAGAGGGATCAAGCATTTGAAAAATAAGCAACATCCTGATTTGTTCTTTTTTTGTCTCACGATTCGGCTCCAACATGGTCCGAATATTGGGCCAGGCTGGTTCGCCATGCCGGCCTCACGAATCGCTGGTTGTTGCCTGCGAAGCTCCGTCGCACAGCATGGCGCTTGTGCGTGACCGCCAACAAAGGTCATATCGGCGCATGGTGAGATCTCCAAGAGTCCTGGCGGTGGGCGGCGCCCATATCGACAGGCGCGGCCAGGTGTCCGGCGCTTACGTGCCGGCTGCCTCCAACCCGGGCACGATGCGCGAGGACGTTGGCGGCGGCGTCTTCAACGCATTGCGCAGCACGGTGCGGCGAGGCGTCTCGGGCTCGTTGCTGTCGGTGCGCGGCGGTGATGCCGCCGCCGACACGGTTTCGCGCGCCATCGCCGAAGCAGGCATTGCCGACCTGTCCGCGGTGTTCCTCGACCGCACGACGCCGAGCTATACGGCGCTGATCGACCGCGAGGGCGAACTGCTCGTCGGCTTTGCCGACATGGCGCTTTATGAACTGGCATTTGCAAAGCAGATCCGCCGCTCCAGGGTGAGGGAGGAGATCGCCGCCGCAGATGCCGTCCTGTGCGACGCCAATCTGCCATCGGCGGCTCTGGAGCGGCTGGTGTCGCTTGCCGCCGGCAAGCCCGTGTTCGCCATTGCCATTTCACCGGCCAAGGTCGTGCGCTTGACACCGGTGCTCGGCGGCCTGGCCGTCGCCTTCATGAACAGGCGCGAGGCGGTGGCGCTTGCCGGACTTGACGATGCCGCCTCTCAAAAAACTATCCTCGACGGGCTGAGAAGCGCCGGCCTCGACAGCGCGGTGGTCACGGCGGGCGGCGGCCCGGTGCTGGGTTTCGACCGCGACGGCAGCTTTGCCGTCGTCCCGCCCCCTCCAAGAAAGGTCGTGGACGTCACCGGCGCCGGCGATGCGCTTGCCGGCGCGACGGTCGCCGCCCTACTGCGCGGCATGCCCTTGCGCGCGGCGTTGCGCGAGGGCGTCGCCGCCGCGACGCTGGCTATTGAAAGCGCGAGCGCCGTTCCCGATTTCACCACGGCGACTTTCGCGCAAGCGCTGGCTCTTGTGCCCGAAGAGCAGAAAATGGCATGAGACCGGCATCCGAAAGGATGCGCCGCACTTCGGATTGGAGATCCAGATGACCCCAGACACCGCCCGCGCCTTCATCGATGTCCACGCGCCGGTGGCGCAAGCCTTGGCCGCCGGGAAGCCCGTGGTGGCGCTGGAAAGCACCATCATAACCCACGGCATGCCCTACCCCGACAATGGCGCCATGGCGGCCGACGTGGAAAGGATCATTGCGGACGGCGGCGCGGTGCCGGCGACGATCGCCGTGGTGGCGGGCCGCATCAAGATCGGCCTCTCCGACGGAGAACGCGAATCGCTCGCCATGACCGGCGACGCCATGAAGCTCTCGCGCGCAGATCTCGGCTTCGCCGTCGCGCAAGGGCGCACCGGCGGCACCACGGTTGCCGCCACAATGATCGCCGCGCATATGGTTGGGATAAAGGTGTTCGCCACCGGCGGCATCGGCGGCGTGCACAAGGGCGCCGAAAAAAGCTTCGACATTTCCGCCGACCTCGATGAGCTGGCGCGCACGCCCGTCATCGTCGTCTCGGCTGGGGCCAAGGCCATCCTCGACATCGAAAAGACGCTGGAGGTGCTGGAGACCCGCGGCGTGCCCGTGATCGGCCATGGCTGCGAGACCATGCCGGCCTTCTGGTCGCGGCAGTCGCCGTTCCGCGCGCCGCTGACCTTGCACGCGCCGGAAGAGATCGCGCATTTTTACAAGACGCGACAGGCGCTGGGCCTGAGCGGCGGCATGCTGATCGCCAATCCGGTGCCGGAGGATCACGAAATCCCGGCCGGCGAGATGGCCGGCTACATCGAGGCCGCCCAGAAGGCCGCCGAGGCGCTCAACGTTACCGGCAAGGCGGTGACGCCGTTCCTGCTCTCCAAAATCCTCGAACTCACCGGCGGCCGGAGCCTGAAGACCAACATCGCGCTGGTCGAAAACAATGCTCGGCTGGCAGCGCGAATTGCCGGGGCGCTGTAGGACGCCGGAAATACGAGCGGCGGCACCACGGCTACTCGCGACCACCGAGTTCCGTCACGCCCTCCTCTGTCCTGCTGGACGTCTCCGAAAAAGTCTGCACTGCCTCATCGCCCCGAGGTCCTAGCGTTATTTTCCCGCCCGCCGCCCCGCCTCATAGGCCCGCCGCGCCCAGACCGCTATCTCGTCGGGGTCGTCGAAGGCACTATCGGGAATGCTCCAATAGGGCATCGCCACCAGCTTGCCGTGCCGGGACCCGGTGTAGGTCCACTGCGTGCAGCCGGCGGCCTCGAAATCGGGCGCGCTTTGCTCGTCCGCTTTCAGCATCAATTCGCCGCGCAGCACGATGGCGACGATGACGCCGTCGGCATAGATGCCCTTGCCGCCGAACAGTTTCCGGATGCTGACCGGGCCCAGGCTCTGGAAGAGTTCTTCTATGCGTTCATTGTCCATGCGCGGATCATGTCACCGCGATTCGGCCTTGTCATCGGCGCAACCAAAACCATGCTGACAGATTGAAAGGGGATCGATCGGAGTTCCCGCCATGCCTGTCCTGCTCAAGGGGTCCTGCCGCTGCAATGCCGTTCGTTTCGAGGTGGAAAGCCACACGCCCGTGCCGTTCATGCTGTGCTACTGCTCGATCTGCCGCAAGCAGCAGGGCGGTGGCGGTTTTGCCATCAATCTCGGCGCCGACTACGAGACGATGACCATCCGGGGCAAGAGGAGCCTCGGCGTCTATCGGGCCGAGATCGAGGACGACGAACATCCGCATTGCGAGATCTCGACCGGAGAGCGCAATTTCTGCCGCAAATGCGGATCGGCGCTGTGGCTCTACGACCCGACCTGGCCGGAACTCGTCCATCCCTTCGCCTCGGCGATCGACAGCGACCTGCCGAAACCGCCAAGCAAGGTGCATCTGATGCTGAAATACAAGGCCAACTGGGTCGAGCCCGATGTCGGGCCGAGCGACAAGGTGTTCGACGTCTATCCCGAGGAATCGATCGCCGACTGGCATAAGCGGACCGGGACGTGGGTGGAGTGAGTGTCTTCGCTGCGTTCTAAGGGAGGTGAGGAGTGGTCTGCGCAGCAGGCGGGAAGCCAATTGCGCGGCTTTTCGAATGACGAACGCCGGCAGCGGGGCTATCGCTGCCCCTCATCCGGCCCTGGGGGACACCTTCTCCCCGTAAACGGGACGAAGGAAGGTCAGGCGGAGGCGCGTGCTTCTGCCAGCGCCTTGAGGTCGGCCGGCTTCAGTTCGACGGATTCGCCGCAGCCGCAGGCCGAGCTCTGGTTCGGGTTGCGGAAGGTGAAGCCGGTGCGCAGCGTCGTCTGCTCGAAATCCATCTCGGTGCCGAACAGGAAAAGTGCTGCTTCCGGCGCGACATAGACATGGGCGCCGTCGCGCTCGATGTGGTCGTCCTTGGTATTGGGTTCGGTCACCAGGTCGACCGTGTATTCCATGCCGGCGCAACCGCCCTTCTTGATACCGAGGCGAATGCCATGCGCATTCTCACGCGTGGCAACGATCTCGCGCACCCGGTCGGCGGCCTTTTCGGTCATCGTGATGACGGCAAAGCGTCCCATCTTTTTCCTTCTCCATTCCATGCAGGTTCAAGGCCTGCCGAATGATTCCTCACCTAAAATGGTGAAGTTTTGCCACTGGCGCAAGTGTGCCGGACTCGACGTCAGTACCAGCCCACCGCCACCTGCGCCTCTTCCGACATGCGATCGGGCGACCAGGGCGGGTCGAATGTCATGTTGACCTCGACGCCCGACACGCCTTCGACGGCGCCGACGGCGTTCTCAACCCAGCCCGGCATCTCGCCGGCCACCGGGCAGCCGGGCGCGGTCAGCGTCATGTCGATCTTGACTGAGCGGTCGTCCTCGATGTCGATCTTGTAGACGAGGCCAAGCTCGTAGATATCGGCCGGGATTTCCGGGTCGTAGACCGTCTTCAGCGCCGAAACGATGTCGTCGGTCAGCCGCGCCAGTTCGTCGGCGGGAATGGCGGACGCGGAAACCACCGCATTGGCGGCCGCGTCGGGAACAGCATCGGTGGCTGTGCTGGCATCTTCCATTATCGTCACCCGAAAAACTTGCGTGCTTTTTCCAGCGCATCAGCCAAAGCATCGACTTCGGCTCGCGTATTATACATGCCGAACGACGCCCTGCATGTGGAGGTTACGCCGAAGCGTTTCAACAGGGGCTGGGCGCAATGGGTGCCCGCGCGCACAGCCACGCCTTGCCGGTCGATCACCATCGACACGTCATGGGCATGAATGCCTTGCAGCTCGAACGAGATGATGGCCCCCTTGCCGGGCGCATCGCCGAAGATGCGCAGCGAGTTGATGGCGCGCAGCCGCTCGTGCGCATAGTCCTTCAAATCGGCCTCGTGCGCGGCGATGCGCTCGCGGCCGATCTTTTCCATGTAATCGAGCGCGGCGCCCAGCCCGATCGCCTGGACGATCGGCGGCGTACCGGCCTCGAAGCGGTGTGGCGGGTCGTTGTAGGTGACGATGTCTTCGGTCACCTCCTCGATCATCTCGCCGCCACCCATGAACGGACGCATGCGCTGCAAGATGTCCTTCTTGCCGTAGAGTACACCGATGCCCGAGGGACCGTAGACCTTGTGGCCGGTGAAGACGAAGAAATCGCAGTCGAGGTCCTGCACGTCGATGGGCATATGGACGGCGCTCTGGCTGCCGTCGACGAGCACGGGAATGCCGCGCGAATGCGCGATGCGCACGATCTCCTTGATCGGCGTCACCGTGCCCAGCGCGTTCGACATCTGCGTGATGGCGACCAGCTTCGTCCGGTCTGTCAGCCGCTTCTCGAATTCCTCGATGTGGAAGACGCCGAGATCGTCGACCGGCACCCAGACCAGTTTGGCGCCCTGCCGCTCGCGGATGAAATGCCATGGCACGATGTTGGAGTGGTGCTCCATGATCGACAGCACGATCTCGTCGCCCTCGCCGATATTGGGCATGCCATAGCCATAGGCGACCGTGTTGATCGCCGATGTCGTGTTCGAGGTGAAGACGATATTGTCGGTGCTCGGCGCATTGAGGAAGCGGCGAACCGTCTCCCGCGCCTTCTCATAGGCGTCGGTCGCTGCATTGGACAGGAAGTGCAGGCCGCGATGGACGTTGGCGTATTCCTGGGCATAGGCGTGCTGGACCGCGTCGAGCACCGCCTGCGGCTTCTGCGCCGAGGCGCCATTGTCGAGATAGACGAGAGGTTTGCCGTAGACTTCGCGTGACAGAATCGGGAAATCGCGGCGGATCGCCTCGACGTCGTAGGTTTCGACTTTCTGGTCCATCATAAGCTCTCTTGAGGCACCGCCTCATTCCGTGCAACGCCTCTCATCCGTCTCGGCGCTTCGCGCCGATCCACCTTCTCCCACAAGGGGAGAAGGTCAGGCGCTCTTCCTTCTCCCCTTGTGGGAGAAGGTGGCCGCGAAGCGGCCGGATCAGGGGTGTTCGCCGGAGCGAGCCCTATCCACTCATCCATGCGCCGCAAACCAGCCGTCGAGCCTGGTCTCCAGGGCCTCGACGATCACCTCGTCGTCCAGTTCCTCGATCACCTCGGCGATGAAGGCCTTCACCAGCAGACCACGGGCGCTCTTCTCGTCGATGCCGCGCGCCATCAGGTAAAACAGATGGTTGTGGTCGATCTCGGTGACGGTGGCGCCATGACCGCAGACCACGTCGTCGGCGAAGATTTCGAGTTCCGGCTTGGTCGAGAACTCGCCGTCGTCCGACAGAAGCAGCGTGTTGCAAGCCATTTTGGCGTTGGTCTTCTGCGCGTATTGATGGACGTTGATGCGGCCCTGGAAGACGCCACGGGCCTTGCCGGTCACGACATTGCGGATCACTTCCGTCGACGTGGTGTGCGGCACCGCATGATCGAGCACCATGGTGGTGTCCGTGTGGGCGTCGCCGGCCAGCAGGTTGATGCCGCGCAATTGGAAGTCAGCGCCCTCGCCCGTCGTCTTCACCACGACCTCCTGGCGCACGAGCTTGCCGCCGGCGTTCATGACGAACAGCGTCAGCTTCGCATTCTTGCCGATATGAGCCTTGAACTGCGCCAGATGCGTTGCCGTGTCCGGCTGCTCCTGGATGATCAGCCACGTCACCTCGGCGCCTTCGCCGAGCACGAGCTGGCTGACCGAGCTGACAAGGGCCGCGCCCTCGCCGGCCTGGCGTTCGACGATCACAGCCTTGGCGTCGGCGCCGGCGCGCACGGCCAGGCGTATATGCGTCTGGCCGCCGGCCTGCAGGTTTTGCAATTCGATCGGCTTTTCCACTTGGGTGCCATCGGCGATGTCGACGAAATAACCGTCGGCGACGAAAGCCGTGTTCAACGCCCCGATGGCATCGTCGCTGCCGTAGGGATCGAGCCCAGGCGCGATGCTGCCGTCGGTCAGTTTCTCCGACAGGCACTGGACGCTGACGCCTTCGATTGCGGGCGTTTTGGCGCTCGACACGCCGTTGAGAAGCGGCAACACGGTGGAACCTTCAACGACTGGCGCGATGGCTTTGACCACGGCCGTCGGGTCGAAGTCCGGCACCGCATTCAGCAGCCGGCGCAGGTCGGTGTAGTGCCAGGATTCGATGCGCCGGGTCGGCAGTCCGTGCTTCACCGCCTCGATGGCGTCGTCGCGCTTCAACATCACCGCGCCGTCGCCCGGCAGCAGCGACAACCGTTCGCCGAAAGCGTCGATCAACGCTGTTTCGGCCGGTGTCCGCTGGGGTTGTGTGTGCATGTTCATCAGTTTGACCTTGCCTTCTGGCATCTCACGCGGCTTCACCGATCACGCCGGCATAGCCATTGGCCTCGAGGTCGAGCGCCAGCGACTTGTCGCCGGACTTGATGACCTGGCCCTTGTAGAGCACGTGCACGGTGTCGGGCACGATGTGTTCGAGCAGCCGCTGATAGTGCGTGATGACGACAATGGCGCGCTCGGGCGAGCGCAACGCGTTGACGCCATCGGAAACGATCTTGAGCGCATCGATGTCGAGCCCGGAATCGGTCTCGTCAAGCACGCAGAGCTTTGGCTCCAAAAGCTTCATCTGCAGGATCTCGGCGCGCTTCTTCTCACCGCCGGAGAAGCCGACATTGAGCGGCCGCTTCAGCATGTTCATGTCCATGTTGAGCGAGCCGGCGGCTTCCTTCACCCGCTTCAGGAATTCGGGGATCTTCAGCGGCTCCTCGCCGCGCGCCTTGCGCTGCTCGTTCATGGCAACCTTCAGGAACTCCATAGTCGCCACGCCCGGTATCTCCATCGGATACTGGAAGGCCAGGAAAATCCCCGACGTCGCGCGCTCGGCCGGATCCATTTCGAGGATCGATTGGCCGTTGTAGAGGATATCGCCCTCGGTGACCTCGTAGTCCTCGCGGCCGGCGAGAATGTAGGACAGCGTCGACTTGCCCGAGCCATTCGGCCCCATGATGGCCGCGACCTCGCCGGCTCTCACCGAGAGGTTCAGGCCGCGGATGATTTCGGTGCCGTCATCGACGATGCGGGCATGCAGGTTCTTGATCTCAAGCATTCTTTTGTTTCCTGAATATCTGTCCGGTCAGCCGACCGAGCCCTCGAGCGAAATCCCGATCAACTTCTGTGCCTCGACGGCGAATTCCATCGGCAGCTGCTGGATGACGTCCTTGACGAAGCCATTCACGATCAGCGCGATCGCTTCCTCCTCCGGAATGCCGCGCTGCATGACGTAGAACTTCTGGTCCTCGGAAATCTTCGACGTCGTCGCCTCATGCTCGAACTGAGCCGTCGCGTTCTTGGCTTCCATGTAGGGAACCGTGTGGGCGCCGCACTGGTCGCCGATCAGCAGCGAGTCGCAGTTGGTGAAGTTGCGCGCGTTGGTCGCCTTGCGGTGCGCCGAAACCTGGCCGCGATAGGTGTTCTGCGAAAAGCCGGCGGCGATGCCCTTGGAGATGATGCGGCTCGACGTGTTCTTGCCGAGATGGATCATCTTGGTGCCGCTGTCGACCTGCTGGTAGCCGTTCGACACGGCGATCGAATAGAACTCGCCGCTGGAATCGTCGCCGCGCAGGATGCAGCTCGGGTATTTCCACGTGATCGCCGAGCCGGTCTCGACCTGCGTCCACGAGATCTTCGAGCGGTGGCCACGGCAATCGCCGCGCTTGGTAACGAAGTTATAGATGCCGCCCTTGCCCTCGGCGTCGCCGGGGTACCAGTTCTGCACCGTCGAATATTTGATCTCGGCATCGTCTAGCGCCACCAGTTCGACGACTGCGGCATGGAGCTGGTTCTCGTCGCGCTGCGGCGCCGTGCAGCCTTCGAGATAGGAGACGTAGGCCCCCTCCTCGGCGATGATCAGCGTGCGCTCGAACTGGCCGGTGTTCTTCTCGTTCATGCGGAAATAGGTCGACAGTTCCATTGGGCAGCGAACGCCCTTGGGCACGAAGACAAACGAGCCGTCGGTGAAGACGGCCGAATTCAGCGTCGCATAAAAATTATCCGACGTCGGCACGACCGAGCCGAGATATTTCTTCACCAGTTCCGGATGCTCGCGGATGGCTTCCGAGATCGAGCAGAAGATGACGCCCGCCTGCGCCAGTTCCTTCTTGAACGTGGTGACGACGGATACCGAATCGAACACGGCGTCGACGGCGACGCGGCCGGACTTGTAGACGTTGTCGCTGGCTTCCTCGAGCTCGGACGCATCGGTCTTCTGCACGCCGGCCAGGATCTCCTGCTCCTTCAGCGGAATGCCGAGTTTCTCGTAGACCTTCAAGATCTCCGGATCGACGTCGCTGAGCGAGCTCGGTCCGGGCGTGCTCTTCGGCGCCGCGTAGTAATAGATGTCCTGGAAATCGATCTTGGGATAGTTGACGCGCGCCCAGGTCGGCTCTTCCAGCGTCAGCCAGCGCCGATAGGCTTCCAGACGCCATTCCAGCATCCAGGACGGTTCGTCCTTCTTCGCCGAAATGAAACGGATGATGTCTTCGCTCAGGCCCTTGGGGGCCTTGTCGACAGCGATTTCGGTCTGGAACCCGTATTTGTATTGGTCGACGTCGATCTTTCGGACCCGATCGATCGTGTCCTGCACAGCAGGCATATGCGTTCTCCATCCACGCCGGGGTCAAGGCCCGACAGTTTTCAAACTATGGCACCGCCGGATAAGCACCCAAGGAGCACCCGCGGCGGCGTAAGTTTCATATAGTGCGCCTCGGCCGGAAATTCACCCGGCCAGCATGAAACGCACGGCTCTACCAGGCCGAAAGGCCCAAATTCGTCCAACCGCTACGCGGCCTTCTCCTTGCCCACCCGACGTGCGGCGATTTCTGCCAACGCCAGGCGGAACGCCTCGACCTCCTGCGCGCCGGTCGCCGCGCCGATCGACACGCGCAACGCACCCAGACTGTCACCGTGACCCATGGCCTTCAGCACATGGCTCGGGCCGACTTTACCCGACGAGCAGGCGGAACCCGCCGACAGCGCCACACCGGCCAGGTCGAAGGCGATCTGTACAGTCTCGGCCTTGACGCCGGGAATAGCGAAGAATGTCGTGTTGGCAAGCCTCGGCGCGCCAGTTCCGAAGATTTCCACGTCCGGTATCAACATTTTAACGATGGCCTCGATCTCGTCGCGACGCCGACGCAGGGCATCGATGGCCTCCAATCCGATGAGAGCCTCCCGCGCCGCCGCGCCAAATCCCGCAATGCCGGGCAGGTTCTCGGTGCCGCCGCGATGGCCCTTTTCCTGGCCACCGCCGTTGATGAGCGGCTTCGGCATCATCAGATCGGCAGCGGCGACGATGGCGCCGACGCCCTTGGGGCCGCCAATCTTGTGCGACGACAGTATCAGATAGTCGGCGTAACCCGCCGAAATGTCGATCGAAATGCGCCCTGCCGCCTGAACCGCGTCTACGACGAGGACACCGTCGACCGCCTTTACGATTTCGGCGATACGATCGACCGGCTGGATGACACCAGTCTCATTGTTGGCGGCATGGATTGCCACCAGCGGCAGGCCGGCGGCCTTATCGTGCGCGGCAAGCGCGTTTGCCATTGCTTCGAGGTCGACAATTCCATTGGCGTCGACGCCGATCCGCGTCACCTGCGAGGCCGGGAAGGACCCGCCGTTCAACAGGCAGGGGTGGTCGGCTTCGCAGACATAGAGATGGCTCATGCGGATGGTCCCGCGCCCCATCCGCCAATCGGGCGTCAGCAGCGTCGAGGCGGCTTCCGTGGCGCCTGACGTGAACACGACATGCCCAGCCTTGGCCTTCACCAATTCCGCCACATCACGCCTTGCAGTTTCGATCAGGCGACGCGCCGCACGCCCTTCGGCATGGACCGATGATGGGTTGGCGGCCACATCGAGCGCCGCGACCATAGCCTCGCGTGCCGCTGCAAGCAGGGGCGCACTGGCATTGTAGTCGAGATAGGCGCGCATTCCGGCCATTTTCTTCCAGTTGGTCCCGTCAGAAGCCATTCCACCGAGATATCGCGTTATTTCCTTGAAATTCCAAGGCAAGCCGTCCTATTTACGCGGCTTGCGGCGCGGGCAGCCGGACGATTGCGTTCCGGCCACCCAGTTTTGAACAATTCTAAACTAGCTTCTATGAAGACGCTCGCCCTGCGTCAAGGCCAGAGGAAGGTTCTCCGGGCGCCGCGCATTCTTATTACCCAAGTTGGAGTATTTCATGCCTGAGGTCATTTTCACCGGTCCGGCCGGCCGTCTGGAGGGTCGATACCAGCCCTCGAAGGAAAAGAGCGCGCCGATTGCCATTGTCTTGCATCCGCACCCGCAATTCGGCGGGACGATGAACAACAAAATCGTCTACGACCTCTTCTACATGTTCCAGAAGCGCGACTTCACCACGCTGCGCTTCAATTTCCGCGGCATCGGGCGCAGCCAAGGCGAATTCGATCACGGTACCGGCGAATTGTCGGATGCGGCCGCCGCACTCGACTGGGTGCAGTCGCTGCATCCGGATTCCAAGAGTTGCTGGGTTGCCGGCTATTCGTTCGGCTCGTGGATCGGCATGCAGCTTTTGATGCGCCGGCCCGAGATCGAAGGCTTCATCTCGGTCGCGCCGCAACCCAACACCTACGACTTTTCCTTCCTGGCTCCCTGCCCCTCCTCGGGGCTCATCATCCATGGCGACGCTGACAAGGTGGCGCCGCCGAAGGACGTGCAAGGCCTGGTCGACAAGCTGCACACGCAAAAGGGCATCACCATCACGCAGAAGACATTGCCCGGCGCCAATCATTTCTTCGCCAACGATGCCGAACTGCTGATCGAGGAATGCGCGGATTATCTCGATCGCCGGCTGGCCGGCGAATTGTCGGATCCGCGCCCGAAGCGGCTGCGCTAAAGGACGGATGATCGCGATGTACCAGCCTCCTCATTTCCAGGAAACACGGCCGGAGGTGCTGCACGGGCTGATCCGGGCACATCCGCTCGGCCTCTTGGTTTCCAGCGGACCCGAAGGGCCGGTCGCCGACGCCATTCCGTTCCTGATCGACGCCGATGTCGGGCCAAATGGCAGGCTGCGCGCACATCTGGCCAAAGCCAATCCGCAATGGCGGCTTATCGCCGACAATCCGGCCTCGACGGTGCTGATCGTCTTCCAGGGCACCGACGCCTATGTGACGCCGTCCTGGTACGAGACCAAGCGCGAGACCGGCAAGGTGGTGCCGACCTGGAACTATGCCATCGTGCAGGTGCGCGGCATCGCGAAGGTGATCGACGATCAGGACTGGCTGGCGCGGCAGATCGCCGACCTGACGGCTTCGCAGGAAGGCACGCGTGAGGCGCCATGGGCGGTAACGGATGCGCCTGCCCCGTTCATCCAGTCGCAGATCAAGGGCATCATCGGGCTGGAGATCGATATCGCCGAAATCCATGGCAAATGGAAGGTCAGCCAGAACCGTCCCGTCGCGGATCGCGCAGGCGTTGCGCACGGGCTTGAAAGCGAGACAGCAAATTCGTCCGACATGGTGAACCTGGTAAGGTCCTATGGCGGACTGAACGGCGACTAAATCCCAGGCTCGATGGATCAGACGGCCGTTCGGCTTGTTCGACCGATCAGCCGAAACGTCTGCTTGCGCACCGGCAATCCCGATCGTGTCGGGCTGAAGATGAAGCCGAGCCGGGCAAAGACCAGTCCGCAAACCAGCGCGAAGGCAAAGCCAAGACCAAAGCCGGCGACGGTATCACTCGGATAATGCGCGCCGACGAAGACCCGCGTCGAGGCGATGCAGGCCGTGATCGGCAAGGCGATGTACCAGCGCCGCGGGAACAAAAGCAGCAGGATGCCGAACACGGCCCCCATGGTCGTGGCGTGACCGGACGGGAAACCGGCAAAGCGCGCATCGAAGGCGAAGGGACGCAGCGAGAGCACGCCGAGATCCTGAAAATAGAGCGGACGCGCCCGGCCGACCGCATATTTCAGGACATTGACCAGCAGGCCGGACAGACCGACGGCGCTCAGTGCAAGGAACGCCAGGCAGGTCCAGCTGTAGACGAGCATCAATGACCGCCGCGACAGGCTTCGCCAGTCCGTCAGATTGGCCCCTATGAGCAAGAGTGCCGGCGGGATGAGATACCAGCCGCCCAGGCCGAACTGTGTCAGGAACTCGGCGAGCCGGCCGAAGCCCGCCGACCACCGGCCGTGCAGCAGTCCCGCCGGCGTGTCGAGGCCGACGAACGCCGCTGCCGTGAGCAAAATCCAGGCCGAGATCCAGAGCGGCCATAGGACCTTGGGATACGAGGCGGAACGAGCGGCGAAGCGCCCTCTCACGATCCGCAGCGTGTCGCGGAAATTGCCAACGGACCGACGCACCACCGCAGCGGGCGCAACGGATACGGAAGGGCGCGGTTTCACCAGCATTGAAAACCGGATCCCATTGTCGAACTCATTGGGCGATACGGTAGAGGCCGAGCGACATTTTGTCTCCCGATGAAAAGTTGAGCCCGTCGATCGTCGTAAGACGGCTCGCCGCCTTGCCTTGCCCCGCCAGCGATCCATTGAGTTTCTGCTCATCCTCGACCGGCGCCAGTCCCAGCGCGCAGGCGGGGTCGGCAAGCAGATGCTTTGCCACGCCATCGATGTCGGTCAGCACCGTTTTCGTACCCACCAGGAACACAAGACTCGGCTCGTGATACCGCGCCGATGCCAGCACCGAGGTGTCGCAAGGCTTGTAGACGCGCACAGCCTGGTCGATCGCCGGGCTCAGCCATATCGGCTTCAAGGACGGGGCGATGACACCAAACAGCAACCCGTAGGCGATGCCCGCACAGGCGGCGACGGCGCCGATACGGGCAAGCGGCACTTGCAGCTGTCGCGAGAAGGCCAGGTAGCCGGCGCCGAGCGTTGATGCGGCCGCCGGAATGCTCCACCACGAGAAAGTGTGGGTGAGATAGATCGGGGCGCCTACACAGACCGCGGCCAGGCCGAGGCTGACCACGACCAGGCCGAAGGCAGTCGACCACCACAACCATTGCTGCCAGCGCCGGAGCGGCGCATTGGCTTCCTGCGGCTGCAATGTCAAAAGCCAGCCGATCAGCAGCGCCATGCCGGGATAGGCCGGCAGCACGTAGTGCGGCAGCTTGGTCGGAATCAGTTCGAATACCAGCCAGAAGGGGATGTACCAGGCGAGGCAGAAGCGCAGCCTGACATCGTCGCGCAGCCGGTTGAGGGCTTGCAGGCCGGCGCCGACGGCGATCAGGCCGAACGGCCACATGAACAGCGAATAGGTCAACATGTAGAAGCCGGGCGGCAGGCCGTGCGATTCCTCGCCCTGGGCGACCTTGCCGAGCATATCCTTGCCGACGGCCTGCTGGAGGAAGGCGCCGTGGCTTTTCCAGGTGATCAGGGCGAGCCAGGGCAACACGATCAGCACGACGAGCAGCAGGCCGCGCCCCACCTTGAGCTTCGACAGCCAGCGCCCGTCGCGTTCGAATGCAAACAAGACAGCGATGGTGAGCGCCGACAGCAGTGGGGCGATCGGCCCCTTGATGAGGATCGCGGCCCCTTGCGCCAGCCAGAATACCCACCACAGATGGCCGGCGACGGGCTCGTTGCGGCGCGATGCCAGGTAAATCTGCGCCAGCGCGCCCTGCGCCGCCACGCAGCAGGCCAGCAGCATCGCATCGGTCTTGGCGTCGCGGCCCTCGAAGGCGGTGGCGAAGATCGCCGCCATCACCAGGCCGGCGGCGATGCCGGCACTGGCTCCGAAAAGCCTGGTGCCCGTCCAGGCGATGCCGAGAACGGCCAGGGCGATGCCCAGCGTCGACACCAGGCGGTAGACCCATATTGGTGCGGCGGCGCCCTTGCCGCTTAGAGCCACGGCCGCGGATTGCAGCCAATAGATGCCGATCGGCTTCTGGTAGCGCGAAGCGTCCTGAAAGCGGATGTCGACATAATCGCCGCTCTCGACCATCTGCTTGGTGGCCTGGACGAAGCGCGGCTCGTCACGGTCCAGCGGCGGCATGGACGCAAGTCCCGACACCGTCATCACCAGGCTGAACAGGAAAAGAAGGATGTAGTTCCTGTTCAGCGCCATATTCCAGCCTCTCCGACCATTCTTCCCTGATGCGCAAAGCCGCTCAATCGACCTTCGTCATCGCCGCCTTGCGTTCATTGGCGATCAGCCAGAGATTTCTGATGTAGATGAACAAGCCCATGCCCTGGCCGGCGATGAACACCGGGTCCTGCCGCTTGATCGCATAAATCAGCAACAGACCTCCGCCGAACAGCGAGAAGAACCAGAAGGCGATCGGCACGACGCTTCGCTTGGCCTTTTCCGATGCGAGCCACTGCACGACGAAGCGCATGGTGAAAAAGAACTGGGCGACGAAGCCGAGCAGGATCCACGCGTTGAACTGTTCGATGAAGACCCGGTGGATCCAGGTCACCAGTTCCTGAAGCACGTTAACCATGCGTGATTTCCTCTACTTTTGGCATCCGGCGACGCCTGCGGCGCAGCCACCAGACGCCGCAGAGATCGAGCACGCCCTGCAGGCCACGGTCGAAAATTCCGTAGTTCGACTTGCCGTGGCGGCGGGAGCGGTCGACGACGTCGCAATGCACGACATGGTATCCTTCCTGGATGACCAGCGCCGGAACGAAACGATGGGTGCCGTCGAAGAACGGCAGCTTGCGCAGGATCTCGGTGTGGACCGCCTTCAGGCCGCAGCCTGTGTCGCGCGTCTCGTCATGCAGGATGGCGTTTCTCAGCCAGTTGGCGAACCGCGATGCCAGTTGCTTGACCTTGCTGTCGCGGCGCTTCAGGCGTTGCCCTTGCGCGGCGCCGTAGCCGGGCCCGGCCCGCCGCAAGGCGTCGACCAGCATGGGAATGTACTGAGGATCGTTCTGGCCATCGCCGTCGATCGTGGCGACGATGCTTCCGCGCGCCGCCCAGGCGCCGGAGCGTACCGAGAGGCTCTGGCCGGCGGATTTCTCGTGCCGCAATTCCCTGACGGGAAACGGGCGAAGTGCTGCCTGCCTGGCGAGAACGGCTGCGGTTTCGTCGGTCGAGCCGTCGTTGACGATGATCAGTTCGAAGTCGCGCCCGGTCATCGCCGCCTCGATTTCATCGATCAGCAGCGGCAGGTTTGCCGCCTCGTTCCTGCAAGGAATGACGATGGATATCAATGCGTCCGGCATGTCGCGTGGGGCTCTGTCGTCGGATATGGCATTGGGTGGATGCCGTGCGGTGCCGCTTGAGGTCGTGGGCTGCAAGGACCTTTTGGCGCGCGCCTCATTACGCCAGCACAAACAATGAAGCAAGCATCCGCGCCGAGAGGCGGCTTGCGGCGTTTCAACAACAAGTGATTGCCAAGCCCCTGGTCGAAGCGCGATCGGGCGCAAAACCGGAATCCACTTTTGCTGATCGCGCTTGGGTGCTAAACGCGCGCTTTCACATACGCCCGCGCCGGACGGGCGGACGCTTTCGGGAAAGAAAAGATGCCTGCCTTCAAATCCGATTTCCTGCGCACGATGAGCGAGCGCGGCTTCATCCACCAGACCTCGGATGATGCCGGGCTGGACGATCTCTTCGCCAAAGAGACGGTGACGGCCTATATCGGCTTCGACGCGACCGCCAAGAGCCTGCACGCCGGCTCGCTGATCCAGATCATGATGTTGCACTGGCTGCAGCAGACCGGCCATCGGCCGATCGCCCTGATGGGCGGCGGCACCTCGATGATCGGCGACCCTTCCTTCAAGGACGAGGCGCGCAAGCTTCTGACACCGCGCGACATCGATGACAATCTCGCCGGCATCCGCCGCAATTTCATGCCGTATCTCAAATTCGGCAGCGGCCCGAATGACGCGATCATGGTCAACAACGCCGACTGGCTGATGGAGATCAACTACGTCAATTTCCTGCGCGACGTCGGCCGTCACTTTTCGGTCAACCGCATGCTGGCGTTCGATTCCGTCAAGCTGCGGCTCGACCGCGAGCAGTCGTTGTCCTTCCTCGAATTCAACTACATGATCCTGCAGGCCTACGACTTCGTCGAGCTCTACAAGCGCCTCGGCTGCCGTCTGCAGATGGGCGGCTCCGACCAGTGGGGCAACATCATCAACGGCATCGATCTCGGTCGCCGCATGGAGGACGCGCAGCTTTATGCGCTGACGACGCCGCTGCTCACCACCTCGTCGGGCGCCAAGATGGGCAAGTCCGCCACGGGCGCGGTCTGGCTCGATGCCGAGATGCTCTCGCCCTACGAATTCTGGCAGTATTGGCGCAACACCGAGGACGCCGATGTCGGCCGTTTCCTGAAGCTCTACACGACGCTGCCGTTGGACGAGGTGGCGCGCCTGGAGAAGCTCGGTGGGTCCGAGATCAACGAGGCGAAAAAGATCCTCGCCACGGAGATCACCGCGTTGCTCCATGGTCGCGGCGCCGCCGAACAGGCCAGCGAAACCGCACGCAAGACCTTCGAGGAAGGTGCCCTCGCCGAGACGCTGCCGAGCGTCGAGGTTGAAAACGCCAAGCTCGAAGCCGGCGTCGGCATCCTGGCGCTGCTGGTGACCGCCGGGCTGGCGGCGTCCAACGGCGAAGCGCGGCGGCATGTGCAAGGCGGTGCGGTGCGGCTCAACGACCAGCCGGTCAGCGATGACCGCCGCACGGTGACGCTTCAGGATTTGAGTCCGGAAAACGTAGTAAAGCTTTCACTCGGCAGGAAAAAACACATTCTGGTGCGGCCGGTTTGAGGCCCCTTCACCGGTACTCGAAGATCGACCTGAATATCCCCGGCGCGATCACCGAGAGCGGGTTGATGTCGAGCAGCGGCTTGTTGGCGTTGCCCTTGAGCCGGTAGGTCACGCCGATCAGGCCGCGGTCGCGGCCATTGCCCAAAAGCGCGCCGACGATGGGCAGTTCGCCGAAGATGCGGTTGAGGCCGTAGACCGGCATGAAGGTGCCGGTCATGTCCATGTTGTTGTTCTGGTCATAGAGCGTGCCCTGGAACGTCGTGCCGATGCGGGGACCGCGCAGCACGCCATTGGCCAGCCTGAGATAGCCGCTGCCCTTCTCTATCTCGGCGTAGCCGCGTTCGAACTGTACCCGCGAGGTATCGAGCTTGCCCTTGACCGCCTGATTGAGGCTGCGGCTATCGCCTGCCGGGGTGGTCGAGACGATGGACGCGAGCTTCGGTTCGTTGACGACGAAGAAGTTCGTCGTGTCCACCTTGCCCTTCATCGGCCCGTCGCCCGCTCCTGACAAGGCCAGGGCAATCGCCCCACCTTCCATGTGCTCGTAGATGTTGAGGAATCTCAGTATCGCACCGGCGTCCGCCGACTGTACGTTAAGCGACCGCCGGCCGGCGCTGCTCGTGTTGCTGATGGCTATGGCGGCT
Organism: Mesorhizobium sp. B264B1B; assembly: GCF_020165765.1. NCBI lineage: Bacteria > Pseudomonadati > Pseudomonadota > Alphaproteobacteria > Hyphomicrobiales > Phyllobacteriaceae > Mesorhizobium > Mesorhizobium sp. B264B1B. The sequence continues at coordinate 326,497 of NZ_JAIUIS010000002.1, forward strand.
CCCGAACTTGCAGTGGCGCTGACCTTCAGCCCGTTCACCTTCGAACCGGCCGCGCTGTAGTCGAGCTTGAGGTTGGACAGTTGCTCGTCGTGGAAACCGGTCAGCCGATCGACGTCGGCGCTGACGGAAATCGCGTCGGCGCCCGTCGTCTTGGTCGCGGTGTCGACGTCGGAGGTGAACTGCTTGATCAGCGAGCGGGCATCCAGGGCATTGCCGCTGATATTGACTGCATAGCCCCTGCCCGATCGCTTGACGGACACCGCCACGTCGTCGCCGCGGTTCAGGGCGACTTTGCTGAACTTTGCCGAGGACAGGGCCCCGTTGACCAGCACGATGTTGCCGTCGACGGAGAATGTCTTGCCGTCGAGGTCGAAGTCGGACAGCGTCGTGGTGTCGCCGGACGTGGTCATGACGAATGTAGCACTTGCGGGAATCCCTGCCCCCTTGCTCCATCCGGCCCAGGGAATGTCGAGCCTGGCATTGGTCAGGTCGGCCGAGACGTTCTGGTTGCCCTCCCCGCTTTTGTCGATCGCGACCTTCACTGTTCCGCCCAACAACGGGGCCAGCCCCGGCATGGCGGCGGCGCGGATCTTGTCGTCGAGCACCAGGGCCACCTTGCGGCTGCGTGCCGGTCCGCCATCCTCCAGCGGCTCGATCAGGTCGAGTTCGGCCGGAATGCCGTTCAGGGATGCCTTGGCGGAAATCACAGCCTTTTCAGGGTCGACCGTGACGGAACCATCGGCATCCGTCACGGTCTGGCCTTCGAACGGCTTGGCCAAGGAAAGCCCGCTGTAGTCGAGCGATACCAGCCAATCGAGCTTCGAGCTGTCGACGCCGGATTGCAGCGGAATATCGGCCCTGACATGGCCGGTGACGCTGCCGGACAGGTCTTCGGGCAGGAAGCCGACATGGCGCATGGCATTGATCGGCTCGTAGGAGGCAAGTTCAGCGACCGCGGACGCTTCGCCGGCAACGTCGATGTCGAGCGCGCCGACGACCGGCGGGCGGTTGGCCGCCTTGACGGTCAGCGTGCCGTTGCTGGCCGCCACGGTGCGGCCGCTGGGCATGAAGACGGTGCCAGAGGACAGGGAGATATCGACGTCATTGCCGTGGAAGGCGACGACACCGACGGCATCGCGTATCGGCGGAATGCGGCCAGCCGTGTCGAAACGCGATCCTTCGATCTGGAAGCGGCCGAACACCTCGTCGGCGGAAAGCGGCACGCCATTGCCGAGGCGATCAGGCACCACCTGGAATTGAAGATTGGCATCGACGACGCGGCCGCCGAACAGATTGTCCAATACCCAGAGCCGCGCGTTGCGCGCCGAAAACCATGGCCAAAGCTGCTTGACGTGCGAGACCGGCATGTCATGCACGTTGAGCGCCAGATTGATGCCTGGAGCCTTGCCATCAACGAACTGCACGGCCGCGGTTCCAAGGACCTCGCTGGAAGCGGCCGACCGGACTGCGATCTGATCGGCTACCAATTTATGGCTTTTGGTCTGGTAGACGCCGGCGATGCGGGCAAGGAAGGTGAGCGCTGGCTCCGGCGATTCCGAAGGCGCCAGTGTCGAGCCGTCACTGGTCAGATCGTATCGGTAGGCCGGCTCCTCTCCGGCGGCGCCGGTCGCGGGCCTGGGCCCGATCGAGCCGGCGAAATCGAAGGTCGAGCGGCCGGTCTTCAGCAACAGCCTGTCCACCTGGATCTTGTTGCTGCCGCGGACGAGCGTGGCGCCGAGATCGACATCGGCCGACAGCAGGCCACGCGTGCCGAGATCAAGCACCGATCCCCTGGACGACAGGGCAGCCGTCAGCCGCGACGCGGTGTCGTCGGCCCCCTGCGACCCTTTGAGCGTCACGCTGAGCGCCCCCAACTTGCCGCCGGACGCCATTGCGCCGCTTTCGCCGCCGTCTTCGGCGATGCCGACGGTGGCATCCAGCGACATCACGCGCCGGGTCACGGCATCGCGGCTGGCGGATGCGGCGACGGTCACCGCCTTGCCGTCGACATTTGCCTGCGAGGAGAACTCCATGCCGCCTGTCCCCGACTGCAGGACGACCGCGTCGGCGACTGTGATCAACCTGACCGCCTCGGTGTCGGGCAAGACGAATGCCACATTGTGAAGATCGATACGGTGCAGCGATTCCTCGCGCACCGCATCGAGAGCGTGATTGATGTTGGCAAAGAGCGCATCGGACAGTTTTTCGGGATCGATCAGCCCGTCCCGATTGCGCAGTTCGGCCGTCCAGTCGCCGCCCGACGGCATCGCCGCGGTAACGATGCGCGCATCGGAAATCCTGGCGCTGGTCAGCCGCACCTCGCCTCGAAGCAGCGGCAGCAGGCGGATGCCGAAACGCACCCTGCCCGCATCGGCCATGGGTTTACCGTCGCTGGCCTTCAGGCTGACGTCGCTCACCTGGAGCGCGACGAAGCTCGAACTGTCGAGGGTGATGCGGGCGGGCCCGACCGCAACATCGACATCGACGCCCGCAAGCTTCTCGATGGCGGCCTCCGCCTCGACGCGCAGCCGGTCGGCCCCTATTCCGGAGACACCGATGAGATAGACAGCCACCCCCGCCAGCAGCACCAGCGCAACGGCGCCGGCAAACAGCCGCGATAGGATACGAAAGCCGCGGCCGATCGCCGCCTGGCCGAGCGGCGGAACGCGGCAAGCCGATGGCAAGGCGCCCAGGTCGGTGATTTCATCCCGCCTGAACCTGATCTTCTCGTGCTGCGGTTGCTCCTGATCCACGCAATTTTCCGTTCTACGAACTCGCTCGTGGACGAATCCCCGCTCGACACTATATCGGTGTGGCTTCGCGCGTAACCTCAAACAAGGGCATGGATATGGCTGACCTCAATGTGGGCGATCCCGCGCCGCAATTCGAGTTGCCGCGGGACGGCGGTGGTTCGCTCAGCCTGGCCGGCTTTGCCGGCAGACCTGTCGTCCTCTACTTCTACCCACAGGACGACACCAGCGGCTGCACCGCCGAAGCGATCAGCTTTACGCAGCTGAAGCCGGAGTTCGAGAAGGCCGGCGCCGTCGTGATCGGCCTGTCGCCCGACAGCGCCAGGAAGCACGACAAGTTCAAGTCGAAATACGATCTTACCATCGACCTTGCCTCCGACGAGGAGCGCAAGGTGATCGAGGCCTACCACCTTTGGGTCGAAAAATCGATGTATGGCCGCAAATACATGGGTGTCGAGCGCGCGACGTTCCTGATCGGCCGCGACGGGCGCATCGCCAGGATCTGGCGCAAGGTCCGCGTCAAGGGCCATGCCGAGGAGGTGCTGGAAGCTGTGCGGGCGATTTAAGGGGGCGCCTCCGCGCCCTTGTTTTCAGAAAGCGACGCGAAGCAACCCCATGCTCGCTTTGCGGGCAATTCTTGCCGGCGTCTTGCTTCGGCAAAGCTTTGTTAACCTTAATAATGTGTAGTCGGGCTGTCGTGGTGTCGTAAACGAAAGCTTGGTCCCGTGAACGCAACCGGTCAGTCCGCGATCTTTGGCAGGCGCAAGGAACCGCATACAGTCATCATCGCCCGCGGCAGCGAGATCAGGCACTTCACGATCCGGCCCTGGCTGGTTGTATTTCTCGGTTCGGCGCTGGCGGCGATCGCCATCGGTTACCTGCTGGCCACCTCCTATCTCGTGCTGCGCGACGACCTGATCGGCGCCACCACCGCGCGCCAGGCCCGCATGCAGCAGGCTTACGAAGACCGCATCTCGGCGCTTCGCGCCCAGGTCGACCGCATCACCAGCCGGCAGTTGCTTGACCAGCAATTGATGGAAACCAAGGTGAGCGAGCTTTTGGAGCGCCAGACGCAGCTCAGTCAGCGCCACGGCCGCCTCGGCCCGCTGCTCGACCGCGCCGAAAATGAAGTCGGCGCAGCGACGGCCGAAGATCCGGCAGCGCCGGCAAAGCCTGACAAACACGCCGAAGTGACCGGCAGCATCGCCCAGCCTGCTCAAAGCTACGCGCTGGCCAGCCTCGGCGCCGCCACTGGCACCGCCGACACCAGGCCGTTCTCCCTGTGGGCGACCCGCTCCGATCCGCTGCCGAACGATTCGGCCGCCGATCGTGCCGACAAACTGTTCATTTCGATCAACAAGTCGTTGAAATCCATCGAGAACGACCAGCTCACGCGCATCAGCATACTTGCTGATAACGCCTACAAGAATGCCGACGCCATAACCCAGGCGCTCGAGGCGGCCGGGCTGCCGGTCGACAGTGATTTCGGCAAGAACGAAAGCGATGTCGGCGGACCGCTGATCCCGCTCGACAGCTCGATGTTTTTCGACAGCAAGGTCAAGGAACTGGACGAGGCGCTGGACACGCTCGATCAACTCAAGAAGGAAGCACGCCGGCTGCCGCTCGCCAATCCCGCACCCGGTCATTCCGTCACCAGCCCGTTCGGCGTGCGCACCGACCCGATCCTCGGCACGGCCGCCCTGCATTCGGGAATGGACTTCAGGGCGCCGATCGGCATGGCGGCCAAGGTCACCGCGCCAGGCGTGGTCACCAAGGCCGGCTGGAATGGCGGCTATGGCCGCATGGTCGAAGTCGATCACGGCAACGGGTTTGCCACGCGCTATGGACATCTCAGCGAAATCGACGTGACCGTGGGCGAAAAAGTGGATGCCGGCGCTGTCATCGGCAAGACCGGCAGCAGCGGTCGCTCGACCGGCCCGCATCTGCATTACGAAGTCCGCCACAATGGCGAAGCGATCGATCCTTTGCGTTTCCTCACGGTCGGCAAGAAGGTCGCGCAGTATCTCTAACGCACGGGCCCAGGCCGCCGCCATCCCGCGCCGTCCTCATTGCTTTTTCGCATCCTTGTCGCCGTTCAGGGCTTTTCCCTTTCGGGGCGACCGCAAATTGTCGAAGCCCATATAGTGGTCGGTATCAGATGTGTTCCATCTGCCGCCCAGGCAGATGATGGCAATGGCCGCGGCAAAGATCAGCAAGACATAAATCTTATCCATGTCCCGCTATCTAGGGCGCGGTGATCAGCCGGACACCGGCCGGCTTTTCCGCCGTAGCGGACGCGTCCCTCAAATGCGGTGCATTTTTGAATTCCATTTGACTGAATAAATATTTGGTGCCAACCTTGCCTCAACCGGGGACGCAAGGCATGGCATTGCGAGGGACCAATCAGGAGTTCGGGCGGCCGTACAACCGACGCATCGTGCTCGAATCGATCCGCCGGTACGGCCCCATCGCCAGGGGCGATATCGCCAGGCATGTCGGCCTCACCGTTCAAACCGTATCGACCATCGTTCGCGAACTGGAGGAGCAGGGTTACGTCCTGTCCGTACGCGAGGAGCCGAAGGGCCGTGGCCTGCCACCGGCGACGCTGCGCATCAATCCCGAGGGCGGCTATGCCGTCGGCATCCACCTGACGCCGCTGGGGATCGACGCGGCGCTGATCAATCTCAGCGGTGACGTGATCGACAGCTTGCACCGCGAGGCCCCCAACGCGACGCCCGATCATGCGTTCGACCAGGTCCGCGCCATGGTCCGCGACCTGACCGGAACGCGCGCCGAGGGCCGTGTCATCGGCATCGGCATGGCGCTTCCCGGCCCGTTCGGCGTGGACACTATGAGCTTCATCGGGCCGACCACAATGGCCGGCTGGAAGGACGTGGCACTGCGCGAGCGGCTAACGGCGGCGACGGGATTGCCGGCCTTTTTCGACGGCGACATGGCAGCGGCCGCGATGGGCGAGCGCCTCTACGGCATCGGCGCCCAGCATTCCGAATATTACTATCTCTATTTCGGCGTCGGCCTTGGCAGCGCCATGATGCATGACGGCAGCGTGCTGCGCGGCGCCTGGGGCAATGCCGGCGAGATCGGCCATATTCCCGTCGTTCCCAATGGCGAGCTTTGCCCGTGCGGCAATCGCGGTTGCCTCGAACGTTATGTCTCGCTCGAAGCGCGAGGGCGCTGGAAGGGCAGCGATGCCGATTGGGTCGCCGAGGTCGGCCCGATCTTCCGCAACGCCATAGCCATCATCGAGAACCTTTTCGATCCCGAGACGGTCGTGCTCGGGGGGCTGGCGGCGCCGGACCTGCTCGAACGCCTGGCGAGATCGGCTGCGCCTCTGCACAATTCGGTTTCGGCCCGCAAGGACCGCAAGACGCCGCGCATCGTCGTCGCCGGCGGCGGCCAGCATGCCGTGCTGCGCGGCGCGGCCGCATTGGCCGTCTCTGGCGTGTTGTCGCCACGCTTCGGCCAGATGTTCACCGCCGGGCGCGAACGCGGCCGCGACATCCTGACGGCCAAGGAGGTTGCCTGATGAGCGAACCCCTGCTGGTGCTCGACAACGTCACCAAGAACTATGGCGCGATCCAGGCGCTGAAGGGTATCAGCTTCTCGATCGGCAAGGGCGAGGTGGTTGCGTTGCTGGGCGATAACGGCGCCGGGAAGTCGACGCTGGTCAAGATCATCGCCGGCGGGCTGGAGCCCACCTCCGGCCGCATGCTGTTCGAAGGCAAGGAGTTCCTTGCCAAATCCCCCGCCGAGGCCAAGGCGGCGGGCATCGAGACCGTCTATCAGGACCTGTCGCTGTGCACGAATGTCGACGTGGTGGCCAATTTCTTCATGGGCCGTGAGATCACGCGCAAGGTGCTCGGCATTCCAGTGCTCGACGAGCGGGCGATGGAGGCCGTGGTCGGCAAGGCGCTTGCCAGCGCCGGCACCCGTATTCCGTCATTGCGCACCAATGTCGAGCATCTTTCGGGCGGCCAGCGGCAAGCCATCGAGCTCAACCGCTTCGTGCACTGGGGCGGCAAGCTGGTGCTGCTCGACGAGCCGTTCGCAGCGCTTGGCGTCGAACAGACGCGGCGCGGCCTCGACATGATCCGCCAGGTGGCGAACCAGGGCATCGGCGTCGTCATCATCACCCACATCATGCAGCAGGCCTTCCAGGTCGCAGACCGGATCGTGGTGATCCGGCAAGGCGTCGTGGCCGGCGATGTCGCACGCAACAAAACAAGTCCCGATGCGGTGATCAACATGATCACCGGGGAGACGCTTGCCGGTGCCGGACCGGCGGGCTGAGGGACAAAAGAGGGGTCCGGCACTAGAGGAGCCAACGACATGAAACGAATACTTCTTTCTGTCCTCGGTATCCTGGCACTGGCAGTTGCCACGCTCACGCCGGCATTCGCCCAGTCCAAGGGTACCGTCTACTACATGGTGCCGACCTTGCTCGACGAGTTCCAGACCGGCTCGGTGAGCGCGCTGGAATTGTTCCTGAAACAGGTCGGCTACGAGATGAAGACGCTGAACGCCGACAACAAGACCGACGCACAGCAATCGCAGATGAACGACGTCATCGCGCTGAAACCGAAGGCGATCATCCTGGCCGCCGTCGACTTCAACGCGCTGAAGCCGTCGATCGAGGCCGCGCGCGCGGCCGGCATACCTGTCGTGGAATTCGATCGCCAGATCACCTCCACTCCGTCCGACTTCACCTCGGTAGCCGGCACTGTCGAGATCGGCCACGTCGCCGCCGAACAGGCCGAAGCGCTGCTGAAGGCCAAGAACGGCGCTGTGAAGGGCAAGATCCTGCAGGTGCTCGGCGACCCCGGCGATCCCTACACGCTCGACATCCAAAAGGGCTTTGAAGAGAAGATGAAGGCGTTCCCGGACGTCAAGATCATCTCGCTGCCGGCCATGCAATGGGAGGCCAGCAACGCCGGCACCATCGTCGCCGACCAGATGCTTGCCAACCCCGACATCGACCTGATCTTCAGCCACGCCGCGCATCTTTCGGTCGCCGCCGTCGCCTCGCTCGAGGCCGCCGGCAAGAAGCCGGGCGACGTCATGCTGATGAGTTCGAACGGCGCGCCGGTCGGCCTCGACCTGATCCGCAAGGGCTGGCTCAACGTCGAAGTCGAACAGCCGCTCTACGCGCAGGCCGCGGCCGTCGCCATGTTCATGGACAAGGTCGTCAACAAGCAGGAAATCAAGCCCGGCGACTATGACGTGCTTGGGCTGAAATCAGTGGTGACCAAGGAGGCCTGGGGCCCGAACATCAAGATCCCGGGTGCCGCGATCACCAAGGAGAACGTTGACAATCCAGCCTTCTGGGGCAACCAGAAGCCGCCGACGGACACCGTTAAGCCCGTCGAATAAACCTTCCCCAGAACGGCTCCGGGCCACCCGCCCGGAGCCGCCCTGCCCGGCAGAATTGCCCGGCATAGAGCCGCCGCGGCATTCGAACCCAAACCGGATCAGCCCATGAGCCCCCGCACCCGTCAAATCCTCGAGTTCGTCCTCGATAATCTCGTCTGGTTCATGCTGGTCTTCGTGCTGGTGGTGTTCTCCCTTTTCATTCCCAACTATTTCCAGCTCGGTATTTTCGCCAACATCATCGAAGCCTCCAGCGTGCTAGGCGTGATGTCGATCGGCCTGGCGTTGGTCATCATCGCCGGGCACATGGACCTGTCGGTCGAATCGGTGGCCGCGCTCAGCGCCATGGTGGTCGGCATCCTGTTCTGCTCTTCGGGCATCGGCTTCGGCGTACAGTTGCATCCGGACTGGCTGATGGTGCCGGTCTCGCTGCTGCTGGCGCTTGCCGTCGGCGGCGTCATCGGCGCTTTCAACGGATTCCTGGTCGTCAAGGTCAAGATGAGCGCCTTCATCATCACGCTGGCCTCCTACATCTGGGTGCGCGGCCTGGTGCTGGTCATTTCGGGCGGCCGCTCGGCGCAGGATCTGGCGCCTGCCATCCGCTGGTTCGGCATCCAGCGGCTGATCGGTCTGCCGCTCACCGCCTGGATCGCGATCGCCTGCTTCGTCGTCTTCTCGCTGATTATGGCCAAGACGCCTTTCGGCAGGCATCTGGTGATGATCGGCGGCAACGAGACGGCGACCTTCCGCGCCGGCATCCGCGTCAACCGCAACCTGATCATCGCGTTCGTACTTGCCGGCGCCATAGCCGGCCTTGCCGGCTGGCTGCTCGCCATCCGCACATCGGGCGCCACCGCCAATCTCGGCGTCGGCCTGCTGTTCAACGCCTTTGCCGCCGTCGTCATCGGCGGCGTCAGCCTGAAAGGCGGCGTCGGCACCTTACCCGGCGTCTATGCCGGCGTGCTGCTTTTGTCGGCCATCAACACGGCGATCAATCTGATGGGCCTGCCCGCCAACTTCACCCAGGTCATTCACGGCTTGCTGGTGCTGGCGGCGGTCCTGCTCGACGCCTTCAAGCAAACCATTCGCCAGAGGCTCGCATGACCGTAGGGCCAGAGACCGGAAGACTGTCGGGCAAGGTGGCGCTGATCGTCGGCGCCGCGCGCGGCATCGGCAAGGGCATCGCCCAACGTTTCGCCGAAGAAGGCGCCAGGCTTGTACTTGCCGACACCGAGATCGAGGTGGGGCGAGCGACCGCCAGTGAACTTGACGCCGCCTTCATCGGCACGGACATCTCGCTTTTGGCCGATGTCGAGGCCGCCGTCGCGCTGGCGCTCGCGCGCCATGGCCGCCTCGACATCATCGTCCAGAACGCCGGCATTTATCCCTGGCAATTGCTGGAGAACACCAGCCCGGACGACTGGGATCGCGTCATGGCGGTCAATCTGCGCGGCAGTTTCAATGCCGCTCGCGCCGCACTGGTGCCGATGAAGGCGCAGCGCCGCGGGCGCATGCTGTTCACCTCCTCGATCACCGGACCGCACGTCACCAGTCCCGGCCACGGCCACTATTCCGCGACCAAGGCAGGCATAAACGGGCTGATCCGTTCGGCGGCGCTCGAATTCGCCGGCTACGGCATAACCGTCAACGGCGTCGAACCCGGCAACATTCTCACCGAGGGAATGGAGCTTCACCGGGGTGCTGCCTTCATCAAGAACATGGAAGACGCCATTCCGCTCGGCCGGCTGGGCAGCCCGCGCGACGTCGCCAATGCCTTCCTGTTCCTGGCCTCCGACGATGCCAGCTACATCACCGGCACCACGATTGTCGTCGATGGCGGGCAATTGCTGCCGGAGGGGAGCGACTTCAGGCTGGCGCCGTCGTGAACAACGCGTGAGGGAAACAAGAAGCCGGCGCACATCATCACTGATGCCAAGCGCAGCCGCAGCGTTCCCGCTGGCGGTGACCGGCGGGGATTTGGCCCACCGGAACCTCATGGCGATACACCCGTTCTTCCATGTGTGATTCAGGAGATAGCCACAATGGATTGGAACCGCGTCGAAGGAAACTGGAAGCAGGTCAAGGGTAAAGTCAAGGAGCAGTGGGGCAAGCTCACTGATGATGATCTCGACCGCATCGCTGGCAAACGCGATCAGCTTGAGGGCCTTATCCAGGAACGCTACGGCATCGAGAAGGATCGCGTACGCCGAGACGTCGACGACTGGTATAGTCGGCAGGGCTGGTAGATAGCAGAGCTGCCAGGGGAGGCGTCTTCCCGAGAGCCGTTATGCCTACGGTCGACGGGCTCCCCGCCTCTCCCGGCCGTCCGCATGATGGCGCGCGGCGCACAAGAAGCACAACGTCTACACCTTCAAGATCTGCGGCCAGAAAGCCGATATGCGCTATCTACGCTAGGGATGAACAGCCGAACCACAAGCCCCTTGAGATCGGCTGGAACTCGCGCATGTCGCGCAGATGTTCCGTTATCGCGGAATATCGAACCAGAAGGTTTTCTGGCATTATACTTCTTGGCGGACCCCAACCCGCCTGGCCGGCGTCCTGCAAGTCGGGTTTACCCCACCCGCCCCCAAAAAAGGGCGCCGGCCACCTTGGCTCGGCACGGCGCCAAGTACATCGTTATTCAAGCAGCCCCACGCCATGATGTTGCAGGTCAAGGAGCGACGCAATCGACGCCAAGCGGCAACAACCGAGAAGCCGACCTCCCACTGATGCCAAACGTAATCGTGTTAACCCCCGGCGCCATCACTCATCGAACGGGCACGTGCCGTCGATATGGTAGAGCGGCAAATATGAGGACTATCGCCTTCACTTCGCCGACCCGCCGCGACGAAGGCGTTCGTTGACCATTTTGGCGGAGACATGTTCGATCGCAAAAATCCGAAATGTTTGGCGCCGTACAGCGACAGAGTGGCTCACTAGCGACACGCTGTCGCGGCCATTTCCGTCACCACAAGTTTCTCGAAGTGTGAAAGATTTGCGACAAATGTCTGGTCAAACGCGTTGGATCGCATTAAAGGCGCATTAAACAGCAACCGCGCGCAGAGCCGATGGGGAGTATGGGCCTTTGTACAAGATGAGACTGACAGCTTCACTTGGGATGCTATATTTATTGAGTCTGACGGTGTCGGCTCACGCATATCTCGACCCGGGCACCGGGAGCATGCTGCTGCAGGGCTTGATTGCAGGTGTCGCGGCGGGCACCACCGTGTTAACCATCTATTACAATCGCCTCAAACTGCTGTTGGCGCGCATTTTCGGTAAGAATCGTACAGACCGGAAATGAAAGGTTCAGGACTAGTTTTTGAGGACGGATCGTTCCGAGATCCTTCCGGGTCGGTCTTTGTTTCCGATGGCCGGGTTTTCCGCACAGTGACCGACCAGGGCAAAGCGAGCTATGAGGCCGCCCGGGATGCGGGCATCCTGCTACGTTACGCCGAGCTGGATAAAATAGTCCGAACCAGTGAGGTTGCCCCCGCAGATTGGCCCGAGGTCGTAGGAAAACCAGCTTACGTGTTGGAACACGGAGCGATACCATTCTTGAGCTATCCCTACGAATGGTCTTTCGGTGCGTTGAAGGCAGCAGCACTGCATCATCTTGACCTGCAAATACAACTATTGGCCGAGAATTTTGTCCTTTCTGACGCAAGCGCCTACAATGTGCAGTTCGTTGGCTCCAAGCCCATCTTCATCGATATCCTCTCTGTTAGGCCATATCGGGACGGGGAGTATTGGACGGGTCACAGACAATTCTGCGAGCAGTTTCTTAATCCGCTGCTTCTCCGAGCTGTGAAGGGAATCGCCCACAATTCATGGTTCAGGGGTGCGCTGGAGGGCATTTCCACCCGCGATTTTGCTCGCTTGCTCACATTTTCTGAGCGATTTTCGTGGAACATGCTGACCCACGTCACGCTGCAAAGTCGCCTTGAACAGAGCTCCGTGAATGATCCCAGCAACGCTGTCAAAAGGGTTAGCCGAAGCAGAAAGCTACCGCGGGCGGGGTATCACGGCATTTTATCCCAATTGCGCCGGTGGATCGCACGCCTAGAGCCGGCCGACACCGGCAAGACTGTGTGGGGCGCATACGCGAGTATGAACACCTACTCCAGTCAAGAGGCCTCGACAAAGCGGCAAATGATCCACGATTTCGCGGCATCCGGCCAAGTCGCCACCGCAATCGATCTGGGCTGCAATACTGGCGACTTTTCGGTCGCCGCCTTGGAGGGTGGCGCGAAAGCGGTAGTTGGCTTCGACTTCGATCAGACCGCAGTCGACATCGGATTTTCGCGGGCCGCGTCAGCTAAAATGAACTTTCTTCCGTTGTGGCTGGATGCTGCGAACCCCAGCCCTGATCAAGGATGGGCTCAGAAGGAACGAAAGGGTTTCTCGTCCAGATTCAGAGCTGATGCGGTTCTTGCTCTCGCTTTTGAGCACCATCTTGCCATTGGCAGAAACGTGCCTTTGCACCAGGCCGTCAAATGGATTGTTGACGTTGCTCCCACCGGCATAATCGAGTTCGTCCCTAAGGATGATCCAACAATTCGACACATGCTTGCTCTTCGAGAGGATATCTTCCCCGATTATAACCCTTCTTCGTTCGAATGCGCACTCACGTCCGTTTCCCGCATTGCGAAGAAACAAACAGTGTCAGCCACCGGCCGTACACTTTATCAATTCGATAGGCGATGAATTAAAAAGAGATGGTACTTCATCGGGTATTTTCGAATGGGCATTAATTCCAATCGCATTGTTAGAATTTCGATGGCATTTCTCGCCTTACTGTTTCCAATATTAGTTCTTTTCGTATTTTTTCCATTGGAACTTTATGCGAAAAACGCCAAGGAATTGGGGTATGATATTTGGCTTCCCACTATTTTCATTTATGGTGGCGCATTTATTTTGATATTTGTATCCACGCTAACCTTGTTCGGAATTCGGGATTTCGTAAAAAAGGCGTATTTGCTTCTAGGGGCCTTCGTATTACTCGCCGACGTTTTTGCCCCCGTTCAGCTGAGTCGCTTAGATGGCGCATCATTCGCAAGCCCGGAGCCCATCTCCATCACTGCGGTAGAAGTTGCCATCTTGGTCGCGCTGTTGGCGGTGGGTGCAGTTACGACTCTAGGCACGCTGGTTCGGGTTTTTGCCATCCTATCGATCGCGTTAATTGCCGGATTGGCCACTGTTGCTGCGGGCCTGCCAGTGCCACCGGCTGAAACCGAAAACTCTCCTAAATCCGGCTTGTCTATAAATGGCCGCTCGGACCTTCCAAATATATATCACTTTCATCTCGATGAGATGCAGTCAGATTTTGCACTTGCCGCGATCGAAGAGATGAATGACCGGAGCATTTTTCGCGGGTTTACGTTTATGCGCCGGAATATTTCAAATTATCCGTATACGTTGTCGTCGGTTGCGAGCTATCTGACCGGCACCATATTTCGGAATGGAAGCTTTCCCGCCTGGAGGGCGGCCTTCGATCAAGGATTGCTGAAAGATCTTCGGACGGATGGTTACGCAGTTGATGTTGTGGGGCTTCCGGAGATATTGCAGACAAATGTTGCAAATGTATTCTTCACGCCAGAGCAGATCACCAAGTACCAATACTCGCTCAAACACCCGCAAATTGTCGAATTTTCTGGATTATTGTTTGCAAAATTGTTTCCAAATTTCTTGACAAATGAGGCCTTGGGGTGGGGACACTCGGCCGGCGAGCGGATTAGCGCGGTATTTGAGCGCAAAGCGGAAAGCTACATCCCGAAGACCGTAGAACAAGGCGTCCATCCATTTCAGGCTGTTGTGGGGATGAAATATCTGATCGCGAATGAACAGCGGTTTGCCGCGCGCGGCAGATACACATTGTTCCAAGCGATCCTTCCTCATGGCCCCTACGTGCTCGATGCAAATTGCATGGTCGATCCCGAACGTGCGGCTGTGGGGATCCAGGCTGCCTACAAGTCTCAGGCCACTTGCGCCATGAAGCTTGTTGTGGAGTTCTTGCAAGAGCTCAAGCGACTGGGCCGCTATGACGACGCCATTATCGTCATACAATCCGACCACGGGTCCGGGTGGGCAGGCTTTTTGAATGGACTCGGTGGCTCAGAGATGAGTCCGCCGTATCACTCCGGCATCACCGCATTTGGAGGCACCACCGCAGCATTTGAAAGCAGGTCGATGGCAACCCTCATGATTAAGCCATCTCAATCGGACTCTGATTTTGCGGTATCTGACGGAGAATCGCAGTTGATCGACGTCTATCCCACAATAATGGACGCGATCGGGCACCAGCCTAACAGACCTCACGATGGCCTGAGTTTGTTGCCCTGCCTAACGGGATCCTGTGAAAGCATCCGCGTGCGCCCGCAAAAATTCTTTGTCTATCCGCACGATGGGGGCATTTCTCCGCTGCTAGCCAATACCGTAGTGTTCACGGCCGGACATGCAGTCTTCACACAAACCGAGACTATACCGGTGCCGTAGCGGTTGAACCGCTTGAATATCGCGATGCGTCCCCCCTCGGCCCGCCCGGTTCATGGACGTTGGGCGTTCCGGTGCGGTCGAGGCCAACGCCGCGCCAGCGGCGCTTCGATCGAGGCGATCTCGGCCAAGATGGCCAATTCAATCGACCAGAACAAGGCGCTCCAGAAGATGTACATGCCGGTCAATCTGGTAGCCGTCTGCGCAGCCTGACGTAGGGGCAGGAAACTGCTCGGCCAGGAACGGAATGAATACGAAAAGTTGAAACTCTCCGGAAAATGAGAGTTGAAACTTTTTCAAGGGGCGGTAGCTAACCCCTTGAAACTAATGGCGCGAGTGACGGGGCTCGAACCCGCGACCTCCGGCGTGACAGGCCGGCACTCTAACCAACTGAGCTACACCCGCGCATTGACGAGCACGTGTCAGCCGCGTTCGTCGTTGGGCGCTGGATAAGGGGTTCGCCACCGGGTGTCAAGCGCACGAAACCATCATAACATCAAACTGGAGAAGGTTTTTTGACAGCCGGCGTGTTGTTCGCAAATACGGCCCGCAACGACGGCGTCCCACGCTCATTTGGCCTTGCGAAGCTGGCCCCGACCGCTTAAAGGTCCGGCCCGGAGCGGGCGATTAGCTCAGTTGGTAGAGCGCTTCGTTTACACCGAAGATGTCGGCGGTTCGAGCCCGTCATCGCCCACCATTCAGGCGCCTTTCATTCAAACGCCTCAGCCCCTTGCCAGCAGCGCCTCGACCTCGTGCAAGTCCGGCATGGACGGCGCGGTGCCTGGCTTCGTCACCGAAATGCCCGCAACGGCGCAAGCAAAGCGCACGGCTTGCAGGGGCTCCATCCCACGCGACAGCGCGACGGCCAGGCCGCCATTGAAGGCATCGCCGGCTCCCGTGGTCTCGACCACCGGGCCGGCGCTGACGGCGGCGACATGTTCGGACCGATCCCTCGTGTGCAGCAATGCGCCTTTCTCTCCCAACGTGACGATGACGGCGCCGGCGCCCTTTTCGAGCAGCTTGCCGGCGGCTGCGCGGGCGTCATCGACCGAGGCGACCTTCGTGCCGGTCAACTCCTCCGTCTCGGTCTCGTTGGGCGTGAGGTAGTCGCAGAGCGAATAGATGCGGTCGGGGAGCCTGGCCGCCGGAGCCGGGTTGAGGATGGTCGTCACCCCTGCCCCGCGCGCGATCTCCAACGCCCGCAGCGCCGCCTCGATGGGCTGTTCGAGTTGCGTCACGAAGACGCCGGCACCACGAATCAGGGCGGCATTGGCCTCGATGTCGTCGGGCGAGATCAGCATCGCCGCGCCGGGGCTGACGATGATGGCGTTGTTGCCGGTGCCCTCCTCGACGAAAATATAGGCAGCGCCCGTATAGCTGTCGGGCGTATCGATCACGGCATTCTTCACGCCGGCGTCCTTCCAGGTGCGCTTGGCCATGTCGGCGAAGGCATCGACGCCGAGGCGCGTGAGGAAGGTTGCATCGGCGCCGAGCTTACCGGCCGCAACCGCCTGGTTCGAACCCTTGCCGCCGGGACCGAGGGTGAAGGACGTTCCAAGGATCGTCTCGCCCATGCGCGGCTGCCGCGCGGCGCGATAGGCCGTGTCGGCGACGAAGACTCCGAGGATGACGATCGGCTTGCCGGCCAGCATGCCGCTACTCCGCATCCGGCGGGACCACGCCCTTGCGGAAGGCAAAACAGCCGTAGAACCGGCGCTCGCCGGTCTGGATGACGCAGTAAGCCTGCTTGGCGCGCTCGTAGAAAGCGTAGCGCTCGACCGGCAGCATCGGCCATGGCTTGCCCTCGGCGGCGTCGATCTCCTTTTGCACTTCCTGCTGAACGGGCGGGATCTCGTCCGGCTTGCCGACGATCTCCATGCGCGCGGCTGAATCGTCGACGAACGTATCCAGCGGGTAGAGCGACAGCACCGCCTTCACGACTTGCGCCGCCGGCGCGTCGATGCGCAGCAGCCGCCCGAGCGCCGTCTGGCGCGCCACCGAATCGGAGGGGAAGTTGGTGTCGGCGACAATCAGGTCGTCGCCGTGTCCCATCGCCCGCAATGCCTGGAGCACGTCGGCATTGAGGAGCGGATTGATCCCTTTGAGCATGATATTCCTCGTGAAATGAGTTTGAGATCAGAGACGCTTGCCGGTCTCGGCATCGAACAGATGGATGTGGTCGAGCCGCGGCCTGAGCTTGAGCGTATCGCCGGGCTTGAAGTCGTGGCGTTCGCGGAACAGCGCCACCATCTCGCCGTCCCCGAAACGCAGGAAGACCAGGGTTTCCGAGCCAGTCGGCTCGACCACCGAAATCTTGGCAGGCACGCCATCGGCATGAATCTCGAGATGCTCCGGCCGCACGCCATAGACGACGGCGCGCCCTTCCTCCGCAGCGCTGCCGGGCGCGACCGGGAACAGAGCGCCGGCGATGTCGACACCGCCCTTGCGCGCGACGCCCTTGAGCAGGTTCATCGACGGAGAGCCAATGAAGCCGGCGACAAACAAGTTGGCAGGCCGGTCGAACAGTTCCAGCGGTGCGCCGACCTGTTCAATGCGGCCGTCGCGCATCACCACGATCTTGTCGGCCATGGTCATGGCTTCGATCTGGTCATGCGTGACATAGATGGTGGTGGTCTTCAGCCGCTGGTGCAGTTCCTTGATCTCGGTGCGCATCTGCACACGCAGCTTGGCGTCGAGATTTGAGAGCGGCTCGTCAAACAGGAACACCTGCGGGTTGCGCACGATGGCGCGGCCCATGGCGACGCGCTGGCGCTGGCCGCCGGAAAGCTGCCGGGGATAGCGTTTCAGATAAGGGTTGAGGTCGAGGATGTCGGCGGCGCGCTTGACCCGCTCGGCAACCACGGCCGGATCGGTTTTGCGCAGCTTGAGCGCAAAGGCCATGTTCTGCTCGACTGTCTTGTGCGGATAGAGCGCATAGTTCTGGAACACCATGGCGATGTCGCGCTTGGCCGGCGGCAAGTGGTTGACCACACGGTCGCCGATGGCGATCGTGCCGCCGGAGACGGTCTCCAGCCCCGCCACCATTCTCAGCAGCGTGGACTTGCCGCAACCCGAAGGACCGACCAGCACCACGAATTGGCCGTCAGATATATCGACGCTGACTTCGTGCAGAACCTTGACGGTTCCAAACGCCTTGGCCACTTTGCTGATCGCGACTTGAGCCATATCTCCCCCATCGGCTCCATTGCCGTATGCGCAGAAGCTAACCAACGCGACCTGCCAGGGCAAGCCGGTCTCTTCCCGACAAAAACCCGGTCTCGTTGACACGGCGTTTGGTTGCGAGAATAGTGACGGGCGCTGGTCCGAATACCGGTTGCCCGAACCAAAAAAACGGAACTTCAATCGAGCAGGTGGGGTCCTGCATCGTTCGTTTCCGAACCGGGAGAATCGTTTGGCGCTCCAGCGCCTGAGAAATTTGGCCGCATTCACAACAGATATTCTGGGAGGAACATCGATGAAAACAGGTCTCTACGAAACGCTGGTCCGCGCGGGGGCAACCCGACGCGACATATTGAAGGGCGCGGCCTCGATGGCCGCGATCGCTGCCGCATCCGGCGCCGGGCTCGGCGCCCTCACGCGCCCGGCCTCCGCCGCCAGTGAGCTGCGCTCGAAAATCCTGCAGATCCCCGGCGTGGGCAAGGGTCAGCCGACCGACGCCGACTTCCAGAAGGTCGGCGAGCTCTGTCTCGAGGCGACCAAGGCCAATGTCAAGGAAGGCGAATTCGCCGGCGTCGAGCTTACCTTCATGGGTCTCAACAACCAGAACCTGCACAATGTGCTATTCCGCGGCTTCCTGAAGCCCTGGGAAACCTATACCGGCGCCAAGATCAACTGGATCGATCTGGCGCAGGCCGACTACAATGCCCGCCTGCAGCAGTCGATCGCCACCGGCACGGTCGACTTCGACATCATCGAGATGGGCGCGCCGTTCGAGGGCGACGTCTGCGGCAAGGGCCTCACGTCCGAGATGCCCGACTGGGTCAAGACCCAGATCGATTTCGACGACCTCGTCAATTATCTGAAGCCGCCTGTCGGCACCTGGAACGGCAAGCAGTACCGCGTGACCGTCGACGGCGACGCGCATAATTTCAATTACCGCACCGATGTGTTTTCCGATGCCGACCTCGCCAAGGCCTGGAAGGGCGGCGGCGGCGGCGGTGAATGGGGCGTGCCGAAGACCTGGCAGCAGGTCCAGGCGGTCACCAAGTTCCTCAAGGGCAAGCAGGTCAAGGGTCAGGACGTCTACGGCTATCTCGACGCGCCGAAACCCTGGGGCGGATTCGGCTTCTATTTCCTCGGCAGCCGCGCCACCGCCTACGCCAAGCACCCCGACGACAAGGCCTGGCTGTTCGACGCCGACACGATGAAGCCGCGCATCAACAATCCGGCCTGGGTGCGCGCCATACAGGACGTGATCGACGCGCTGCCTTCGGAGCCTGCCGACCAGATCAACGCCGATCCAAACACCACCGCCTTCCAGCAGTTCCTGGCCGGCACCGGCTCGATGGTCACCTGGTGGGGCGATGTCGGCTCGAACGTCAAGACCAACGACTCCTCCGTCGTGGGCGACGTCACCGGCTTCTCGATCCTGCCCGGCTCCGACGATGTCTACAACTCCAAGACCGGGCAGTGGGACAAACTCGCCAGCGGACCGAACTATGCGCCGAACTGCGCCTATCTCGGCTGGGGCGTATACGTCATGGCCCGCGTCGATAGCGACGAGAAGAAGAAGAAGGCGGCATGGTCCGCCGCCGCCCATCTCGGCGGCAAGGACCTGTCGATCTGGACGGCGATGTACCCGTCCGGCTTCCAGCCCTACCGCAACTCACATTTCGACATTCCGGAGTGGGTGGCGGCGGGCTATGACGAAGCCTTCATCACCTCCTATCTCAAGTCGGAATCGGACAGCTACAACCACCCGAACGCGGCGATCGAGCCACGCATTCCCGGCATCTTCCAATACTATTCAGCCGCCGAGGACATTCTGGCCAACACCTTCGCCGGCAAGATGAAGGCGCAGGAGGGCGCAGACGCCATTGCCGCGGCCTGGGAGAAGCTGACCGACCAGATCGGCCGCGACAACCAGATCAAGCTCTACAAGGCCTCGCTCGGCCTGTAGGCAGGCGTTATGATGGATCACGGCCCGGCGGAACATCGTCGCCGGGCCGTATCTTGGCCGGCTTCGGCCGGTCATTTGCGCAAAAGAGGCAAGAGGCGTGGCTGACCAGACTTCGACCACGAATGCGTGGCCGGCAAATTCCGTACCGACCGATCTGATCCCGCCCGGCCGCAAACGGCTTGGTTGGGCCCTGATGGCCGTCGCGACGCTCGGGCTTCTGGCAACGATCCTGGTGCAAATCCTCTACAAGAGCGAGGTCGACACGATCGGCTTCGAGACATGGCGGCCCGTGGTCTACGCCTATGTGCTGTGGGGCGTGGCGCTCGGCGTCGGCCAGGTGCTGACGCGCGGCGAAGACGGCCAGCGGGCGCTGTTCCTGCTGCCGGCGCTGCTGTTCACCATCGCCATGGTGATCTTCCCGACCCTGTTCGGCTTCTACATCGCGCTGACCGACTGGAACCTGAGTTCATTCTCGGGCCGCAAGTTCAACGGGCTCGACAATTTCTGGCAGATGCTCGGCGATCCCTATTATCGCAACGCGCTGTTCAACATGGTGCTCTATGTGCTGGCGGTGCTGGTCGAATATGTCATCGCCTTCGGCCTGGCGCTGCTGCTCAACGCGCAGATCCGGGCGCGCAAATTCTTCCGCGTCGTCTTCCTGATGCCGCTGATGCTGTCACCGGTCGCGGTCTCGTGGATGATCGGCAAATCGCTGATGGAGTACCGGTTCGGGCCGGCGGCGACACTGGCCCGCCACCTCGGCTGGGACAACCCCGCCTTCTTCTCCAACCCGATCACCGCCCGTATCTCGATCATGATGCTCGACGCCTGGACCTTCATCCCCTTCATGATGATCATGCTGCTTGCCGGCTTGCAGGCGATGTCGCGCGAGGTGCTGGAGGCCGCCCGCGTCGACGGCGCCACGGCCTGGCAAACCTTCTGGCAGGTCACCTTCCCGCTGATGCTGCCGGTGTCGGTGACCGCCGTCGTGTTGCGCATCATCTTCAAGCTGAAACTGGCAGACATCATCATCACGGTCACCTCGGGTGGTCCGGGCGGCGCCACCGATTCCGTGTCGAGCTTTATTTATCGCGAGTACCGGGACCGTTCCAATGTCGGCTACGGCACGATGCTGGCGATGGCCTATCTCGTCATCATCGTGGTGTTCGTGACCTGGCTGCTGAAGGTCGCCAACCGCTTCGTGCGCAATGTGAACTAGTGCGGCAGGGATCATGAGCGTTCAGACCACCGACTATACCGTCTCCGAAATCCGCTCGCCGGCGAGCTTCATCACCAGCCGCGTCTTCATCTATGGCGCGCTTGTGTTCTGGGCCTTCATCTGCCTCTTTCCGATCTACTGGACGATCACGACCTCGTTCAAGTCGGCGGTAGACGTGACCCAGGGGCATCTGATCCCCTTCGTCGACTTCCAGCCGGACTGGAAGGGCTGGCGATCGCTTGGCCTGTCGCCGGATTCGATCTTCCAGACGTCGACCGTCCGCGACGAATTCTTCAAGCGCTTCATGAATTCGGTCATCACTTCGGTCGGCGCGTCGAGCCTCGCCATCGTCATCGGCAGCCTCGCCGCCTACGGCCTCACGCGCTACCGCTATCACTTCGCCTGGTTCAAAAACGAGGACATTTCCTTCTTCTTCCTGTCGCAGCTCATCCTGCCGCCAGTCGTGCTCGCACTGCCGTTCCTGGTGCTTTACCGCGAAGTCGGACTGCTCGACACGCGCATCGGGCTGATCCTGCTCTACACGCTGATGGTGCTGCCGATCGTCATCTGGATCATGCGCGACCAGTTCAATTCCATCCCGGTCGAGCTTGAGGAAGCGGCCCTCGTCGACGGGTTGTCGATCTGGGGCGCGTTCTTTCGCATCGTCATGCCGATCGCCCTGCCCGGCATGGTCGCCGCTTTCATCCTGGCGATGGTGCTGTGCTGGAACGAGTATTTCTTCGCCGCCCTTTTGACCTCGACCGACGCCAAGACAATTCCGGTCATGGTGGCGAGCCAGACCGGTTCGCAAGGCATCAACTGGTGGTCGATGGCAGCGCTTGCCACGGCGGCAATCGCGCCCCTGGCCGTCATCGGCATCGCGCTGGAGCGCTACCTGATCATGGGTATGACCGCGGGAGCGGTGAAATAGGCGGCGCCGTCCTTACCTTCTCCACAAGGGAGAAGGAGAACCGCGCTAGCCCCTCAGGATCGTGCGCAGGTGATCCATGATCATGGCAACGCCCTCTGCTCCGAGCGCAGCCGAGGCATCCGGAGCGCTGGCCGTATACCAGCTCGTATTGTCGGCGAAATGGCCGGCATCGACAGCCTCAGGGCATAGCGCCAGCATCAGCGAGGTCTCGCCGATGCCGGCATGATCGAACGGGTACTTGCCGTTCATCTCGGCCGGCATCAGCGGATGCACCTGCACCCAGTTGAAAAAATTGCTGCCCTCGGCATGCTCGGCATAGTAGGCGGCCATCACCTCGGAGCCCCACCAGCCTTCACCTCGTTCCTTCTCAAGGAAGCGGAAGATCGCCTGACGTCCGGCGGCCTTGAAGGCGAGATCGGTCGGCATGCCGGCGGCGAAATTCTCGGTCTGGTGGTGGATTATGGCGTGGATGTTGCGAAAACCGATGCGGAGCAGGCTGTAGAACAGTTCCTCCGCGAAGGGCGCCAGTTGATTGCCGCCAACCTGCACCGAGCCTGTGCCCTCCGGCGGCGCCACGGCGTAGCTCGCTGCGCCGTAGTAGAAGGGCGGCAGGATGACGATCTCCCGCTCCTTCTCAAACAGCTCCAGCGTCTTGACGACCGCCAGCGTGTCCATGCCCACCGCCATGTGCTCGCCATGGTATTCGAGCACGCCGAGCGGCAGCGCGACCGGCCAGTTCTGGGCGATCGCCTTGCGGATCTGGTGCGGCAGCATCAGCTCATAGCGCATCGCACTACTCCATGTTGGTGTGACGGGCCCGCATCGCTTCCGGCGAGGCCGCGGTCAACCCCCTGAGCTTCATCACCATGACCTCGAACAGCAGGAACAGCGCGCCTTCGAACACCGATCCCATCGGCAGGACCGATGTTTTTTGCGGACCCTGGTCGTCGGCCATGGTCTGCGCCGGCACGAGCAGGGTGAAGTCGGCCAAGCGTGCTGCACTGCCGCCCGGCTGGGCGGTCAGAAGCAGAACCGTCGCGCCGGCCTGGCGCGCCACCTGCATCAGGGTCAGCACGGTCGCGGTTTCTCCAGGCCCGGAAGTGACCAGGAAGACATCGCCCTGCGCCACGGGCGGCGTGGTCATGTCGCCGACCACCGACACCGGCAGGCCCAGATGATGGAGCCGCATGGCGAAGCCCTTGACCTGCAAGGCCTCGCGGCCGCAGCCGTAGACGACGATCTGCCGTGCTCCTGCAAGCATCTCGCAGGCGGCAGCGATCCGGCCGTCGTCGACGCGCGCCAGCACAGTGCCGAGCTCGTCCAGAGCGGTCCTGAACATCTGCGAGCCCCCATCGCTCACGACGGTGCCGTCCAACGATCCGAGGTCGAAGAAGAGTGGAAATTCCCGGTCACGTCTCTCCCCGAACAGCTTGTTTTTATTCATGCTATCACCGCCAAAATCCGTGTCCAACGCCCCTGCGCGCTTTTGCTGTGCCACGAGCGTGATAGTGTCATGTCAGACAAATCAATGAGGCAAACGGCAGGATATGAAGACACGGCATTTCGACCGCATCGGCAATGGCGGCATCAGCTTCACCGAACTCGGCTTCGGCACGGCGCCGCTCGGCAACCTCTACCGCGCCGTCTCCGACGAGGACGCCAATGCGACGCTGGAGGCTGCATGGGCGACCGGCTGCCGCTATTACGACACCGCGCCGCTCTATGGGCTTGGCTTGTCGGAGACGCGGCTCAACCCCTTCCTGCGCGGCAAGAAGCGCGACGACTACGTGCTGTCGAGCAAGGTCGGCCGCATCATGCGCGCCTGTCCGCCGCAAGAGCGCACCGGCATCGGCAAGTTCTTCGACACGCCGTCGCGCAAGGAGGTCTACGACTACAGCTATGACGGCGTGATGCGCTCCTTCGAAGCGTCCCTGGAACGGCTCGGCGTCGACCGCATCGACATTCTGTTCGTGCACGACGTCGACATCTTCACCCATGGCAGCAAGGAAGCGTCCGACCAGCGCATAGAGGAGTTTATGCGCTCCGGCTATTACGGGCTGCTTGCCTTGCGCGACCAGGGCGTCATCAAGGCCTTCGGTGGCGGCATCAACGAATGGCAGGTTGCCCAGACATTGGCCGAGCGCGGTGATTTCGATCTGTTCCTGCTCGCCGGCCGCTATACGCTGCTCGAGCAGGAGGCGCTGACATCCTTCCTGCCGCTCTGCCAGAAGCGCGGCATCGGCATCGTTTTGGGCGGCCCCTACAATTCCGGAATCCTGGCCACGGGGCCGAAGCCGGGTGCCTTCTACAACTACACCGAAGCGCCGCGGGACGTGCTCGACCGGGTGGCGCGCATCGAGGCGGTCTGCCGACGGCATGACGTGCGCTTGATCGAAGCAGCGCTGCAGTTCCCGTTGCTGCATCCGTCCGTCGTGTCGGTGATCCCCGGTGGCCAGCGGCCAAGCGAGGTCGAAAGCAATCGGTCACTGCTCGATGCGAGACTGCCGGCGGCACTCTGGGCCGACCTGAAGAAGGACGGCCTGATGCGGGCGGACGCGCCGACCGGGTAGCTCGCAATCGCGAACCTATCGACCAGTAGGAGCGCAAAAGAAAAGCCGGGGCTTGCCCGGCTTTTCTGATATTTTGAAATTTAAAAAAGGCGCTTAATTGACGGCGTCCTTGAGACCCTTGCCGGCCGAGAACTTCGGCACGGTGCGCGCCGGGATCTTTACTTCGGCGCCGGTCTGAGGGTTGCGGCCGGTCGAGGCTGCGCGCTTTGACACGGTGAAATTGCCAAAGCCGACAAGCCGGACATCGCCGCCCTTCTTCAGTTCGCCGGTGATGACGGAGAATACCGCATCGACAGCCGACTGCGCGTCACCCTTCGAAATGCTCGCGGCGTCGGCAACAGCGGACACCAGTTCGTTCTTGTTCATAAAAATTCCCTTCCATGAGAACACCGGAACTCTCGACTCATCCGGCAGGAAACGGACTTTAGAAAGAAGCGCTCCCGCAACCAAGTCGAAAAGCCGGGAAAGAGCGGAAAAAAGCCCGGAATTCCGGGGTTTTTCACATGAAAAAGCCGGGCGCGAGGCCCGGCTTTCTGTTTGTGCGCTGCAACTTTAGCAAGAACTAATGCGCAAGCGACTTTCCGGCGTCATCCGCAGTGTCCGTCGCGGCGGGAGGATTGACCGGTTCGACCCATTCGATTGGCTCCGGCATACGCACCAACGCGTGGCGCAACGCCTCGCCGACCCGCGAGACCGGGATGATTTCCATACCGTTCTTCACGTTGTCAGGAATATCCGCCAGATCCTTGGCGTTGTCTTCCGGGATCAGCACTTTCTTGATGCCGCCGCGCAGTGCGGCAAGCAACTTCTCCTTCAGACCGCCGATCGGCAGCACCCTGCCGCGCAGCGTGATCTCGCCGGTCATGGCGACATCGGCCCTGACCGGAATGCCGGTCAGCACGGAGACGATCGCGGTCGCCATCGCCACACCGGCCGACGGCCCATCCTTGGGCGTGGCACCCTCCGGCACGTGGACGTGGATGTCGCGCTTGTCGAACAGCGGCGGCTCGATGCCGAAATCGAGAGCGCGCGAGCGGACATAGGAGGCCGCCGCCGAAATCGATTCCTTCATCACGTCGCGCAGATTGCCGGTCACCGTCATGCGGCCCTTGCCGGGCATCATGACGCCTTCAACCGTCAGCAGCTCGCCGCCGACTTCCGTCCAGGCAAGTCCGGTGATGACGCCGACCTGGTCGTCTGCCTCGACCTGACCGAAGCGGAAGCGCGGAACACCGAGATAATCGGCGAGATTGTCCGCCGTGATGTTCACAGTCTTCTTCTTCGTCTTCAGGATCTCGGTCACCGCCTTGCGCCCGAGCTTCATCAGCTCGCGCTCCAGGCTCCTGACGCCCGCCTCACGGGTGTAGGTCTGGATGATGGCGCGGATCGCGTCCTCACTGACGGAGAACTCCTTCGGCTGTAGCGCGTGATCGCGCACCACCTTGGGCAGCAAATGCCGCTTGGCGATCTCGATCTTCTCGTCCTCGGTGTAGCCGGCGATACGGATGATTTCCATGCGGTCCATCAAGGGCGCAGGGATGTTCAGCGTGTTCGCCGTCGTCACGAACATCACACTCGACAGGTCGTACTCGACCTCCAGGTAGTGATCCATGAACGTCGAGTTCTGCTCGGGATCGAGCACCTCGAGTAGCGCCGACGACGGATCGCCGCGGAAATCCTGGCCCATCTTGTCGATCTCGTCGAGCAGGAAGAGCGGATTGGATTTCTTCGCCTTCTTCATCGACTGGATGACCTTGCCGGGCATCGAGCCGATATAGGTGCGGCGGTGACCGCGGATCTCGGCCTCGTCACGCACGCCGCCCAGCGCCATGCGGATGAACTCGCGGCCGGTCGCCTTGGCGATCGACTTGCCGAGCGAGGTCTTGCCGACGCCGGGAGGGCCGACGAGGCACAGGATGGGCCCCTTGAGCTTCTTCTGGCGGCTTTGCACGGCGAGATACTCGACGATACGGTCCTTGACCTTGTCGAGACCGAAATGGTCGGTGTCGAGCACGTTCTGCGCGAACGCCAGGTCCTGCTTGACCTTGGAGTTCTTGCCCCACGGGATCGACAGGATCCAGTCGAGATAATTGCGCACCACGGTGGATTCCGCCGACATAGGCGACATCGTCCTCAGCTTCTTCAATTCGGCTTCCGCCTTTTCGCGGGCCTCCTTGGAGAGCTTGGTCTTCTTGATGCGGGCCTCGATCTCGGCGGCCTCGTCGCGGCCGTCCTCGCCTTCGCCGAGCTCCTTCTGGATCGCCTTCATCTGCTCGTTGAGGTAGTATTCGCGCTGCGTCTTCTCCATCTGGCGCTTGACGCGCGAGCGGATGCGCTTCTCCACCTGCAGGACGGATATCTCGGCTTCCATGAAGCCCATCGCCTTTTCCAGCCGCTCCTTGACCGAGAGCGTGGCCAGCATCTCCTGCTTTTCGGGGATCTTGATGGCGAGGTGCGAAGCGACCGTGTCGGCGAGCTTGGAATAGTCGTCGATCTGGCTGGCGGCACCAACCACCTCGGGCGAGATCTTCTTGTTGAGCTTTACGTAGTTCTCGAAGTCGGTGACGACCGAACGAGCCAGCGCCTCGACCTCAACCTCTTCCTCTTCCGGCTCGACCAGCGCGGTGGCGCGGGCCTCATGGAAGTCGGGACGGTCGGTGAACGCGGTGATTTTCGCGCGCGAGGCGCCTTCGACCAGCACCTTGACGGTGCCGTCGGGCAGCTTCAGCAATTGCAGCACGTTGGCGAGCGTGCCGATATCAAAGATGGCATCGGGCTCCGGATCGTCATCGGCGGCATTCATCTGGGTGGCGAGCAGGATCTGCTTTTCCTGACCCATCACCTCTTCCAGCGCCTTGATCGACTTTTCACGCCCGACAAAGAGCGGAACGATCATGTGCGGGAACACCACGATGTCGCGCAGTGGGAGGACTGCGAAGACGCCGTCGCTGGGAGCCTTGGTTATTTTGGCCATTGTCCAACCTTTCATGTCGCGGCCGCCAATCGGCCAACCGCGAATCTTATATTAACGACCGGGGATCGTTCCGCCTACCACCGTTGTGACGGGAGTTTTACAGCACAGAAATCGGGCACCTCGGCCTTCCCATGTTAGGTGGATGCAGGAGGGCCAAAGATCAAGAGTTAACATCGCCGGCTTTCCATTCCATCACGAAGGTCGCACGCCCCTCATGGCAAAACGGCGCCCCGAGGGCGCCGTTCCACAAAAATATGGGCTCAAGTGGCATGTCAGGCGCTGACATTGCCCTTCTTTTCCTTCTGTTCGGAATAGATGTAGAGCGGCCGGGCGCTGCCGGTCACCACTTCTTCCGAAATCACCACTTCGCGCACGCCTTCGAGCGCCGGCAGTTCGAACATGGTGTCGAGCAGGATCGCTTCCATGATGGAGCGCAGGCCACGCGCGCCGGTCTTGCGCTCGATGGCGCGCTTGGCGATCGCAGACAATGCGTTCTCGTGGAAGGTCAGGTCGACATTCTCCATCTCGAACAGCCGCTGGTATTGCTTGACCAGTGCGTTCTTCGGTTCGGTCAGGATCTGGATCAGCGCCGGCTCGTCGAGGTCTTCCAGCGTCGCCAGGACCGGCAGACGGCCGACAAACTCGGGAATGAGGCCGAACTTCAAGAGATCCTCTGGCTCCACAAGGCGGAAGACATCGCCGGTGCGGCGATCCTCGGGCGATGCCACGGTGGCGCCGAAGCCGATCGAGGTCTTGCGGCCACGATCCGATATGATTTTGTCCAACCCGGCGAAGGCGCCGCCGCAGATAAACAGGATGTTGGCGGTGTCGACCTGCAGGAACTCCTGTTGTGGATGTTTCCTGCCGCCCTGTGGCGGTACCGAGGCGACAGTGCCTTCCATGATCTTCAACAGCGCCTGCTGCACGCCCTCGCCCGACACGTCGCGGGTGATGGAGGGGTTATCGGACTTGCGCGAGATCTTGTCGATCTCGTCGATGTAGACGATGCCGCGCTGGGCGCGTTCGACATTGTAGTCGGCCGACTGCAACAGCTTCAGGATGATGTTCTCGACGTCCTCGCCGACATAGCCGGCCTCGGTCAGCGTCGTGGCATCGGCCATGGTGAAGGGCACGTCGATGATGCGGGCCAGCGTCTGCGCCAGCAGCGTCTTGCCGCAACCGGTCGGGCCGATCAACAGGATGTTGGACTTGGCCAGTTCGACATCGTTGTTCTTGCCGGCATGGGCGAGGCGCTTGTAGTGATTGTGGACGGCCACCGAAAGCACGCGCTTGGCGTACGGCTGGCCGATAACGTAGTCGTCGAGAACCTTGAGGATCTCCTGCGGGGTCGGCACACCCTCGCGCGACTTCACCATCGAGGTCTTGTTCTCCTCGCGGATGATGTCCATGCACAGCTCGACGCATTCGTCGCAGATGAAGACCGTCGGGCCGGCGATCAGCTTGCGCACCTCATGCTGGCTTTTGCCGCAAAACGAGCAATAAAGCGTGTTCTTGGAATCGCCGCTGTTGTTGCCGACTTTGCTCATTTTCATGTCCTTTCATGGCCGCCCGCCGATGGTCTGGCTGAAAGGGCGCATACTCTATTTATCGCGGGAATCCGCCGCCGCCAGTATCCCGGCTCCCGCAACGTATTCCGTACGAAACACAAATCAGAAAACGTGGCAATGATTCGCAGCAACCCCACACAAAGCTAAGCCGTCGAAAATCAACATAGCCTTAACGTAGGCAATCCCGATCGTCGAGGGAACAGCCAATTGTGGCCGAAATGCCGCAAGACGCGCCAAAAGCGCGTGATGCCGCCATCCAACTGCCAATATGCCGTTATGCCAGCGCCCCTTCGGCCGCTTCGCGCGACGAAATGACCTTGTCGATCAGGCCGAAGTCCTTGGCCTCGTCCGCGGTCATGAAATGGTCACGGTCGAGCGTCTTTTCAATCTCGTCGTAGCTCTTGCCGGTGTGCTTGACGTACACCTCGTTGAGGCGGCGCTTCAGTTTGATGATGTCCTGGGCATGACGCTCGATGTCGGACGCCTGGCCCTGGAAGCCGCCGGACGGCTGGTGAACCATGATGCGGGCGTTCGGCGTGGCGAAGCGCATGTCCTTGTGGCCGGCGGTCAGGAGCAGCGAGCCCATGGAGGCCGCCTGGCCGATGCACAGCGTCGACACGGCCGGCTTGATGAATTGCATGGTGTCGTAGATGGCCATGCCCGAGGTGACGACGCCACCGGGCGAATTGATGTAGAGGTTGATTTCCTTCTTCGGATTCTCGGCTTCCAGGAACAGAAGCTGCGCGCAGACCAGCGTCGCCATGCCGTCCTCGACCGGACCGGTGATGAAAATGATGCGCTCCTTGAGGAGGCGCGAGAAAATGTCGTAGGCCCGCTCGCCGCGATTGGTCTGTTCGACCACCATCGGAACGAGGTTCATGTAGGTTTCGACGGGGTTCTTCATTCGTTATCTCTTGTCTCGCGGTGGGATTCCGGCGCCGGACATGCTGGCAACTCGGGCAGAATCGGTTCTGGATCGTTATTGTGTAAATAGGATGCCGGCTCATCCTTGTGCAAGGCCGACCCCTCCTAGCCATCTGGGTAAGTCGAATCAAGCTTTCCAGGCGAGATTCGCAGCGGCGGGCGCTTCCGCAGGCTCGCGACGGCACCTGCGGCCGAAGACAGGTAGCAGTTTCTTAACGCATCACTTAACGAAATGCGCCGAAACTGCTTTTCTCGCGGACCGCTTCCCCTACAATTCAACGTTGAACTTGTGTCCACGGTTCAACAGGGGGAATGTCATGTCCAGGAAAACCGCATGCTTCGCCATGGCCGGGCTGACCATGCTTGGCTCGATTTCGCAGACGGCCGCGGGCGGCCGCGCCGTCGAATGCTATGAGCCGGTCCAAACGCCTGATGTCTATGATACCGTGTATGAGGACGTGATGATCAGTCCGCCCAGCCAGCAGGTCGATTATGAAGCGCCGATCTACGGCACGCGCGAGCGCGTGGTGATGACGGTTCCGGCACAGGTGACCTATGAGGTGGTGCCCGCAATCACCCGCACCGTCTACCACACAGTCAAGGTCGACGATGGCGGCTATTCCTGGGAATGGCGCGTCATCCACGGCCGCAAGGTGCTGTGCAAGGTCCGGCACGGGGCGCGCTATGAACGCGTCGCCGAAACGGTGGTGATCCGGCCGGAGCGCACGAGGCGCACCGTCATCCCGGCGCAATATGACAGGATCGCCGAGGAGGTGCTGGTGCGACCGGAGCAAAGGCGCGTCGTCGACATTCCCGCCGCCTACCAGACCGTCGCGCGGCGCGTGCTGGTGCGCGAAGGCTCATCCGGCTGGCGGCGCGTGCATATTCCCAGGCATTGCCAGGACTGAATTCAGGCGATTTCGGCTCGCAACCAACGTTTCAGGCCGGCAATATCGCCATCATCGACAGCCGCCGCCACGCGCCGGCCGACCGCCGCGCCGAACTTGTAGCCATGGCCCGAGCAGGCCGAGACGATCAGGCATTTGCCCGTCTCATGCGCCAGGAATTTCTCATCGTCCGTGAATGTATAGGCGCAGGTGACCACTTCGGTCACCTCATACTCCTCGATGCGGGCGATCGGCGGCGAAAACAGGTTGCGAATCGCCTCGCCCTCGCCCGGCACCGGCTGCCGGTTCCAGTCGGCGTCGCTGGTCGGCACCCTGTGCAGGCCTGAACCGAATTTCATGCCGGCACCTCGGGTCAGCGGGATCATGTAACCGTCGGTCTTGCCACCTACATCGAGGACTACGGGCGCAACTTCCCAGACGGCCTTGAGGTCCGTCGGCGGTTCGACATAGGCGAGCGCGGTTCGGTACGTCTTCAGTTCGCCGCCGAGTTCGGGGAACAATTTCAGCACCCAGGCGCCCGCAGCAACGACGATGCGGTCGGCCTGCATCGTCTCGCCGGACGCGAGCACGATATGCCCTGCCTCGGAGTCGACCGCCGTCACCTTGCTGTTCTCGTAGACGTTGGCGCGGTTGGCGCGCAGCCACTTGGCCAGGCCGGACGCGATCTTGCGGCAATGCAGCGCGCCGCCTTCCGGCGAAAAATAGGCGTAGCGGAACGAGCCCGGCTCCAGGAAAGGCCAGCGTTCGACCGCGGCATCAGGTTCCAGCAGGTCGAACGGATAGTTTCCCTCCTCCAGCCCTTCCCGGTATTCCTCGGCTTCGTCGCCCGGCTCGCGCGAGACGCAGAGGAAGCCCCTGGAATCGAGATGGTTCTCCCCGAGGTCGGCCCACATCTCGTCCCAGGCTTCATAGGCCTCGCCGATCAGCCGGCCGTAGCCGGTCCCGGCCCGGTAGGCACGGCGAATGATGCGGTGATGGTCGCCGGATGCCGCCAGCGGATTGGGGATCGGCCCCTGCTCGACGATGGAAACGCTCTGGCCGGCCTTGACCAGCGCCCATGCGGTGGAGAGACCGGCGATGCCCGCGCCGACAACGATCACATTCATCAAATCAGACTTTCCGCAGCCGTTGCGGCTGGCTCAACGCATTGGATTGCGGGCGCCAACATACGGTCTGGAACCAGGCTGGCAAGCCGCGCTATTGGTCTGGCATGACCAAATCGACGCCATCCTACCTCGCCTTTGATCCAGCGACCCGTCATCTGAGGCTTGACCCGCACGAGTGGGCTTTCTTCCAGGATCCGTACGTGGCCTATGCGTTCCTGCACGATGCATCGAACGTCTTTTTCTGGGAAGAATTCGGGTTCTGGTGCTTTGGCGGCTTCGACGATGTCAACAAGCTGTTGCGCGACCGCCGCTTCGGCCGCCATAACCCGGCGGGCATTCCCGACAGTCGTGGCATCGACCGGGATAGAACACATCTCAAGGCATTCGACGGCATCGAAGCCAATTCCATGCTGGAACTGGAGCCGCCGGTGCACACGCGGCTTCGAACACTGGTCAACCGCGCCTTCGTCTCGCGCCAGGTCGAGCGGCTGCGGCCGCGTGTGGAGGCACTCGCCAACGAACTGATCGATCGTTTCGAGCCGGGCAAGCAAGTCGACCTGCTGCCCGCCTTCGCTTCTCCCCTGCCCATCACCATCATCGCCGAGATGCTCGGCGTGCCGGTCGAAATGGGACCGCAACTGCTCGACTGGTCACATCGAATGGTCGCCATGTACGTGCATGGCCGCACTCGCGAGATCGAGGAGACGGCCAATCGCGCGGCGCAGGATTTCGCCGATTTCCTGCGCGGCACCATCGCCGAACGGCGCAAAAATCCCGGCGACGACCTGCTGTCGCTGCTGATCTCGGCGCAGGAGGGCGGCCAAAAATTGTCGGAAGACGAAATGGTGTCCTCGGCGATCCTGCTGCTCAATGCCGGCCACGAAGCGACCGTGCACCAGACCGGCAATGCGGTGCGCTCGATCTTGGCGCAAGGCGGCGACCCGCGCCGTTTCTTCACCTCAGCCGAGGCAACAGCGGCCGCTGTCGAGGAATGCCTGCGCTTCGACGCGCCGCTGCACATGTTCACCCGCTACGCCTACCAGGAGATCGAAATCGCTCCCGGGATCGTCGTGCAGCCCGGCCAGACGATCGGTCTGCTGCTTGGCATGGCCAACCATGACCCTCATGCCTTTGCCGAGCCGCGGGCCTTCCGGCCGGATCGTGCCGACCAGAAGAACGTGTCGTTCGGCGCCGGCATCCATTTCTGCATCGGCGCGCCCCTGGCCAGGCTCGAATTGCAGGTGTCGCTGAAAACCTTGTTCGAGCGGCACCCAAAGCTCCGTCTTGCCCAAAGCCCAAGCTTCCGTGACACGTATCATTTCCATGGGCTGGAAGCGCTCACCGTCGGCTTCTGAAGGAGCGCAGGCCTGAGCTGTGAGCTGCGCGCAGCTCACAGCCTGATCACATACTCCTTGCGGGTGGTTTCAAGCACTTCCCAGCTTCCCTTGAAGCCAGGTCGCAGCACGAAGCTGTCGCCGGCCCTGACGGTGCGCGCTTCGCCACCCTCCTCTTCGATCACCGAAACGCCGGTAAGGATGTGACAGAATTCCCATTCGTCGTAGACGATGCGCCACTTGCCCGGAGTCGATTCCCAGATACCGGCATAAAGACCGCCTTCGCGCTCCTCGACGTTCCAGGTGCGGAATTTCGGATCGCCTGAGATCAGGCGATCGGGCGCCGGCGCGCCTTCTTCGGCGTCGACAGAATCCGTCGATATCGTCAGGTAATGCTCGGACAGGATTTGCCTCCATGAGAACCGGCCTCGGGCCGGCTCGCCTTACCCCGGCGTTTTGCGCCGACCCTCCTACGAGGGGGAGGCTAGATCAAACTTTGGCGAGTGCCTGTTCGAGATCGGCGACGATGTCGGTGACGTCCTCGATGCCGATGGACAGCCGCACCGTGTCCGGTCCCGCACCCGCCTTGACCTTCTGCTCGTCGGACAGCTGTCGGTGCGTGGTCGACGCCGGATGGATGACCAAGGACTTGGTGTCGCCGACATTGGCCAAGTGCGAGAACAACTCCAACGCTTCGACGAATTTGACGCCGGCCTCGTAACCGCCCTTGAGGCCGAAGGTGAAGACCGCGCCGGCGCCTTGCGGCGAGTATTTCTTTTGCAGGGCGTTGTTCTTGTCGCTGGGAAGGCCGGGATAGTTGACCCAGGCCACCTTGGGATGGTTGGACAGCCAGCCCGCGACGGTGATCGCATTGTCGCAATGGCGCTGCATGCGCAGCGGCAAGGTTTCGAGGCCTGTCAAAATGAGAAAGGCGTTGAACGGCGAAATCGCCGGGCCGAGATCGCGCAGGCCAAGCACGCGCGCGGCGATGGCGAAGGCGAAATTGCCGAAGGTTTCGTGCAGCACCAGGCCGCCATATTCGGGGCGCGGTTCCGACAGCATCGGGTACTTCCCTGATTTCGACCAGTCGAACGTGCCGCCATCAACGATGGCGCCGCCGATCGAGTTGCCGTGACCGCCAATGAACTTGGTCAGCGAATGGACTACAATGTCGGCGCCGTGCTCGATCGGCCGGATCAGGTAGGGCGAGGCCAGGGTGTTGTCGACGATCAGCGGCAGGCCATGCTTGCGCGCGATGTCGCCGATCTTCTCTATGTCGACGAAGGTGCCGCCGGGATTGGCCAGACTCTCGATGAAGATCGCCTTGGTCTTGTCATCGATCTGGCTCTCGAAGGTTGACGGATCGTTCGCTTCGGCCCAGCGCACCTCCCAGCCAAAGTTCTTGAAGGCATGGCCGAACTGGTTGATCGAACCGCCATAGAGCTTGTTGGCGGCGACGAAATTGTCGCCCGGCTGCAACAGATTGTGGAACACGATTACCTGGGCGGCGTGGCCGGACGCGACCGCCAGGGCGGCCGTGCCGCCCTCGAGCGCCGCTATGCGTTCTTCGAGCACCGCCTGCGTCGGGTTCATGATGCGGGTGTAGATGTTGCCGAAGGCCTTCAGCCCGAACAGCGAGGCGGCATGATCGGCGTCGTCGAAAACAAAGGAGGTCGTCTGGTAGATCGGCGTGGCGCGTGCGCCGGTGGCCGGATCGGGTTTGGCGCCGGCATGGACGGCGAGCGTGTTGAAACCGGGCGTGCGGGTCACTGAAACCTCCCTCGAACAAAACTTCTGAAATTCGCCGGCCATTCTTGGCCAAGCTCGACCACGAATGCAAAGAAGAAAATACCCTTCGGCGTGTCATCTTCGACCAAATAGCAGGAAAATACGGCTCCTGCCGGAATAATTTTGCGCCTTCCCCTTGTCTATTTTTGCCGCACGCCGAAACTCTGGAACCCCGACCGCATCAGCGGCTTCTTCGACGACAGCACACCGGAATTGACCCCGGTCCAGCCGATCTCGCCGGACAGCTTGCCGTATTCGATCTTGGGGCAGCGGTTCATCACCACCTTGATGCCGGCGGCTTCGGCGCGCGCGGCGGCTTCGTCGTGGCGCACGCCGAGTTGCATCCAGATCACTTTCGGCAGGAGATCGAGCTTCAGTACCTGGTCGACAACGCCGGCCACCGCCGCCGAGGCGCGAAAGATGTCGACCATGTCGATGGGCTGGGCAATCTCGGCAAGGCTGCCATAGACCGTACGGCCGAGTATCTCCTTGCCAGCATGGCCCGGATTGATGGGGAACACCTCAAACCCCTTGGCCAGCAGGTATTTCAACACGAAATAGCTTGGACGAACGTCGTTGGCGGACGCGCCGACCATGGCGATGGTCTTCACCGAATTGAGGATGCCGGCGATGTAGGCGTTGTCATAGCTATCGTGATTCATGGCTCGTCCTCATACAACGCCTCGGCGAGAAAGCCATCAGGATCACTGCTGAAATCGCGCATCATGCGGAAGTGGTCCGTATCACGAAAATCGGTCGAATCTAGCCCGAACCGGCTGATGCGGAACAGCCGCGCGCCTGGACAGGCCATCAGCAGCGGCGAATGCGTCGCCATGATCACTTGCGCAGTGCCCGACCGATCCATGCGCCGCAGCATCTTGAGAAGTTCGATCTGGCGCGATGGAGACAGCGCACTTTCGGGCTCGTCGAGGATGTAGATGCCTTGCCTGCGGCAACGTTCCTCGAAGAAGCGGATGAACCCTTCGCCATGCGACCAGGACAGAAAGTCGGGCGGAGGTGGCTTGAACGGATCTTCCAGGGCCACCTGGTCAAGATAGCGAGCCACCGAGTAGAAGGATTCGGCGCGAAAGAACCAGCCGGCGGTGACTTTTGGCAACCAATGGCCACGGAAGGTATCTGCCAGCGCGGCACCACTCCTGTCGATGGCGCCGGAATGGTCGACAGGCCGGTAGCCCTTGCCGCCTCCGGCTTCGTCGTAACCGGCGAGCGCGCCGATCGCCTCGAGCAATGTCGATTTGCCGGTGCCGTTCTCACCGACGATGATGGTAATTGGTGTGGTGAATTCGAGTTCGAAGGCGTGACCGCGAAACAGCGGCAGGTTCCACGGGTATTTTTCCCAATCGGTCACCCGCTCGGAATCGAGCAGAATGCGCTTGAGATAGGGCGCCTTGAGCCGCGTCAACTGCCTGCGGTGAGCCATCAATCGGGCAGCGAGATCGTACCGTCTTCCGCGATCGGAAAGGCCGGGTTGTGCGCCACTTCCCAGACATGTCCGTCGGCATCGGCGAAATAGCCGTACCAGCCGCCCCAGAAGGCACGGCTTGCCGGCTTGACGATGCGGCCGCCGGCCTCTTCAGCCATCGCAAGCACCGCGTCCACTTCGGCATCGGAGCGGGTGTTGTAGGCGAGATAGACGGCGGAAGGCGCCTTGGCGAAGGTGATGCCGGAATCCTCCTCGGCGCTGGCGCGCGGGAACAGGCCGAGTATAACACCACCCATCTGGAAGAAGGCGACGCCATCGGTGATGCCCGCATGGCGCTTCAGGCCCATCGTCTCGTAGAAGCGCACCGCACGATCGAGATCGTCGGTGGCGATGGTGATGATGGAGATGCGCGGCTCCATGACTTTCGTCCTTATTCGTCGGTCCATTCCGGCTCGCGTTTGCCGATGAAGGCGCCGATGCCCTCCTGGGCGTCACGCGCCAGCATGTTCTCGACCATGACCCGGCCGGTATAGCCATAGGCATCCGCCAGCCCCATCTCGGCCTGCGCATAAAACGCTTCCTTGCCGGTCTTCAGCACCGAAGATGATTTTGAAGCAATGGTTTGCGCGTATTTGTTGACAATCTGATTCAGGTACTCGCGCGGCGCGACGCGGTTGACCAGGCCGAACTCCTTGGCGGTCGCGGCATCGATGGTTTCGCCAGTCAGGAGCATTTCCATGGCGTGCTTGCGCGAGACGTTGCGAGACAACGCCACCATCGGCGTCGAGCAGAACAGGCCGATGTTGACGCCCGGCGTGCAGAAGGTCGCCTCATGCGAGGCGATGGCGAGGTCGCAACTGGCGACAAGCTGCAGGCCGGCGGCGGTGGCAAGGCCATCCACTTCGGCGATCACCGGCTTGGGGTGGCGCACGATCGCCTGCATCAGCGTAGCGCAGGCGGCAAACGTCTCTTCGAAGAAGGCCTTGCCGCGATCGGCGTCGGCGCGGCGCGCTGTCATCTCCTTCAGATCGTGGCCGGCGCAGAATACCTTTCCGGCCGCCGACAGCACTATGACGCGAACGGCCTTGTCGGCCCTGGCACGGTCCAGTTCCTCCGTCAGCGCCGCCATCACCGCCAGGGAAAGCGCGTTCGCGGGGGGATTGGCAAGCGTCAGGCGCAGCACGCCCTCGTCGCGGCTAGCCGCAACCGGCCCTTCAACTGCGACAGGCTTGATGGCAAGGATTTCGGCCATGGCTAAGGTCTCCGCGATTCCATTCCGCTGGCAGCGTATCTAATATCGGCTGGGGTTTCATCAACACCGTATCGCTTGCGCCAGTAGGATGAAGGTGTTGCCAGAAACGCGCCGCTTCGCCCATACAGGCTTGGCGCAGAATGAGGACCGAAATGCCCGCCCAGACCAAGCTCGAGCCGGTGCTGACAGCAGCCCAGGTCAATGCGCTGATGGAGACCGTGTTTCCGCAGCTTAACGAAAAGGGCCCGGCCTTTGAGGCAACCGACGTGTTTCCCGGCGGCTGCACCGTGCGGCTTAATGCCGGCGAACGGCATTTGCGTCCCGGCGGTACGGTGTCCGGCCCCGCCTTGTTCACGCTGGCCGACATTGGCGGCTATGTCTGCGTGCTCAGCCATGCCGGGCCGGATGCGCTCTCGGTCACCACCAATCTCAACATCAATTTCGTCCGCAAGGCCGAAGCGGGACCGATCGATGGCCATTGCCGCATCCTGAAGCTCGGAAAGAACCTGATGGTCTTCGACATCGACATCGTCGCCGGCCCGGAGGGGCAGACAGTGGCGCACGCCACCGGAACCTATTCGATCCCGCCGAAACGCTGACACGGAGAAGGCCGATCCGGCATCCTGGCCGGAACTCCCGATCGACACGTCCGTTTTGCGGCATGCCCGATCTGGCCACATACCTTGCCTTTCTCGGCGCCGTGCTTGCCTACCAGCTTTCCGGCGTCGGGCCCGATATGATGCTTGTGATCAGTCGCGGCGTCGGACAGGGCTGGCGCCACGCGCTGGCGGCCGCGACAGGCTGCGTATCGGCCGGCGTCGTACAGATTCCATTACTTGCGATGGGACTTGCCACGCTGATCACATCCTCGCCGCCTCTTTACAGCTTTCTCCAAATCGTCGGCGCCATCTATCTGATCGCCATCGGGGTCAAATTCCTGTTGGCGCGCCGGCAGGATGAAAGTCGTACCTCTGCCTTTGCCAACACCGGTGGCACTGCTGCCGCTTTCCGGCAGGGCATGATCTGCAATCTCACCAATCCGACGACGCTTGCCTTCATGTTAGCGATGCTGCCGCAATTCGTTCACCCTTGGGCCGGTCCAGCGGCGTTGCAGTTCGTCATTCTCGGCACGACTATGAAGATGATGGGAATGGTTGTCCTCGGCGCCATCGCGCTGACCTCCGGCGCGGTCGGCGGCTGGCTGTCGCGCCGAAGCAGCTTCGTCGTGTGGCAGGGAAGGCTAGCCGGAGCCATTATGGTCGCCGTCGGCATCAGACTCCTGCTTGCAGTGACGAGTGGCCGGCGGTGAGCGAAATACCAGCCGCTTTGGCGGTAGGCCGTGTTGTAAAATAATACCACATAGTTTAGCCCTTGAAATTTAACGGTTTTTCGTTTTCGTTGACTCCCAATGATGCTTGACGAGGGCTACCCTTCTCCCCTATAAGCCCTCACGAAGCAGCGGCCCGCAAAGGCCGCCGTTTTGTTATTGGCGGCGGGCAAGCGCTTTTCGCCAATCCAAGCAACAAGAAACGCCTTCCTTATCGTTTGTGGATTGGGGAAGGTCCGAACCGAAAGCAGAAAACATGACAACCTTTTCGCAGAAGCCTGCGGATGTGGTGAAAAAGTGGATCCTGATCGACGCCGAAGGTCTCGTCGTCGGCCGTCTCGCCACCGTTATCGCCAATCATCTTCGCGGCAAGCACAAGCCGACCTTCACCCCGCATGTCGACGACGGCGACAATGTCATCGTCATCAATGCCGACAAGGTGGTGTTCACCGGCAAGAAGTTCACCGACAAGGTCTATTATTGGCACACCGGGCACCCCGGCGGCATCAAGGAGCGCACCGCGCGCCAACTGCTTGAAGGCCGTTTCCCCGAGCGTGTCGTCGAGAAGGCCGTTGAGCGCATGGTTCCGCGTGGCCCGCTCGGCCGTCGCCAGATGAAGAACCTGCGCGTCTATGCAGGTGCCGAGCATCCGCATGTCGCCCAGCAGCCAGAAGTCCTCGACGTGGCCAAGCTGAATTCCAAGAACAAGAAGGTCGCATAAGATGGCTGAGCTTTCCTCGCTCGCAGAACTGGGCGCCGCCACCGGCAACACCAATACGCAGGCCGCGGCACCCGTCCATGTCCAGAAGCTCGACAAGTCGGGCCGCGCCTATGCCACCGGCAAGCGCAAGAACGCCATCGCGCGTGTTTGGGTGAAGCCAGGTTCGGGCAAGATCGTCGTCAACGACAAGGAATTCGCGACCTATTTCGCGCGTCCGGTCCTGCAGATGATCCTCAACCAGCCGATCATCGCCGCCAACCGCTCGGGCCAGTACGACATCGTCGCCACGGTCATCGGCGGCGGCCTTTCGGGCCAGGCCGGCGCTGTGCGTCACGGCATCTCCAAGGCGCTGACCTATTACGAGCCAGCGCTGCGTGCCGTGCTCAAAAAGGGCGGCTTCCTGACCCGCGACAGCCGCGTCGTCGAGCGCAAGAAGTACGGCAAGGCGAAGGCCCGTCGTTCGTTCCAGTTCTCGAAGCGCTAGGCGCAGGCAGCTTCACAATCGAAAGGCCGCCTCCGGGCGGCCTTTTTGCGTTGCGCATCACTATTGAGCGGAATGGTCGGCGTCGCGGATGAACAGGAACGCGCAAAATGCCGAGCCGGCCACCGCGAGCGCCGAGGCCAGGAATGCCAGTTGCATGCCCTCGATCGTGCCCAGCGCCAAGGCGGATCCGAACAGCGCCACCCCGATCGCGCCACCCGACTGGCGCACGGTATTGAGCACGCCCGATGCCGTTCCCGACATCTCCGGCGGAACGGAAGACAATAGCGCGGTGGTCATGGCCGGTACGGCAAGCCCAATGCCGACCGGCAGGAACAGCAGGCGCCACAGCAGCGACAGGTAGGACGTATCGGCCTGTATCAGCGCCATCAGTCCGAAACCGGCTGCTCCGACGAACAGGCCAATCGCCATAGGCAATCGTGCGCCGTGGTTTGCGGCAATGCGCCCGGCAGCAATGTTCGACACGGTGACGGCCGCCATGAACGGCAGGAAGGCGAGCCCCGTCATTTCGGGAGAAAAATGCCTTTCCTGCTGGAAATACAGGCTGAGCATGAAGATCGTGCCATAGAGCGTCAGGTTGACCGCCAGTCCCACGAGGCTCGTCACAGCCGGCACGCGGCTGGCAAAAAGACCGAGCGGAAACATCGGCGCCCTCTTCCGGCTCTCGACCAGCAGGAACAGGCTTGCGGCCACCACCGCCAATACCAGTCCGCCGATGACGGGCATCGAGGTCCAGCCCGACGAACCGGTTTCGATAAAGGCGCCGGTCAGCGAAAACAGCGCCAGCACGACAAGTCCCTGCCCCACCCAGTCGATCGGCGGCCGCTCGGCCTTGAGCGGCGTTTCCTGCAGAAACCGATAAGCCATCCAGATGGCGAGAGCGCCAATAGGCAGGTTGACCAGAAAGATGCTGGCCCAGCCAAGCGACGCGACCATGAAGCCGCCGAGCACCGGCCCTGCCGACAGCGCGATGCCGCCCGCCGCCGTCCACAGCCCAACGGCGCGTGCCCGGCGCGCCTTGTCGGACGCGTAGGCGCGATTGAGGAGTGCCAGCGAACACGGCATCAGCAAGGCGGCACCCGCGCCTTGTGCAGCGCGCGCCGCAATCAGCAACCAGGCACTCTGAGCCAGGCCGCAAGCCAGCGAAGCAATGCTGAACAGCGCCATGCCGCCAACGAAAACGCGGCGAGCGCCGACCCTGTCGCCGAGGGCGCCGCCGGCGAGCAGCAGCGAGGCGAAGGCAAGCGTGTAGGCGTCGACGACCCATTGCAGGCCGCCGACCCCCATCGACAGCCCAGTACCGATCCTGTTCAGCGCGACGTTGACGATGGAGACATCAAGCTGCACGACGACGAAGCCGAGGCTGGTCGCAGCAACGGTGGCGGCATAGGCGGCAGGGCGCTTGAGAACGATGGTATCGGGCATGCCCATGGATAACGGGTTTCCCCTGACACCGATGCGTCAGCAGGCGCCGGCCTGCGACAACCAGGCCGGAACTTCAGCCGCGGCAAATCAATTGATGCTGGCGGTCGCGGCAGGTTCGACGCGTTCGCCCGTCCCCGCATAGGGCACGCGAAACCCATTTGCCGCCAGCCAGCCTATCGCCGCCGTCGGCTCATCGGTCTGGATGATGGTGGCGCCGCGATCGGCCCAGAAGCCCCAGGCTTCACGCGGCAGGCTGGCCTGAACCGCCAGTTCATCGCCCCGGCCGCCGGCAAGGAAGCCGCCCGGCTTGTTGACGATGGCGTAGGTGTCGGCCCAGATGTGCCAGTCGCCCCTCACCGCGGCCGCGCGCATGCGCGTGCTGAACAGCGGCCCGCCAGTCTCGGTCAATGTCTCCGCGCCGGCGCGCCAGTTGATCAGCTCGATCGCGCGCGGCGCAAAAGCATGGTC
The DNA here is from genome assembly GCF_020165765.1 of Mesorhizobium sp. B264B1B. Taxonomy (NCBI): domain Bacteria; kingdom Pseudomonadati; phylum Pseudomonadota; class Alphaproteobacteria; order Hyphomicrobiales; family Phyllobacteriaceae; genus Mesorhizobium; species Mesorhizobium sp. B264B1B. The sequence continues at coordinate 368,728 of NZ_JAIUIS010000002.1, forward strand.
GACCGTCGCGGCGAAACCGGCGTCATGCACTGCGTCGTCGGCGATGATCGGCATGAACTGGAAGCCGCTGCCGACCGCTTCCATGGCAGCCTTCACCGTAGCGATCCTGGTCTGGCTCCACAGGTTTTCCTTGACGATGACCTGGTCGGCCATGCCGAGATCGCGCGCCACCGCGACCATGCCCGACAGGTCCCCAACCTCGAGCTTGTTGTCGAGATTGATGAGGATCTTGTCCCGGGTCGCCAGCAGCACCTCGCGCAGCGTCGAGACTGTCTCGTCGGTGACGGCGCCCGTGCCTTCGATCACCAGCCGGCAACTCTTCAGTTCGGCCTGCGTGTACTTGACCACCTCACCCTTGCAGGTCGTGGTGCGATCAAGCCAGCTGTCATGCATGACGACAAACTCGCCGTCCTTCGAGCGCCGGATGTCGACCTCGACGATCTCGGCGCCGATCGCGATCGAGCCTTCGACGGCGGCGAGCGAATTTTCCGCATAGAGCATCTTGCCGGCCTGCATGCTACCGGCGCGATGCGCGGCCACCATGACGTGGTCGCGCCATCGGTTGGCATGTTCGAAGCGGTCGAGGATCTGCCTCGCACGGGTTTCGCCCGCCATTGACTGGCTGGCGGAAGCCGCCAGCGTGACGGAAAACAGAAGGCTCGGCCAGAAGGTCCGCATCGAGAATCGCTCCATTCCGGATCGAACCGGGAATAGGCGATGCCCGTGACGTCTAGGTGAACGAAGCCGGCTAGCGGTTGCCAGCGATATGTCGCCTCAGATGCGTTTCGACAGTCGGCGGAACCAGGCCATCGCAGGCATCTCGACGAAACGCCAGGTAATCCAGGAGACACCTATCGTGGCAAGGAGCATGACGAGGATCGCAACGTCCCCCGCCCAGCCGGCGCCGAAGCCGGTCGCCGGCTCTCCGCGCAAGACGATGTCGCCGACAAGACCGAGGCCGAGCTTGCGCTCGACCAGGCCGGCGACGTTGATCATGCGCGCCTGGACGAAGATGTGGACCATGTAGATCGAGTAGGACAGCGCGCCGAGCGTCAGCATGAAAGGGGTTCTCAGGAAGACACTGATCCAGCCGCCCTCATGGGCAAAGAGGAACAGCGCCAGCGCGAACACCAGCGGTGCTGCTATCCCGGCATCATTGTCGCCCGCCAGTGCAACGAAAAGCACAATGACAGCCGCCATGACGATTTCTGCAAGGGTCCAGCTCAGCAGCGGGCCGGTCCGGGCAAGCGCCTGTCGCGCGCCTGCAATGGAATCATGCTGGAACCAGGCAAGCAAGGCGCCGAGTGAGAAGCCGTACAGGCAGCGTATGAAGCCGAAATCGAAGGACACATCCATATGGTGGGTCGAGAAGCCAAGCAGGAACAGCGGCGCGGTGATGGCGGCGGCGACGAACCACACCCAGGCGCGTGCGCCTGCGGTGAAGACCACTCCCGCGAACAACAGATAGGCGAAGAACTCCGCCGAAATGCTCCAGCTTGGCGCATTCCAGGTCAATTGGTCCTCGAAGCCGACCCCCTGGAGCAGCAGCAGGTTGGCAAGCAGGCTCTCGAAGCTGAAGCCGCCGGTGAAGGGAGCGGCACCGGCGCCATGCACCCGCGTCAGCATCAGCCGCAGCAGCTCGAAGCCGGCAAAGGCGGCGAGCATGAGAAGGTGCAGCGGATAGATGCGGCCGAAGCGCACCAGCGCAAAGCGTGCGACCTCCCGCGGCTGGTTCAGCCGCCAGCCATAGGAGCTGGCGATGACGAAACCGGAGAGAACGAAGAAGAAGTCGACAAACAGATAGGACGAACCGACAAAGGCGCTTTGCGAGATCGTCGAAGCGGTCGGGAAGTGGAACAGCGCAACCAGCAGGGCGCAGATGCCGCGCCACGAATCGAGAACCAGGAACCGCTCACCCGCCACCGTGCCGGCCTGGATCGACACCGCGCCGTGGGGAGAATCAAGAAACGCGGTCTGTGTCATGATGATACAATCCTGTCTCGCGGCGGCACCGCGGCCGCGCCGTTTCGTTTCCCCAAGCTGTGACTGGCATGTTGCGTGCCGGTTCTGTAGTTGTTGCACCCCGATGAAAACCAAGGATCCGTAATGGCGAACAAGAACATCGACCATGCCTTCACAGCCCGCTCAAAGACGGGCGCTTCACTGGAGCCGACCTATGCCGGCGCGCTGTCGTTCATGCGACGCAGATACACGAAGGATGTGAAGGGCGCGGACGCTGTGGTTTGGGGCATCCCTTTCGATGCCGCCGTCACCAATCGGCCCGGCGCGCGTTTCGGGCCGCAGGCGATCCGCCGCGCCTCGGCAATCCTCGACAACGATCCGCAATATCCCTTTTCGCGCGATCTGTTCGAGCACCTCGCGGTGGTCGACTATGGCGATTGTCTGCTTGATACCGGCAACCACCAGAAGACGCCGGGGACGATCGAACGCGAGGCGGCCAAGATCCTGAAGTCAGGTGCTTTCCTGCTGTCGCTGGGCGGCGACCATTTCGTCACCTGGCCCCTGCTCAAGGCACATGCCGCAATCCATGGCCCGCTCGCTCTGGTGCAGTTCGATGCGCACCAGGATACCTGGGAGGATGACGGCAAACGCATCGACCATGGATCCTTCGTCGGCCGCGCGGTCAAGGAAGGCATTATCGATCCCGACCGCTCGATCCAGATCGGCATCCGCACCCACGCGCCTGACACGTTCGGCATCAAGATCCTCTACGGTCACGAGATCGAGGAGATGCGTGCATCCGACATAGCCTACGCCATCGTCGACAGGACGGGCGGCAAGAAGACCTATCTCACTTTTGATATCGACTGCCTTGATCCCGCCTATGCACCCGGCACCGGCACGCCGGTCGCCGGCGGGCCGTCCTCTGCAAAAATCCTGTCGACGCTGCGCCAGCTCAACCAGATCGATGTTGTCGGGGCCGATGTCGTGGAGGTTGCGCCGGCCTACGATCACGCCGATATAACGGCGATTGCCGGCTCGATGATCGCCATGCAGTATCTCGGCCTGCTGGCCGAGCGGAAAGCACGGCTCGAAGAGCTGAACAACGGCAGCCACAACGGTGCCGCGGTGAACCAAGGCAACGGCATATAGTTTTCGATATCAGGGAATTTGATCAGCCAATGAAACCGAAAATCTTCATCGACGGCGAGCACGGCACCACCGGCCTCCAAATCCGGGCGCTGCTTGCCGAGCGCGGCGACCTGGAGATCATTTCAATTCCCGCCGAGCGCCGCAAGGAAACGGCGGCGCGAGCCGAATTCCTCAATGCCGCCGACGTTGCGATCCTGTGCCTGCCGGACGATGCGGCGAAGGAGAGCGTGTCGCTGATCTCCAACGAGACCACCAGGGTCATCGATGCTTCGACCGCGCATCGCGTCGCGCAAGGCTGGGAATATGGCTTTGCCGAGATGGACAAGGAGCAGGCGAAGAAGATCGGGGCGGCGAAACGCGTCGCCAATCCCGGCTGCTGGCCGCAGGGACCGATCGCGACGCTGCGGCCGCTGGTCGCCGCCGGCCTGTTGCCTGCGGATTTCCCGGTCACCGTCAACGGCATCTCGGGTTATTCGGGCGGCGGCCGCCCGATGATCGAGGACTATGTCGCCAAGGGCGAGGACGCCTCTGAATTCCTGCCCTACGGGCTCACCCTTCAGCACAAGCACGTGCCGGAGCTCAGGGCCTATGCGAAACTGTCGCACGATCCGATCATGCAGCCAGCGGTGGGCAATTTCGCGCAAGGCATGATCACGGTGGTGCCGCTGCAGCTCGGTGGCCTCGACCATGTGCCGACCGGTGCGGAACTCCATGCAGCCATCGCCGACCATTTCGCCGCCATCAAGGGCGGCGTGGTCGAAGTGGCGCCCTATGCGCATCTGGAGCGCATTCCGGAGATCGATCCGGAAATCTACAATGGCACCAACCGCATGAAGCTCTACGTCTTTGCCAATGACAAGCGCGCGCAGGCCCTGCTGCTCGCCGTTTACGACAATCTCGGCAAAGGGGCATCGGGGGCTGCCGTACAGAACATGGACCTGATGCTCGGCCTCTGATGGCGGCACCGGCATTTCCGGACCGCTGGAAGATCAGCGCGCCCGAGCTCATCGCCGAGACCTTTTCGAGCCGCATCTGGAAGGTGCGGCGCGAGGATGGCTCGCCGGCGATCGTCAAGGCGCTGAAGCCATTCGATGACGTCGCAGACGAGTTGCGCGGCGAGCATTTCCTTGCCTGGCGGCGCGGCAAAGGCGCCGTGCGGCTGCTGGGCCGCGACGGGCACTCCATGCTGCTCGAATATGCCGGGGAGACCATGCTGTCGCATGTTCTTGCCGAGCAGGGAGATTTGGCCGCCACGGAAATCGCGGCGGAGGTGATGGCAAAGCTGTTTTCGCCATCGGATCACCCCGCTCCGCCCGACCTGCAGCCGCTTCGGGAACGATTTTCCAGCCTGTTCAAGAAAGCGGAGGCCGACCGTGTCGTTGGCCGGAACAGCCTTTATGTCGAAGCGGCGGAAATCGCCGACCGGCTGCTGGGTGGTCCGCATGATGTCAGGCCGCTGCATGGCGACCTCCATCACGACAACATCATGCACGGAGCACGGGGCTGGCTGGCGATAGATCCGAAGGGCGTTCTCGGCGACCCGGGATACGATGCCGCGAACATGTTCTACAATCCTCTTGATCGCGACGACCTTTGTCTCGATCCCCCACGGATTGCCGGGATGGCTGAAGTCTTTGCGCGAACGCTGAGCCAGACGCCGGCGGCAATACTGGATCACGCCATCGCCTATGGCTGCCTGTCGGCTTCGTGGCACCATGAGGACGACAACGCGATCGAGGAGAACCGCGAACTGTCGGTCGCAGCAGCGATCCGAACGGTACGGCTCGGCTTCTGATCCGTGCCGCCTTGCGTCAGGCGGAATTCGACGGCGACAAGACGATGGCGCAGTCGAACGTTCTGGATGTGACCGGAGAGACTCAGCGTCCGAGGGCGATCTCGTGGGGCAAGGGATATGCGCCCTTGGTGCCGCGCCAATGCGCGGCGGCGAACCCCAGCACGATCAACGCGAATCCCTGGTGGATCAGCGCCATGTGCAGCGGCACATGCATCAACAGCGTGCCGATGCCGACGGAGGCCTGCACCAGCACCAGGGCAAACAACAGCGTCGCGCGACGAGCATGCGTTGAACCGGGCAGACGGCGACGCGTGGCGATCATGTGCCACAGGGCGACGACGAACACCGTGTAGGCGCCGATCCGGTGCACGAACTGCACCGTCTTGGGGCTTTCGAAGAAATTGCGCCATGCCGGCTCCAGGATCAGCAGATCGCCGGGAATGATCTTGCCGTCCATCAGCGGCCAGGTGTTGTAGCTCAGGCCAGCGTGGAGCCCGGCGACCAGACCGCCGAGATAGATCTGGATCAGCGCCAGAAGCACTACGAGACCAGCCAGTTTCTGGGTCGAACGATCGGCCGCAGGTTCCGAATGCGGCGCCAAGCCGCGCGCGACGACCATGGTCGCCGTGAAGATCAGCGCGGCAAGCGTCAAATGGGTGGCGAGCCGGTACTGGCTGACCGAGACGCGGTCGACCAGACCGGAGGCAACCATCCACCAGCCGATGGCGCCCTGCAGACCGCCGAGAAGCAGGATGCCGACCAGCTTCGGCCCCAGTCCGCGCTCGATGCGGCGCGCCGCCCAGAAGAACAGCAGCGGCAAGGCAAAAACCAGACCGACGCTGCGCGCCAGGAGACGATGCGCCCACTCCCACCAGAAGATCGACTTGAATGCCTCGATGCTCATGCCCTTGTTGAGCTCGGCATATTGCGGGATCTGCTGATAGCGCTGGAATTCCTCTTGCCATTCGGCGTCGTTGAGCGGCGGGATGACGCCGTGGATCGGCTGCCACTCGGTGATCGACAGGCCGGACTCGGTGAGCCTTGTGGCGCCGCCGACCAGCACCAGCGCGAACAGCACCAGAAGCACGACGTAGAGCCAGCCGCGCACCAGCGCGCGGTTGTGCAGATCGCGGTCACGCGCCTCGTAAGGCGCGGCAGTAATGGCGGCCATGGATTTATCCCGGCAGGTTGAAGTCGCGGATTGGTGGACCATCGCATTCCCGCATGCAAGACCGGGCGGCGCGGCACGCCGTCGCGCCGCGTCTGTCGGGTTGCACAGCTTCGCGTCAAGGCCTATGGCGAAGCCGACACATTGAGCTGGGCCGCACTTTACCCCGGCTCCTGGAGGCCAACCATGCCCGTGCGCCTGAAAAAGCTGATCGGAATGTTCCTGCTGGTGGCGCTTGTCATCATCTATGCGCTGGTCGCATCGATCTTCGCGGTCGCCCGGCTGTCCGAGGCGGGCCCGTGGACGCATTTCCTGTTCTTCCTGCTAAGCGGCCTGCTCTGGGTGCTGCCGGCGATGGGCATCATCAAATGGCTGATGCTGGAGCCTCGGCCCAAGCGCTGAACCGTTGCCGGCCGGCCTCAGATGGTGACCACCATCTTTCCGGCATTGGCGAGCGGCGTCGTCACGCCAGACAGCATGGTGCGGATGTGGGCGAGGTTCTGATAACGGCCGTTGACCGAGATGCGCGGCAATGCGTGCAGGAAGCCGGCGTGTTCGGCGCGCAGCACGCCATGACGGGTGGTCACGGCCGAGGTGTAGCCGGCATCGCGGACAAAGCCCACTTCGCGGCAGCCGACGGCGCTGGCATAGCCGTAGGGATAGGCGAAATGGCGCGGCTCCTCGCCCAGCTCGGCTCGCAGGATGGACTTCACCCCGACGATTTCGTGCCGCGCGTCGGCTTCTGAAAGCCGCTTCAGATTGCTGTGGTTGATCGTATGAGCACCGATCGTTACGAGCGGATGCGCTGCGATCGCGCGGATCTCCGACCAAGTCATCAGCGTGTCGACGCGCGGCCGGCCGGCGCCGACGCCGTTCGCATGCGCCAGTTCGCGCAGCACGGCGCGCAGGTCCTCTTCGCGAACCTCGCTGGTGAGATAGGTGTGCAGCCGTGCGATGGCCTGGAGCTTTTTGGCCGGGCTGGTGCAGTCGATCGTCGTTTGCCCGTCGGACGTCGTCAGGGTCAGGCGATCGCCCGCGTTGACGAGATCCTCGACCACGTCCCACCACAGATCCGCAGTGCCGTTGATCAGCCCCGGAGCCACATAGATGGTGATCGGCGCGCCGTGCTTTTCCAGCACCGGCAAGGCTTCGGTCATGTTGTCGCGATAGGCGTCGTCGGCGGTGATGGCGGCGAACTGGCCGCCCTTGCGGCGCGCCGCGATACGCTCCACCGCCTCGTCCATCGAGACGAAGGCGTAGCCATCCGCCTTCAGGCCGGCGATCACGGCGTCGAGGAAGCCGGGCGCAATGTTGAGATGACGGTTGACGCTGTCGGGCTTTTCGGGCTTTGCCGTAACGCGGTGCAGCATGAGGATGGCGCCAATACCGCCGACCAGCGGTTTGGCCAGCGGTGCGAGGCCGGTATAGCGGGCGACGTTGAGCGCCAGCTTTCGGATTGCCTCCCCGCCGTCGATCATTCCTTCACCTTTTGCGCCTAGGCTGAACCAAGCACGGATACGCCTGAGCGCCCCCAAATCGGCAGCAATACGCCCTAAGGATTGAGGTATGGTTGACGCGGCCGCGTCATTTGACGGCAATCGCCTGGCGGCAATCGAAGCCCCGCCCAGTGTGCCGCCAATAGGGCCGGCTGGGCTGTCGGTTTCCACCGCTTCCGCCGACGGGATCGCGGCCTATGCCGCGTTCTGCCGCTCCGCCGTGTTCGCGCCGGCGCAGAGCGCGGTTTGGATCCGCAACTGGGCCGCGCAGGTCGAGCCGGACCCGGTCGTGGCGATGCTGAATTGCGAAGGCAGACCGGTTTTCGCACTGGCGCTGGAGGTCGTCGGCCATGGGCCATTCCGTGTTGCGCGCTTCATGGGCGGCCGCCACGCCAATGGCAATTTCGTCGCCGCCGACCCGCAATGGCTTGCCAGGGCAGACAGTGCGGCTATTCGTTCGACCCTGGCGGCCATAGCCGAGGCTCGCCCCGACATCGATCTCGTCGCCTTAGAACGCCTGCTGCCCGACCTCGATGGCGTAGCCAACCCACTCGCCTCGTTCGATTATTTCGACAGCCCGAACCTGTCGCTCGCCGTCGACCTGGTCGGCGGTTTCGACGCACTGCTCTCTCGCGCAAACGGAAAGCGCAAACGCAAGAAGCACCGCTCGCAGACGCGCAAGTTCGAGGCCATCGGCAGCCATCGGCGCATCGAGGCGCGGACCGTGGACGAGGTCGGCCGGTTGCTCGACGGCTTTTTCGAGATGAAGGAATCCCGCTTCCGCAGGATGGGCATCGCCAACGTCTTCGGCGACGATCAAGTGCGCGCGTTCTTCCGTGCTCTGTTCACCGAGGCGCTTGCCGAGGATAAGCCCTCCTTCGTGCTGCACGGGCTCGAGGTCGCCGGCAAGCTTCGCGCTGTGACCGGATCGAGCCGCTCGGGCAAACGGCTGATCTGCGAGTTCGGCGCGATCGCCGAGGATGACCTCGCCCACACCAGCCCCGGCGACTTCCTGTTCTTCGACAATATCCAGGAAGCCTGCAAGGCGGGTTTCGACGTCTATGATTTCTCGGTCGGCGACGAGCCGTACAAGCGTTTATGGTGCGATATCGAAACGCAGCACTTCGAGGTGCTGGTTCCGCTGACGTCGAAAGGCCGCGCACTGGCGCTGGGGCTGCGGCAAAGCGCCAGGCTGAAAGCCGTCGTCAAGAACAGTCCGACGATCTGGAAGCTGACCAAGCTGCTGCGTCGCAAGGCCGCTGGCCAGGCGCCGGCGCCCGCCGAGGACGGTAGCTAACCCGCCCACCTTCCAACGTGATGACCACAAGCGCCGCTCATCGGACTCAAGCCGCCGAGCGCCTTCCTGGCACCGGGGTGCCCGGCGGTTCGTGGCCGAGCGGGGTCACCAGCGTCAACTCCGGATAGCCATTCTCGATAAGCTTGACGGCGGCCTGCGTCACCTCATCATCCGGCTCCAGCATGGAGAGGAACACCTCGGTCGCATCGCCACCCAGACGGCTGATGCCTTGGGCGTCGGCGGGACCGCATTCGACCACCACCAGGTCATAGGCGGTGGTCAGCGATTGCATGATGATCGGCAGCCGGTCGGCGGCGCGCATGGCGCGAACCGGATCGGCGGTGCCGACAGGAATGACATGGCAGTCGGAATAGAGGTCGGGGTGGATGACTTCGCTGAACTGCGCCTGCGACGCGAGCAGATTGGTGATGCCCGGGAACAGTCCGCTGTCGAGCATCGGTCGCGAGGCGGCGCCGGAAGCCGTGAGGTCGAGCAGCAGCACGCGCAGGCCGGCGTCGGAGACCTCACGCGCCACCAGGATCGCGGACGCGGCCGCCTCGTCACCTTCGGGCGACACGAAGATGGCGCGCGCGGCGCCGCTTGCGATCAGCTTTTCCGCCGCTTTTTCAACGTCGATCTCGCCCAGCACCGAACGTGGCCTGGTTTTGGCGACCGGGACGGCCTCGGCAACAGGGACGGTTTCGGCGACCGGTGCGCCGGCGGCGGGTTCGACCTCCATGGCAGGTTCCGCCGGCGAGGGCAGATCCGGCTCCACCATCATCTCCGGTTCCACCGCTTTCTCAGCGTGGTGCTCAGGCCCGGACTCTGGAATGATCGTCGGTTCCCTGGCCGCGACCGGCATCGCCACCTCGTCGATCGGCTCGAAGCGAGCGCCGCTGGCCGGGCGCATGGCGCGGCCGGAAAAGAATTCGCGCAGCAGCGTGAACACCGACATGAGCAAAAGCGAGGCGGCAAAAGCAGCACCGACGATCGGCCCGATCTTGGGGAAGTAGGCCTCGGAAGGCACTACGGCCTTCGAGATGACACGCGCGTCGACCGGCACGTAATTGCGATCCTGGCGCGAAGCCGCCTCGCGGTAGTTGGTCAGGTAAAGTTCGAGCTGCTGGCGCTTGGCGGCAGCGTCACGCTGCAGCGCATCGAGACCGACCTGCTGTTCGCCTGCCTCCGCGGAAGCCGCCTTCAGCGTGTTGACGTCGGCGACGAGCTGGCTCTCACGTGACTTGGCGGCATCGGCCTGCATCGCCAGGCCCTTCATCACCTTTTGAGCTTCACTGCGGATCTGCGCGTCGAGATCGGCTAGCTGCGATTTTGCCGCGCGGATGCGCGGATGATTGTCGAGCAGCGTCGTCGACAGGTCGGCGATGTTGGCGCGCAGTTCGACCTGCCGTTCGCGCAAGCGCTGGATCAGATCGGATGACAGCACCTCGGGCAGCGAATCCAGCGAGCCGCCATTCTGCAGCGCCTTGCGCACGCTGTCGGCGGTGCCCTCGGCGGCGGCGCGGTTGGCCCGCACCCGCGACAATTCGGTCGACAGTTCGGCCAGTTGTTGGGTGGCGAGCACAGAATTGTTGCCGCCCACCAGAAGGTCCGACTGGGCGCGATAGGCGGCGACCTTGGCCTCGGCATCCCTGACCTGCTTCTGCAGATCGGCGATCTCGGGAGCCAGGAAGTCCGCCGCGGCGGTGTTGGATTCGAGCTTGGCCGCGCCCTGCCCGGCAATGTAGGCGGCGGCAATGGCATCGGGGATAGCAGCCGCGAGCTTGGGATCTTCCGAGGAGAACTCGATGGCGATGATACGCGTCTTTTCGACGCCATAGACGTTGAGCTTCTCGCGCATCTTCTTCAGGACGCGTTCGTCGACCGGAATATCCATGGGATCGTTCTTCAACCCCACCAGGATCAGCAGGCGGTTGAGAGGCGACATATCGACAGTTTCGTCGAATTCGTGCAATCGCGACAGATCAAGCTTCTGCGCTACCTGCTTGAGGATTTCGTTGGACGAAATGATCTGGACCTGGGTGGCGACGCCTTGCTCATCGAGGATAGGCTTGTCGCTGTCATTGCTGCCGGCCGGGCGCGTGTAGACGGATTCACGCGTATCGATCTGAACCTGCGTCTGGGCCTTGTAGTGCTTGGTTGCCAGCGAAGCGAGCGCAAACGCCAACCCGGTAACCACCAGGGAGACGACCAATATTCGCAGCCAGTTCCTCGCCAGGCTGGCGAAGAGCTGCCTGAGATCGACGTCAACGTCTGCGGCCGTGGACTGAACGGACATGCATCCTACTCCGATACGGATCGCATGCACCGTAAACAACTATGGTAACTCAGCCGTTAAGATCACAGGAAGCTTCCGTCAGGACTTACTGGCAGGCGCCAAGCAAAACCGTCAAAGTTATAAAACTCCTGCCGATCGATGCCGTATCGATCGCGCCCTTTACCGGCCATTAACCCTAACAGGACGATAACGGACGCGCTCTCAGATGTTTGCTGCGACGCCGCAGCGGCCAGTCGAAGGTATGTGTCCTGTCATGAAAAGCACTGCTTCCCTCTTTCGCGCGCTGCTTGCCGTGTCGATGCTTGCTGGCTGCTCCAGCTACCGGCCGACGCCGGCCGCCTTCCACGAGGTGCTCGATCAACCCTATCGCCTGGGCGCCGGTGACCGCGTCCGCGTCACCGTGTTCGAGCAGGACGGGCTGACCAACACCTATAGTGTCGACCAGTCCGGATATCTCTCCTTCCCGCTGGTCGGTGCCGTGCCGGCGCGCGGCCACACCGCCCAGCAGATGGAAAAGGAAATCGCCGACAAACTGCGCCAAGGCTATCTGCGCGATCCCGATGTTTCCGTCGAGATCGACCGCTACAGGCCTATCTTCGTCATGGGCGAAGTGGGCGCCGCCGGCCAGTATTCCTATGTGCCCGGCCTCACCGTTCAGAAAGCCGTCGCCATTGCCGGCGGCTTCACGCCGCGCGCCAACCAGGAAAGCGTCGACATCACCCGAGATATCAACGGCAAGGTGATGACCGGCCGGGTTGTCACGTCAGACCCGCTGCTGCCCGGAGATACTGTCTATGTGCGTGAACGTCTGTTCTGACGAACACACGTGGCGGACAAACTCAGGATCGTCCATTGCTTTCGTTCACCTGTCGGCGGGATCTTTCGGCATGTGCGGGACCTCGCGGAAGCTCAGGTCGCCGCCGGCCATTCGGTCGGCATCGTGTGCGATTCGACCACAGGCGGGGAATACGAGGAGCGCCTGTTCGAGCGGATGAAGGCCATGCTGGCGCTCGGCATCCATCGCACGCCGATGCAGCGCCATGTCGGACTGGGGGATCTCGCCTCGGCCTGGCGCACCTACGGAATCATCAAGGAATTGCGGCCGGACGTGCTGCACGGGCACGGCGCCAAGGGTGGCGCCTATGCCCGTCTGTTCGGCTCATTGTTGCGGGTATCAAGGTCTCGCGTAGCCCGCCTTTATTCGCCGCATGGCGGTTCTCTCCACTATGACGAGAGCACGTTCACGGGAAAGCTGTTCTTCGCGCTCGAGCGATCCATGGCTCACTTCACCGACTGTCTGCTGTTCGTCTCGGACTATGAGCGACGCACCTATCGCAGGAAGATCGGCGAGGCGCCCATTCCGAACGCGCTGGTCTACAATGGCCTGCGCGCGGCCGAGTTCGATCCTGTTCCGGAGAAGCCCGGAATGGTGGACCTGCTCTACATCGGCATGATGCGTGACCTCAAGGGACCCGACATCTTCATCGACGCGCTGGCCCTTGCCGGGACACGGCTCGGACGCCCGCTGGGCGCCGTCATGGTGGGCGACGGCGACAACCTGCCTCGCTATCGCGCGCAAGTGAAGCGGCTCGGGCTCGACGGCAACGTGCGTTTCCTGCCGCCGATGCCTGCCAGGGATGCCTTTGCGCTGGCCGCGCTGGTCGTCGTTCCCTCGCGCGCCGAAGCATTGCCCTATGTCGTGCTGGAGACGCTGGCTGCGGGAAAACCGATGATCGCCACGGCCGTTGGCGGCATACCGGAGATCTTCGGTGCCGATTCCCCTGCCCTGATCAGGCCTGATCCGCTGCAGCTTTCCGACAAGATGGCCGAAGCGCTGGCCGATCCCGCCGCCTATCGAAAACTGATGCCCGATCGCGCCGATCTGGAGGCACGCTTCGGAGCCGATGTCATGGCCGCCGAGATCGAGAAAGCGTATTTCGCGGCGCTGGCCAAATAAACCACAAGCCCAAGCCCTTCCAAAGCCACGCGTTGTTTCAAGGGTTTCTTAGCTCTCTTTTGCTATTGCCTGGGGGAAGCTTGCGGAAATCCCATGAACGAGATCGATCCCGTGCACCGCTTTTCGGCAGAGGCTGTGCGCAAACTCGACACCCCGACCGATGGCGGCATGCCGGGCGGCATGAATGATGTCGCCCGTCAGGTCGCCTCGCAATACCGGCGCGATACGATGTCGCCGATCATGGTCAGCGGCGTCCTGCGGATGGTCGAGTTCGCAGTGCTGTTCCTTTCCGGCCTCGGCGTCTATTTCTACTTTGTCGGCTTCTTCAACTATTTCGCCTGGCAATATCCGCTGACGATCGCCGCCGCGTCGTTCCTTGCAGTGGTGCTGCTCGACGTCACCGATTGCTACCAGATCGTCTCACTCATGCGGCCGATCGCCAATTTTGGCCGTTTGCTGCTGGTCTGGGCCGGCACGTTCGCCCTCATGGCGCTGACGGCATTCGTGATGAAGATATCTGAAAACTATTCACGATTGCTGTTCGGCACTTGGTTCGCCGTCGGTTTCATTCTCATCTTCGGCCTGCGGCTGGTGATGTCGAAGCTGATCCGGCGCTGGGCGCGCGACGGCCACATGGAGCGGCGCGCCGTCATCGTCGGCGGCGGCAAGGCAGCGGAGGTCCTGATCCGCTCGGTCGAGAGGCAGCCCTACAACGACATCCGCATTTGCGGCATTTTCGACGATCGCAGCGACAAACGCTCGCCGCCTATCGTCGCCGGCTATCCCAAGCTCGGCACAATCTCGGAGCTGATCGAATTCGCCCGCATCGCCCGCATCGACATGCTGATCGTGTCGCTGCCGCTGACCGCCGAATCGCGCGTGCTGCAATTGCTGAAGAAACTGTGGGTGCTGCCGGTCGACATCCGGCTGTCGGCGCATTCGAACGCGCTGCAGTTTCGTCCACGCGCCTATTCCTACATCGGCTCGGTGCCGATGCTCGACATCTTCGACAAGCCGATCAACGACTGGGATTCGGTGGCCAAGCGCGCCTTCGACATCGTTTTCAGCCTGATCGGCATCGTCGTGTTCTCACCGGTGATGCTGGCGACCGCTATCGCCATCAAGCTCGACAGCAAGGGACCGGTGCTGTTTCGCCAGAAGCGGCATGGTTTCAACAATGAGGTGATCGAAGTCTACAAATTCCGCTCGATGTATGCCGACCGGTCGGACCCGACCGCCAGACAGACGGTCACCAAGAACGACCCGCGCGTTACCCGCGTCGGCCGCTTCATCCGCAAGACCTCGATCGACGAGCTGCCGCAGTTCTTCAATTCGCTGCTGGGTTCGCTGTCGCTGGTCGGCCCGCGGCCGCACGCGATTGCCGCGCAGTCGCACAACCTGCTCTACAACGAAGTGGTCGACGGCTATTTCGCGCGCCACAAGGTCAAGCCCGGCGTTACCGGCTGGGCGCAGATCAATGGCTGGCGCGGCGAGATGGACACCAACGAGAAGATCCGCATGCGGACGGAATACGACCTCTATTATATCGAGAACTGGTCGATGCTGTTCGACCTGCGGATCCTGTTCCTGACGCCGATTCGGCTGCTCAACACGGAAAACGCCTATTGAGCGCGGTCACCCATGACCTGCCGCGCGCGGCGGTCAATGCGAAGCTGATCGCGCTGATTTCCTCGGGCGCGGTCGGGCTCGGCATCCTGCTTTCCGGCTTCGTCATCAGCGAGCCGGCTCCTTACGAGATCTACATGGCCGGCCTGATCGCCATCTGGGCGCTTTTCGGTTTGAGGATTTCGCACGCGGCCGCGCCGCTGCTGGTGCTTCTGGTGACGATGAATATCGGCGGCATGATCGCCATGACGCAGATGTCAGACCTCGCCAACACGCCGCTCTACCTTGCAGTGTCGCTGTTTCTCGCCTTCAGCGCGGTCTTCTTCGCATCGGTCACCGCCACGCAGCCGAGCCTCTACCGGCTGATCTTCATTGCCTATGTCGTATCCGCGGTGATGACTTCGCTGCTCGGCATAGCAGGGTATTTCCATGCCTTCCCGGGCGCGGAGATGTTCACCAAATACGACCGCGCCGCAGGCGCCTTCCAGGACCCGAACGTGTTCGGGCCGTTCCTGGTTCTGCCCGGCATCTATCTGCTCTATCTGCTGCTGACCGGGCCGGTCTCGCGCATGCCGCTGCTGGCGGTGCCGCTGCTCATCATCACATCAGGCATCTTCTTCTCCTTCTCGCGCGGCGCCTGGGGCATGTTTGCCGTCTCTGCCGTTCTGCTTACCGGCTGCCTGTTCCTGCAGAGCAACAGCGGCATGTTCCGGCTGCGCGTGGTGGTGATGACCATCGCGGCATTGTCGCTGCTGACGATCGCCATGATCGTCATCCTGCAGCTGCCGGGCGTGGCGGAAATGTTCTCCAACCGTGCCCATCTCGAACAGAGCTACGACACCGCCCGCCTCGGCCGCTTCGCCCGCTATGCAATCGGCTTCCAAATGGCGATGGAGCACCCGTTCGGCATCGGGCCTCTGGTGTTCGGCACCATCTTCGGCGAGGACACCCACGACATCTGGCTGAAGATGCTGATGGATTATGGCTGGCTCGGCTTCGTATCGTTCCTGACGCTTGTCCTCTGGACGATATGTGCCGGATTCCGCATCCTGCTGCGCGACCGGCCATGGCAGCCCTATCTCCTGTGCGCCTATGTCGCCTTCATCGGCAATGTCGGGCTCGGCACCTTCATCGACATCGACCATTGGCGCCACGTCTATCTGCTGCTCGGATTGGTCTGGGGCGCGATCGCGCTGGAACACCGTCATCAGCGGCAATTACGGCTGGCGATGCCGGGCTCAACAGCCATCGCATTCACACCAGCGCGACAAGCGCCGAATTTCGGTTGACCCGAGCGGGGTTATCACGATACATCGCGACCGGTCCGGAGTGTAGCGCAGCCCGGTAGCGCACTTGACTGGGGGTCAAGGGGTCGTCGGTTCGAATCCGGCCACTCCGACCATCTTAAACAAGGACTTACCCCCAAAGTCCGTCTCATCGATCGCCATCTACCCCTGGCAGACATCGACCCATTCGGCGCCGGTGAGATCAGCCATGCGTTGCGGTGCGATCAGCACCGCCGCGTTGGTGGCGCCGGCGGCGGGCACCACCTCTTCGAAACCGCGCAGCGACACGTCGCAATAGACCGGCAGCGGCGCCGGCAGGCCGAACGGGCAGACACCGCCGACCGGATGGCTGGTTGCCTCGATAACCTCAGCGGCCTCCAGCATGCGCGGCTTACTGCCGAACCGATCCTTGAACTTGCGATTGTCCAGCCTGGCGGTGCCGCTGGTCACGACCAGCATGGTGCGTTCGCCGACGCGAAGGCAGATCGTCTTTGCGATCTGCGCCGGCAACACGCCGTGCGCCTGCGCAGCCAATGCTACGGTTGCCGAACTCGCGTCAGTCACGATCACGTCGATGTCAGGCGCCTTGCTGGCAAAGAAGGCACGAACGGATTCCAGGCTCATCGAAACCCCGCGGATCGAAATGACGAAGCAGCAAGCTAGGCCGGCGCGTCCATAAACACGTGCCAAGGGTAAGCAGGCAAGCCTTCAGTCACGGCAAACAGAAAACCCGCCAAGGTCCCCGGCGGGTTTTCGAACATGCATGGCACTGGCGCTACAGCGCGGGGCGGTCTTGCGCGGCCCGCGCCTGCACGGCCGTGCCGAGCAGCGCCTCCTGAGGAAGCCGAAGCGCCGACGCAATACGGCGCAGTTGCGACGGATCGGCCGTCCTGCCGTTCTCGATATCCTCGATTTCGTCGACCGACAGACCGGTTGTCAGGGAAAGCTCCTCGACACTGTATCCCCTGGTTTCCCGAATCGTTCTGAGGGCGCTATGGCCTTGCCCGGCTTCGCTGGCAACCAGTTCCGGGAGGGGTTCGCGCTTTGCACTGTATGGCATTGGCAACTCCGTTGGCTGAAAGAGTTTGATGAAAATGGTGTTGCCTGAGACGGCGAGAACATGCCCGCTTGCGGGTGATTTGCCAAGTCACAAACTGGCCGTCACAGCATCGTGAACCATGCCTGGCGGACGCCGCTCGCAACCGCTCTCGATCAAGTTCTTTTGAACACCTGATCACCTCGTCCCTCGATGATTTTTACGACCCCGTTCGTTGGTTCAATTGCGCCGGCGCGAAACCCAAGACGTTGCCGGCGCGGCTGTCATTTTCCTGAAAGGATCGATGCGATGAAATTGCGGACAATCACGATCGTGCTCGGCACGCTTTCCAGCCTTGGCCTTGCTGCAACCAGCGCGCCGGCGGCAGACACGGTGCGGGTGCGCGGCGTCGTGGCCAGTTCCGACCAATCCCAGCTGACGGTGAAAAACCGCCAGGGTGGCATGGATAAGATCAAGCTCGCTGCCGGATGGAAGATATCGGGCGTCGCGGGCGCGTCGGTAAAGGACATCAAGCTCGGCGATTTCCTCGGCATAGCATCCGTGTCGAAGGCCGATGGCGGCAGCGGCGCGCTCGAGGTCGTGGTGTTTCCCGCAGCCTTGAAAGGCACGGGCGAAGGCGACCGCGCCTGGGACCTCAAGCCCAACAGCCGCATGACCAACGGCACCGTCGCCGACGTGACCGACGTGAATGGCCGCGCGGTGACGCTGACCTATGACAACGGCCAGACAAAGAAGATCTCAATCCCCGACAAGACGCCGGTCGTCACCTTCGCGCCGGCCACGCCGGGCGATCTCAAGCCCGGCGCGCCCGTCGTGGTCACCGCGACGCGCGGCGCCGACGGCACGCTGAGTGCCAACCGCGTCGTGGTCGGCAACAATGGCGTGGTCCCGCCCATGTAAGCCGGTTGCGTCTGCGGCCCCGTACCGAAATTTCTCCCGCTCATCGGCGCTGTGGGCTCAGCCTGTCGGCGGAGCCCACAGCCTGCGCCGCCAGACACATTCCAGAAACAAAATTCTATATTCGGGAAATACTGACGAAAGAAATCGGGAGCGTAATCCCGCTCGCGGCGAACAGGCTGTTGGCCTGATTCAGATTGCCTGCGAAAAAAGGAAGATATCCATGAAGAAGTCCCTCCTCTCGGCCCTCGGGCTTGCAGTTGCACTTGCATTCACCATGCCAATACTCGGCGCGACCAGCGCTGATGCGGCGCCGATGCACAAGCATCACCGTCATCATCGCAAGCACCATCGTAGCCACCACTACCATCATCACCACCACCACAAGGTTATGGGCAAGAAGGCCTGAGCTTAACCGACTGCCAATGAGAAGACCGGCTTTGGCTTCTTGTTCGAAGCCGGTCTTCTCCTGGTTTCCTCCGGATATGCGCCGTATCAGCGCGATCTCGCAGCGCTACAACGAGCGCCTGCTCTGACGAAAAAACCCCTGTTCGTGCTGCAGACCGACAAGCTGGGGCTATGGCCCTTTTTTCGTGGCACCCACAGGCGCCGCTGTCCTAAACCGGGTGCACTTCCGGGCAACATGAACCGCCCGCGCACCGATCCAGCGGAACCGAGGAATGAAATAAAGGTCAGCGCCGGCTGAACAGCAGACTGGCGACCAGACCAAGCACCACAAAGCCGATCGCCGCGGCCGTCGCCGGATGCTCGCGGGCGGATTTCTCGATCGCCCTGCCCCGCTCGCGGATCGCCGGCAACGCATCGTGCAGACGTTCCGCAAGGTCGGAATACGTGTCAAGCGCCGCGTCGCGACCGTCTTCGTAATAGGCGCCGCCCCGCCTGGACGCAGCCTTCTTCAGGGCCGCCAATTCCCTGGAGAGTGCAGCGACCCGCCTGTCGAGATCGACGTCCGAGAGGGTCGAGAATAATGCCATGATGCGTTTCCTTGTCTGCTCAAGCCTTGTCTTGCTCAAGAAAACGTAACGCATCACCCAAAGGCGGGTTCCCGTTCTTCAGGCGCCGGCCGGTTGCCCGTCAGCGCACTTGGTCGAGGAGGCGCTTGCATTCGAGGAGGTCGAACAACGCTTCCTGCAACAGCGCGCGATTGTCCCGCGACAGTTTCGAAGCGTCCGGCTGGACCGGGCCTTCCTCGTCGCTCTTGCCAAGACCGAAGAAACGGCGGCTGGGCTTGACCCTCGGCTGGCCAACCAGTTCGTCATCTCCGCCGCGCGGCTGCGCTGCCGCCGTCAACGGCACCTGGTCGGCCTGCTTTCGTTGCGAGATCGCCTCGACGGCGGCCATATCGCCATTGCCGATGGCAACCAGGAAATGGTTGCCATTTTCGCGCAACAGCTTCTGCACGCCCTTGATGGTGTAGCCCTGGTCGTAGAGCATATGGCGAATGCCCTTGATCAGTTCGACATCCTGCGGCCGGTAGTAGCGGCGGCCGCCGCCGCGTTTCATCGGCTTGATCTGGTTGAAACGCGTTTCCCAGAAGCGCAGCACGTGCTGCGGCAGATCGAGGTCTTCGGCGACCTCGCTGATGGTGCGAAAGGCGTCAGGGCTCTTGTCCATGGGCGAAATCCTCACACTGGAGCATGATCCCGGGACATGGGAACCGGCGTTCGAACGAGATTCCCTCGACAGGAGGGGAGCTCATTCCGGCTGCGCGTAACGATCACGCGGAACACCAATCCGGCCATGTTGCCGAATCGGGTCTCATTTCAGCGGTTTGTGAGGCAATATTCAAGCCCGGCATCATCGCAAGGCCTGTTTTCAACCGTGCATTTGCAGCGAGCCTACTTGCCGCCCTTTGCCTTGCCGCTCTGGTGGGAGCGCAAGATGCGGTTCTTCAGCACGTTCGACGACTTGAAGGTCATCACCCGGCGCGGCAGGATCGGCACCTCTTCGCCGGTCTTGGGATTGCGCCCGATGCGCTCGTTCTTGGAGCGGACGTGGAACGTCGCGAAAGACGACAGTTTCACCGTCTCGCCACGGACGATCGCCTCGCAGATCTCGTCCAGCACCGCCTCGACGAGTTCGGCCGATTCAGTGCGCGACAAACCTACCTTGCGGTAAACGGCTTCGGCAAGGTCGGCGCGCGTAAGTGTCTTTCCCCCCATGCGACCGTCCCATCAGCTCAAACATAAAATCGATACAACAGCCGCAGAGCCTAAGTAATTGATCCGGCAAGGTCAAGGACCGAACCGGACCGTTCGGCACTTACCAGCGAAGCAGAACCGCGCCCCAGGTGAAGCCGCCGCCCATCGCTTCCAGAAGCACAAGGTCGCCCTTTTTGATGCGGCCATCGGCAACAGCCACGGAAAGCGCCAGCGGCACGGAAGCAGCCGAGGTGTTACCGTGCAGATTGACCGTCACCACCACCTTTTCCTCAGCTATCCCGAGCTTCCTGGCGGAAGCGTCAATGATCCGTTTATTGGCCTGATGCGGCACGAACCAGTCGAGGTCGTCGGCGGTGATGCCGGCCTGCGAAAACGTCGCCTCGATGACGTCGGTGATCATGCCTACCGCATGTTTGAAGACCTCGCGGCCTTCCATCCTGAGGTAGCCCACCGTTCCCGTCGTCGAAGGCCCGCCGTCGACAAAGAGCTTGTCCTTGTGCGCGCCGTCGGAGCGCAGGCTCATCGCTAGCACGCCGCGGTCGGCAATACTGCCGCCCCCTTCACCGGCTTCAAGAACCAGGGCGCCGGCGCCGTCGCCGAACAGTACGCAGGTCGAGCGATCGGTCCAGTCGAGGATGCGCGAAAAGGTTTCCGAGCCGATCACCAGCACGCGCTTGGCCAAGCCGCCGCGAATATAGAGGTCGGCCGTGGTTACCGCATAGACGAAGCCCGAGCATACCGCCTGCAGGTCGAAGGCAAAGCCGTGATGCATGCCGAGCCGGTTCTGGATCTCGACGGCCGTGGCCGGAAAAGTATTGTTGGGCGTCGAGGTCGCCAGCACGATCAGGTCGATGTCTCCGGGCGTCAGGCCGGCATCGGCGAGCGCTGCGCGCGCCGCCGCCTCACCCAGCGAAGCGGTGGTCTCGTCGTCGGCCGCGATATGGCGCTGGCGGATGCCGGTGCGCTGGGCGATCCACTCGTCCGAGGTTTCGACCATGCCTTCAAAGTCGGCATTCTTCATGATGCGGCGGGGCAGCGCGGCGCCCATGCCGCGCACGACTGATCTGATCAAAGTTCTTTCCTATTCCTTTGCGTCGCTGACGACGTCGGATTTCCTAGATGTCTGGGCATGCGGATTGCGCGCATGGAACAAGTCCAGGTCGGCCTCGATGCGGTCGAGCAGATTGTTGCGCACCATATCGTAGCCGAGTTCGATGGCGGCGGCGAAACCATCCGAATCGGCGCCGCCGTGGCTTTTCACCACAATGCCGTTCAGCCCCAGGAAAACGCCGCCATTGGAGCGGCCGACATCCATCTTTTCGCGCAGGCGATCGAACGCGCCCTTGGCGAAGATATAGCCGATCCTGGCCATCAGCGTACGGCTCATCGCCGCCCGCAGGTAGCCGCCAATCTGGCGCACCGTGCCTTCCGCCGTCTTCAGGGCGATGTTGCCGGCGAAGCCTTCGGTGACGACGACGTCGACCACGCCCTTGCCGATATCGTCGCCCTCGACGAAACCGTGATAGTTCATCGAGGCCATATTGGCTTCACGCAGCATGCGCCCAGCCTCCTTGACCTCTTCCTGGCCCTTGATCTCCTCGACGCCGACATTGAGCAGGCCGACACTGGGCCGCGAGACGCCGAAGACCGATCGGGCCATGCCGGTTCCAAGGATGGCAAAATCAATGAGCTGGTGCGCATCCGCGCCAATGGTGGCGCCGACGTCGAGGACCACGCTTTCGCCGCGCAGCGTCGGCCAAAGTGCCGCGATCGCCGGGCGGTCGATGGTGGCCATGGTGCGCAGGCAGAATTTCGACATCGCCATCAGCGCGCCGGTGTTGCCGGCCGAGACGCAGGCGTCCGCCGTACCCGACTTGACCGCCTCGACAGCCTTCCACATCGACGATTTCCAGCGGCCATGGCGCAGCGCCTGGCTCGGCTTGTCGTCCATCCTGACGGCCACCTCGCAGTGGAAGAATTCGCTCACACCGGCCAGCTTGGGAAATTTGGCCAGTTCGGGTCGTACGGCCTCCTCCCGCCCGTAGATGACGAAGCGGACGTCGGGACGGCGGGTCGCGACCGTCATGAGCGCCGGAATGACCACGGCTGGTCCGTGATCGCCGCCCATGGCATCGATGGAAATCCTGATCACGCGGTATTCATCTCACGGTTTTGCTTAGGCGGCGGATCGTTTTAGTGATCGCGAAGGTTCGGCGAAAATAGCGGTTTTGGACATTCGCACAACCGACTTTTCCGTCGCGGGTGAGGTTTTCAGGATTTTCCCAACAGCGACCGCAGTTTCTGCTGAAATTCATTCTCCACCGGTTCGGCCTCGCGGCCGGCATCAAGCGACGCACCCGGCTTGCGCGGATAAGGATCGATGGCCAGTCCGAAGAACTGCTCGGCGAGTGCCCCGACATCGATCGTGTCGCCTGAAAAAGTTTCGGGACTGTCAGGTCCATCCGCGTCGAGCAGGATCTCGCCGCCGCCTTCGAATCCCTGTCGTCCAAGCTTGGAATCCTCGGGCAGGAACAGAGCCTCGAATGATTCGTCGATATGCGCCCCGACCGGATCGAGCGTGACGATACAGGCCTGGGTGATGTCGGCCTCGACCCGGCCGCTGACCTTCACGCCATTGCGTTTCCACGGCGTCACCAGGAATTCGGCACGGTAGGCTTCGACCGAGAGCAAGCTGTGCTCTTCGGCGAGTGTCGCGCGCTGGGTGGCGTCGGCCTCGATGACCACCGGCAAGCCCTTCTGCGGCAGGCGGGCGACGTTGGCAAAAAACGATACCGGACTTTGCGGATCGGCGTGCTTCATCGATCTGCCTCCTGGGCGAGCGGAAAGGTCACCGTGCCGGAGACGATCGCCCGGCACGGCTGCGTGGCCAGCCGGTTGCGGGCATCGGCGACATAGTCGGACAGTCGTGACGCTTCCGCCCAGGCCGCGGCGTCGGGCCGGACATTGCGTGCAAGGGCGGCGGTGAGCCCATCATGATCATTGCGCTCCAATGCGTCGTCATAGGCGGCGGTGCGGCCATAAAACATCTTCGCCAGCTTTTTCATGCGCTTGGGCACTCCGACATCGCCAATGCCGAGTTCCCGCAGCGAATGGTCGACGTCGAGGAAAAACTCGTCGATCAGCACCTGCGCGATCTCCTGCGCCACGCCGTCTTCCCCACGCAGCCGGTGCTGGACCAGGAACATGTGCAGCGACAGCATCTCGAAACGCCCAAGCGGCGTGTCCGGCACACTCCAGTGGGAATAAAATACGGTCTGCCGCGCGGCCGCCACGATTTGTGCGTAAAGCGCGTCGGTGATGGCGCGGTTGGCGTGGCGTTCGCGACCAAAAAGGCGCTGGAACATGGGGATGGTCTCCGGGGACCGTTTGTTGAATTGGCCTTGTTGCATCGGCAAGCAAGCTGGTTTACCGGTTTTGCGGCCCAGCGCAAGTTGCGGCGATATAATGGAGAATTGTTGTTGCGCGCGCTGAATTTCAAGTCGACCTTCTCTTCCAGGCCCGCTGGCGCGATCTCGCTGCTGGCCATCATTGCGGCGCTTTCGGCCTGCAACAGTTCCAAGATGATCGGTGATCTGAACCCCAGCGAAACGCTGACGCAGGGGTATGTCATCGATCAGCAGGCGATCGATTCGGTGCCGGTCGGCTCAAGCCGCGAGCAGGTGCTGCTGGCGCTCGGCACGCCCTCGACGACGGCGACCTTCGACAATGAAGCCTTTTACTACATCTCGCAGACTCGCAAGCGCTATGTCGCCTTCGACAAGCCCCGGCTGATCGATCAGCATGTGCTGGCGGTTTATTTCGGGGCCGATGGGCGGGTCACCCAGATCGCCAATTACGGCCTGAAGGACGGCAAGATCTTCGACTTCATCTCGCGCACCACGCCGACTGGCGGCAAGGACCAGAACTTCCTCAGCCAGATCATCAACGGCGCCAGCAAGCTGGCGCCCGGCATTCCCGGCGGCGGCACTCCCTGATCTCAGACCCGCCTCCCCTTGGGGATGGCAGCACCATCTCAGGCGACCAAAAACCCGTGGGAGCGATCCCACGGGTTTTTGTTATCATGGGGCGGGAGAGGCCGGCTCGTGGGCGATGGGCAGACAGCGACGGCAGGACGCGGACGCAGCCGTTGAAATTCGTTTTCCGCGTTCCAAAACCGCCGTCAAATAAAAACCCGCGGGGATTGCTCCCCGCGGGTTTTCAATGTCGAGCTTTGCCGCTCAGCCGTGCGCCAGCACCGCCAGCAGCAGGAGCGCCACGATATTGGTGATCTTGATCGCCGGGTTGACCGCCGGGCCGGCCGTGTCCTTGTAGGGATCGCCGACCGTATCGCCGGTCACCGAGGCCTTGTGCGCCTCGGAACCCTTCAGGTGCTTGATGCCGTCCTTGTCGGTGAATCCGTCCTCGAACGACTTCTTGGCGTTGTCCCAGGCGCCGCCGCCCGAAGTCATCGAGATGGCGACGAACAAGCCGTTGACGATGACGCCGAGCAGAGAGGCGCCGAGAGCCGCAAAGGCCGACGCTTTCGAGCCCGAGATCAGCAGCACGCCGAAATAGACGACGAGCGGCGCCAACACCGGCAGCAGCGACGGGATGATCATTTCCCGGATCGCCGCCTTGGTCAGAAGATCTACCGCGCGCGCATAGTTCGGCTTGGACGTGCCGGCCATGATGCCCGGGTCGTCACGGAACTGCTTGCGCACCTCCTCGACGATGGCGCCCGCCGCGCGGCCGACGGCCGTCATGGCGATGCCACCGAACAGATACGGGATCAAGCCGCCGAAGATCAGGCCGGCGACGACGTAGGGGTTGGAAAGATCGAAGGAGACCTCGCCCATG
Organism: Mesorhizobium sp. B264B1B; assembly: GCF_020165765.1. Taxonomy (NCBI): domain Bacteria; kingdom Pseudomonadati; phylum Pseudomonadota; class Alphaproteobacteria; order Hyphomicrobiales; family Phyllobacteriaceae; genus Mesorhizobium; species Mesorhizobium sp. B264B1B. The sequence continues at coordinate 393,757 of NZ_JAIUIS010000002.1, forward strand.
CCCTGGAAGTAGGGATATTTGTCGCCATTGGCGGCAAAGAATTTCAGGTCGTTCGAATAGGCCGCGAACAGCACCAGTGCGCCGAGGCCCGCCGAACCGATGGCATAGCCCTTGGTCACCGCCTTGGTGGTGTTGCCGACCGCGTCGAGCGCGTCGGTGGAGTGGCGCACTTCCTTGGGCAGGCCGGCCATTTCGGCGATGCCGCCGGCATTGTCGGTGACCGGGCCAAAGGCATCGAGCGCGACGATCATGCCGGCAAGGCCGAGCATGGTGGTGACGGCGATCGCCGTGCCGTAAAGGCCGGCGAGCTGATAGGTCGAGATGATGCCGCCGACGATGACGATGGCCGGCAGTGCCGTCGATTCCAGAGAGACCGCAAGGCCCTGGATGACGTTGGTGCCGTGCCCGGTCACCGACGCCTGGGCGATCGAGTTGACCGGACGCTTGTTGGTGCCGGTGTAGTACTCGGTGATCACGACGATGAGACCGGTCACCACGAGGCCGATCAGGCCGCAGATGAACAGGTTCTTGCCGGTGATGACCATGCCGGCGACAGTGCCGACCTCGCCCCAGCCAAGCGTGGCCGAGGTGGCGACGCCCAAGCCCACGATGGACAACAGGCCGGTGACGATCAGCCCCTTGTAGAGCGCGCCCATGATCGAACCGTTGGAGCCGAGCTTGACGAAGAAAGTACCGACGATCGAGGTCAGGATGCAGGCGCCGCAGATAGCGAGCGGATAGAGCATCGCGGCACTCAGAACCGCGGTGCCGCCAAAGAAGATGGCGCCCAGCACCATGGTGGCGACGACTGTCACCGCATAGGTCTCGAACAGGTCGGCCGCCATACCGGCGCAGTCGCCGACATTGTCGCCGACATTGTCGGCAATGGTGGCGGGGTTGCGCGGATCATCCTCGGGAATACCAGCTTCGACCTTGCCGACCAGATCGCCGCCGACATCGGCACCCTTGGTGAAGATGCCGCCGCCGAGACGGGCGAAGATCGAGATCAGCGAGGCGCCGAAGCCGAGCGAAACCAGCGAGTCGATGACGATACGGTCATTGGGCTGAAGCCCCATGAAATGGGTGAGGATCAGGTAGTAGATCGACACGCCAAGCAGGGCAAGGCCGGCAACAAGCATGCCGGTGATGGCGCCCGACTTGAATGCGATGTCGAGGCCGGCGGCAAGGCTGTTGGAAGCGGCCTGTGCCGTGCGAACATTGGCCCGCACCGAAACATGCATGCCGATGAAGCCGGCCGCGCCCGAAAGCACGGCCCCGATCAGGAAGCCGATCGCGGCGGTGATGGACAGCAGCCACCAGGCGAGCAGCAGCACGACCACGCCGACGATGGCGATGGTGGTGTACTGGCGCGCCAGATAGGCTTGCGCGCCCTCACGGATGGCGGCGGAGATTTCCTGCATGCGTGCATTGCCCTGGTCCGACGCGAGGACCGAACGTGTCGCCCAGATGGCGTAAAGGACAGAAAGCAGGCCGCAGGCGATGACGGCGGAAATTATGGTCATGCCGGGTTTTCCTCGATTGCTGGCCCAAAAGAACCCCTCCCTGGGCCGTTGAGACAAAGACGGAATCCCGTGCGCGGAATCCCCCTCTTCGCAGCGGTGTATGCGAAACAGGGCCGCGAACGTCAAGATATTGTTCGGTTTTTGCCCGGCTTTCGCCCAAAAGAGCCAGACGGCGGCAGGTGTCGCCATGCCGCTGCTGCTTTATATCGATTGAAATCACGGATCAGCACTCAGGTTTGGCGCAGATCACCGTCTGGCTGGATGACGAAGATCAGCACCGCCAGCATGGTCATGTAGAACATGAATGCCTTCTGCTGGCCGTTCCAGATGCTCGATTGCCACATGGCGAACCACTCGCCGCCCACCACCATAAATCCAAGATACCAGATCAGGAATCCCATCGTCGCGGCGATAACGGCGAATTTCTTGGCATCGTTGAAAACCTCTCCGCTGGCATTGCGCGCTTGCCACAGGTTCCAGGCCGCGATCAGGTAGAGCAGACAGGTCAGCGCCTCGCCGGCGATGATGAGCCAGTAGCCCGTCGTCCATAGCGAGGGGTTGGTGATCGAGCGATACATCAGCGCGTTGCCGGGAAAGGTCGTGTCCATGCTCAGCACGTGCTGGACAAAGGCGAAGTTTGAGCCGTAATCGGTGACGTTGCCGAAAGCGACAAGAAAGGCGAAAGCCGCCAGACAGAGACACATGACGATCTTGGAGAAGCGCAAGGTCATGGCAAGAACTCCTGCTGAAGGATCGGGGCATCGGCCCAATCAATCGCCGAGTCCCGAAGATCGCGCAACTGGCAGGCGGGTGTTGATTACGCTCACGGCCAGCGCAAGACATTATGCCGGCAAGCAAGTCATCGCCGAACCCATCGAGGCGCTCCAGCTCGGCAGCGATTGCGCCGCGGGTGATCTTGTCTCGCTCGTGAAAGCCGGCACACAACACGACTTTGCCGTCATCTGCCGCCGCTGGATCTGCAAAGAGCAAGGCATCGAACTCGAACTGACGCTCGACCACCCTGCCCGTTCAAGTGGACGTTGAAAGATCGGAGCACCGGGACAGAAGCCTACTCGGCCTGACGCCCCATGCGCCGCGCGGCATAGCGTTCGACCGCCGACAATCCGTCATAGATCAGCACGGCCAAGGCGGCGACGATCAGGCCGCCCTGCAAGATGAAAGCGAGATTGTTGGACAAGAGCCCGGCAATGATCACCTCGCCCAATGTCTTCGCTGCAACCGTCGAGCCAATGGTGGCGGTGGCCAGGCTGATAACCACCGACAGCCTTATGCCGCCGAGGATGACCGGCGCGCTGAGCGGCAATTCGACCTTCAGCAGCCTTTGCCAACCGGTCATGCCGGCACCGCGCGCCGCTTCCATGACATTGCCGGGCAACGTCGTCAGGCCGGTCAGCGCGTTCTCGAAGATCGGCAGCAGACCATAGAGGAACAATGCGATCAGCGTCGGCTTCTCGCCGAACCCGACCGCCGGCACGGCAAGCGCCAGCACCGCCACCGGCGGGAAAGTCTGGCCGATATTGACCAGGCTGCGTGACAGCGGCAGGAATTCGGCGCCGGCAGGCCTGGTGACCAGGATGGCGAGCGCGACCGCCACGATGGTGGCGGCGAGCGTGGCGATCAGCACGGTGCGCAGGTGCAGCAGCATCAGCGTCAGCAGGCTACCCTGATTGTAGATCACCGGCGCGCCGTTCTCGGTCAGCGGCTTGAGCAGCGGCTCGAACCAGCCGGGACTGGTGACGAAAGCGACCAGCAGCACCACCAGCGCAAGCCTGAGCAGCAACGGCAGCCAGGCTTTCATGCCGGCCTCGCCGCACGCTTCACCAAGCCGTCGACGGTAACGCGACCGAGCGGCTTGCCGTCGGCATCCTTGACCGGCAGCGCCGGGCGGCCGGACCAGAGAAGTTCGGCCAGCGCGTCGCGCTGGCTGGCGTCGCCAGGAATCGCCTCACCTTCCGCCGCGCCCTTTTCGACTGCGTCGCGCACGCGGCCGAGCGACAGCAGCCGGAACGGTTTTTCGCTGGCGCCGACCAGGGTCTCGACGAAGCCGCTGGCCGGCCTCGCCAGGATCTCCGCCGGCCTGGCATATTGTACCAGCTTGCCGGCATCCATGACGGCGATCTTGTCGCCCATATGCACGGCCTCTTCCATGTCGTGGGTGACGAGGATGATGGTGGTGCCGAAGCGCCTCTGGATTGCAAGCAGGTCTTCCTGCGCCTTGGTGCGGATGATCGGGTCAAGCGCGCCGAACGGCTCGTCCATTAACAGCACATTGGGTTCGGCCGCGAGCGCGCGGGCGACGCCGACGCGCTGTTGCTGGCCGCCGGAGAGCTCGTGCGGATAGCGCGGCCCGTAGGCCTGCGGGTCGAGCTGGTAGAGCGTCATCAGTTCGTCGACGCGCGCCTTGATGCGATCCTTGTCCCAGCCAAGCAGCGCCGGCACGGTGGCGATGTTCTGCGCCACCGTGCGGTGCGGGAACAGGCCATGGCCCTGGATGGCGTAGCCGATGCTGCGCCGCAGCTCGTAGCCGGGCACCGAGCGGTTGTCGGCGCCGTCGAGCTTGATGACGCCGGAAGTCGGCTCGACCAGCCGGTTTATCATGCGAAGCAGCGTCGTCTTGCCGGAGCCCGAGGTGCCGACGATGACGCAAAGCGTGCGGGGCTCGATGATCATCGAGACTTCATCGACCACCGTGGTCGCATCGTAGCGCTTGGTAATGCCTTCGATCTCGATCATGCGGGGTCCGCCCTGCGCTTGGTTGAGGTCATTTCGATCACCGCGTCGAGAATGATGGCAGCAGCGAAGGCGAGCGCAACCGTCGGCACGGCGCCAAGCAGCACCAGGTCCATCGCGGTCTGGCCGACGCCCTGGAACACGAACACGCCGAAGCCGCCGCCGCCGATCAGGGCGGCGATGGTGGCGAGGCCGATGTTCTGCACAAGCACGATGCGGATACCGGTGAGGATCACTGGGAAGGCCAGCGGAAACTCGACGCCGAACAGGCGTTGGCGATCGGTCATGCCCATGCCGCGCGCCGCGTCATTGGCGGCACGCGGCACACCGGCAAGGCCGACCACGGTATTGGCGACGACCGGCAGCAGCGAATAGAGGAACAGCGCCACGAACGCAGGTGCCGTTCCGATGCCGCGGATACCGAGCGCGGCCGCTCCCGGCACATGCGCCGCCACCCAGCCGAGCGGTGCGATCAGCAGGCCGAACAGCGCGATCGAGGGAATGGTCTGGACGATGTTGAGCACGTTGAGCACGCCGGCGCGCAGGCGCTCGACGCGATGGCACAGGATGCCAAGCGGCAGGCCCAGTATCACCGCCGCCGCCAGCGAACCAAGCGCCAGCGTGACATGTTTGGCGCCCTCGGCCCAGAAACTGTCGGCACGGTTGAAATATTCCTTGAGGATCGAAAGGCTGTCCCAGGATCCCGATATGAGCAGCAGCCCGATGGCGAGCGCGGCAACGACAAGCACGCCGACACGTGACCAGGGAGACAGGTTCATTCTCGTCAGCACGTCGGCCAGCAGGAGGGTAAAGGCAAAGATCAGCAGCCAAAACCCGGAGGCCGGCGAAACGCGCGCGAAGGTATTGCCTGCCGGGGTCAGGAATGTCCCGGTGACGCCGATCAACAGCGCGAGAGCCGCCAGCGTGATCACGCTGGCGGCAAGGCGCAGGACGAGCGGCGTTTTCAGCAGCGCGACAAGCGCGGCTGCGACAACGATGGCCAAAAGCAGCGGGCCGGCCATTGCCGGAAGTGCCTCTACGATCGAGCGCGCCTGGCCGGGCACGATGCGATTGGCGCGGAACGTGGCGAAGGGTGCTACGAAAGCCGCATAGGCAGCGATCGCAGCGATGACCACGCCGAGCTTGTCGAAGCGGAGGGTCATGGGGCGCATCTGCGCAGAGCGGCGTCACCAGAACGCAATGCAGTTGCAGAATTGTGAACTCTGCGCAAGGCCAGCATCACGGTCAGCCAAGCGCTGTCTACTTCAAGAACCCGTTCTTTTTCAAAAAGTCTTCCGCCACACCCTTGACCGGCTCACCGCCGACCTGGACGCGGCCGTTGAGTTCCTGCAGCGTGATGAGGTCGAGCTTGGCGAAGACCGGCTTCAACAACGTCTCGATCTCGGGATGCTCCTTCAGCACCGCCTCGCGGATGATCGGCGCCGGCTGGTAGACCGGCTGCACGCCCTTGTCGTCATCGAGCACGACCAGCCCGGAGGGCGCGATGCCGCCGTCAGTGCCGTAGACCATGGCGGCGTTGGCGCCATTGGTCTGGTTGGCTGCCGCCGCGATGGTCGCGGCCGTGTCGCCGCCGGAGAGCGTGATCAACTGGTCAGGCTTCAACGTGAAGCCGTAGGTGGTCTGGAACGCCGGCAGGGCCGCGGCTGAATTGACGAACTCGGCCGAGGCCGCGAGCACCACCTTGCCGCCGCCGGCGACATATTTGCCGAAGTCGGACAGGGTGGCGAGCTTGTTGGTTTCGGCCACCTCCTTGCGCAGTGCGATCGCCCAGGTGTTGTTGGCCGGCGACGGCGACAGCCAGACGATCTTGTTGGCGTCGTAATCGAGCTTCTTGGCCGTCTCATACGCCTTGGCGGCGTCCTTCCAAACCGGGTCGTCGGTCTTCTCGAAGAAGAAGGCGGCATTGCCGGTGTATTCGGGATAGATGTCGATCTCGCCGGCGGTGATCGCCTTGCGCACCACCGGCGTGCCGCCGAGCTGGATGCGGTCAGTGGTCTTGATGTTGTTAGCGTTGAGGACGAGCTGGATGATATTGCCTAGCACGCCGCCCTCGGTGTCGATCTTTGAGGACACAACCACCTGAGCATTCGCCGATGCCGCCGTGATGCCGAGCGCGAGCGCCGCGCCAGCCAGAAGCTTGATTGAAAACATTGTGAAAATCCCTTGCTGTGAACCGGAATTCGGTGCCGCATATGAGCACGGCTCCAACGTCTCGTCGGGGCACACGGTTTCATAACAAGTGGTACAGACGCAATATTTTTGTTCGGAAGGCCAATTGCGACGCGACGCTGGCGATCTGCTGCCATCTGGCGGATAATGCGGTGAGGGTGCGGGCGGCAAACACGGAGAGCGTGTCATGGCCATACACAAAGTCGGTTACCTCATCGGCAGTCTTGCCCGGGAATCCATCAACCGCAAGCTCGCGAAGGCGCTCGTTCAACTTGCCCCTCCCGAACTCGACATGACCGAAATCGCGTTCAAGGATCTGCCACTGTACAGCTACGACTATGACGCCGACTTCCCACCGGCAGCCCGGGATTTCAAAAAGGCGATCGCCTCCGTCCAGGCCGTATTGTTCGTCACCCCGGAGTACAACCGCTCGATCCCTGGTGGATTGAAGAACGCAATCGACTGGGCCAGTCGGCCCTACGGCAAGAATTCGTTCGCGCGCAAACCGTCGGCTGTGATCGGAACATCGCCGGGCGCCATCGCGACCGCCGTCGCCCAACAAAGCCTTCGAAGCGTTCTGAGTTTCTGCAATTCGCCCCAGATGAACGCGCCTGAAGCCTACATACAGTTCACGCCGGGGCTGATCACCGACGACGGCGAGGTGACGGTCGAATCCACTGAGGACTTCCTGCGCAACTACATGGCTGAGTTTCACATGTTCATAGCGCGAGTGCTTCAGGTTCTGCCGCCGGACGCATAGATTCAAATTGGGCGTCAAGCCAGACGCAAGCTCGCAATCCTCAGCGCGCCGAGCGCGACGAAGCATAGCACGGTGACGGGAAAGATCATCCAGTTCAGCATGGTCCAGCCCCAGGCATTGTAGACCATGCCCGACATCAGCGAGGCGCAGGCCACGGAGCCGAACAGGACGAAGTCGTGGAACCCCTGCACCTTGCCCTTTTCGGAAGGCCGGTAGCTGGCCGCGACCATGGCCGTGGCGCCGATGAAGCCGAAATTCCAGCCGAGGCCGAGCAGGATCAGCGCCGTCCAGAATTGCCATAGCGCCAAGCCGGACAGCGCGACGACCGCACAGCCGATCAGCAGCAGGAGGCCGACCGCGACAATGCGTTCAGCACCGAAGCGATGGATCAGCGATCCGGTGAAGAAGCTCGGCCCGAACATTGCCATGACATGCCACGAAATGCCGAGCGTCGCATCGTCCTCCGACAGGCCGCAGCCGACCATGGCGAGCGGCGCGCCGGTCATGACGAAGCTCATCAGGGCATAGCTGCCGACCGCGCAGAAGAGTGCCGCGACGAAACGCGGCTGCGTGACGATCTCGGCCAAGGGCCGGGCATCGCTGCCGGCAATTTCCGTTCCGCCGGCGGCGGCCCTCGCCGGCAGGCGCAGCAATGACAGGATCGCCGCGCCGACGGCGGCTAGCACCAGGATGGATGCGAACGAACCGGCAAACATCACCGGTGCGAACAACTCGCGGGTGAAGATGACGATCTGCGGTCCCAGAATGGCGGTGATGATGCCGCCCGCCAGCACGAAGGAGATGGCGCGCGCCTTGAACTGCGGCGGCGCATTGTCGGCGGCGGCAAAGCGGAACTGCTGGACGAAGGCGCCACCGACACCGATCACTGTCAGGCCGAAGGCAAACAGCCAAAAACTGCCATGGAAGAGTGCCAGCGTCGCGACCAGACCGCCAAGCGCGGTGACGATCGTACCGGTCATGAAGCCGCCGCGCTGGCCCATGGCGCGGATGATGGCCGCCGCCGGCAGCGCACCGAGTGCCACGCCGAGATTGAAGCCGGTGATCGGCGCCGTCGCCAGCGACTTGTCCGGGCCGAGCAGATATTGACCGGCAAGCGCGCCCATGGAGATGGCGATGGGCGCTGCCGAACCGATGATCGCTTGCGAGGCGGCGAGGATCAACGCGGTGCGCCGCGCCTCCCTGGCCGCCTCGATGGCGACCGCCGTCATGAAGCGTCCTTGCCGCGTCCCTCGCCACGCACCCGACGGGAGACGCGATCGAGCACGGCGTTGACCAGCTTCGGCTCGTCTTCCTCGTAGAAAGCCTTGGCGATATCGACGTATTCGGAAACGATCACCGCCACCGGCACGTCTTCGCGCTTCATCAGTTCGTAGACACCGGCGCGCAGGATTGCGCGCAGTGTCGAATCGAGGCGCGACAGCGGCCAGTCATCGGTCAGCGCCTGGCGGATAACCGGATCGATGGTTTTCTGGTCCTCGACGACACCGGTGAGGATGGCGCGGAACCATTGGGCATCCGCCTCGCGGTAAAGCGCGCCATCGACTTCCTTGCCAAGGCGAAACGCTTCGTATTCGGCAGTGATCTCGAAGACGCCGCTGCCGGCGACATCCATCTGATAGAGGGCCTGCACGGCGGCAAGCCGCGCCGCGCCGCGCTTGTTGGCGTGGCGCACCGTGGGCTGTCCGGGCGAAGCGGGGTCGCTCACGATCGCGCTCCCAGTCGTTCCTTGAGCGCGATCATGGTCAGCGCCGCGCGCGCGGCAAAGCCACCCTTGTCGCCCTCCGAACGCTTGGCTCGCGTCCAGGCCTGCGCGTCGTTTTCCGTGGTCAGGATGCCGTTGCCGATACAGACCGAGTCCTGCACGGACAGGTCCATCAGTGCGCGGCTGGATTCATTGGCGACGATATCGAAGTGATAGGTGTCCCCGCGGACGACGGTGCCAAGCGCGACGAAGCCGTCATAGTTCATGCCGCCTTCCGCCGCGCCGTCCAGCGCGAAGGTAATGACGGCGGGAATTTCGAGCGAACCTGGAACGGTGACGACGTCGTAGGTCGCACCCGCTTCGTCAAGCGCGCTCGTCGCGCCTTCGAGCAGCGCGTCGGCAAGATCGTCGTGGAAGCGTGCCTCGATAACGAGAAGGTGGGCCTTCTTCTTCGGGCGAATGAACGCTTTGCCGTGTTGGGATGTGCCAGCCATAAATGTCTCCGGGATCGCCGGTGACTTAGGCCGAAGCCGGATTGATCGCAAGCACAAGATTGCCTCATTGGGACGGGGTACCGAGATCGGACAGTCTGTAGCGAGGCTTTGAGCCCAGGCAACAATGGCGTGGGCCACTACTCGGCCAGCATCTACATCGGCCACCCCAGCCGCGCTTGCACTTTGGAATTCCTGTTTTCCATCACCGCTAGTTCCTCATGAACAGCTCGGCGATGCTCAAAGCCCCTCTTTCGCCGCTTCCGCCAGGCGGGCCGCATAGCGGGCCATGGTGTCTATCTCGAGATTGACGCGGTCGCCGACCTGGCGCTCACCCCAGGTGGTGACGGTCAGCGAATGGTGGATCAGAAGCACGTCGAAGCGGGTGCCTTCCACCTTGTTGACGGTGAGCGAGGTACCGTCGAGCGCGACGGAGCCTTTCGGCGCGATGAACTTCGCCAGCCCGCGCGGCGCTTCCAGCGTGAAGCGAACGGCGTCGCCTTCATCCTTGCGCTCGACGATCTCGGCCGTACCGTCGACATGGCCCGACACGATGTGGCCGCCAAGCTCGTCGCCGATCTTCAACGCCCGCTCCAGATTGATCCGCGTGCCTGATTTCCAGCCCATCGCCGTCGTCAGCCGGAGCGCCTCCTCCCAGGCCTCGACTTCGAACCAGCGCGCGTTCGAGCCGCTGTCGGGCAAGGCCGTCACGGTAAGGCAAACGCCGCCGCATGATATCGAGGCGCCGATGGCGATGGTTTCGGGATCATAGGCGGTGTCGATACGCAATCCCACGCCTTCCCGCAGCGGCTTGACGGCCGCGACGGTGCCTATGTCGGTAACAATGCCGGTAAACATCGGTGTTGATCCTAAAAGTCTCTTATCCACTCGGCGTAGCTGTCCTCGCCGAACCGCATCTCGCGCAGTTTGCGAAATCCCGCCGGGACATGGTTGGCATCGATGGGCGATGCAATGCCCCCCTTGCCAATCGCCTCCGGTCCTCGGAACAGCACGATGCGGTCAACCAGGCCTTCCGACAGGAAGGCGCTGGCCACCTTGGCTCCACCTTCGACCAGCACGCTGGCCATACCGAGCGCGGCAAGATCCTCGAGCAGTTCCGGCAGCGCCACGCCGCCTTCATGCGTCTCGGTGCCGATGAAACGCACGCCGGCGCGTTCGAGCGTTGCCCGCCGCAGAGGATCGGCTTCCAGGCAAGCCGCGACGTAGAGCGGCACCCGGTCGACACCGGACACCAGTTTCGAAGTCTCAGGCAGCCTGATCTGCCTGTCGAGCACAATGCGCGCCGGCGACCGGTTCTCCAGTCCGGGCAAGCGCACCGTCAGCGCCGGGTCGTCCTCCAGCGCCGTGCCAATGCCGATCAGGATGGCATCAGCCTCGGCGCGCATCAAATAGACTTCGCGGCGCGCAATGTCGCCTGTGATCGACACCTGCCCAGCCCCCTCCATGCCGATCTTGCCGTCGCTGGAAAGCGCTAGCTTGAGAGTCACTTCCGGCCGTTTCCTAAGCGATCGAATGAGATAGCCGGCCATCTGCTCGGCGGCCTCCGTCGCCAGGACATTCTCCACAACATCGACGCCTGCGGTGCGCAGGATCGCGTAGCCTTGGCCTGACACGCGCGGATCGGGGTCGCTGGCGGCGCCAACGACGCGCGCGATGCCGGCATTGACCAGAGCGTTGGCGCAAGGCGGCGTGCGTCCGTGATGCGCGCAAGGCTCCAGCGTGACGTAGGCGGTGGCGCCGCGCGCCAGTTCGCCCGCTTCGGCGAGCGCCTCGGTCTCGGCATGCGGGCGGCCGCCGACAGCGGTGACGCCGGTGCCGACAATCATCGGGCCCAAGCCATCGTCGCGCACGATGAGTGTACCAACGGAAGGATTGGTTGAGGTCCGGCCCGCATTCCTGCGCGACAGTCTGAGTGCGGCTGCCATGAAACGGCGGTCAAGGGCTGCCTGTCCGGCCTCGCTGCGTTCCGCCATGCTCAGCCAGCGTCCTCTTCGCTCTTGTCCTCGTCGCCTTTCAATTCCCCCAGCAGCTCATGGAAATCCTTGGCCTCGCGGAAATTGCGGTAGACCGAGGCGAAGCGGACGTAGGCGACGTCGTCGAGCGACTTCAGCGCTTCCATGACCAGCCGTCCAACCTCGCCCGAGGCCACTTCGGTCTCGCCGGAGCTTTCCAGCTGGCGCACGATGCCGGTCACGGCACGATCGATGCGCTCGGGATCGACATTGCGCTTGCGCACCGCGATCTCGACGGAGCGCAAGAGCTTGTCGCGGTCGAAAGGCACTTTTCGCCCCGACTTCTTGACCACGACGAGGTCGCGCAACTGCACGCGCTCGAAGGTGGTGAAACGGCCGCCGCAATCGGGGCAGACGCGACGCCTGCGGATCGCCGCGCCATCCTCGGCGGGGCGCGAATCCTTCACCTGCGTATCTTCGGACTGGCAATAGGGACAGCGCATTGAGAGCCTTGGGTTCACGAATCTGGTGAGGCGAAAAGGCTTAGAGCCTTTTGCCACGATGGCAAGGCACGCAGACCCTTTCGCGTCAGAGATAGCGAGCCGCGAGGCAGATTGCCAGCACCCGCCTTCGCGCGCTTGGCTAGGGTGCAACGTCCTTGGTCGGAAAGCCGCATGATGTGCCGAGGTTGCGGTAGGCTTTAGTGAAGCCGTCCATCGGAATGCTGGCGAAAGCCTCTTTGCCGAAAGCGACATCGAGCGAGGTGACTTTGCGCATGGCTCGCAAGAGCGCGAGACTGGTCTTGGGCTGGTTGTCGACCGTCCAGCTGGGACGGCCGTTCACGGCATCGTTCGAATAGACGGTGGCGGAAACTTTGACGCCAGGATCACTAAAAGTCGCGGCGATCTTCTTGCCAGTGGGCAGGTTCCGGTTGTCGACAATAAGCATGATGGCCGGGTAGGCGTCCGGCGGCATGGCGTCGCCGTTCGAGATCGACAGCGTCAGCGTGCCCGAATTGCCGCTGGCATCGAAAAAGGCAGTCGAAGCGGCGCAGGTCTTGCGCGCATCCTGCCCGGTGTCGAGCGTATCGACGATGGTTGTCCATCTGCCGAAGGTAGCGGTGGCGGGCACTTCAGGGGCGGTCTGCGCAAGGGCAGTCCCGGGCAATGTCAGGGAAACGGCCAGCAAGCCATGGGCGCCAAGGATGGCGGGACGGAAATTACGCATCGTCTGGTCTCCAGTTCGGCGCGTCGACCGATCGGGGGTCGGCGCGCCGCTGGCGGATAAGAGATGACGCGTGGCGCGAGGTCAACCGAGATAAGGGTAGAGCGGGAATCGATCGGTCAGCGCCACGACCTTGGCCTTGACCGCGGCCTCGACCGAGGCATTGCCCTCATCGGAATTGGCGGCCTTGAGGCCATCCAGCACCTCGGCGATCAGCTTGCCTATTTCGCGGAACTCGGCCTGGCCGAAGCCGCGCGTTGTGCCGGCGGGCGTGCCGAGCCGCACGCCGGAGGTGACGAAGGGCTTTTCCGGGTCGAAGGGGATGCCGTTCTTGTTGCAAGTGATGTTGGCGCGCCCAAGCGCTGCCTCGGCGCGCTTGCCGGTGGCATTCTTGGGGCGCAGGTCGACCAGCATCAGGTGGTTGTCGGTGCCGCCCGACACGATGTCGAGGCCAGTCTCCTGTAGGCTGGACGCCAGCGCCTTGGCGTTGGCGGCGACGCTCTCGGCATAGAGCTTGAAGCTCGGCTTCAGCGCCTCGCCGAAGGCAACCGCCTTGGCGGCGATGACATGCATCAGCGGTCCGCCCTGCAGGCCGGGGAACACTGCCGAGTTCATCTTCTTGGCGATCTCCTCGTCGTTGCACAGGATCATGCCGCCGCGCGGGCCGCGCAGCGACTTGTGCGTGGTGGTCGTCACCACATGGGCATGCGGCAGCGGCGAGGGATGCACGCCGCCGGCGACGAGGCCGGCGATGTGGGCCATATCAACCATGAGGTAGGCGCCGACCGCATCGGCGATCTCGCGAAAGCGCTTCCAGTCCCAGATGCGCGAATAGGCGGTGCCGCCGGCCAGGATCAGCTTCGGCTTCGTCTCATGCGCCGTCTTCTCGATGGCGTCCATGTCGAGCAGGTGGTCGTCCTTACGCACGCCGTAGGACACGACCTTGAACCATTTGCCGCTCATGTTGACTGGCGAGCCGTGCGTCAAATGCCCGCCGGAATTGAGGTCGAGGCCCATGAAGGTGTCCCCCGGCTGCAAGAGAGCCAGGAACACCGCCTGGTTCATCTGGCTGCCGGAATTGGGCTGCACATTGGCGAAGTTGCAGCCGAATAGTTTTTTCGCGCGCTCGATCGCCAGCTCCTCGGCGACATCCACGAACTGGCAGCCGCCATAGTAGCGCTTGCCCGGATAACCCTCGGCGTATTTGTTGGTCATGATCGAACCCTGCGCTTCGAGCACGGCGCGCGAGACGATGTTCTCAGACGCGATCAGTTCGATCTCGTGGCGCTGGCGTCCGAGTTCGTTGCGGATCGCGCCGAAAATTTCCGGATCGGCATCTTCCAGCGTGGTTTCGAAGAAGGATTCGAATTTGTTCGACGCTGCCGCTGCTGTTGCCATGGCCTGAATTCCTTAGGTCCGGAGGTCGGTTTTGTCTTGCGCATGCCGTTGTCCCAAACCCCTGCACATTTTTGTGTGACAGGATTGGGTTCGCCGCGCCATTAACACAGTTGTTTTCGCCTCGCCACGTTTGCGGCGCGAAATTTGCTGGCCGGATTGCGGCAAGCAGAGCGGCGAACCGTTATTTCCTGTCGCGCCGCTGCTTCAGAAGAGCCTCGGTCAAGGTGATCTCGGAAAACAGCGCCCGCATCGTATGGTCATTGATCTCGCGGCTGAGAAACATGGCGCGTAGCGCGGCGCGCTCGGCTTCTATGCCGGCCGCCCTGAGTTCAAGCTCCAGACGGCTCGCCTCGCGCGCCTCGGCACGCGCTTCGTCGGCCTCGTCGGAGGCGGCGATGCGGCGCCGGTAGCCGGCGACGATGCTGTCGGCAACGGCGAGCCGTGCCTCGACGGCCCCGCCCTCGCCTGCCTCATTGGCGATGCTCTCGATCCTGGCGATCGCCGCATTGGCTGCGCCGACCCGCGCCCGGCGCTCCTCGGCCGCTGCCGGGTCCTCGCCCGGTTCGACCAGCCCGCGAGCGATCTTCGGCAGCGCGAGGCTGGCGATGGCCAGCGAGCAGATGATGACCCCGGCGGCGAGGAAGATCACCACGTCGCGGGCCGGGAACGGCGAGCCGTCCTGCAAGGTGAGCGGCAGCGACAGGATACCGGCCAACGTGATCGCTCCGCGCACGCCGGCGACCGATCCGGCGAGCCGCACGCGCAGGCCGAACGGCTCGGCCTTTCGCTTGCCGAGCCGCGCCGCCATGGCGCCCGCCATGTCGCCGATCCATATCCACAGGAAACGCAGGCCGATCAGGCAAAGGGTCAGCAGCAGGACTGTCAGCACCGGCTCGATGATCCAGTGCCGGCTGGACAACTCCGGCGGCACCTTACGGATGATATCGGGAAATTGCAGGCCAAGCAGGATGAAGAGCGCGCCGTTGAAGACGAAGGACAGCGTCGACCACAGCGACATCGTCTGCATGCGCGCCGAGACACCGAGAAAGCGGAACATGCCGGAAACTCCGGTCAACAGGCCGGCGGTGACCGCCGCCAGGATGCCCGAGGCGCCGATATGCTCGGCGCCGAGATAGGAGACGAAAGGCACCAGGATCATGACCAGAACCTGCGCCTCCGCCGGCACGCCGCCGATGCGGTTGAGCAGTTGCAGCGCCTTGGCGGCAACGAACAGCGCCGCCATGCCGGCGAGGATGCCGGCAGCCACGGCATAGAGAAAGCTCAGCGAGGCCGCGGCGAAGGAAAAGCTGCCGGTCAATGCCGCCGCCACGGCAAAGCGGAACATGACCAGGCCCGAGGCGTCGTTGAGCAGCGACTCGCCTTCCAATATATGCATCAGCCGCGCCGGAACGATGTTCCTGTCGACTATGGAAGACACCGCCACCGCGTCAGTCGGCGACAGCACCGCGGCGAGCGCGAAAGCGACGACGAGCGGGATGCTGGGCACCAGCCAATGCAGGGCGTAGCCAAATCCGACGATGGTGAAGAAGACCAGTCCGATGGCAAGGTCGAGGATGGGGCCACGCAAGGCGACAAGCTCGCGCTTGGGCGCAGCAAAGGCATCGGCGAACAGAAGCGGCGGAATGAATACGAGCAGGAACAGTTCCGGATCGATCTCGACATGCAGCCCGCGCGCCGGCCAGGCCAGCGCAGCACCCATGGCGATCTGCAGCACCGGCAGCGGCAGCCGCACCAGCCGCACCAATGCACCGGAAAGCGCCACCAGGACGAGCACTACGAGGATGAAGACGGCAACTTGCATGGTCCGATTCCCGGCAGTTTTGCCGACCATGCGCAACCGCCCGCGCTTCGTCCAGCCGGAGCGCGCCTACGCAGAGTTGGAGGTCAGCGGCGGTGTGAATGGCCTGGCGGCGACGACAGAAAAGGCCGCTCAAGAGCGGCCTTTTCCCTGAATAATCAATTGCTTAGAGCGACGAAGTGATCTGTAGCTCGTTGTTTCCGTCGAGGCCATACATGTCGTCGCGGAACTGGACGACGCCGGGGCCCGTCGACCAGGCCGAGAGATAGAGGAAATGCACCGGCACCGGGTTGGTGACCTGGACCGGCGTGTTTTCGCCGGTCTTGATCGCAGCCTCGAAATGCTGACGGTCCCAGCCGGGCGTGTCGCGAAGGATCCAAGTGACGAGGTCGCGCACGTTTTGCACGCGTACGCAACCCGAGGAATCGAAGCGCATCATCTTGCCGAACAGGCTCTGCTGCGGCGTATCGTGCATGTAGACGCCGTCCGGGCTCGGGAAATTGATCTTCACCGACGCCATGGCGTTGTCCGAACCGGGATCCTGGCGGAAACGGTACTTGGCCGCGTCGTCGGTCGACCAGTCCACATTCATCGGATCGACTTCGCTGCCATCTGGCGCAAACAGGCGAATATGGCTGTTCTTGAGATAATCGGGGTCCTTGCGCATCAATGGGATGATGTCCTTGCGCACGATCGACACCGGCGCGTTCCAATATGGATTGACGATGATCTCGTTGATCTTGGAATTGACGATCGGTGTCTGGCGATCGATCTTGCCGACGATCGCGGTATGGCGAAGCACGACGCGATCGTTCTCGACCGCCTCGACCTGCGCTGCCGGAATATCGACCAGCACATAACGGCTGCCAAGCGTGCCCGCCTTCTCCTTCAATCGCTGGAGATTGGTTTGCAACTGGCCGAGCCGGATCTGCGCCGAAACGTTCATCGCCGCGTAGGTATATTTGCCCAGCGCTCCGTCGGCCGGCAGGCCGTGGCGCAATTGGAAGCGCTTGACCGCCGAGTCGACATAGGAATCGAAGGCCGTCGAGATGCCGGCGCTCTGCGACAGGTCGCCGGCGACCATCAGGCGCTTGCGCAGCGGCACGACATCGGGATCGTCGACGCCGAGCTGCAGTTTCTTGGTCGCGGGAACCTCGACCCAGCCGCCCTGCCCGACAATGTTCTGGTACTGCGCCACAGCCTGCTCGGTGAAGGCCACGGTCTGCGGGCTGAAGATCGGCAGCGTCGAGGCCACCTTGCCGCCTGCGCTGGCGCGGGCGTCGAACTGATCGTCCCAGTTGCCGCGCGCCGAGGACTTCAGGATGTCCCCGATCACATCCTGCGCGCTGGCGCGGCCGGCAACAACGGCGGCTGCGAGCGCGGAGGCTCCGGAAAGGAAGAAACGGCGGCTGGTTCTCATGGACGTTCCAGACATTTGTAGCAGTTCGAACACTTGCTGCGTTGATCATCGGGCGATCTCGCCCGCACTCTAAAATTGGCAATCTTAACAATTAGCCAACCATGGTCCGCATCACCTCGGTGTAAAAACGCGCAAGGCTACCGCGGCTGCGGGTGAACTCATGGTCTTCACCACAGCATCACTGCCATCTTCGGTTCCATTGGAATATGGCGGCAACGTGGCCTTGGCCCGCAATTTGCTTCGGCCAGCGCAACGAAAAGAAAAGACCGATGCTTTTCGGCACCGGCCCTGACTGGAGGTCGCTGTTGCGGCCGCGCTTCTGTGGCGCGGCTTCTGATTGGGGATGTGGCTTACATCCGGTAAGCGATGGTGTCGTTCCAGAAGCGGTCGAGGCGCTGGAGGGCGCGGTTCATCTGCTTGAATTCGTCGGTGTTGATGCCGCCGACCTGCTCGATCGAGCCGACATGGCGCTCATAGAGACCGGCGACCACGTCCGCCACCTCGTTGCCCTTCGGCGTCAGCGAGACGCGGACCGAACGACGGTCGATGCGCGAGCGCTGGTGGTTGATGAAGCCGAGATCGACAAGCTTCTTGAGATTGTAGGAGACGTTCGAGCCGAGATAGTAGCCCCGCGAGCGCAACTCGCCGGCAGTCAGCTCCGAATTGCCGATGTTGAAGAGCAGCAGCGCCTGGATGGCGTTGATGTCGGAACGGCCATTGCGGTCGAACTCGTCCTTGATCACGTCGAGCAGACGGCGGTGCAGGCGCTCGACCAGTTGGAGCGATTCCATGTAAAGGGAACGGATTGCCTCGCGGCGATCGTCGGAAACGTTGGCGGTCTTTGCCGCCGGACGCGAATTGATCATTGTCTTTGCCTCTCGTTTGTCGCCCTGGTGATTTTTTGTTTTTCACCTTGATCGCGACACTATCGAATACTCATAAAATTCGACTTAAACGCCAAGGCTAACAAGAGCTTACCGGTAATAGGTTTCGCAAGACGCTTAACGAACGGTCACTCGAGCAAGGATAATTAACCTAAAGATTTAGCCAATGATTTCAGGGCGAAATCCGATCCGCCGGATCGCCGGCGGCGCGTGCCGGCTTCAGGTCCGGGGCGTCCGCTTCTGCAGATAGATGACGAGGCGGAAAACGACATAGAGCAGCGCCACCCCCGCATGCGAGACGACGATGAGCGGGCGGCGGCCGAAGAGTTCGGGAAAGCCGGCATACATGACGATCTCCGTCGCGGCGCAGATGAACCAGATCACCGGCCCCCAGGAAGCCAGCATCCATAGGCCGGCTGCGGCAAAGGGAAAAAACACGGCGAGCATCACCGCTGTCACCTGCCAGTGGACCGGCATCAGGTCGAAGCGCCACAGCGAGCCGGGATAGAAGCCGATAAGCCTGATCCAGTACAGGATACCGAACAGCAGGCAGTATCCTGATATGATTCGCTGGAACCAGGCGAAGATAACCTCCACCCCTGAAGGCTGAAGCACGACGCGTCTGGACGTCACCTCACTCATAGCGCGAGTTCCCGTTCACCGAGCGAGGCAAAATAGGCATCGACATCCGCGTCGTCGACCGCATCGAGGGTTGCCGGCAGCCATTGCGGCTTGGAACCCTTTTCGATGATGGTGGCGCGTATGCCTTCGTAGAAATCGTGGCCCGCGAGCATCCGGTTGAGGATGCGGAACTCCATCTTCATGCATTGATCCATCGGCAGCGTCAGGCCGGCAGTGATCTGGCGCCAGGCGACACGAAGGCTGGTCGGCGAGCGCGTCAGGATCGTCGCCAGCGTCCTTGCCGCAAACTCATCGCTCCCTGCCGCCTGCTCCAGGCTGCCGATGATATCGGCAAGCGACGCCTGCGCGAAGTGGTGGGCGATCGCCTCCAGCACCTGCCTGTCCGTCTCGCGCTTCGCCGGGATGAAGAAGCCGCGCAGCACCGATTCGGGATCGCCGGTGGCGGCGAGCTGGTCGAGAAAGCCAACCTGGTCCTGCGCCTTGATCGTATGCGTGGCCAGCCCGGACCACAACGCGTCGCCATAGCGGATACGATTGCCGGTCAGCGCCAGGTACATGCCGAAGGAACCGCCAAGATCGGGCAGCAGATGGCTGGCGCCGACATCCGGGAAAAAGCCGATTCCCACCTCCGGCATGGCGAACTGCGCATTTTCCGTCATCACCCGATGCGATCCATGAAAGGAGATGCCGACGCCGCCACCCATGACGATGCCGTCGATCAGCGCCACATAAGGTTTTTTGAAACGCGCGATTTGGGCATTCAGCCGATACTCGTCGGTGAAGAACTCGACGGGCGGCTTGCCGGCCCGGCCGGCCTCGTAGATGTGGAGAATGTCGCCGCCGGCCGAAAACGCCCTGCCCTCGGCCTTGACGACGACGACATCGACGCTCCAGTCCCGCTCCCAAGCGTGCAATGCCTTGGCGAGCGCGTTGACCATCCCGTGCGTGACCGCATTGAGTGCCCGCGGCCGCGTCAACGTGACGATGCCGGCCCGGCCCAGATGTTCGAAGCGGATCTCGTCGCCTCCGCCAAAATCCATCGTGAAAGAATCCCTCCCCCGCTCCGCCGGGACTGAAGTGCTAAAGCGTGGCCCATGGCCGCGTCAATGCCGGCATGCCGGCAGCGCGTCTTGGCCGGCATGCCGGCAGCGCGTCTTGGCTCGTGCCGGAGCCTAGTGCTAAAAGAGCCGTTGTGGCCGCAACGCCGGGAACCGCACGGCGACTGCGCAGCTGTAGCGGGTTTCCAACGGGGTGTTGCTCATGGCTGGATTTGCGCGCCTCGTGCCGATGACGATCGGGCTGATCATCATTTGCCTGGCTTTGCAACCGACCCTGGCGGCAAGCCTCGCTGATCTTTATCAGTCACAGACCATCGTCAACGGTCGGTACGAGAAGAACCGTCAGGCCGGCTTCAAACGTTGCCTCGACGCGGTTCTGGTCCGGGTTTCCGGCGACCAGCGTCTGCCGGCGAAACCGGAGATGGCGGCGCTGGGCGACAAGGCCGGCAGCTTCGTGGCGGGCTTTCGCTACCGCGATCGCATGGAAGGCATTCCAAACCATGACGATCAGGGCACGTATGATCGGCCTCACAATCTTTACTGCCAGTACAGCCCGGCGATGATCGATCCGGTGCTGGCTTCGCTCGGCAGCAGGCCATGGCTGACCGAAAGGCCACGGCTGGCGGTGTTCTTGTCGACCGAGCGCGGCGTCAAGCATTTCGCGCTCGATGCCGATGACGAGCGCGGCGTGCTGATG
The DNA here is from genome assembly GCF_020165765.1 of Mesorhizobium sp. B264B1B. Lineage (NCBI taxonomy): Bacteria > Pseudomonadati > Pseudomonadota > Alphaproteobacteria > Hyphomicrobiales > Phyllobacteriaceae > Mesorhizobium > Mesorhizobium sp. B264B1B. The sequence goes on from NZ_JAIUIS010000002.1 coordinate 414,310, forward strand.
CGCGAGTCGTTCGGCAATGCCGCCGCGCCGATCGCCATGCAGGTAACCTTCCCCACGGCAGCGCTGCTGTCGAAGGCGGGGCTGGACGACAGGATCATGCGCGACGCCGACATGGCGAAGCTGGACACGGTTGCGAAAATGGCCGGCGCCGACCAAGCGCTTTCCGGCAGCATCGTCTGGAGCGACAAGGAGTTGGGCTGGATCGCCGACTGGCGGCTGGCGAAGGCCGGCAAGACCTACGCCTGGCAAGTGCGCGGCGTCGGCTTCGACGAGGCGTTCCGTGTCGGCATGCGCGGTGCGGCGCAGATCCTTTCGGGCAACGGGAAACCCGAATAAGGACCCGACCGGATTGCTGGCACAAACGTGTCGCATTGGTCAGCACCACGGGTGCGTGATAAAAGCCGGCCAAACGAGAGTTTTGGCGATGAACAGATTCACCCCCGCAAAACCTGCCGGCGCGCGCAGCGTCGACGACATCACCGGCAGCCGCCGCTTGCGACGCATGCGCAAGGCCGACTGGTCGCGGCGCCTGGTGCAGGAGAACAGGCTTTCCGTCGACGACCTGATCTGGCCGATCTTCGTCGTCGACGGCAGACAAGTGCGCGAGCCGATCGCCGCCATGCCGGGCGTCTTCCGCCTGTCGATCGACCTTGCCGTCAAGGAGGCCGAACGCGCGGCGAAGCTCGGCATCCCCGCGCTTGCCACCTTTCCCAATGTGGACATTTCGCTGCGCGACGAGACCGGCTCGCATATCCTCGATCCCGACAACGTCATCAACCGCGCCACGCGCGCGATCAAGGACGCGGTGCCTGAGATCGGCGTCATCACCGACGCCGCGCTCGACCCGTTCACCAGCCATGGTCATGACGGCATTCTGCGCGACGGTCTCATCGTCAATGACGAGACGGTGGAACAGGTGACCGCGGCGGCCGTCATACAAGCAGCGGCCGGCGCCGACATCATCGCGCCGTCCGACATGATGGACGGCCGCATCGGCGCCATCCGCGACGCGCTCGACGCAAACGGTTTCCAGGACGTGGCGATCATGTCATATGCAACGAAATTCGCCTCCGCCTTCTACGGGCCGTACCGCGAGGCGGTCGGCACGGCCGGCCTGCTCAAGGGCGACAAGAAGACCTATTACATCGACCACGCCAATTCAGACGAAGCGGTGCGCGAGGCCGAGCAGGACCTGGCCGAAGGCGCCGACATGCTGATGGTCAAGCCCGGCCTGCCCTATCTCGATATCATCCGCAGGCTGAAGGACGAATTTGCGGTGCCAACCTTCGCCTACCAGGTGTCGGGCGAATATTCGATGATCAAGGCGGCGGGCGCCAATGGCTGGATCGACGGCGAAAAGGCTATGCTGGAATCGCTTCTTGCGTTCAAACGCGCCGGCTGCGACGGCATTTTGACCTATTTCGCCCCTGAGGTGGCGGAGATGCTGAGAGCATAGTTTCCTCCCAGCGCCTTCAAATCATATGCTCTTCATGGAACTCACCGGCGAATGAGCCGGTATGGCGGCTGTCTCGGCAGCCGCCACTTTCACTCTGGACATCGCATGGGCGAAGTACGGATATGCATCTTCTCGATCGCTGAAAATACTACTTGCAATTTGCAATCGGTTTGCTAGAAAGTAACTGCTTGCAAAATACAACTGGTCTGAGGAGGCTTTCCATGTCCAGACTTCGCGTCAACGCATTCACCTTGTCGCTCGACGGTTACGGCGCCGGTCCCGACCAGGATTTGAAAAACCCGCTCGGGGTCGGCGGGGAAGCCCTGCACAAATGGATGATCGGTACCCGCACCTTCCGCAAGATGGTGCTCGGAGACGACGGCGGCACAACCGACACCAACGAGGCGTTCGCGGCGCGCAGCTTCGAGAATGTCGGCGCCTGGATCCTCGGCCGCAACATGTTCGGGCCGATCCGCGGCGAATGGCCTGACGAAAACTGGAAGGGCTGGTGGGGCGACAGCCCGCCCTATCATGTGCCGGTCTTCGTGCTGACCCACCATGCGCGCGAGCCGATCGTCATGGAGGGCGGCACGACCTTTTACTTCATTACGGATGGCATCCATTCGGCGCTCGAGCAGGCAAGGGCAGCGGCCAATGGCAGCGATGTGCGGGTCGGCGGCGGCGTCGCCACCATCCGGCAGTACCTCCAGGAGAGGCTCATCGACGAGATGCATCTGGCGATCTCGCCGGTGCTGCTCGGCTCCGGCGAGCACCTCTTCGCCGGGATTGATATGCCGAAGCTCGGCTACGCGTGCAGCGAACAAGTAGCGACGCCGCTTGCCACGCATGTCGTCATCAAGCGGACTTAGGAATTAGTTGTCTGCGACAGTGGGAATTGGCAACCCTTGGTGCAGATCCTTTCTCCCCGTCACTATACGGGGAGAAGGACAAACTCTCGTTCAATACTTCTCGGGCACGTAGAGCTCGCGCGGCAGCACCTGGCGCTCGTATTCGGGATTGAAGACCCGCTCGGGCAGCGTGATCTCCTCGTGCGGCACCTCTTCATAGGGAACCTGCTGCAAGAGGTGGTCGATGCAGTTCAGCCGGGCGCGCTTCTTGTCGTTGCCCTCGACGATGAACCAGGGCGCCTCCGGAATGTTGGTACGGGCGAAGGTCTCTTCCTTGGCCTTGGTGTACTGTTCCCAGCGCACCCGCGACTGCAGGTCCATCGGCGACAGCTTCCACTGCTTCATCGGATCGTGGATGCGCATCAGGAAGCGCATCTGTTGTTCCTCGTCGGTGATCGAGAACCAGTATTTGACCAGCGTGATGCCCGAACGGACCAGCATGCGCTCGAACTCCGGCACGTCACGGAAGAATTCCTCCACCTGATCGGCCCCGGCGAAACCCATCACCCGCTCGACGCCGGAGCGGTTGTACCAGGAGCGGTCGAACAGAACGATCTCGCCGCCGGCCGGCAGGTGCGGCACATAACGCTGGAAATACCATTGCGACGTCTCTCGCTCGGTCGGTGCCGGAAGCGCCACGACGCGGCAGATCCGCGGGTTGAGCCGCTGGGTGATGCGCTTGATGACGCCGCCCTTGCCAGCCGAATCGCGGCCTTCGAAGATCACCACAAGCTTCTTCTTGTGGTAGGCGACCCAGGATTGCAGCTTGATCAGCTCGGATTGCAGCCCGATCAGGTCGCGAAAATACTGCATGCGGTCGATAGAAGGCGGATGCGCGTTCTTGTAGATCCTGGCGATCTCCAGCGACAGCGCCGGTTCCGACATCTCCAGTTCATAGTCCTCGTCGAGCGTGTCGGCGAGTTCGGCTTCCAGCCAGTCCCGGGCGCCGGACTTGGGTATGGATTCATTCATCGGTGTTCCTCCATCTGCAAGCTGCCGCCTCCGGCAACGACCGGGCGCACTGGTCGCGTCCTGACGGCGGCGCGCAACGCCCTGATCGACTGAGTATAGGCCGGCAATGACGGTTTTATTGCAGGGGCACGCCACGGCCGCTCATCGGTGTGCTGGGGCCGGAGGGCGACAAGCCGCACGGATTGTCCTACAAATCCAGCAACCTGATCGGGCCATTCTTCTCAATCGCGAGGACTGACATGGAATACCGCACTCTCGGCCGTTCCGGCCTGAAGGTTTCGGCGCTGACGATGGGCACCATGACCTTTGGCGGCGCCGGCCCGTTCGCGGCTGTGGGCAACAGCGATCTCGCCGAGGCGAAGCGCATGATCGATCTGTGCATTGATGCCGGCATCAATCTCATCGACACGGCCAATGTCTATTCGGACGGCCTGTCGGAGGAGATCATCGGCGAGGCACTCGGCGGCAAGCGCAGGAACGACGTGCTGATCGCCTCCAAGGCGCGCATGCGCATCGGCGACGGTCCCAATGACGAAGGCCTGTCGCGCCATCATTTGATCCGCGAATGCGAGAAAAGCCTTAAGCGGCTCAAGACCGACGTCATCGATATCTATTTCCTGCACGAATGGGACGGCGTGACGCCACTCGAAGAGACCATCGCCGCGCTCGACACGCTGGTCGGCCAGGGGAAGATCCGCTATATCGGCTGCTCCAACTATTCCGGCTGGCAGGTGATGAAGGCGCTCTCCATCAGTGACACCCGCCATCAGCCGCGCTTCGTCACCCAGCAGATCCACTACACGCTCGAAGCACGCGAAGCCGAATACGAGCTGCTGCCGATCTCGGTCGACCAGGGATTGGGCGTGCTGGTGTGGAGCCCACTGGCGGGAGGCCTGCTGTCGGGCAAGTATCACCGTGACAGCCCGACCGCGCGCCAGGTCGCCGGCTGGTCCGAACCGCCAATCCGCGACGAGGACCGGCTGTGGCGGATCGTCGATGTGCTGGTCGAAATCGGTAAGGCCCGCGGTGTGTCCGCCGCACAGGTGGCGCTTGCCTGGCTGCTTGGCCGGCCGGCTATCAGCTCGCTTGTGATCGGCGGGCGCAACGAGGCCCAGTTCAGGGACAATATCGCGGCGGCCAGCCTGACGCTGGCCGGCGAGGAACGTGATCGCCTCGACGCGGTCAGCCGCCCGCCCCTGCTCTATCCCTATTGGCATCAGCAGCTGACGGCAAAGGAGCGTTTCGGCGCCGCCGACCTTGTGATCGACCGAAGCAGCTTATAGGAACCCTGGTGCCGGCTCCGAGACGTCGGAAGGCGAACGACGCGTAGTCAGCCCACAAGAACAGCAAAAAAGGAGCCGCTATGGCACGAGCACCAAATTACGATCAGGAACGCAAAGAACGCGATCGCCAGAAGGCGGCCAAGAAGGCCGAAAAGCTGGCGGCCAAGGCTGCGGCGCGGGAGCGTCAGAAACCCGAGACTGACGCCGAGATTGAAACAGAGGAATGACGGCGCGCGGCGGCAATCCGGCCTGGATCAGGCCGGCGCCTTGTCGCTGACGAAGACGTCCACTTCACGCGCCGCCGCGATAAAGGCGCGCCTTGCGTTCATGGCCGGCTTGTCGCCGGCCAGCGCATCGTGGCAGGCCTGCAGCGCCGCGCGATGCTTGGGGGTGCGCTTGCCGGGCCAGCTGTTCATGAGATAGTCGGAAGCCTCGCGGGCCGAGCGTAAGAGCTGTGTACTTCCCGCCGTGACTGATTTGACGGTCACGGGTACTTCAAATCGGTTGTTTTCCATCGCCCGGTCCTACGCCATCGGCGTCCGCGAAGCGAGGCCGAAAGTGGGGCTCGGGGCCGGTGGTCCTTTTTTCGGCGGCGAGTGGCCTGCCCTGCAGGCCGCATTATGCCGCCACGACGGCAAATCCCCTGGCGCGAAGGCCGCGGCGATCATTGGCCAGCGACGTCAACAGACGGTCGCGACTGCCCACGATATGCTGCGAGAGCAAGCGCGCGGCTTCCTGTGCATCGCCGCTCCGCACGGCGGCCAGGATGGCATGATGTTCGGCCCACGCGCGGCCAAGGGCCGCTCCATCGCGTACCTCCAGCCAACGGGCGCGCGAAAGCCTGGTCATCGCGTCGCGGACGGCCCGAAACAGGAATTCATTGCCGGACAGTCGCGCCAGCTCGATGTGGAAATCCATGCCGACGCGATGCCATTCCTCGCGCGGAGTGTCGTCGTCGCAGGAGACGAGCATAGCCTCGATGACATCGACGGCACTTCTGTCGGCAAGCCCGCATGTCAGCCGCAAGGCCGCGACCTCGACCGCTTCGCGGTAGACCGCGATCTGCTCGAGTTCGGCCAGGTTGATGGGCGAGACCGTCCAGCCGCGCCCGTCCCTGCCGACCAGCCCTTCGGTTTCGAGCCGCAGCAGCGCAGCCCTGACCGGCGTGCGCGAGGCGCCGAAGCGGCTTTCGATCCAGCGCTCGGTGAGTTTCTCACCCGGGCCGATCTCAAGTCCAAGGATCATCTCGCGGAGCTGCCGTTCGACGTTGTGCATCTGCGACATCGTTGTTGCCTTTTCACGTGCCCGCATTGACAGCGGTCGGGCTGTGGGTCCATGACGGATACCGACTTGGTATCCCAAAATGGTATCCACAACAATCCCTGGCACACGCAGGCACGGCATGACGCAGAACGATACGGAACAGGGCGGCTACAATATCCACTGGCGGCGCAATCTCGCCGTCTGCTTCGCGGGTTCGTTCAGCACGCTCATCGCCATGACCCTGCTCTTGCCGTTCCTGCCGCTCTATGTCGAGCAACTGGGCGTCGAGGGCCATGCGGCGATCGTGCAATGGTCGGGCATCGCCTATGGGGCGACCTTCTTCGCGGCGGCGCTCGTTGCGCCGTTATGGGGACGGCTCGGCGACCGCTACGGCCGCAAGCTGATGCTGGTGCGCGCCTCCTTCGGCATGGCGATCTGCATGTCGCTGACCGGAATGGTCGAGACGGTCTGGCAATTGGTGCTGCTGCGCCTGCTGATCGGCTTTGCCGGCGGCTATTCCTCCGGCTCGACCATATTGGTGGCCATGCAGACGCCGAAGGACCGCTCCGGCTGGGCGCTCGGTGTCTTGTCCGCTGGCATCACGGCAGGTTCGCTGGTCGGCCCCTTGCTCGGCGGCGCGCTGCCGCCGGTAATCGGCATCCGCGCGACCTTTCTGTTGTCCGGCGGCGTCATCTTCCTTGCCTTTCTGGCGACGACATTCCTGATCAAGGAGAACCAGCGCCCGCAAGCAAGCAAAGCCGCGACGGCGGCAAAGCCGAAGAGCGGCTGGTCGCAAATTGCCGACAAGCGTCCGGTCGTGGCCATGCTGACGACCGGCATGCTGCTGGCCTTCGCCACCATGTCGATCGAGCCGATCATCACCGTCTATGTGCAGCAGCTGATCGAGGACCAGAGCCGGGTGACGCTCGTTGCCGGCGTGGTGATGTCGGCGGCCGCCCTTGGCGCAATCCTGTCGGCGTCATGGCTTGGCAGGCTCGCCGACCGCGTCGGTCACTGGAACGTCGTCGTCGGCGCGCTGGCCGTGTCGGCGCTGCTGCTCATTCCGCAGGCCTTCGTCACCGACGGCTGGCAACTGATCGGGCTGCGCTTCCTGATGGGCCTGGCGCTCGGCGGTTTGCTGCCTTGCATCACCAGCGTCATCCGCCACAACATTCCCGACGGCGTCGGCGGCAACGTGCTCGGTCTTTCGATCTCGGCCCAATATGTCGGCCAGGTCGCCGGACCGCTTGCCGGCGGTTTCGTCGGCGGCCATTTCGGCATGCGGGCGGTGTTTCTCGGCACGTCGGTGCTGATGGCGCTCGGCGCGGTCTACAACTGGATTGTCCAGGCGCGGCGGACGCGGAATATGTTGATGGAAGCGGGCAAGCCCTGACGAACTGCCCAGCCGATCAACCGAAGGAGCGTCGACATGAACCTGACCGAAACGACCGGCAGCCGTCTGCTTGTGCTCGCCGCCGGCATCGTGGGCGCGGCCGGCGTGGCGCTGTCGGCGGCCGCCGCACATCTCGGCGGCGCCTTCACCGGTACGGCGGCATCGTTCCTGCTGATGCACGCACCGGTGTTTCTCGCCGTCGGTCTCCTCGACGCGAATCGCCCGCTGCGGTTAGCCAGCCTGGTGCTGCTCGTCGGGCTCGTGCTTTTCACGGGCGATCTTCTCGCCCGCGATTTTCTCGGATCGAGGCTGTTTCCGATGTCGGCGCCGATCGGAGGCACCCTGCTCATCGCAGGCTGGCTGACCATAGCTGTCTCCGCCGTGGTGCGTCGGCGACCCTGAGATGCGCGGCCGGTTTCAATCCCGGCGACGTTCAAGTCGGATCCAAAGATCGCGGTTGCGCGCCGAGAGCGTCGCGCGGCGCGGCGCCTCTGGCCGCTCCGCGGCCGTGCCGATGCCCCAATAATTGCGATAAATGTCGTCGAACAGATGCTTCATGGGATGCATGGCTCTTCTCCTCTTGATTTGAATTGAATCGATCCAATAGGCCGACGCAAAAAATTCACGCCAGTCAGCTCCGCTTGCGCGCCACCAGGAAGCGCAGATCGCGAATCCACGGGCTTGTTCCGCCGCGGCGCTTGGACTTGTTGGCGGCCGACCCGATGCTCCAGTCGTTGCGGTAGATGTCTTCGAACAGACAGTTAACAGGATGCATGGCGCACCTCCCATCCAGGTTTAATCCAGCAGGCAGATCTTAGTTGGATCGATTCAAAGATAGGCCTATGGAAGCCGCCGGTCAAGCAAAATTTGAATCGATCCAACGAAAGTGCTAGATGCAAGTCGGGAACGTGCTAAATGCATATCAGGAGGCACGCGCAAATGGCGTCACTCACCGCAGGCAATCGACGACCCGTCCGGCTGGCCGACATCGCCAAGGCGGCCGGTGTTTCGCATGGTACCGCCTCCAATGTCTTCAGCCGCCCTGAGATCGTGCGCGAAGAAGTCCGCGAACGGGTCCGTGCGGCGGCCGAGGCGATGGGCTATGCCGGCCCCGATCCCAAGGGCCGCCTGCTGCGGGCCGGCAAGGTCAACGCCATCGGCGTGGCCACCGCGGAGCCCCTTTCCTATTTCTTCGAGGATCCCTTCGCGCGCGTGATGATGGCCGGTATCTCGCAGGCCTGCGATGCGACCGGGGCCGGTATCTCGTTAGTCTCGGCCGCCAACAACGAACAGCTTGCCTGGAATATCCAGAGCGCCCTGGTCGACGGCTTCATCGTCTTCTGTATCGAAGGCGGCTCGCGCCTTGTCGAATTGGCCCGCGAGCGCAAACTGCCCTTCGTGGCGCTGGACCTGGATTCGGAGGATGGATCCGTCGCGGCGATCGGCGTCGACAACATCGCCGGCGCCAGCCTGGCGGCGCGCCATCTGACGGAACTCGGGCATCGCCGCTTTGCCGTGCTGGCGCTGCCTTTCGCCGACGGCAGGACAGGCATCATTTCGCCCGAGGAGCTTCGCGCCGCGGCCTATGCGGGGACACGCGATCGCCTCACCGGCTACTTCCGGGAGCTTTCGCGGGTTGGCATCGATACATCCAAAGTGCCCGTCTACGAAACCGCCAACGATGCCGCCACCACAAAGGCGGGGCTGGAAACGATCTTTGCTTCCGGCGAACCACCCACGGCCATCCTGGCGATGTCGGACAGGATGGCCTTGGCAACGCTTGAATGGCTGAGCGCGCGCGGGCTGAATGTCCCCGATGATGTTTCGGTCATCGGTTTCGACGGCGTTCCCGAAGCAGAGTTGTCCGAGCCACCGTTGACCACGGTCGCACAGCCGATCGCCGAGATGGGCCGGCTTGCCGTCAAGGCAATCCTGGAAAGCGACGGCAAGGTCAGCCGGCAGTTGCTGCCGGTCGAACTGATCGTGCGCGCCTCCTCGGCTCCACCGCGCCGCTGAAACCGGGCTCGCTGACCCTCAGTGGTTGGCTCTTGCTACGGCCGAGATACCGAAAGACGGCTGGACGGGCTTGGCGTCCTTTTGCGTCGTCCTGGCTTTCCCCGAACCGCCGATGGTCGACAACCATTCGAGATAGAAAGCGAGCGCGAACTGCATGGCAATGCCGGCGGCGAGCAACAGGCTGTCATAAGCGAGGCCGCCGGGATTGATCAGTTTCATCACCTGGGCAACCATGGCGATCAGCGTGCCGGCGATGAACACCGGAAGCGAACGCTTGCCGAGTATCGCCAGCGGATGGTCGGGGCCGGTGCGGAACAGGTTCGAGACCGCAGGCAGTGCCACCACCAGATAGCTGACCGCCAGGATGTGCAGCAGCCGCGGGAGCGACAGGAATGTCTTGTCGAAGCCGGTCAGCACCACCGGCAGGTCGAACCAGGTCACCTGGCCCCAAAGCGGACTATGCACCCATGCCAACGCGGCCAGCACATAGGCCGCGGCGGCACCGATCAGCCAGCGGTTGGCTGGAATGACGCCGCCGCGCCTGACATGCAGCATGGCGGCAAGGCCGATATTGAACAGGAATTGCCAAGACAGCGGGTTGAGGAACCAGAGGCCGGGCTCGGGATAGTTCGGCGGGGCGATCTGCCAGATGCCGGCAACAAGCCATAGCAAGCCGGACACTGTCAGCGCTGCAAGCGGCCTGTAGCTGATGAACAGCAAGAAGGCCGGCGCCAGCAAAAGCAGCACCGCGTAGACCGGCAGGATGTTGTTGTAGCCGAGTTGGTGGCCGAGCGTGACGATGCCGACCAGCACCTCGGGCGTGTCCTTCATCAGCGGTTCGATGTTGATCAGCTTCAGCAGTTCCGGCCGCCGGCCGAACACCGCCGCGGCACAGAACAATGCCATCACCGCCATCGTGGTGACGATATGGGCGATATAGAGCACGCCTGCCCGCCGCCACATTTTCAGCGTCGCGAGCAGCCGGCCTCCCGGGCGGAACTTCGTGCCATAGGCAAGCGCGACCGAAATGCCCGATATCAGCACGAAAGCCTCGGCCGCATCCGAAAAGCCGAAATTCTTGTAGGTCAGGGTCTCAAAAGCCGTGCCCGGCACATGGTCGACGAAGATCGTCAGCAGCGCGAGCGCACGCAGCACATCGATGCGCGTATCGCGCTCGGTTGGAACTGGGGTGGTCATCGACAAAAGGCCTCAAAGCTGGTTGTTCATGCCCAGCAATGCGACCCCCGGCGCACCGCTTCGATTCCTCCGCGATGGAGTATATCGGCGCAGAAACGGACTGAAATGCGCCCGGTTCAATCAACTTTCGCGGAGCATGAAAATATTGCGTTTTGAAGCCGGCAAATTGAGTGAAACGAAATGTAATCAAAAGGATACGGCATGAGCGATACAAGCGTCGAAAACAGCCTGCCGCGGCTGGATCTGGCCTTTCCCTATCGCTTCTTCGGATCCGGCGGGGCCAGCGACGAATGCCTGTTCCTGCTGCATGGATCAGGTGTCGACGAGACGACCCTGGTGCCGCTGGCGAGGCAGATCGCACCGCATGCCTGCCTGGTCGCCGTGCGTGGCCGCATCGTCCAGGACGACGGCTTCCGCTGGTTCGAGCGGATCACGCCGACCAGCTTCGAGCAGGCCAGCATCCGCCGCGAGACGGCCGCTTTCGCACGCTTCATGGCCGAGGCCATGAAGCGGCACCGGATCGATCCGAAGCGCGCGGCTTTCCTCGGCTATTCCAACGGCGCCAATCTGGTTTCCAGCCTGATGCTGCTCCATCCCGGCCTTGTCGGACGGGCGGCACTGCTGCGGCCGATGCCGGTGCTGGACGAGACGCCGGCAACCGATCTGACCGGCATCAAGGCGCTGATTGTCGCCGGCGCCGCCGACCTGACCTACGGACCCTTCGCGCCGGCCCTGGTAACGCTGCTCAGCCAGCGCGGCGCCGAGGTCGACGCGCGTATCGTCGCTTCGGGCCATGAAATCGGCGACCCCGATGCCGCGATCGTGCGGCAATGGCTTGCTCCGCCCGCTCCTGCCGCCTGACGGGCAAGACGCGGATCGCCGCGCTCAGCCTCCTTCAGCGATGCCGGCCTGCGCCCCGGCAATCAGCAAGTCGAGGCCGCTTTCGAACAGCGCCTCGTGACCGCCCGCACGATAATCGGCCAGGGCCTGGCTGAGCAGCGGGTAACCGCTTGCCTTGGCATCGAGCGCTGCACCTCGACCCGGGCCGGCCGGATATTCTGCCTGTTCCTCGAGGACGCAGCCCACCGTGTAGCGCCCGACGATCATCAGCAACCGCATGGCCATGACGGAAGGCATGCCGGCCTCGCGCAGAAAAGTGAGCAACCGTTCGACATGTTCGAGATCGCCCGGATCGGCCTCGGTACCGGCATGGACGCGCGCACCGTCGCGATAGGCCATCAAGGCGCCGCGGAAGCTGCGGGCGTTGTTGCGTACGAATTCCTGCCAGCTCTCGCCCGGCAGCGGTACCTGATGTCCATGGCCGCGCCGCAGGATCTCCTCGTTCATTGCGTCGAGCAGGGCGCGCTTGTTCCTGAAATGCCAGTAGAGTGCCGGCTGCTGGACCTTGAGCCGCTGCGCCAGCAGCCGGGTCGAAAGCGCATCGATGCCGACGTCGTTCAACAGCTCGAGCGCCTGCGCCACGATCAGCGCCTTGTCCAGCTTCATATGCACCTCGCTTGCCCAGCCAATTTATCGGTGATAAACGCTACCTTATCACCGATAAACTTTAGGAAAGAAGCATCTCGATGAAAAGGGCCTATCTCGTCGTGCTGACGGCAATGGCGCTGGACGCGGCCGGCATCGGGCTGATCATGCCGGTGCTGCCGGGGCTGTTGCGCGAGGTTGGCCATGTCGAGGACATTGGCTGGATTTTCGGCGCGTTCCTCGCCGCCTATGCCGCAATGCAGGTGCTGTTTTCGCCCCTGCTCGGCGCGTTGTCCGACCGCTACGGCCGCCGGCCGGTGCTGCTTCTGTCGCTTGCCGGGTCGATGCTGGATTATCTGTTCATGACCTTCGCGCCGTCGCTGCCGCTGCTGTTCGTCGGCCGACTGATCGCCGGCCTAACGGGCGCCAGCATGGCGGTGGCCTCCGCCTATATGGTCGACATCAGCAGCGAAGAGCGGCGCGCCCGCGCCTTCGGCCATCTGAGCGCCGCTTTTGGCGTCGGGTTCATCGCCGGTCCGGCGCTCGGCGGCCTGCTCGGCGATGTCTGGCTGCGCGCGCCGTTCCTGGCGGCGACAGGGTTCACCGGCATCAATCTGGTGCTGGCCTTCCTTCTGCTGCCGGAGCCGGAGCGGGTCGGCGGCACAGGCGAGCCGCTGTCGTTCAACCCGCTGGCGCCGCTGCGTTGGGCCCTGACTTTTCCGGCCCTCCTGCCGCTGCTCGGCGCCTTTGCCGTGCTCGGCCTTGTCGGCGAAGTCGGCGGCACCGTCTGGGTTCTCTACGTGCAGGACAAATTCCGCTGGAGCCTTTTCACTGTGGGCATCTCGCTGGCATTGTTCGGCCTCTTCCATGCCGGAGCCCAGGGTTTCGTCGCGGGACCGATCGCCGAGCGCTGGGGCGAAAGGCGAGCGCTCATGGTCGCCATCCTTGCCGACAGCACGGCCTATGTGTCGATCGCGCTGGCCTGGCAAGGCTGGATGGCGTTCGCGCTGTTGCCGCTTTTCTGTCTCGGCGGCATCGGAGCCCCGGCGCTGCAATCGTTGCTGACGTCACGTGTCGCGGCAGATCACCAGGGGCGATTGCAAGGTGTGCTCACCAGCATGACGAGCCTGGTCTCGGTGCTCGGACCACTCGTCATCGCCATGCTCTATTTTCGCACTCGAATGGTCTTCCCAGGCATGGTGTGGGTCGCGGGCGCGACGCTCTATGTCCTCTGCCTGCCCCTGCTGCTCGCAACCGGATCGCCCACGGCCAAACGGGAGGCGGCGGAGTGAGGATAATAGTGGCCGGCGACAGGGTTATCCCTGCCCCATCCTGTTCCAGGCGTCCAGCCCGGCGATCTTATAGGCCTCGGCCAGCGTGGGATAGTTGAATGTATTGTTGACAAAGAAGTCGACCGTGCCACCCAGATTGATCACCGCCTGGCCGATGTGAATCAGTTCGGTGGCGCCCTCGCCGACGATATGCGCGCCGAGCAAGCGGCGTGTCTCGATCGAGAACAGAAGCTTCAGGAAGCCGGTGTTGACGCCCATGATGTGGCCCCGCGAGGTCTCGCGGAAACGGGCCACGCCAACCTCGTAGGCGGCGCCGCTCTCGCGCACCTGTTCCTCGGATTGGCCGACGGTGGAGATCTCGGGCACCGCGTAAATGCCATAAGGAAAGGTTTCCGGCGGCGGCGGCAATGTCACGCCGAAAGCATGGCACGCGGCTACCCGGCCCTGCTCCATCGAGGTGGAGGCCAGGCTCGGAAAGCCGATCACGTCGCCGGCGGCGTAAATGTTGGGCACGCTGGTCTGGAAGGTGTGCGGATCGACCTTGATGCGTCCCCTGGAGTCAGCCTCGATGCCGACCGCATCGAGGCCGAGGCTACCGACATTGCCGGTGCGGCCCGCGGCGTAGAGCACGATCTCGGAACGTATGGTGCGCCCGTCGGCCAGCGTGACCTCTGCATGGTCGGGCCTGGAGGCAATCTCCTTCACGGCGCTTCCCAGCCGGATGGTCATGCCGCGGTCGCGCATCTGGTGGATGAAGTCGTCGACGATCTCGCGGTCGACGAAATCGAGGATCGTGTTGCGCGGCTCGACCAGCGTCACCGGCACGTCGAGTGCCGAAAAGATCGTCGCGTATTCGACGCCGATGACCCCGGCGCCGATGACCGTCAGCGTGCGCGGCAAGCGGTCGAGCTCGAGCATTTCGTCACTGTCGAACACGCGGCTCTTGTCGAACGGCACGTCGCCCGGCCGGTGCGGCCTGGTGCCGACGGCGATCAGCGCATTGGCGAAGCCGACCTCGCTGTAGTCGCCATTGTCCGATGTCAGGCTGACCCTGTTGGGCCCGAGAAATTTCACCGCGGCGCGGGAGCTCTTGACCGTGTTGCGCATGAACTGGTGCTGCAGCACCTCGACCTCGTGGTCGAGCGTCTTGTGCAGGCGCTCGACCAAGTCTCCGACCGAGATGTCCTGCTTAACCCGATAGCCGCGCCCATAGAAGCCGCGCTCACGCCAGCCCGAGAGATTGAGCACGGTTTCGCGCAGCGTCTTCGACGGAATGGTGCCCGTGTGCACGGAAACGCCGCCCAGGCGCCGCCCCCTGTCGACGACCAGTACCGATTTGCCGAGTTTGGCCGATTGTACAGCGGCACGACGTCCGGAAGGGCCGCTGCCAATGACCAGCATGTCGTAATCCATCCTGCCCGTCCCTGCCCCTTGGCGCTTTTGGTGCGCCGCAACAAGCTAACGCCATGTCAGGCGCGAATTCAACCGGCCCGCCGGCCGCTTCCCCCGCCTTGCGCACCGGGAAAGGCTCGATCTTGATTCCGCCATCAGCCTTTACCATTTTCCCAGCAGGTGGGGCGCAGGCTAAGCAGGCCCCTGTTACGAGGAAATGACATGAACGCTCGCGTTCTCGACGGTGAAATCATCAATACCAGGCTCGACGACGTGAGGGCCTATGAAGGGGTACGCACGCGGCGTGTCCTGGCGGTCATGATCGACTATGTCATTGTCGCGCTGCTCACCATCCCTGTCGCCATCCTGGTGTTCTTCCTCGGGCTTTTGACCCTCGGCCTTGGCTGGATGCTGTTTGGCGTCCTGGTCCCGGCCGTCGCGATTCTCTACATCTGGAACACGCTTGGCAGCGCCGACCAGGCGACCACGGGCATGAAGATGATGGGCATCCGGCTCGATCGGCTCGACGGCAGGCCGATCGACGGGCTCACGGCAGTGGTCCATTCGGTGCTGTTCTGGGCCGGCAACGTCATCCTGTCGCCGCTGGTGCTGCTGGTGACGCTGTTTTCCGATCGCAAGCGCACGCTGCACGACCTGCTGCTCGGCACGGTGGTCAGCCGCACCGGCCGCTGAGGCGCATTTTCGCAAGCATCGCCGCGGCGTCGGCACAAATGTGAAGGCGTCCGCATGGCCACGCCTTCACAATCCTGTTGAATTTTTCGCTTTCCGCGCCAAAGGTAGAGCGATTCGAAGGAGTGTTTCCGAGACTCGATGACGCAGCACCCGACCCAGTCGCCGCAGTTCTTCCTGACCGCGCCGTCGCCGTGCCCCTATCTCGACGGCCAGTTCGAGCGCAAGGTGTTCACGCATCTGGTCGGCGACAAGGCGTCAGAGATGAATGATCTCCTGACCCAAGGCGGGTTCCGCCGCTCCCAGAACATCGCCTACAGGCCGGCCTGCGAAACCTGCCGCGCCTGCGTCTCCGTGCGCATCCTGGCGCAGGAATTCGTCGCCAGCCGCAACATGAAGCGCGTGCTGCAGCACAATTCCGATCTCGTCGGCGCCATGCACAATGCCGAGCCCTCGACCGAACAATATTCGCTGTTCCGCAGCTATCTCGATGCCCGCCACCGCCGCGGCGGCATGTCGGACATGACGGTTCTGGACTACGCCATGATGGTCGAGGACACCCATGTCGACACCAAGGTCATCGAATATCGCCGGCGCGGGCCCGATACTTTCATCACCGGCAAGGGACAGGGCGAGCTGATCGCGGTGGCGCTCACCGACAAGATGGCCGACGGCCTGTCGATGGTGTATTCCTACTTCAATCCCGACTTCGAGGAGCGGTCTCTCGGCACGTTCATGATCCTCGATCACATCGCTCGCGCCAGGGCGATGGGGCTGCCCCATGTCTACCTGGGATACTGGGTCAACGGCTCGCGCAAGATGAATTATAAGATGCGCTTCATGCCGCAGGAGCATCTCGGCCCGAAGGGCTGGGAGCGCTACACCAACGAAGCGGTCTCACGCTGAGTTTTTCCAAGATCCACGTTTAACTGTTTCAACGCAGGGGATGCTGGTCTTTCAGCCGCTTGGCGGGAGAGTGCGTCATTGCGCCGATCGGCTGTCCCATCTGTATTTCATTACGAAAGTTTGCAAATGACGTCCCACAGCGACCACCAGAAGGGCCTTCTGATAACCGCCATTGGCGGCCTGACGCTGACCCTCGACATTCCGCTGATCCGCCTCGCCGATGGCGGCGCATGGACGATCCTGCTCTTGCGCGGGGCCGCCACCTTCATCGCCGCAATGATCATCTGGGCTGTCTGGCGGGCGCTCAGCCGAAACGCGCCTCAGCTCATTCCAGGCTGGTCGGGACTGGCGGCCGCGATATGCTACGGGCTGACCTCGATCACCTTCGTCACCGCCGTCTTCTACACCTCGACCGCCGACCTGGTGTTCATCCTGGCCTTCAACACAGTGTTCGCCGCGCTCTTGTCCTGGTTGTTTCTCCAGGAAAAGCCGCGGGCGGTGACGCTCGCGGCGATGCTGGTCATGATCCTCGGCGTGCTGGTAATCGTCGGCGGATCTGTCGGCACCGGACACCTGTTCGGCAATTTCATGGCGCTGTGTTCGGCCTTCTTCATTTCCGTGGCCATCACCATTTCGCGGGCCAGCGGCAAGGACATGGGCTTCACGGCGCTCGTCGGGGTGGTTCCGTCGCTCGTGCTGGCGGCCTTCATGGTGTCAGGTGAAGGCATCCATGTGAGCGCGCCCTGGTGGATCATCTTTAATGGCGCCGTGATCATGCCGATTTCGTTCTTCTGCCTGGCGGCCGGCCCCAAATACATCTCCGGACCGGAAGTGGCGATGTTCTACCTTCTGGAGACCGTGCTGGCACCGGTGTGGGTATGGCTGATCTTTTCCGAAACGCCGTCACGCAACAGCCTGATCGGCGGCGCGATCCTGATCGTCACATTGGTGGTCCATTCGGTGTGGCAGTTGCATGACGGACGCAGGCGCCGCGCCGCCCTTGCGGTGCGTCATCCGGCCTGAATCTTCTTCGCCTCGCCGTCGATCTCGATCAGCGACGGCGAGCCTTCCTGTTCAGGGGAAGCAGGCATCTCGTCCATCATTTCCACCTCGCGCAGCCATTCGCGCCAGATCGCCACCAGCAGTGCCATCAGCACCGGGCCGATGAACAGGCCGAGAAAGCCCATCGTCTTGACGCCGCCGATCAGGCCGAAAAAGGTCGGCAGGAAGGGCAGTTTTATCGGCCCGCCGACGAGCTTCGGTCGCAAGGTCTTGTCGACGATGAACAGTTCGACCGTCCCCCAGATGAACAAAGCCAGGCCGGCCACCGGTGAGCCGCTGGCGGCGAGATAGATCGAAACCAGCGTGAAGGAGAGCGGTGCCCCGCCGGGAATCAGCGCCATGACGCCGGTCAGGGCGCCAAGCGTCACCGGCGACGGCACGCCGGCCAGCCAGTAGGCGATGCCGAGCACCAATCCCTCGCCGATGGCGATGACGGTCATGCCGGTCACGGTCGAGGAAATGGTCGCCGGCACGACCCGCGAGATGCGCTCCCACCTCGTCGGCAGTATGCGCTCGCCCAGGCGATCGACCTGGCCCGCGAAATGCTCGCCGTCGCGATAGGCGAAGAACAGCGCGATCATCATGAACAAAAGCGTCAAAAGCAGGCCGAAGGCGCTGCCGCCAGCGGCAAGGACGCCGCGATAGATGCTGCCGATATTGGCGCCGCTGACCAGTTGGATCAGTTCGCCGATGCCGCCGGGATGGCCGAGATTGGTCGTCCATTGCTGGTTCAGCCATTCTCCTACGATAGGCAGCGTGGCGATCCAGTGCGGTGTCGGGGCGCCGTGCCGGTTGGTCTCGATCGCCCAGCCGACCCATTCGCGCACCTCGTTGATGGCGTAGGTGCCCGCGAGCGCGATCGGTATGACCAGGAAGGCAAGGATGAACAATATGGCGAAGGTGGCGGCGATGGTGCGGTTGCCGCCGACACCGGCCAAAAGCCGCCGGTAAAGCGGCCAGCTTGCGAAGGCGATGACCAGCGCGGCCAGCACCGGGAACAGGAAGCCGTGGAAGAAATAGACGCCGGCGGCAACGATCAGCACCAGCAGCCAGCGCGCCGCCGAGAGCGGTGGGATGACGGCGGCTCTGAGCGGCGTCGACAGACCGAACAGGCGCTGCCCCGGTTTCTGGATTTTCGCTTCCTTCAAACGCTCGTCTCTCCCCGGCCATCCCGCGGCTTATGCTCTGACATAGTGCAGCAATCGTGACGATAGTTCAAAAGGTGATGGTGAAGCTGCGGATCTCCCCCTCGAGGGGGAGATGGCCGGCAGGCCAGAGGGGGTAGCCGCGCGTAAGGCGCTAGCATTCTTTGTTCAAAGCAATGAGGTTGCGTCCAGTCGAACCGACCCCCTCTGTCGACTTCGGCGGCATCTCCCCCTCGAGGGGGGAGATTACCCAAATTTCCCGGTCCTCGGGAAACCCTTCGGCACCATGCGGCCAGCCGACGCGCGGGCGCCGATCCATTCGGCCAATTCCTCGCGCGACCTTGTAAAGGTGCGGTCGGCCGAATCCTGCCAGGAAAGACCGGTCTCCAGCGTAAATGGCTTGAGATCAAGAAGCCCGCCATCCTTGTATTTCTGCAGCCGCACGCCCTTGCCGCGGCTCATTTCCGGAATGTCGGACAGCGGAAACACCAGCATCTTTCGGTTCTCGCCGACGATAGCCAGATGATCGCCGCCGACCGGCACGCAGCGCTTGGCTTCGTCGGGCGCCTTGACGTTCATCACCTGCTTGCCCTTGCGGGTGTTGGCGACGACCTCTTCCTCCGGCACGATGAAACCGTTGGCGTCATGCGAGACCAGCAGCAGCTTGCGCTTCGGATCGTGGACGAAGGCGGTGACGATGTCCTGGTCATTGTCCATGTCGACGATGATGCGGATCGGCTCGCCATGGCCGCGCCCGCCTGGCAGCCGATCGGCGCCGATGGTGTAAAATTTGCCGCCGGTGGTGAACACCAGGATCTTGTCGGTCGTCTGCGCATGGAAGGCGAGTTTCAGGCTGTCGCCTTCCTTGAACGCAAGCTGCGAATGATCGGTCAGATGACCCTTCATCGCACGCAGCCAGCCCTTTTCCGAGACCACCACGGTGACCGGCTCGCGCTCGATCATGGCATGTGCGATGTCGGTCAGGTCATGCTCGGGCGCATCGGCGAACTGGGTGCGGCGCTTACCGAGCTCGGTCTCGGGGCCGAATTTGTCCCGCAGGCTCGCAACCTCCCACTTGATCGTCCCCCATTGCTTGGCTTCGGACGCAAGCAGCGCCTCGATCTGCTTCTTTTCGGCAGTGAGGCCGTCGAATTCCTTGCGGATCTCGAATTCTTCCAGCTTGCGCAGGGCGCGCAGGCGCATGTTGAGAATGGCTTCGGCCTGGGTGTCGGTGAGCGACCAGCGGGCCATCATGACCTGCTTGGGCTCATCCTCCTCGCGGATGATCTTGATCACCTCGTCGATATTGAGATAGGCGATCAGGTAGCCGGCAAGGATCTCCAGCCGTCTTTCGATCTCGCCGAGGCGATGTTTCGAGCGGCGGATCAGCACGTCGCGGCGATGCTCGAGCCATTCCTGCAGCACGCCCTTCAGCGACAGGACATTGGGCACCTTGCCGCGCGACAGCACGTTCATGTTGAGCGGGAAACGGCTTTCAAGCTCGGTGAGCTTGAACAGCGATTCCATCAGGATGCCGGGATCGACGGAACGGCTCTTGGGCACCAGCACGACGCGGATGTCCTCGGCGCTCTCGTCCCTGATGTCCTCGAGCAGCGGCAATTTGCGCGCCATCAGGAGCTCGGCGATCTTCTCGATCAGCCGCGCCTTCTGCACGCCATAGGGGATTTCGGCGACGACGATGCTCCAGGTGCCCCTGCCCTGGTCTTCCTGGCTCCATTTTGCCCGCACGCGAAAGCCGCCGCGGCCGCTTTCATAGGCTTCGAGGATGGAGGCTCGGCTGTCGACGATGATGCCGCCGGTCGGGAAATCCGGGCCCTGGACGAAATCCATCAGCTTGGCCACCGGCGCGTCCCGATGCTCGATCAGGTGAAGGGCGGCGTCACAAAGTTCGGCCGCGTTGTGCGGTGGGATCGATGTCGCCATGCCGACCGCGATGCCGGACGAGCCGTTGGCCAGCAGGTTGGGGAAGGCGCCCGGGAGCACCACCGGCTCCTCGTCCTCCTCATTGTAGGTCGGCCGGTAGTCGACGGCATCCTCGGTGATGCCCGCGAGCAGCTCGGTCGCCACATCGGTCATGCGCGCTTCGGTGTAGCGCATGGCGGCGGCGTTATCGCCGTCGATGTTGCCGAAATTGCCCTGGCCGTCGACCAAGGGGTAGCGCATCGAAAAATCCTGCGCCAATCGCACCAGCGCGTCGTAGATCGACTGGTCGCCATGCGGGTGGAACTTGCCCATCACCTCGCCGACGATACGGGCGCATTTGGCGAAGCCCTGGTCGGGGTTGAGGCGCAGCAGGCGCATGGCATGCATGATGCGGCGATGGACGGGCTTCAGCCCGTCGCGGACATCGGGCAGCGCCCGGTGCATGATGGTCGACAGCGCATAGGCAAGATAGCGCTCTTCCAGCGCCTTCTTCAGGTCGACCGGTTCGATATGATCGCCGCCACCATTGTCAGGCGGCAAAAGCCTTTTTCCCATGGGCTGGAACTAGCCGAGCGGGTGATTCGCGGCAAGAGGGCAAGCCTTGAAGTGGGTGCATGCCCTGCCCTGCAACACGAAGTCCCAGGCAAGCCCGCCAGCCAACATCAATCCGTTACATGCCGTCTCTATTGCGAAGCGCGACGACGCTCGGCGGCCCGGTCTCCAGCATGTTCGGATCGGGTTTGCCTTTCGCCGCGATTTTTGACCATTGTGGCGGGATGCGCCTTTTTCCCGTCCAGTTCGTCACTGAAGGGTGATGGCGCCAAAAATTGAAAAATAATTTTCAGGACACTCTCAGGGGCATTCGCGATGACAATCAAACGCTCGACTCTCAGGAAACTCGCCTTTTCGACCTTCTTGCTCACATTGCCGCTGAACGCGGCGCTCGCCCAGGACACCGCGGTCGCCGACCGGCTGAAGAGGGCGCTTGCCGCGCAGGGCGTCGATATTTCCTGGACCGGCGTGACCGGCGACAACGCCAGCATGGTGTTGCAGGGCGTATCCATCAAACCGGGCGCGGAAAAAGAAGCCCTTGCGATCGGCGACGTCAAACTCGAAGGCGTGACCGAAGCCAATGGCGGCTATGATATCGCAACCGTGTCGACCTCGGCATTCGAACATAGCAAGGACGGCGTCACCCTCAATTTAAGCCCCCTCGTCATCCACGACATGATGGTTCCGGCCAGCGGCGCCAGCGGCCCGCTGGGCTCGCTGATGATGTACAAGTCCGCCGAACTCTCGAACATGAGGGTCAAGATCGCCGACAAGACCGCTTTCTCGATGGACGGGCTTGCCATCGAAATCACGCCGCCGGCCGACGGCCAAGCGATGAAATTCACCGGCACCACCGAGAAGTTCAATGCCGACCTGACGCTGGTCGAGGATCCCAAGTCGAAGGAAGTCATCAACGCACTCGGCTACCAGAACATTGCGGGCAATTTCGAGATGGCCGGCACCTGGCAGCCCACTGACGGCAAGATGGAGCTGTCGAAATACAACATTTCGGTCGAGAATGCCGGCACGCTCGGCATGACCTTCGATCTCGGCGGCTACACGCTCGACTTCATCAAGTCGCTGCAGGAAATGCAGAAGAAGATGGCCGCGCAGCCCGAAGGGGCCGACAACTCGGCGCAAGGCATGGCCATGCTCGGCCTGTTGCAGCAGCTTTCCTTCAACAGCGCCTCGATCCGTTTCGACGACGATTCGCTGACGGGCAAGGTGCTGGACTATGTCGGCAAGCAGCAAGGCATGTCGGGCAAGGATATCGCCAACCAGGCCAAGGCGATCGTGCCGTTCGGCATGGCGCAGCTCAACAATCCCGAGCTGACGGCGCAGGTAACGGCGGCGGTCGGCAAATATCTCGACGATCCGAAGAGCCTCGAAATCTCGGCTAAGCCGCCGGCGTCGGTGCCGTTCGCACTGATCATGGCGGGCGCCATGTCCAATCCGACCGACCTGCCGAAGACGCTCGGCGTCACCGTCAAGGCCAACGAAGACTGATCGAAGCGACCTCGACTTGCTTCAAGATACGAAAAGCCCGGCAGCGATGCCGGGCTTTTGTCTGCGATTCTCAATCGAACGAGTCACTTCGGAGGCTTCTTTAAAGCGCCGTCCGAAGCGCCATCATGCCTCTTTCTTGATCGGTGCGACACGCAGCGACAAGTCGCGAAGCTGCTGCGGCGTGGCTTCCGACGGCGCATTCATCAACAGGTCGTAAGCCTGCTGGTTCATCGGGAACATGGTGATCTCGCGCAGGTTCTTGGCGCCCACCAGCAACATCACGACACGGTCGATGCCGAATGCCGCTCCGCCGTGCGGCGGGGCGCCGTACTGAAACGCACGGTAAAGGCCGCCAAAGCGCTCCTCGACGGTCTGGCGATCCAGTCCGACCATCTCGAAGGCCCTGACCATGGTTTCGGGCAAATGGTTGCGGATGCCGCCCGAGGCAATCTCGAAGCCGTTGCACACGGCGTCGTACTGGAATGCCTTGATGCCGAGCGGCTCCTGGTTGTTGAGGGCGTCGATGCCGCCTTGCGGCATCGAAAACGGATTGTGGGCGAAATCGATCTTCTTCTCGTCCTCGTTCCACTCGAAGAACGGAAAGTCGACGATCCAGCACAGCTCGAAACGGTCGCGGTCGACCAGGTTCAGTTCCTCGCCGGCGCGGGTGCGCGCAGCACCCGCGAAGGAGACGAATTTCTTGGGATCGCCGGCGACGAAGAAGGCGGCATCGCCATCGGCAAGGGCCAGTTGAAGACGGATCGCCTCGGTGCGCTCCTCGCCGATGTTCTTGGCAAGCGGACCCGCGCCTTCGAGTTTCTCGCCTTCCTTGCGCCAGAAGATGTAGCCCAATCCGGGCTGCCCCTCGCCTTGCGCCCAGCTGTTCATGCGGTCGCAGAAGGCACGGCTGCCCCCGGTCTTGGCCGGAATGGCCCAGACCTCGGCCTTGGGATCGTTGGCCAGGATGTTGGCGAAGACCTTGAAGCCGGAATCACGAAAATGGTCAGAGACCGCCTGCATCTCGATCGGGTTGCGCAGATCCGGCTTGTCGGTACCGTATTTGCGCATCGCAACATCATAGGGAATGCGCGGCCAGTCCTTCGTGACGGGCTTGCCGTTGGCAAAGGCCTCGAAGACCGATGTCATCACCGGCGCCATGGTGGAAAGCACGTCATCCTGCTCGACAAAGCTCATTTCGAGGTCAAGCTGGTAGAATTCGCCGGGCAGGCGGTCGGCGCGCGGATCCTCGTCGCGGAAGCAGGGCGCGATCTGGAAATAACGATCGAAACCCGAGACCATGATCAGCTGCTTGTATTGCTGCGGCGCCTGCGGCAGCGCATAGAAAGTGCCGGGGTGAATGCGCGACGGCACCAGGAAGTCGCGCGCGCCTTCGGGCGACGATGCGGTGAGGATCGGCGTCGAGAATTCGGTGAAGCCGACCTCGCCCATGCGCTTGCGCATCTCGGCGATGATCTTCGTGCGCGCCACGATGTTCCTGTGCAGCGTCTCGCGGCGCAGGTCGAGGAAGCGGTATTTCAGCCTGATGTCCTCGGGATAGTCCGGCTCGCCGAAGACCGGCAGCGGCAATTCCTTGGCCGCCGAAAGCACTTCGATCTCGCGCGCGAAAATCTCGATCTCGCCGGTCGGCAGGTTGGCATTGGTGGTTTCAGGCAGGCGCGCCTTGACCTCGCCGTCGACGCGGATCACCCATTCGCCGCGCACTGTTTCGGCGATCTTGAAGGCCGGCGAATCGGGATCGGCGACGATTTGGGTCAGGCCATAGTGGTCGCGCAGGTCGATGAACAGCAGGCCGCCATGGTCGCGCACGCGATGCACCCAGCCCGACAGGCGAACGGAAGCGCCGACGTCGCTCTTTCTCAACTGGGCACAGGTATGGCTGCGGTAACGGTGCATTGTCATGGGCAAAAGTCCGGGATGTTGGGTTGCCGGCCGAAGCATCGCGGCCCGGCCTGAAAAATTTGCGCGAAAAGCGCATGGGAGGCCCGGTTTGTCAAGGCGAGTGGGCGGAGGGCCAGGGCAACGAACCCGGGTTGACGGGTTCTTTCGGAGCATTCGCCGGCGCGCAGGTCGCCCTATGAACCAAGGCTTGACAGCCGCAGGCGATGCGCGAGGTGATCGACGACCAATGCGGCGCTTGCGGAAGACGTTGTGGCCCGATGAAGGCGGATCTCCGCCCCGGGCAGCGGCGGCACATAAGGGCCAGGATGGACATCGCGCAGGCCGGGCGCGAGCATGCTGCCCTTGACCACGGTAACCGCAAGGCCCTGCTCGACGATCGCCTCCGTCGCGGCAAGGCTCGGGCTGACATAGGCCAGTCGCCACGGCCGGCCCGCTCTGTCGAGCGCGTCAGTCGCCCATGCGCGAAACAAGCAATCAGGGTCCGACAACGCGACGGGCAGCGGATCGAGTTCTTCGACAGAGTGGGTCCTCGCCGCCGCCCATATCGCTCTTTCGCGGCATATCAGATCGCCCTCGGCCACACCTTCCGGATGCATGGCGATGACCGCGTCAAATGATGAGCCGAGCCGTTTCAGCAGCCGCGCCGTGAGGCCGATCTCCATTTCGACCTGCATGAGCGGAAATCGCACGGCGATATCGGCGAGGAGGCGTGGCAGGATCTTGGTGCCGTAGTCCTCCATGACGCCTATCCGGATGCGTCCCGCTACCCGTTGGTTGGAGACACGGGCAATCGCCTGCTCGTTAAGTGCAAGAATGCGGCGTGCGTCGATCAGAAACCCCTCGCCGGCGGCCGTAAGCTCGACATGGGCCGTCGATCGACGGAACAGCGAAATGTCGAGGCGCTCTTCAAGGCGCTTCACCTGCAAGCTGACGGTGGCTTGCGTTCGATTGAGCTGCTCGGCGGCTCGCGTGAAAGAGAGCCGCTCGGCAACGACGACGAAAGTCCGCAACAATTCCGGATCGAGACTCCGACTGCTCATTGCGCAAGCTTATCAAGCTCATTGCATTTATTCGATTCCTTTTACCCGGTTTGCCCGATACCGCTGGACTCCGAACTGGCAGAGGGGAAGCGATGGAAACTGGAGGCGTGCTCGCGGCGATTCTCTCCAGCGCCTTTGGCGGCACCGCTGTCGGTGCAACGCGCTATCTCGCGCGTTCGCTGGATCCGCTCACCATCGGCGCGATCCGGTTCGGGGGTGGTTTTCTAGTGCTCGCCGCCGTAGCGCTTCTGCGGCGGGACAAGTGGCCTGCGAAAAGCGATTGGCCGGGCGCCGCCGCATTGGGCCTGCTGTTCTTCGGCCTATTCCCGGTGCTCTTCAACGGAGCCCTTGTCTACACGACGGCGGCGCGAGGAGCTCTGGCGCTTTCGACGCTGCCTGTGCTCACAATGCTCGCAGGCGCGGTTCTAGGGATCGAACCGCCGACGACGCGCAAGATCGTCGGCGTCCTGGTCGCGATGGCCGGAGTGGCTGTCGCGCTTGGCAGCAGCCTGACGACAGCTCCCCAGGGCGCCTGGCGCGGAGACCTCCTGATGATCGCGGCGGCATTCTGCATGGCGCTCTACAATGTCTGGTCGCGACCTTTTCTCACCCGCTGCGCGCCGACATCATTCGCCGCGTTTGGCATGGCCGTCGGCACGGCCTGCCTGTTGGCGCTGTCGACTTTGACTGGAGGCCTGACGCGACTTGCCGCGCTTGAGGCGTCGCAATGGGTTGCCAGCGGATACCTGGCCGTAATTTGCGGCGCCCTGATCTTCTTCCTCTGGGCGTTCGCGCTTGAACGTGCGCCGCCAACGCTGGTTGCCGTTTCAGTTGCCGTGAACCCCGTGACGGCATCGATCTTCGGCGCCGTCTTTCTCGGTGAGCAAATCAATGCAAACCTAATTGTCGGGCTCATCGCTGTCCTCGCGGGAATAGCCATCGCGTCGGGAGCAGCCGGGCGGTTCGCCGTGGGACGTCGAGGAGGCAGGCGCCGACTTCCTTGAACAGAAAGGCGGACACATCCTGTTGGCGCGGGGAATTGCCGCTGGTATTGACGGAAGCGATGGTTCAAGAAGGGATCACAGACATGTGATCGCCTCTTAATGTCCTCCATCCGTCCGCTGATCCCGCTCCTCATCGCCGCAGGCATCCTGCTCGGCGGCAATGGGCTGCAAAGCACGCTGATCGCGCTGCGCGGCGCGCAGGAAGGTTTTTCGGCTTCCGACATCGGCCTGATGGGCACGTTCTATTTCGCCGGCTTTCTGCTCGGCTGCCTGGCCGTCACCCGCATCCTGAAGGCGGTCGGCCATGTCAGGACCTTCTCGGCGCTGGCCGCGGCCGCCTCGGCCGGCACATTGCTCCTGGTTCTGGTCATCGACCCGGTGATGTGGTGCGCGGTGCGTTTTGCCGGCGGTTTCTGCTTCGCCGGCCTGTTCACGGTGATGGAGGCCTGGCTCAACTCCGGGGTCAGCAACAAGGACCGCGCCCGCGTGCTTGCCATCTACCGCATGGTCGACATCGGCTCGGTCACCGGCGCGCAGTTCCTCATCCCGATCTTCGGAGCAGGCGGCTTCGCCATATTCGCCATCATGTCGATGATGATCACGCTGTCGCTGGTGCCGGTATCGCTGGGCGATCGCTCCAACCCGACGCCGCCGGAAGACGTCAAGCTCGACCTGGCGCGGGTCTGGCGCATCTCGCCGCTCGGCTGTTTCGGCTGCATCGCCGTCGGCGTCACCAACAGCGCGTTCCGCACGCTGTCGCCGGTCTATGCCGAGCAGATCGGCATGTCTGTCGCCGATGTCGTCACCTTCGTCAGCGTCGGTATCTTCGGCGGCGCACTCATCCAATACCCGCTAGGCTATCTCTCCGATCGCTGGGACCGGCGCTCGGTGCTGCTGGCGACGACATGCTGCGCCATGCTGGCAGCGCTGGCGCTTGCGTTCGTGGCGGGAGCCGACCCGTTTCTCAACTTCCTCATCATCTTCATCTTCGGCTGTTTCGCCATGCCGCTCTACTCGCTGTCGGCGGCGCACTCCAACGACCGCGCCGGCGCGGGCGAGTTCGTTCTGATCAACGCCGCCTTGATGCTGTTTTATTCCTTCGGCGCCATTGGCGGCCCTTTCGCCGCATCGACGGCGATGCAGTATTTTGGCCCAAGCGCGCTGTTCGTGTTCAGCGCGCTGGTCTATGCAATCTTCATCGCCGTCATCCTCTATCGGATGCGGGCACGATCGGGCGTGCCGGCTGGCAAGCGCAGCCGCTTCACCGCGCTGTTGCGCACCTCGACGGTTTTCGCCCGGCTGGCGAGAAGAAACGGCGATCCGGACGGGCCGGACGGGCCGTGATGCGAGCGCCAACGCTTGACGAAAGCCTTCCCGGCTGAAATCTAGGAAGACCCTACTCCTGCCAAAAGCGATTTGATGCACGTCATCACCACCCAAAAAGAACTCGAGACCGTTCTCGCCGCTTTCGAAAAATCGGATTTCGTCACCGTCGACACCGAATTCATCCGGGAAACGACCTTCTGGCCGATCCTGTGCCTGATCCAGATGGCGGCGCCCGGAATAACGGCGCTGATCGATCCGCTGTCGCCAGACATCGACCTGAAGCCGTTTTTCAGGCTGATGGCCAATGAATCTGTCGTCAAAGTCTTCCATGCCGCGCGGCAGGACATCGAAATCATCGTCCATCTGGGCGATCTCGTTCCCCATCCGGTGTTCGATACCCAGGTTGCGGCGATGGTCTGCGGGTTCGGCGACAGCGTTTCCTACGATCAGCTCGTGCAGCGCGTCACCGGCGCGCGGCTCGACAAGTCCTCGCGCTTCACCGACTGGCGCCACCGGCCGCTGTCCGAAAAGCAGCTCGACTATGCGCTTGCCGACGTCACCCATCTTATCGAGGTCTACCAGCATCTCAGCGCCGAACTGGAGCGGGAGAACCGCGCCCACTGGCTGAACGAGGAGATGGACGTCCTGACCTCGCGCGAAACCTACGATCCGCACCCCGAGGATGCCTGGAAGCGGCTGAAGATGCGGCTGCGCAAGCCGCAGGAGCTGGCGATCGTGCAGGCCGTGGCGGCATGGCGCGAGCGCGAGGCGCGCGAACGCGACGTACCCCGCGGCCGCGTGCTCAAGGACGACGCCATCTACGAGGTGGCGCAGCAGGCGCCGCGCGACGCGGCCGCGCTGGCCAAGCTGCGCACGATACCGAAGGGCTGGGAGCGCTCCTCGACTGCGACGGCGCTGCTTGGCGCGGTCAACACCGCACTAGCTCTGCCCAAGGAGCAATTGCCGAAGCTGCCGAAGAGTTTTCAGCCGCCCGAAGGCTCGAGCGCCGCGGCGGAACTGTTGAAGGTGCTGCTCAGGATCGTGGCCGAAAAGCAAGGCGTCGCATCGAAGGTCCTGGCTTCCAGCGACGACATCGACCGCATCGCCGCCGAAGGCGAAGCCGCCGACGTGCCGGCGCTGCAGGGCTGGCGCCGCGCCGTGTTCGGCGAGGCGGCGCTGAAGCTGGTGCGCGGCGAGATCGGCATCAAGTTCGACAAGCGCAAAATAGCGGTGTTCGATTTGTAGGCGGAGCGCCCCAACGAAGGGGAGTACTGCTCAAACCACCCGGAGCAGGTGCAGCGCGAACCAGATCCAGCCCAGCAAAAGAATCACTGCCCCCAGGGAGAAAGACCGGCTGCGCAGGAGCAGATTGTTGCTGGTCAGGTGAACCCAGGCATGAAAATAGCGGGTCGCGACAAAGATCCACATCAGGGCCAAGGTCAGATAGTTGACGCCGTTGGTCAGGTGCAGCATCAGGCACAGCACATAAAAAAGCACCGGCAGTTCGAACTGGTTGCTGAGGTTGCTGGCAACCGTCACGCAGGAGGCCGGCTCGGTGGAGCGCGCCTTGTACTGGCTGACTTTGGCTTCGCCCGATTGGATGGCGACATACCTGCGCCGGGCCATGGCGCTATAGACGATGTAGACCAGCAACACGTGCGCCAGAATAGGCCAGAAAATCGATGTCTGGTTCATGAACCCTCCCCGCCCGGTGCCGGGTCAGATCAATTCTGTTTCTGACCTGCCAGCCAGAAGACGGCGATGACGATCACCGGAATTGCGAGCAGCGCGAATTTGGTGACGATCAGCGCCGAGGCGAGACCCAGGGAATCGGGATTGGCCGACAGGAAATCCGACAGAAGGCGGGCCACGGCGATGTTCTGGGCGTAGTTGGCGATCGTGTAGGGCAGCACCAGGATCAGTGCGAAGATCGATTGCATCTGGCCCGGAAGCACGCGGAAATTCCTCAACCGCCTTCCCGTTGCCAGGATCAGGCTGACCAGCGTCACCGACAACAGCGCGGGGAACAGAAGATCGAAGGTCAGATAGTGCCAGACCAGGATGATCTCGCCGCCGCGCCGGCCGAGCGCCGTCAGCCAGGCCATGCCTTCATCCGGCGTGAAGCCAAAAACGCGCATGTCGAGCGACGGCAAACCGCCACTCAACTGGCGGAAATAGAAGAACTCCATTAGCGTCATGGCGATGAAAACCGCCACCGATGCGGTGCAAAGGGCGGCAGCGTGGCGCGATAGCCGCAAGATGGTCGCGGCCAGATTGCGCCAGAACGTGTACTGGTCGGGCCGATCAGGCTCCGCCGGGATAGTTGGGGCTTTCGCGGGTGATCGTGACGTCATGGGCGTGGCTTTCACGAAGTCCGGCGTTGGATATGCGCACAAAGGTGGCGCGTTCGCGGAAATCGGCAAGGTCGCGGCCACCAACATAACCCATAGCGGCTTTCAGGCCGCCTGCAAGCTGGTGCAGCACGCCAGACACAGGTCCTTTGTAGGGGACCTGCCCCTCGATGCCTTCCGGCACCAGTTTCAGCGTGTCGCGAACCTCCGCCTGGAAGTATCGGTCGGCCGAGCCGCGCGCCATGGCGCCGACCGAACCCATGCCGCGATAGGCCTTGAAGGAGCGGCCCTGGTGCAGATAGACCTCGCCCGGGCTTTCGTCGGTGCCGGCAAGCAGCGAGCCGATCATGGCGGCACTGGCGCCGGCGGCAAGCGCCTTGGCCAGATCGCCGGAATATTTGATGCCGCCATCGGCGATCACCGAGGCGCCCGATTTGTGCGCAGTTTCCACCGCCGACATGATGGCCGACAGCTGCGGCACGCCGACGCCGGCGACGATGCGGGTGGTGCAGATGGAGCCGGGGCCGATGCCGATCTTGACGGCATCGGCGCCGGCATCGATCAGCGCCTGGGTGCCCTCGGCGGTGGCGACGTTGCCGGCCAGGATGCGCACCGAATTGGAGAGTTTTTTCGCCCGCGTGACGGCATCGAGGACACGCTGCGAATGGCCATGCGCGGTGTCGATGACCAGAAGGTCGACGCCCGCCTCGATCAGGCGCTCGGCGCGCTCGAAACCGTCGTCGCCGACGCTGGTGGCGGCCGCGGCGCGCAGACGCCCCTGCGCGTCCTTGGTGGCGTGCGGGTTGAGCTGCGATTTCTCGATGTCCTTGACGGTGATCAGCCCCACGCAATTGCCCTGCTTGTCGACGACGACGAGCTTTTCGATGCGGTGCTGATGCAGAAGCCGCTTGGCCTCGTCCTGGTCGACATTCTCCTTGACCGTGATCAGGTTCTCACGGGTCATCAATTCGTAGACCTTCTGCGCCGGATCGGAGGCGAAGCGCACGTCGCGATTGGTCAGGATGCCGACCAGCCGGCCGCTCTTGTGGCCGCCGGAGCCGCCATTCTCGACCACCGGAATACCCGAGATCGAGTAGGTGCGCATCAGCGACAACGCGTCGGCCAGCGTCGCGTCGGGACCGATGGTGACCGGGTTGACCACCATGCCGGATTCGAATTTCTTCACCTGCCGCACCTGCTCGGCCTGCTCGGCCGGCGAGAAATTGCGGTGGATGACGCCGATGCCGCCGGCCTGCGCCATGGCGATGGCAAGCCTTGCCTCCGTGACGGTATCCATGGCCGCCGACAGGATCGGCACGTTGAGGTCGATGTCGCCGGCAATCCGGGTGCGGATGTCGGTCTGGCCGGGCATGACTTCGGAATGGCCGGGCTGCAAAAGCACGTCGTCAAAGGTCAGCGCCAGCGCGCCGGTGGACGTTTCGATGATTTTTGCCATGGCCAGCCCTTTGAATGCGGGAAAAGCGCTGGACCGGGATGGACAGCGCGACTCTCTTCTTCCCTTTCAGGATTGGCGGTGGCTGGTACCACGTCCCGGCACGGAAGAAAAGCCGATCGTTGCGGACGCTTCAGCTTCTATTGCGAACCAAGGAAAGCATCCAGCAAAGCGTGACGCGGCGATGCAAAGGGGTTGACGACGGTTACACCGCCCCAGGTGAAGCCGTCCTGCAGGTCTTCCGACAGAAGCAGCCGGCAACCCGTTTGGGATGCAGCCGAAAGAATGACGGCATCCCAGATGCCGAAGCGATGGTCCGCCGCAAGATCGACAGCCATCGTCATCACCTCCGGCGTCGTCCCAGCAACCGGGAACGCGTCGCGCCAGCTAAGCAGCGCATCCCGAGCCTCCTGGCGCGACCTTCCGGCTTTGCGGACGAGGACATTGAACAGTTCACCCAGCACCTGGACCGGAACAATGGCAGCGTCTTGTGGAACCTTGCGCAGCAGTTCGAGAACGTGGTCGCGTTTGGCTACGTTGTTAACGCCCTCTGCGTAGGCAAGAATGTTGGTGTCGAGCGCGACCCTCACAGGTCATCCTCGTAGAGCTCATCGCGGGTCCAGCGTCCTGCATCGGCAACCGGCTGCCGTTCAAGTCGCGACAGCAATGCCGCGCGCGAGCGGGAGGCCACACCCTCGTGCCTCTCCGCAGGCACGATCCGTGCCACCGGCCGACCATGGCTTGTCACGACGTAGCTCTGGCCCTCGCGTACCTCACGCAGGATGCGAGAAAATCTGCGATTGGCATCGGCTGCCGAAACGGCCTCTTCCATGATCATAACGTCCTGTAGTTATTTTCACTACAATAGGGATAGTGTCCGCTTTTTGCAAGCAATCGTGTATCGCAGCCGCCACCGGAGGTTGCGGTCGCATAAAAGTGACAGCAATTTAACACGACATTGGTGTCCAGCCGTGATAACCGCCCTGCCTGCCGGCAAACTCCCGGTCGGCAACATCTGGAATCAAGCCCGGACGCGTTCCTTTGAACCGAACCATTCCGCTCATATTGGCGGTCGCTCTTTTCATGGAAAACATGGATTCGACCGTCATCGCCACATCGCTGCCGGCGATCGCCCTCGACATCCACACCAGCCCGATCGCGCTCAAGCTGGCGTTGACCTCCTATCTTGTGTCGCTGGCGATCTTCATTCCCATCAGCGGCTGGATGGCGGATCGCTTCGGCGCCAAGAACGTTTTCCGCGCCGCGATCGCGGTGTTCATCGTCGGTTCGGTCGCCTGCGCCGTTTCGGGCTCGCTGCCGGCCTTCGTGGTGTCGCGCTTCCTGCAAGGCATAGGCGGCGCCATGATGACGCCGGTCGGGCGCCTGGTGCTGGTGCGCGCCACGCCCAAGAGCGAACTTGTCGCGGCGATGTCCTGGCTGACCGTGCCGGCATTGGTGGGCCCGCTGGTCGGACCGCCGATCGGCGGCTTCATCACCACCTACTTCACCTGGCACTGGATCTTCCTGATCAATGTGCCGATCGGCCTGATCGGCATCTGGCTGGCCACCCGCTTCCTGCCGGAAACCGAATCGATGGAGACGCCGCCGCTCGATTTCGTCGGCTTCGTGCTGAGCGGGCTGGCGGCGTCCGGCGTCGTGTTCGGCCTGTCAGTGATCAGCTTGCCCTATCTGCCGCCGGCGACCGGCTTCATCACCGTGGGCGTCGGGCTGGTGTCGGGCGCTCTCTACCTCATGCATGCGCGCCGTGCCAGGAACCCCCTGCTGGCGCTCGACTTGTTCCGCAACCAGGTATTCCGCTCCTCCGTGCTTGGCGGCGGACTTTTCCGCATCGGCATCGGCGCCGTGCC
Source organism: Mesorhizobium sp. B264B1B (assembly GCF_020165765.1). Lineage (NCBI taxonomy): Bacteria > Pseudomonadati > Pseudomonadota > Alphaproteobacteria > Hyphomicrobiales > Phyllobacteriaceae > Mesorhizobium > Mesorhizobium sp. B264B1B. The sequence continues at coordinate 447,734 of NZ_JAIUIS010000002.1, forward strand.
GTTCCTGCTGCCGCTGATGTTCCAGATCGGTTTCGGGCTGACGCCGTTCCAGTCCGGCATGATTACCTTCGTCTCCGCGATCGGCGCCATCGGCATGAAATTCGTCACAGCGCTGATCTTCCGCGTCGTCGGCTTTCGTCGCGTGCTGATCGTCGGCTCGCTGGTGGCCGCCGCGTCGATCGCCGTCAACGGCCTGTTCACGCCCGATACGCCCTATCTCTTGATGCTGGCCATGCTGCTGGTGGGCGGCTTCATCCGCTCGATGTTCTTTACCGGCATCAACGCCCTCGCCTACGCCGAGGTTTCAGCCGAGGACACAAGCAAGGCAACACCGATCGCCGCCGTGTTCCAGCAACTGTCGATCGCGCTGGGCGTGGCGGTTGCCGGCGGCATCCTGGAAGTATCGACGGGTATCCACGGCGGCCCGTTGACATTGCCGGACTTCCATACCGCCTTCTTCATCGTCGCGGCAATTTCCGCCGCCGCATCGCTGTCGTTCATGCGGCTGGCGCCCGATGCCGGCAACGCCGTATCGGGCCACGGCCGCCTGACCATGCCCAAGCCGCTGGAACCGGTGAGGTCGCCGGGGGAGTGAGACGGTTCAGCCGTCGCCGTCCGCCGGCCCTTCGCCATGGCTCCGTGCGCTCAAGTTCTTCGAGACATCCACTGGACGTTCCGATCCGCCTGATGGCGGACCGGATTCTCGCCCTTTGAAATCCTTCGCCAGTAGATACAGCTCCACCGACTCATCGCGCGACGCAGGCGGCTTGACGTGGTGGACGGACCGGAAATTCTTCTTCAGCATCGAGAGCAGCTCGTTTTCGGCGCCGCCCTGGAACGTCTTGGCCAGGAAGTGGCCGCCCGGCTTCAGCACCGACAGCGCGAAATCGGCGGCCACCTCGCACAGATGCATGGTGCGGATGTGGTCGGTCCGCTTGTGGCCGGTGGTGGGCGCCGCCATGTCGGACAGCACGACATCGGGATCGCCGCCAAGCGCCTCGGCCAGCTTCCGCGGCGCCTCGGGATCGAGGAAATCCATCAACAGCACCGGCGCGCCGGGCACCGCGTCCATCTCCAGATAGTCGATGCCTACGACATGCGGATTTTCCGCGGTCGATTTGGTCCGCGCGGCCGCGACCTGGCACCAGCCGCCGGGGGCCGCACCAAGGTCGATCACCTTCATGCCGGGTTTCAGCAGATGGTGCTTGTCGTCGATCTCGATCAGCTTGTAGGCCGCGCGCGAGCGGTAGCCGTCAGCCTTGGAGCGCTGGACGTAGGGATCGTTGATGTGGCGCTGCAGCCAGCGGCGCGACGATTCCTTCAGCCCGCTTTTCTTCTTGATCCGCGTCTTCAGCACGCGAATGCCGGCTGAGCCCGGCTTTTCCGGTTTCTTGGTCATTGGTTGACTTCTTGTCCAAGTTTTCTCGCTTGCCGGGTTGTGGCCGCTTTTCGGCGGCAGCGCGTTTGGCAAACGGCTTCCCCCACTCCGTCGCTGCTTCGCAGCGCCACCTCTCCCCCCTCCGGAGGGAGAGGAAGGGCGCCAAGATTGGCTAGCTCGCGCCATTCCTCTCCCCCGTCGATCGGGGGAGAGGTGTCGAGCGAAGCTCGACGGAGTGGGGGTCGACTGCTCACCGGAGCAACGCTTGCGCCAGCTTGCCCGAGCGTGACTTCTGGACAAACGGAGCCGTTTGTCCGCGAAAACCGGTCGCCACTTTTCGCTGACGCGGTTCTGCGGTTCGGGATCATGTTCTGCCGCGCCCATCGTTGCGCCAGACGCCGTCATCGGCCATCAGCTCGCTCAATATGCCCTCGCGCAAGCCACGGTCGGCAACGCGCAGCCGCTCCGACGGCCACACGGCGCGGATCGCTTCCAGGATGGCGCAGCCGGCCAGCACCAGGTCGGCGCGGTCCGCGCCGATGCAGGGATTGGCGACACGCTGCTGGAAATCCCAGCCGACAAGTTTTTCCACCATGCGGTCGACGCTGTCCCTGTCCATCCACAGGCCGTCGACGCGGCGGCGGTCGTAGCGCTCGAGATCGAGATGGACGCCGGCAAGCGTCGTCACCGTTCCGGAAGTGCCCAGCAGATGAAATTTCGGGCTGGCCTTGAGGTGGCTAAGCCGATCGCGGCCATCGAAGGCGGCGAGCCGGGCGGCAACGTCGTCGACCATGGCGCCAAAAATCTCGCGCGTCACCGTGCGGCCGCCGAAACGCTCGGCCAGCGAGACGACGCCGACCGGCAGCGACGTCCACGACACGATATGGTTGGCGAGTCGCGGTGAGCGGCGGCCGGTGAGATCGATCAGCGCGATTTCGGAGGAGCCGCCGCCGATGTCGAACAGCACGACGCCCTGCGTGTCGCGCTCGACCAGCGAACCGCAGCCGGACACCGCTAGCCGCGCTTCGGTCTGTCGGTCGATGATTTCGAGCTTGAGGCCAGCCTCGCGCTCGACGCGCTCCAGGAATTCGACCCCGTTCGCCGCCGAGCGGCAGGCCTCGGTGGCGATCAGCCGCGCCTTTCTGATCTTGCGGTTGCGCAGTTTCTCGCCGCAGACCTTCAGGGCCTCGACCGCGCGGTCCATCGCCGGTTGGCCGAGGCGGCCGCTGGCCGTGAGCCCCTCGCCCAGTCGCACGATGCGCGAAAAGGCGTCGATGACGCGAAACTGGCCATGACGCGCCGGCACGGCGACCAGCAGCCGGCAATTGTTGGTGCCGAGATCGAGCGCGGCGAAGACCGGCAATTCTGGCATCGGCGGCCGATGAGCCCCCGATTCGGGCCGAGCCACCGCGATGGGCGGTGTGGCTATGCCTGCAAGCGCCGCGCCAGCCGCGGCGGCGCGTGCCGTCGGCGCCCCGTTCGCCGCGGGACGGATATCGTCGCGCGCAAAAACCTTGCGCCCGCGCCGGCGTTTGCGCCTTTTCTTGGCCTTGCCCTTTTGATGGTGGTTCGCGTCGCTCGCCTGCCCGTCGGCGGAGCGTGGCTCCGTCGGGCGGCGTTGCTGCCATTTGGCGGTCCCCGGGCCTGCCGGCCCCGGGGAAGCGCTGGACGCGCCCACCTCCGGCGCGCCGGCGCCGGTGTCGCGGTCTTCCACTGTCGTTCCTTCCGGCGCCGCGCGAACCGGCGAACGGACGCAGCAGGCGCTTCTTTGTTTCAAGTTGCCGCCAGACTAGCAGCGCCGGCCCGGATCACCAAGTGCCGCATGGCACGAATTTTGCCGGCTGTCCGCAAACCGCCTGCTGCCGCGTCTTACGCAAAGTGGGGGTAAACAGCGACTTTCAGCACAAATGCATGCGGAGACGGTCGCATGGCCGGGCCGATATTCCCGCTCGGCTGTCGATTTTCCGCCTCTCGACGACGATAACGATTGCGGCTTGCCATGGCGGCAAGGGCCGGCGGTTGAATAGCCGGCTTCGATGAGGCATCTCTGAAATAGAGGGGGCAAAGCGATCGGAATCGCCGACCGCTTTCCCGCAATGACAGCGAAGGCAACGGGCCCGCAACGCATGGCAGTCAGGCAATGAACTGGAGACGCTATTTCTGGCCGGTCGTCGGCGTCGGGGCGGTGATTTTCTCGCTCCTGCTGCTCTGGCACGAATTGCGCGGCATTTCGCTGGATGATGTCTGGGACGGTATTGCGGCGATCCCGGCCCGCGGCTGGATCCTCGCGGGGCTGAGCTCGGTTGTCGCCTACGCCTCGCTCGCCGGCTACGACCACATCGCGCTCCTGCATATCGGCAAACGCGTGTCGTGGCTGTTCGTCACGCTGTGCTCCTTCACCACCTACGCGCTGTCGCACAATATCGGCGGCTCGGTGTTTTCGGGCGCCGTCATCCGTTATCGCGCCTATGGCACGAGGGGATTGAGCGGACAGGACGTCGGCGTGCTGGTGGCGATCTGCTGGATTACCTTCGTGCTGTCGACGGTACTTGCCTCCGGCCTCGTTCTGGTGCTCGAACCGCAGATCATCGACCGCTTCTCCGGCATAGCCCATCACGGCCTGTCGCGGGCTGCGGGCATCGTCATGCTTGCCGTCGTCGCCGCCTATATCTTCGGCAGCTGGCTGCATCTGCGGCCGCTGAAGATCGGCAGCTTTCAGATTCACTATCCGGCCCTGCCGATCGTGGCGCGACAATTACTGATCGGCCCGATCGAACTCCTGGCGGCAGCCGCGATCATCTTCTTTGCCCTCCCCGGGACCCATAACCCCGGCTATTTCGTGGTGCTCGGCGTGTTCCTCGTCTCCTTCTCGATCGCGCAGATCTCGCACGCGCCGGGTGGGCTGGGCGTGTTCGAGGTGGTGTTCCTGGCCGGGCTCTCCGACATGGACCCCGTGGGCGTGCTGGCGGCCCTGCTGGTATTCCGGCTGTTTTATCTCATCGTCCCGCTGTTTCTGGGCCTGGGCATCGTGCTCTATTTCGAGCGCTCGCAGTTCGGGCGGACAGGCAATTGAAAAGCCGCGCCGAAACATCACAATTGAAACACCGGCAGGCTTGACTATTTTCTGCTGGCGGCTACAAGGCAGCGCTCACAGCGGTTCGCCCGCTCGGCCCGCGCGGTTTATGACCTCGCCTGCTGGGGAATAGGTTAACGGTAGACCCACGGACTCTGACTCCGTTAGTCCTGGTTCGAATCCAGGTTCCCCAGCCAGCTTCACTCCCACCGTCCGCACCAGACCAACCAGCCTGATCCGCCGTCTCGCGATCGAACAGGCAGCCCGATCATCACGGGTTGAAATATCGGGGCGGCCTCTTACCTCGGTGAAGGGCGGGCGAACAATCCAGCAGATCGGAGAGCGGTTTTGGCGTCTCGCGGGATTCGACTACCGGCTATCCTGTTTCTTCTCACCGGCACGGGCGCGCTCTGGTCCTGCGTCGTTCCCGACGATACGTCCAAGCTTGCGAAAGAGGATCCCACAACGGCTGCCGCCCAAAAGGAAATGGTCGGCCTCAGCGAAGCGGACCTGCGAATGTGCGCGGGGTTCCCCACCGCCACCGCCGACGAAGGAGCATCGGGGCAAATCTGGAGCTATGAGCGCGCGGTGCAGCGGGGCAATGTCAATGTCGTGCTTCCTACCTTCGCGGTGGGCCCCATCCCTTCCGTCGGCGGGTCGTTGAATGTCGCTCCGGGAGGTTATTGCAACACACAGGTTCGCATCGTCGATGGCCGTGTGGCTGAGGTCGCCTATGCGGGCGACAACAACCTTCCAAACCGCCGCGATGGGCTGTGTGTCAGCGCCGTCGACGCATGCGTCGTCTATGCCCGCAAACAAAACAAGGGCAGGCCTGGCAGTTAAAGACGTTCGGCACCGATGCGGGTGAGCCCGGCTTTGTCATAGGCGCTGCACGGGCTGGTGGAATGCCTGACACGGCGCGGCGAAGCGAGGCGTTGCCGGCGCTGCAAGCAAGGTTGGCCAAGACGGATGTACCAATCAGCTCGTCATGCCTGTGCAGGACGAGCGTGCAGCCGGCGCCGAGTTCTTGCCGTTAAGTCTATCATCACATGCATCCGCGCGACCGCCGGACGTCCCGATCCGTATTCCTCATACTGGCGGTCGGTGATCGCGGCTCAAATGCAGGGGGGAATGGAACCAGATCGGCCCTGCAACGTCATAGAAGCAGGTGCTCATGCAGGAGTGTGACGTCGATGACCAGGCTCCTTCTCGTCGCGGCTGTCGTGCTCGCCATGGCATGTGACGTATCGGCGGCGGCAAAGCTGGACGTCGCAGCCGTCAACAACGCGCAATTCGACGACAGCGAAGCAAAAGGCGTCAGTGCGACCGTGCTGAAGGCACAGATCCTTCTGGATCGCGCGCGCTTCTCGCCGGGCCTGATCGACGGCCGCGCAGCAGAGAACTTCGCCAAGGCGGTCCGGGCGTTTCAGGCCGCCAACGGGCTGCCCGCCGATGGTAAGCTCACCCGCCAGACCTGGGACAAGCTGGTCGCGACCTCCCCGAGCCCGGCGCTCGAGACGTACGAGCTGACGCGCAAGGATGTGCGCGGACCGTTTACCAGGCGAATTCCGGCGCGCATGGAGAAAATGGCCCGCCTGCGCAGGCTCGGCTACCACAACGCGGCGGAAAAAATAGCGGAGCGCTTCCACGTCAGCCAACAGTTGCTTCAACGGCTCAACCCTGGCGTCGGCTTCAGGAAGGCCGGGCAAAAGGTGCTGGTGCCTGCCGTCACCCGAGGCGATCCGCCCGCGGGTGTTGCTGAGGTCGAGGTCGACAAGGGCGCGCGCCAGCTTCGCGTGCTCGACCCGTCCGGCAAAGTGCTTGCGGTGTACCCCGCCTCGATCGGCAGCCAGGAGAAGCCGGCGCCGAGCGGCCAGGCAGAGGTCAAACGCGTGGTGCACAACCCGACCTATCACTACGATCCCGACTTCGCCTTCAAGGGGGTCAGGACCAAGCGCCCCTTCACGATCGCCGCCGGGCCAAACAATCCGGTGGGATCGGTGTGGATTGATTTGTCCATCGAAAGTTACGGCATTCACGGGACTCCGGACCCGAGCAAGATCGGGAAAACCTTCTCGCATGGCTGCATCAGGCTGACCAATTGGGACGCCGAAGATCTCGCCTCCGAAGTGCACGAGGGCACGAAGGTCATCTTCACCGGCGAAGCGGTGGGATCGATCGACCAGGGATCGCCGTAGAGGCAACCGGGGGACTCACTTTCACTTGGCTGCTGCCATTGAGGCGCTGCCGGCCTTGCCGTCAGCCGGCCGGCGCCTCGATTCACGGCGAAATCACCCCAGCCACTTCTCATAATCGGACACCAGCAGGTGCAGCGGGGCGACGTCCTCGTCGATGTTGGAGAAGCGACCGATCGGCTCGCGAAATACATTGTCGGTGAGATCGTCATTGACGGTCGACACCTCGCCGATCAGTACGTCCTTGCCTTCGGCCCAGAAGGCATGCCAGACGCCGGGCAGCAGCGTGACGCTCTGGCCCGGATCGAGCTTCAGCAGCCCGCCCGCCGGCAACCGGTGGATGGTGCCGTCGACAGGCACCGACACCTCGGCCCTGGGATCGATGCCGCCGTCGCGATCGTGCATGAACAGTTCCAGCACCAGCTTGCCGCCGCCACGGTTGATGATGTCCTCGGCCTTGATGTTGTGGCGGTGCATCGGCGACAACTGGTCCTTGCGCGAGATCATGATCTTCTCGGCATAGAGCATGCCCATGCCCTTCTTCATGTCCTCGTAGCGGCCGTTGCGCACGGTGAACAGGAACAGGCCGAGCTCCTTGAACTTTTCCTGGCCGTAGTCGGTGATGTCCCAGCCGAGCCGCGAGGTGAAAATGGCCGAGGAATCGATCTGGCGCGCCTTCATCTCTTCCGGCGACCAGTAGGCGAAGGGCGGCATGATGTAACCGAACGAGCGGATGAAAGCGTCGGCTTCGCGGATGATGTCGTTGATGGCGGAGCGTTTCATGATCGTGGTCCTCGTGTCGACTTTTCCGACAAATCGCATAGCCGAACGACGATGCGGTGTCGATCCGTATTGCCTCGCCCCGGCTTGCAGCGCGGACGCATGGAACCACGGATCCGCTCGGCTGGCCGCGTGACATAAGGCGCTTTCAGGGCCATAACCCCTGCGGATTCCACAGGGTGACAGATGATGCCGACCATTCACGACCTCGATACGCCATCGATCCTGATCGACGCCGCGCGCGCCGAAGCCAATATTGCCCGCGCGCAGGCGCATGCCGACCGCCACGGGTTGAAGCTCAGGCCGCACATCAAGACGCATAAGCTGCCCTATTGGGCGAAGAAGCAGGTGGCGGCGGGCGCGGTCGGCATCACCTGCCAGAAGATCGGCGAGGCCGAGGTGATGGCCGATGCCGGGCTGACCGACATTTTTCTCCCCTACAACATCCTTGGCCGCGCCAAGCTGGAGCGGCTGAAGGCGCTGCATGGGCGCGTCACCCTGTCGGTGACGGCGGACAGCATGGAGACGATCGACGGACTGGCCGCCACCTTCACCGATGCCGGCCATCCCCTGCCGGTGCTGGTCGAATGCGACACTGGCATGGGGCGCTGCGGCGTGCAGACGGCCGGTGAAGCGGTTGGCCTGGCAAGACAGATCGAGACGGCAAAGGGCCTCGCCTTCGGCGGGCTGATGACCTATCCGGCCGCGGGCCGTGCGGGGGAGGCCGAGGCCTGGCTCGCCGGCGCCAGGCAGGCGCTGGCCGCCTGCGGTCTCGCCTGCGCGCGCATCTCCAGCGGCGGCACGCCCGACATGTGGCGCTCCGGCGAAGACAGCGTCGTCACGGAATACCGCCCCGGCACCTACATCTATCTCGACCGCTACCAGGTCGCCAAGGGCGTCGGCAGCCTCGACGATTGCGCGCTGAGCGTGCTGTCGACCGTGGTCAGCCATCCGACGCGGACGCGTGCCATCCTCGACGCCGGCAGCAAGGCGCTGTCGAGCGATACGCTGGGGCTCGCCGATTTCGGCGAGCTGCTCGGCGTTGCGGGAGCGCGGGTGACGGGCCTGAGCGAGGAACACGGCACGGTCACGCTCTCAGGCGATGGCAAGCTTCGCATCGGCGAGCGCGTGCGCGTGGTGCCCGACCATTGCTGCGTCGTCACCAACCTGTTCAATGAGGTCAATTTGATCGACGGCGAGACGGTGCTGGAAACCCTGCCGGTGGCCGCACGTGGGCGGATGGGATGACTTCTTTGGCCAGGCGCGGGTGATTCAAGCCGGCTGACGCTCAGCCTGCCGGGCCGCGACCCTGCGCATCGCAATCACCCGCCGCCGGTGGATTTCGGTACGCATCGCCATCAGGTGCAGCGCGAAGAACAGCACCGTGAAGCCGATGGCCATCACCAGCAGCGGCCACAGCATCGAGGGGTCGATGGTCGAGCCGCCCATGCGGAATACCGAGGCCGGCTGGTGCAGCGTGTTCCACCAATCGACCGAGAACTTTATGATCGGGATGTTGATGAAGCCGACCAGCGTGATGATGGCGGCGGCCCAGGCGGCGCGGCCGGCGTCATCGAGCGCGCGGGTCAGCGCGATAATGCCGAGATACATCAGGAAGAGCACGAAAACCGAAGTCAGCCGCGCGTCCCATACCCACCAGGTGCCCCACATCGGCTTGCCCCAGATCGAACCGGTGATCAGCGCCAGCGCGGTGAAGACGGCACCTATGGGGGCCGCCGATTTCAGCGCGACATCGGCCAGCGGATGGCGCCAGACCAATGTGCCGAGCGCCGAGAGCGCCATCAGCGTGTAGCACATCATGGCCAACCAGGCGAAAGGCACATGGATGTACATGATGCGGACGGTGATGCCTTGCTGGAAGTCCTCGGGCGCGGTGAAGCTCATATAGAGCCCGGCGGCAAGGGTCAGCGCCGCAATCGTCGCCAGCCACGGCACCACCCGGTCGGCAAGCACCACGAACCGTGTCGGGTTGGCAAGATCGGTCCAGCCGCTCAGGCGTGAAGTGCTGTCGCTCATGCCGCTTTAAATAGCCCGGCTATGCGTCTGGGGCAATCGAGGGAGTGTCGCAGGCCTTGTCACCTCCCCTTGGGGGGTGCTGCGAAGCAGCGGGGTGAGGACGGCGGCGCTCCCCGACCGGACCTTCGGTCCGACCTCCCACGGGGGAGGTAAAAGAACCCGCTCAGGCGGCCTCGCCCTGTATCGAGCGGCTGAGGCGGCGGACCTCTTCGTCGTTGAGCAGGCCGCCGGCGCGCAGCAGGCTGGCGAAACGGCCGTTGCGCAGCGACAGCTCGGCGAAGCCACCCATTTCGACCACCCTGCCCTTGTCCATGAACACGACCAGATCGGCGTCGCGGACGGTAGTCAGGCGGTGGGCGATGATGAAGGTGGTGCGGTCGCGGCGCAATTCGTCGATCGCTTCCTTGACGCGGTCTTCTGTCTCGACGTCGAGGGCGCTGGTCGCCTCATCCAGCACCAGGATCGGAGCATCCTTCAACACGGCGCGGGCAATGGCGATGCGCTGGCGCTCGCCGCCAGACAACTGGCCGCCACGTTCGCCGACTACCGTGTCGTAGCCATTGCTCTTGGCCAGGATGAAGTCCTGTGCGGCAGCCGCGTTGGCGGCGGCATGGATCTCGTCGTTGGTCGCATCGGAGCGGCCGACGCGGATGTTGTCCTCGATCGAGCGGTTGAGCAGGCCTGCATCCTGGAACACGGTGGCGATCGAATGGCGCAGCGACTTGCGGGTCACGGTGCGGGTGTCGATGCCGTCGATCAGGATACGGCCGGTGGACGGCGAGAAGACGCGCTGCAACAGATTGATGAGCGTGGTCTTGCCGGCGCCGGTCGGCCCAACGATGGCTACGGTCTGGCCCGCCTGGACCTCGAAGGAGACGTCGTGGATGCCCTGCCCCGAATTGGCGAATTCGAAGCCGACATTCTCGAAGCGGACATGGCCGGTGACGTTAGTGAGATCGCGCAGCCCGTCCGGTTCGGCGGCGTCGGCCGCCGAGTCCTCGAGATGGTAGAAATCCTCGAGCTTGGCGCGGGCCTCCGAAATCTGGTTGGCGAATGCCGACATCTGGTCGAGACGTGCGATCAGCAGCGTTGCAAAACCGGTGAAGGCGATGACGTCGCCGATGCGCAGCTGGCCGTGGGTGACCAGATAGGCGCCGATCAAAAGCACCACCATCATCGAAATCGTCGACGACAGGCGATGCAGCGCATTGGCCATGGCCCACCAGTCGAGCACAGGGTTCTGCGCATCGAGCAGGTTCTTGACGTAGCGGCGCAGCGTATCGGCCTCATGGCCGAGGCGGTTGTAGCTCTGCAAAACGGCGACGTTGCTGACCGAGTCCGTCACATGGGCGAATACGGTGTGATAGTGGCGCTCCACGGCGGCCTGGCCTGCCTTGGTCCGCTTCATCACCAGCCGGCCGATGCCGACATAGAGCACGCCGAGAGCCAGCAGCACCATCGACATGCGCACGTCCATGCTGAGCGCGGTCGGGATCAGCAGGAACAACGCGACGGCCGTGGACAGATGCTGGCGCATGAATTCGAGCCAGAGACTAAACAAGGTCTCCACGGCACGCAGCAGCGTGTGCAGGGAATTGGACGTGCCGCGCTGATGATGCCAGGCGAGCGGCATGGTGATGACGCGCTCGAAGGAGTCGCAGAGCACTTCGCTGCGCCGGGCGTGGGCGAAGCGGTCGGCGCCGCGCGCCACAAGAACGAACGCGATGATGTTGAAGGCGCCGAGGCCGGCCCAGAGGGCGAGCGTCGAAAAGACGGAGCCGTGTGCGGAAATCGCGTCGATCACGCGACCGAACATGATCGGCTCCAGGATGGCGATGATGGCCAGCGCGACATTGGCTGAGCAGATCAGCGCCACGCGTTTCCTGTCAGCTGCCAAATAACCGAGCGCTCGCCAGTAGATTTGCAGAAGGGACACTTCAGCTACTCCGCCAAAACATTTATTGTGCACCGCACCATTTCTTGACACGTATCGGTTAACGCGTCGCAAAACAATGCCCGTCTATCCCTTCCGTTCCCGTTTAGCGAACAAAAGATGACGACGATGCGAAATCTCACGTGATCACCTAACGGGTTGAGATAAAAGGTGAAATGTCAGCCTTGCGGCAAAATCATGGCAGCCGCTGAGCGCTGCCACATTTTTAATCACGGGGAACTTGCCCGGCATGGCCCGACCGGATCCGCCGGCTGCCCAAGCGGATATCTGCAAATAGACAAAAGACTATCCCGCGCATTCCGGAGGATGCGCGGGACAGGGTTGAAGCTGTTGATTTTACGAAGGTATCTTCACGACAACTTCGACCTTGCTACCAGCCTTCGGTTGGAAAGACGCGGATTTCGTCTTCGAACCATCAACTTCAAGCGAGATCGACTTGGTCTTTTTGTCGCGGACGACACGCACCGTGACTTCGGCCCCCAGCATTTTGAGCGTGGCGGCGTAGCCATCCCAATGGCTGGGCAGTTTCGGCCTAAACGTGATCTGCTTTCCACGCCGCTCGATGCCGAGAATGCCTTCGACCGCCGCCCGGTACAGCCAGCCCGCCGAGCCCGTGTACCACGTCCAGCCACCGCGGCCGCCCTTGTTGTCGCTGGCATTGCCGTCGCCGGCGTAGATATCGGCCGCAACCACGTAGGGCTCGACGCGGTAGCGCTCTGCCGAGGCCTCGTCCAATGCGTGGTTGACCGGGTTCAGCATCGAGAAGCAGCGATAGGCTTCGTCGTTCAGCCCCATTTCGGCCAGCGCGATGACGAACCAGGTGGCGGCATGAGTATACTGGCCGCCATTCTCGCGAACGCCCGGCGGGTAGCTCTTGATGTAGCCCGGGTCCTTCTTCGTCTTCGAAAAGGGCGGCGTGAACAGCTTGAGGATCTTGAGTTCGTCGTCGACGAGCAGCTTGGTCGCCTGCTGCATCGCCGTCGTCGAACGCGCCGGATCGCCCTCGCCCGAGAGCACGCTCCAGGACTGGGCGATGGAGTCGATCCTGCACTCCTGGGATGAGCGCGAACCGAGCGGCGTGCCATCGTCAAAACTGCCGCGCCGATACCATTCGCCGTCCCATGCCGTGCTCTCCAGCGCGCGTTTCAGCGCGTCGGCATGCTTTGCCCAGGCCTGCGCGTGCTTGGCATCACCCTCCGTCTTGGCCACGGCGGCGAAGTCGCCCAGCGTCCGCAGCAGGAACCATCCGAGCCAGACGCTCTCGCCCTTGCCTTGCTCGCCGACGCGGTTCATGCCGTCATTCCAGTCGCCGCCGAGGATCAGCGGCAGCCCGGCGGGACTGCTGCGCGTAATGGCAAGATCGAGCGCACGCGCGCAATGCTCGTAGAGGGACGCTGTCTTTTTCGAAATTTCGGGCGTGAAGAAGGCATCGTGCTCGCCCTCGCTGAGCGGCTGTCCATCGATGAAGGGCAGCTGCTCCTTCAGGATGGTGGCGTCACCCGTCACCAGCAGGTAGCGCGCGGTGGCATGGGCCAGCCAGACCACGTCGTCGGAGATCAGCGTACGCACACCCGCCCCGGTGCGCGGCAGCCACCAATGCTGCACGTCGCCTTCAGGGAACTGCCGACGCGCCGCGTTGAGGATCTGGTCTCGCGCCAGTTTGGGATCGTGCGCCAGCAGAGCCAGCGTGTCCTGCAACTGGTCGCGGAAGCCGAAGGCGCCGCTGGCCTGATAGAAGGCAGAGCGGGCGCGGATGCGGCAGGCGAGGCTCTGGTAGGGCAGCCAGTGGTTGACCATGGCGTCGAGCGCCTTGTCCGGCGTTTCGACCTGAATGGTGTCGAGGAAGCCGCGCCACTCGCGCTCGTTGTCGGCCAGACGCTGGTCGAAATCCCTGCCCCGATGCTTGCGCACCAGGGCGCTCGCTTCCGCGGCCGAGCCAGCGTCCCCGAGCAGCCAGAACAGCGTGACGTCGCCGCCGGCCGGAACATCGATGTCGCGGGCGATTGCAGCGCAGGGATCGTCGCCGGCCTCCACGCGGCCTGACAGTCCCGCACCGCTCAGCACCGCCTGCGGAAACTCGCTGGTGCCGTGCCGGCCCAGGAATTCGGTCCGGTCTGCTGTCACCGAATGCACGCCGTCATCGGCGGCGAGGAAGGCGACGCGCTCGCCGAAATCGAGCCCGTAGGGGTTCTGTGCCAGCAAGGCGCCGGTGGCGGCATCGCGCGACGGAACGATGGTCGCCGCCGTGCGCGAGCGATGTCCGCCCAGCACCCATTCGGCATAGGCATAGACGCGCAGCCTGGCCGGCGCCGGGCCGGTATTCTGGATGCGCAGGCGGGAAATCTTCACCGGGTCGACAGGGTCGACGACATGGGTAAGGTCCATCGACAATGAGCCGCGCTTCGACCGGAAGGTGGAGAACCCTTGGCCGTGCCACGTCTCGTAAGTCATCGACGGATCGCGCACCACGGCGGCGAGCGGCGAGAATGCCCGGCCACTGGCGTGATCATAGATATAGATGCCCTCACCGGGCCGGTTCGAAACCGGATCGTTCGACCACGGCGTCAGTTGGTAATCGCGGCTGTTGCGGCTCCAGGTGAAGGCAGCGCCTTCGGCGGAGACGTGGAAGCCGAACGAGGCATTGGAAATAACATTGATCCAGGGTTGGGGCGTGGTGCTGCGGCCGGCCAGGCGCACGACATAATGCCGCCCGTCGCCCTCGAAACCACCGAACCCGTTCCATTGGCTGAGCCCGTGCCCGTCCGCCGCCAGGGCCTGCGAGCCAAAGGAATGCGTCATAGGCCCCAATTCGGGCAATGCCGCCGGCTGCTGGGCATCGCGCGCCTGCAAGGCGGCCACTTCGGCCCGCTCGATCTGATCGAAGATGGTGCCGTTGCGCGTGTGCAGAACCACGCGGGCAACCGCAAGCAGCGTCTTGTAGGTGGTCTCGTCCATCAGGTCGCGGCGCACGGCGAATATGTGCTGGCGCGGTCCGAGCTCCTTGCCGCGCAAGCGGCTGTTCTCGCACAGGGATTCGACTGCTCGCTGCAGGTCCTGCACATAGGAGGACGCCTGTTCGTTGACGACGACGAAATCGATCATCATGCCACGGGTGCGCATGTACTCCTGGAAACGGAGCGCCTGGGCGACGATTTCGAGATCGGCGACGTCGCCGATCCTGACCAGGAAGATCGGGAAATCGCCGGAGATGCTGGTCGGCCACAGGCTCGACTGCTTGCCCAGTCCCGAAGCGATGGATTCGGCCGGCAGGCGCAGGAATGGATCGGGATAGATCAGATAGCGCGCCAGCTTCTGTACGTTGGCGGCGTCGGCCAGGCTGAGGCCGAGATGCCGGGTCTGCACCTGGCTGCGCGTCCAGGCAAGCATTGCCTGTCGGGCAAAGCTCTCCGGGTGGTCGAGCCGGGCAATGGCCTCCTCCAGCTCCGCGCGGTTGGAACCGACGACGGTCCAGAAGGTCAGCGATATCTTCTTGTTGGCGGGCACGCGCACCTGGCGGCGCAGCGAGGCGACGGGATCGAGGGTGAAGCCGGAATGGCCGCCAAGCCGAGCGCCTGGATCGAACGCCGCAGCGTCGACGATGGTGCGGCCGCGGCCGATGAAGGCGCGCCTGTCGGTCTCGGCTTCGGCGTCGCGCGCCGGACCGGACGGGTCGGTGACGAAATGCACCATCGTCACGTCTGGCTCGCTGGTCTCGCGCTTGCGCCGCGTGGCGAAGATCGCCCCATTGTTGGGGGCAATTTCGGTCTCCACGAACATTTTCGAGAAGGCGGGATGGGCATTGTCGGATACCTCCAGGCCCAGCACCAGCTCGGCGAAGGAGGTCACTTCGATGTGACGGTCGGTCGGTCCCTCGTTGAACAGCGTCACGCGGCGGCCTTCGCCATTGCCTTCCGAGATGACGATGCATTCGACCTCGGAGCGCAGCGTGCCGACCAGTTTGACGAAGCTCGCCTTGTCGTCGGAGAACAGCGTCTGGGTGCGCTCCTCGGCCGCGCGCTTCGGCTCCGCCGTCGCCGACCACCAGTCGCCACTGCCTGCGTCGCGCAAGAAGATGTAGGAGCCGAGCCGGTCCTCGGTCGGATCCGGCTGCCAGCGCGTGACGGACAGATCGCCCCACCGGCTGTAGCCGGAGCCTGTCGCGGTGACCATCACCGAATAGCGGCCGTTCGACATCACGTTGGTCGAACGCAGTGCCCGCACAGGATCGAGCACGATGCGGGTGTCGGGACTCTCGGTTTCGGTCTCGTCCTTCGCCCGTTCGTCCGCCTCGGTTCTGACGGTCGCAGTCGGGATGTCGCGCGGCGCCCTCTCCTGGAGCAGAAGTTCGGCCGACTCGATGACCGGATCGCTGTGAAAACGGTCGCGCAGGCGACCCTCGAAAATGGCATCGGCGACCGCCGCGATCGACATACCGGAATGGTGGGCCATGTAGTTCTGCACGACGACGTGATCGGTGCCTTCCGGCACGCGCTGCGGCGTGAAATCGACCGCGTCGTAGTAACCATGGCGGCCAAGCGCGCCGAGCTCCCGCAGTCGCGCTAGGTTCTGCACCGCTTCGCGCGGGTTGAACTGCGCGGCCAGCACGGTGGCGTAAGGCGCGATCACCGTGTTCTGGCCAAGGCCGCGCTTCAACCCGAGACCAGGCACGCCGAAATTGGTGTACTGGTAGGTCAGCTCGCGGTCGCGGGCGTTGTAGGCCGCTTCCGAGATGCCCCAGGGCACGTTCTTCTGGCGGCCATACTGGATCTGACGTTTGATGATCAGCTTGCTGGTCTGGTTGAGAATCGAACCTTGCGGTTCCTTCATCACCAGCGGCGGCATCAGATACTCGAACATCGAGCCGGACCAGGACATCAGCGCGCCCTGGAAGCCTATCTCGACGATCGGCCGGCCAAGCCGGAACCAGTGCTCAGTCGGCAGGTCGCCCTTTGCGATGGCGAACAGGCTGGTCAGCCGCGCCTCGGAGGCCAGAAGATCGTAGCAGCTCTCGTCGAGCTGGTGCTCCTCGACCCGGTAGCCGATCGACAGCAGCTTGCGCTCCGGCCGCATCAGGAACGAGAACTCCATCTCGAAGGCGAAGCGGCGCGTGCGCTCGCGCAGGGTGAGCAGCTTGGCACGCAGCGCCTCTACGGCGTTGTCGTCGCTGTGGGCGTCGTGGACATGCGCCTCGCAGGTGGCTTCGAGCCTGGCCGCCCAGTCGACGATGACATCGCTCTGTGGCGATGCCGCCTCGGTGTGGATGGCGGTGGCGAGCTTGCGGATCTCGCCGGCCAGCACAGCCAAATTGATGGTGCGGATCGAGGCCATTTCCGGCTGCGCCTTGATGGTGTCGACGGCGCGCCGCATGCCGTCGAGGCGGTCGGCAAGGCGCTGGCGCAGCGGCCGCAGCTGACGGCGGTCGTCGGGCAGCTCATCCAGGCTCTCGCCGAGGATGGTCACTGTGTCGAGGATGCCCTCGAAATCGCCCTGGAGATGAACGGACGGCGCCTCGGCCCATTCGGCGCAGGCCGCCGCCACCGCCACCAAATGGCCGGCGAGATTGCCGCTGTCGACAGCCGAGATGTAGAGCGGATAGAGCGGCTTCAGTGTGGTGGTGTCGTACCAGTTGAAGAGATGGCCGCGGTTGCGCGGCATGCTCTCGATGGTCGTCATGGTGGCATCGATGCGGGTGATGGCGTCGGACAGGCTGATCCAGCCGAAATCGCGAGCCGAGACGACCGACAGGAGATAGACGCCGATATTGGTCGGGGAGGTGCGCGGCGCGACCACCGGCGCCGGGCTCTCCTGGAAATTGTCCGGCGGCAGGTGATGATGCTCCGCCGTGACGAAGGTTTCGAAATAGTGCCAGGTGCGGCGCGCCACGGTGCGCAGCGCATGGATGTCGGCCTGCGAGATGCGCAGCCGGTCCTCGGTCTCGGCCGAGCGGCTGATCCAGCTTGCGATCGCCGGGGAGCCGATCCAGAACAGAGCGAAGAAAAAGGCGACGAAGGCGCCGGTGGAATCGGCCAGCACCGGAATGGCGAGGCCGACGAAGCCGACGATCACGGCGCCGTACATCATGCCGTAGTAGGAGCCGACATCGTTGTCGCCGGCCTTGTGCGCCTGCGAGGCGGTGCGCCATTCCAGCAGGTTCTGCCGGGAGACGAACAGCCGGTAGAGCGTGCGCACGATGGCGTCGCCCATCATCCAGGCGTTATGCGCCATCAGCACGATCTTCAATGCCACCATGGCGGTGCCGAAGGCCACGTCGCGCGCCAGCGCGGAGAAATGGCCGCGCGGCGTCTGGTCACCGCTCTTGGGCAGTATGGCGTTGACGACGTCGAAAGTGGGCGCCATGAACAGGCTGAGGATCAGCAATGCCTGCCATTGTGCTGCCTGCGTGAAGGGCAGCAGCGTCCAGCCGGCGATCGCCGCCATCACCCAGAAGATCGGCGTCAGCGAGCGGCGCAGATTGTCGACCATCTTCCAACGCGACAGCGCCGGCACGCCGGAGCGCGGATCGAGGATGAAGCCCAGGAGCTGCCAGTCGCCGCGTGCCCAGCGGTGGTGGCGCGAGGCATCGACCGAGTAGCGGGTCGGGTAATCCTCGACCAGTTCGACGTCGGTGACGAGCGCCGAACGCGCCAGCGCGCCTTCGAGCAGATCGTGGCTGAGGATGGTGTTTTCCTCGATGCGGCCCTGTAACGCGGCCTCGAAGGCATCGACGTGGTAGAGGCCCTTGCCGGTGAAGGAGCCGTCGCCGAAGACGTCCTGGTACAGGTCGGACACCGCAAAGACATAAGGATCGAGGCCGCGATTGGCCGAGAAGACCCGTTGGAAGAACGACGCCTCGTCGCCGCTGGTCAGCGAAGCGGTGATACGTGGCTGCAGGATCGTGTAGCCCGAGGTGACGACGCGCCTGGTGGCATCGAAATGCGGTCGGTTGAGCGGGTGGCAAAGCTTGCCGACAAGCGTAGCGACCGCATCGCGGGTGGTGCGCGTGTCGGCGTCGAGCGTCATTACGTGAACGACTTTTTCCGGCAGCGGCACATCGAGCGGCAGGAAGGTGGTGTCGCTGTCGCCGCGCAGCAGCAGGTCAAGCTCGTGCAGCTTGCCGCGCTTGCGCTCCCAGCCCATCCAGCATCCCTGCGCGGCATTATAGAGCCGGCGCCGGTGCAGGAGATAGAAGCGCGGCGCGCCTTCGGCGGGATAGCGGGCGTTGAGGCGGGCGATCTCGTCACGGGCGAATTCGAGAATCTCGGTGTCGGCCGCGTCGATCTCGGTCTTGCTGTCGGGCCAGTCCGACAGCAGGGCGAAGTGGATCTCGTCCGCCAGATTGGCGAGGTAATGCACCTCGATGTTGCGGATGTTTTCCTCGACATCGTCGCGCGAGCCGATCAGCGACGGCACCACCACCAGCGTGCGTGCCTCGGACGGCACGCCGTGCCTGTAGTCATAGCCGATAAGGCGCGTCGGCTTGAGGAACAGCGAGACAACGGTATTGAAGAAAGCGAGCGCGCCTTCGCTGGCCGGCACGGCAAACAGCGCCAGCATCAAGACGATCGAAGGCACAGACAGGCCGAGATTGGCAAGGGCATTGCCGGAAACCACCAGCAGCAGCACGGTCAGCGCAAAGACCGGCAGGACGATGCCCAGCCATCCGGTCTTGGCAAAGGTGCGCTTGACGGTCTGACTGACGGTCGGTCGGTAGCCGATCGCCTTTTCCAGCTCCAGCCGGCGTGGCCCGACAAGGAAAAAACCGACATCCGTGTGCGCTAAAGGAGCCGCAAGGCCATCTGCGCCGTCGGCGGCGGATGCAATTTCGTTGGTGATCTGGCCGGCCAGTTCGATCGCCTTTTCGGCGACGCGATATTCCGACAGATTCGAGCGGCGGGCCAGCTCTTCGATCGCGGTCCGGTACTGGTCACGCGAGAAGAAATCGAGCGCGGCGAAGTCGGTGCGCTCGCGCAGCACCGTGTCGATACGGCTGACGCCCTCGAACCACACCGTCCAGTCGATATCGTTGATGAGCCGCAGGCCGCGTATGATGTTGCCGGTCGTCACATTGCCGCTGGACAGCGTATGATGCTCGGAAATGATGATTTCCTCGGCGTCCGAGCCGGTCTTCTCGAGTTCGCCTTCCAGCCACTCCAGCGCCTTGCCTGCATTCTGCGAGCCGTCGCGCAAGCGGTAGAGCAGTTGCGTGGCAAAGGTGGTGTCCTGGGCGTGCGCGCTGAAATTGGCCAGGATCGCTTGCCGGTCCCGGGTATCGTCGGTCGCCAGCACCTTGTCGGCGACATCATTGGCGATCTGGCGCATCTGCCGGGTGCGGTTGACCCTGACCGCAAGGCGGCGAAGATTTTCGATCAGAACGAAGCGCAACAGCGACGGCAGCGCCCAGAGTTCGCCGATCTTCAGCGGCTCGACCGACTGGAAGCCCTGGACGATGGCCTTGAACATGGTCGCGGAGACGGAACTGTCGGAATGCGCCACATAAGTCCAGGCCAGCGCCAGCGCGCGCGGCACGCCGCCGCCGTCCGGCAGCTTCAGCGTCGGCAGTTGACGATAGAAGCGGCGCGGCAGGTCGCGCTTGACCTGGAAAATGGTTTCTTCGACCAGATAGTTGTTGTCGAGCAGCCATTGCGCCGCGGGCGTGATGGTCTCGCCCCTCGCCTGCGCGGCGTTGGTCGAACGGTAGACTTCGAGGATCTTCTTGGCGCTGTCGCGGATGCGGGCCTGGAAATCGAATGGCGTCAGGCCGAACAGATCCGCGAGATCGCCCTTGGCTAGGCTTTCACCGAGCAGCCGAAGGCGTTCCTCCGGCAGGAAAATGGATCTTATCGGTTCTTCCGTGATGGGCGGGAAGCTCGCGCTAGTCTTTTCGATTTGTGCTGGATTCGTCTGAATATTCATTGAAAATTCCGTAAGCGGGCACTCAGCGGCGTCACCGCCACGGCAATGGCCCTAAAACCGATTCAAATGCAATTGGTTGCATGCCCAGCTTTTGCCGAAAATTGTTTCCGCACCACGACAAGGCATCGTCTTTCGACAGTTTCAAAGACGAACGCCCCTCACTCCCGCCGAGACCGATCGACGGAAAGGATTCAGGCTTTTTCGTGATCCCGGCTGGAGCTTACCCTATATTTCGCCGGCATCACGATCATGTTTGGAAACAAGCGTTAATCGTTGGGTCGAATGCCATCGATCCGGACCACGAATACTGTCGGGTGGTCGATGGGCTTGATGCGCAGGCCAGCTGTGGCTGAGGCAGTCAGGAGTGCGTCGAGGTGGCTAAGGCGAATAGGCTCTGCGGCGGAAACCAAGACTTCCCCACCCAGGCACAGGACGAGGGTCGCTCTGCTTTCAATCCCGATTTCCAAAGGGTTCGACATTACGAGGCGTTCGACGGAATGCCTCATGCGGCCACGCCGGGTCATCACGTTGAGATCGGTGATCGGACCGGCGATCAGTTCGGCACTGGTCGGCCGGTCGGCTGGAAAGGAAAACGGCGCTGAAGCGGCGGTCAGGCACGCCGGCGGCTCGCCGGCGACATCAAGAATGATCCCCTCGCCTTCCAATACCGACAGGGTGCGGTCAATGCCGGCAAAGCTGGAGAACGGCCCGCTGCCTTCGACGCGGGCCATCGAGACACGCCAATCGAAGGTGTCGAGCCCGGCATCGGCCGGCGAGACGGCGATTTCCGTCGTCACGCCGCCGCCGTTCTTCCACGGCATCGATTTGTATTCGGCTGCCCGCAGGACGCGCATCGGTCGGCCTGTTATCCCAGAATGCCGGGCAAATTGAGCTGATGCTCCCTGGCGCAATCGATGGCGATGTCGTAGCCGGCGTCGGCGTGCCTCATGACGCCGGTCGCCGGATCGTTCCACAGCACCCGCTCCAGGCGCCTGGCTGCCTCAGGCGTGCCGTCCGCGACGATGACCATGCCTGCATGCTGGGAAAAGCCCATGCCGACACCGCCGCCATGGTGCAGCGACACCCAGGTGGCGCCCGATGCCGTGTTGAGCAAGGCGTTGAGCAGCGGCCAGTCGGAAACCGCATCCGAGCCGTCCTTCATCGCCTCGGTCTCGCGGTTCGGCGAGGCGACCGAGCCGGAATCGAGATGGTCCCGGCCGATGACGACAGGCGCCTTGAGTTCGCCTTTGGCTACCATCTCGTTGAAGGCCAAGCCCAGCCGGTGGCGGTCGCCGAGGCCGACCCAGCAAATGCGCGCCGGCAAGCCCTGGAAGGCGATGCGCTCGCGCGCCATGTCCAGCCAGTTGTGCAAATGGGTGTTGCCGGGCGTCAGTTCGCGCACCTTGGCATCGGTCTTATAGATGTCCTGCGGGTCGCCGGAAAGGGCCGCCCAGCGGAACGGGCCGATGCCGCGGCAGAACAGCGGGCGGATATAGGCCGGCACGAAACCGGGAAAGGCAAAGGCGTTCTCGAAGCCTTCTTCCTTGGCGACCTGGCGGATGTTGTTGCCGTAGTCGAGCGTCGGCACGCCGGCGTTCCAGAAGGCCACCATCGCCTCGACATGCTCGCGCATCGAGGCGCGGGCGGCTTTCTCGACTGCTTTCGGGTCGGACGTGCGCTTCTCGCGCCACTCGGCCAGCGTCCAGCCCTTGGGCAGATAGCCGTTCAACGGATCGTGCGCCGAAGTCTGGTCGGTGACCATATCGGGGCGCACGCCGCGCCGCACCAGCTCGGGCACGATATCGGCGGTGTTGCCGACCAGGCCGACCGACTTCGCCTCGCCTGCCCTGGTCCAGCGCGCGATCTTCTCCAGCGCCTCGTCAAGCGTATCGGCCCGCTCGTCGACATAGCGGGTGCGCAGCCGGAAATCGATGCGGTCGGGATCGCATTCGACGGCCAGGCAGCAGGCGCCGGCCATGACGGCGGCGAGAGGCTGCGCGCCGCCCATGCCGCCGAGGCCGCCAGTCAGGATCCATTTGCCCCTGAGATCGCCGCCATAGTGCTGGCGTCCGGCTTCGACGAAGGTCTCGTAGGTGCCCTGCACGATGCCTTGCGTGCCGATATAGATCCACGAGCCGGCCGTCATCTGGCCGTACATCATCAGGCCTTTCCTATCGAGCTCGTTGAATTTCTCCCAGGTCGCCCAATGCGGCACCAAATTGGAGTTGGCGATCAAAACGCGCGGCGCGTCCGGATGGGTGCGGAAGACGCCGACCGGCTTGCCGGACTGCACCAGCAGCGTCTCGTCCTCGCCAAGCGTCTTCAGCGAAGCGGCGATGCGGTCGAAATCGTTCCAGGTGCGCGCCGCCCGGCCGATGCCGCCATAGACGACCAGTTCGTTGGGATTTTCGGCGACATCGGGATCGAGATTGTTCATCAGCATGCGCAGCGGCGCTTCGGTCGTCCAATACCTGGCGTTGAGCTTGTCGCCGCGGGGGCTGCGCACTTCGCGGATGTTGTGGCGAGGATCGGTCATGTCGTCACTTCCCTTTCAGATGAGCGCGGCGAGGCGTCAGCTCTCGACCCACGAAATCGCGGTCTCGAGGATGGATGTCAGTGTGGCGCGAATCGGCGCGGCGAAGGCGGCGTCGTAAGGGACCGGCCAGTTGTCGGGCGCGCCCTTGCCTTCGGGCTCGCGCATATAGCCGCGGTTGGACAGTTCCATCTGCAGCGCATGGACGCCGTTTTGCGGCTGGCCGAAATGGCGGGTGATCCACCCGCCCTTGAAGCGGCCGTTGACCACGAACGTCTCGCCGGTCTCGGCCAGGATCCCGGCGACCTTTTCCTGCAACGCCGGATCCGTGCTCTTGCCGTCATTGGTGCCGAGGTTGAAGACCGGCAGCGTGCCATCGAACAGGCGCGGCAGCACAGAGCGGATCGAGTGGCAGTCATAGAGGACGATTTTGCCATGCAATCCGCGCAGCCGGTCGATCTCGGCCTGGAGCGCGGCATGATAGGGCATGAAGAATTTTCGGCGGCGCTCGTCGATTTCCGACGGCCCCGGTTCCTCGCCTGTACGGTAGAGCGGATCGCCGTCGAAGGTTTCGGTCGGGCACAGCCCGGTCGTCGCCTGACCAGGGTAGAGCGAGGTCCCGGACGGATCGCGATTGACGTCGATGACGGTGCGCGAGATGGCGGTGTGCACGACGGTGGCGCCAAGACCTGCGGCAAAATCATAGAGCTTGTCGATCCACCAGTCGCAGTCGCGCTGGCCAAGCCAGCTCGAGACCAGCCGGTTGTCGAGACCGGCGAGATCGATGCCGGTGTGCGGCATGGAAACCAGCAGCGGTGCGGTGCCTTGATTTACCGTCAGCCAAGGAGGTGTCATGCGAGATCTCCGCAAGTTGGAGCTCTACGGCTGGGATGCGAAGGAACGAGACCTATCATGCCAAGCACTCTCATGAGGCAATCCCCGGCAGCGCCACCGCGCTCGCCGCCTTCACCGCCGCACCGCTTCGCACCATGGCGATGGCTTTCTCCATGTCGGGATGGAAATGCCGGTCGTTGTCGAGATGCGGCACCTCGGCCCTGACCAATTTGCGCACCGCTTCGAGTGCGGCGCTGGAAGCAAGCGGCGCGTGGAAATCGCAGCCCTGGGTCGCGGCCAGCAACTCGATGCCGATGACGGCCGTGGCGTTCTCGACCATGCCGATCAGCCGGCGCGCACCATGTGCGGCCATCGAGACGTGATCCTCCTGGTTGGCCGAGGTCGGGATCGAATCGACGCTTGCTGGATAGGCCTTCTGCTTGTTTTCGGAAACCAGTGCCGCCGCCGTCACCTGCGGGATCATGAAACCGGAGTTCAGGCCGGGCTTCGGCGTCAAAAAGGCGGGCATGCCCGACAGCGCAGGGTCGACCAGCATGGCGATGCGGCGCTCCGACAGCGAGCCGATCTCGCAGACGGCGAGTGCAATCATGTCGGCGGCGAAAGCCACCGGCTCGGCATGGAAATTGCCGCCCGACAAGGCCGTGTCGTCCTCGGCGAAGATCAAGGGATTGTCGGTGACGCCATTGGCTTCCGTGCCGAGCGTGTCGGCCGCCTTGCGCAACACGTCGAGGGCCGCCCCCATCACCTGCGGCTGGCAGCGCAGGCAATAGGGATCCTGTACGCGTTCGTCGCCGACGCGGTGCGATTCGCGGATGGCGCTGCCGGCTATCAGATTGCGCAGCGCATCCGCCGTCTCGATCTGGCCGCGATGCCTTCTCAAGAGATGGATGCGCGGATCGAAGGGGGCGTCCGAGCCCCTCGCGGCGTCGGTGGACAATGCACCCGCGACCAGTGCCGACTGGTAGAGAACCTCGGCCTCGAACAGGGCCGCCAGCGCGTAGGCGGTCGAGAATTGCGTGCCGTTAAGCAGCGCCAGCCCTTCCTTGGCGCCAAGGATGACAGGCTCCAGCCCATGCGACACGAAGGCGACCTTGGCCGGGAAGCGGCCATGCGGGGTGAAGCATTCGCCGACGCCGATCATCACGGCCGTCATGTGTGACAGCGGCGCGAGGTCGCCGGAGGCGCCGACCGAACCTTGCGCCGGCACCACCGGGATGACATCGTTGGCCAGCATCGCTTCCAGCAGCTCGATGGTGCGCGACCGCACGCCGGAGGCGCCCTGCGCCAGGCTGGCAAGCTTCAAGGCCATCATAAGCCTGCAAACAGCGACCGGCATCGGCTCGCCGACGCCGGCGGCGTGCGAGAGCACGATGTTACGCTGAAGCGTTTCGAGATCCTGGGCAGGAATGCGGACGCTGGCCAGTTTGCCGAAACCGGTGTTGATGCCATAGACCGGCTCGCCCTTGGCGACGATGCGTGCGACAGCCTCCGCACTCGCCTTGATCTTTGGCCGGCAGGCATCGTCGAGCCTGGGCACGGCGCCGCGATAGATGGCGCGCCAGTCGGCCAGGGTCACGTTGCCGGGTTTCAGTACGAGTTCGGTCATTGTCCTCTCCAGATGCGCGCGTGCAAGGGGTTGAAGCCCATGCGGTAGACGAGTTCGGCAGGGCGCTCGATGCTCCAGATCGCTAGATCGGCGGATTTGCCCGCCTCCAGCGTGCCGGTCTGTCCGAGCAGACCCAGTGCGCGGGCGGCTTCGCGGGTCACGCCCGCGAGGCATTCATCGACCGTCATGCCGAACAAGGTCGCCGCCATGTTCATGGTCAGCAGCAACGACGTCAGCGGCGAGGTGCCGGGATTGTTGTCGGTGGCGACGGCCATCCTGACGTCATGCCTGCGGAATAATTCGATCGGAGGTTTCTTCGTCTCGCGAATAAAATAGTAAGCGCCGGGCAGGATCGTCGCCACGCTGCCCGATGCAGCCATTGCCGCCGCGCCTGCCTCATCGGTATATTCGAGATGGTCGGCCGACAGCGCGCCATAGCGCGCGGCGAGTTCGGCGCCGTGCAGGTTCGACAATTGGTCGGCATGGAGCTTTACCGGCAGGCCAAGCGCCTTTGCGGCTTCGAAGACCCGTGCCATCTGCTCGACCGAAAACGCGATGCCTTCGCAGAAACCATCGACGGCGTCGGCAAGCCCGTCGGCAGCGATGGCCGGCAGGATCGTGGCGGTGATGAGATCGATGAAGGCGTCCTTGTCGCCCTTGGCTTCCGGCGGCAAGGCATGGGCGCCGAGAAAGGTCGTGCGGATCGTCACCGGGCGCTCGGCGCCCAGGCGGCGCGCCGCGCGCAGCGACTTTTTCTCGTTTTCCAGGTCAAGGCCATAGCCGGACTTGACCTCGACGGTCGTAGCACCCTCGGCGATCAGCGCATCCAGACGCGGCAGTGTCTGAGCGACCAGTTCGTCCTCACCCGCGGCACGCAAGGCCCTGACCGACGAGACGATGCCGCCGCCGGCCCTGGCGACCTCCTCATAGGTGGCGCCGGCCAGCCGCATCTCGAACTCGTTGGCGCGGTCGCCGGCATGGACGAGATGGGTGTGGCAGTCGATCAGGCCGGGCGTGATCCAGCGGCCCTCGCAATCGACGATCTCGGCACGCTGCTCGAACGCCGCCGGAATATCGGCTTCGGCGCCGGCATAGACGATGGTGCCGTCACGCGCGGCGACGGCGCCCTTTTCGACGACGCCCTGCCCTGCTGCCCCTTCGGCAAAAGTCGCCAGGCGCGCATTGCGCCATATGCGAACCGCCGCCGCCCGGCCCCTGCTTTCTCCAGCCATCATATTTTCCCTTTGAAAGGATGGCGGTTATGTATATACATATTAAAAAGCACCGCAAGTGCTATTGTCATCATAAGCCAGGATTCGGAGAACAACGTGACGGCGATCTTTGCGGAACAGGCGCTTCTGCCGGAAGGCTGGCGAAGCAATGTGCGCATCGCCCTGGGCGGAGGCCGCGTTGCGGCAATCGACGCCGGGGTTGCGCCGAACACCGGCGACGAACGCCACGCCATCGTCCTGCCGGGCATGCCCAACCTGCATAGCCACGCGTTCCAGCGCGGCATGGCCGGACTTGCCGAGTTGCGCGGCCCGTCGGCCGACAGTTTCTGGAGTTGGCGCGAGGTGATGTACCGTTTCGCGCTGTCGATGACGCCCGACCAGGTCGAGGCGGTCGCCTCCCAGCTCTATGTCGAGATGCTGGAGGCCGGCTTTTCGCGTGTGGGCGAATTTCATTATCTGCATCACGACCGCGACGGAAAGCCCTACGCCAACATTGCCGAAATGGCCGAGCGCATCGCGGCCGCCGCCGCAGAAACCGGCATAGGCTTGACGCTGCTGCCGGTCTTCTATGCACACTCTTCTTTCGGCGGCGCGGCTCCCAACGAAGGTCAGCGCAGATTTCTCAATGATGTTAACCGGTTCTCACGCCTGGTTGAGAAAAGTCGCGAATGCGTTCGCACCTTGAATCAAGCGGTCATCGGCGTCGCCCCCCATAGTTTGCGTGCGGCGACGGTCGAGGAGTTGCGACAAGTCGCTGCGATGACGCCGGAGGGACCGATCCACATCCACGTCGCGGAACAAGTGAAGGAGGTCGAGGACTGCATTGCCTGGTCGGGCGCGCGTCCAGTCGAATTTCTGCTTGGCCATTCCAATGTCGACCGGCGCTGGTGCCTGATCCATGCCACCCATATGACCGATGCCGAGACCATGGCGATGGCAAAAAGCGGCGCGATCGCGGGGCTGTGCCCGATCACCGAAGCCAATCTCGGCGATGGCATTTTTGCGGCGCCGCTGTTCACGCAACATGGCGGCCGCTTCGGCGTGGGCTCCGATTCCAACGTGCTGATCGGCCTGCCGGACGAGCTTCGGCAACTCGAATATTCGCAGCGTCTTGCCCACCGCGCCCGCAACGTGCTGGCGGTCGCCGGCGGCTCGACCGGCCGCGCGCTGTTCGACGCAGCGCTTGACGGCGGCAGCGCCGCCCTTGGCGCCGGCGCCTCGCGGATCGCCATTGGCGCATCCGCCGACCTCGTATCGCTCGACCACAGCCAGGCTTCGCTTGCCGGCAAGGCCGGAGACACGATCCTCGACGCCTGGATCTTCGCCAACGGCACCAAGGTCGATTGCGTCTGGGTGCACGGCCAAAAGCAAGTCAGCGGCGGCACGCACGCCAGGCGCGACGCCATCGCGGCGCGTTTCCGCAATGTCATGACCGCGCTTTCGGCAGGCTGATCAGGGACAGCCCATGAGCATGGTCGCGACAGCGGAGACGGAGGGCGGCGAGACGGTGTCGCTGCATCAGCGCATCCTGTCGGACATAAGCGAGAAAATCCTGTCCGGCGCCTGGGCGCCGGGGCATCGCATCCCGTTCGAGCACGAGCTGACGGCCGAATATGATTGCTCGCGCATGACGGTGAACAAGGCGCTGTCGCAGCTTGCCAAGTCAGGACTGATCGAACGCCGCCGGCGCTCAGGCAGCTTCGTGCGTCAGCCGCAATCGCAAGCGGCGGTGCTGGAAATCCACGACATCAGGATCGAGGTCGAAGCGCTCGGCCTGCCCTATCGCTATGAGCGGCTGGCGCGCCTGAAGCGGCGCAGCAGCGCGCAAGGCCGGTCGCTGCTCGGGCTTTCCGCCTCGGGTTCGGTGCTATCGCTGGAATGCCTGCATTTCGCCGGAGAACGGCCGTTCGCGCTCGAAGAGCGGCTGATCAATCTCTCCGCCGTCAAGGAAGCCGGCGAGGAAGAGTTCCTGGATATTGCGCCGGGCCCGTGGCTGATCGGCCGTGTGCCGTGGAGCGAGGCCGAGCATCGCATTCGTGCTGTTGCCGCCGACGAGCGTGTTGCCGGTGCCCTCGACATCGGCCTTGGTGCGGCCTGTCTTGTGGTCGAGCGCCGGACATGGAGTGCCGAGCACCCGGTCACCCATGTGCGCTTCACCTATGCAGCCGAGAGCCACACGTTGGTGGCAAGATTCACGCCGCAGGCCTGACCCTCCCCCTCTCCGGGAGGGTCGCGGAGCCGACGTTGCGAAGCAAGGTTGGCGAGACGGGTGGGGTGAGCGCCGCTCCCACCCCGCTGCTGCGCAGCGACCCTCCCACAAGGGAGAGGGTAAAAAGCTCAGATCGCCGCGGTGATAATGATCTCGACCAGATATTCCGGACCGGCGAGCTTGGCTTCGCCGGTGGCGCGTGCGGGTGTGTGGCCCTGCGGCACCCACTTGTCCCATTCCGAGTTCATCTCGGCGAAGGTGCCCATGTCGGCCAGCCAGATGATCGCCTGGACGATCTTGGTCTTGTCGGTGCCGGCCTTGGCCAACAATTCGTCGATCGTCGCCAGAATATCGCGGGTCTGCGAGGCGACGTTGCCGCCCGGCTCTCCGACCTGGCCGGCCAGATAGACGGTATTGCCGTGAATGACGATCTGGCTCATGCGCGGGCCAACATCGATGCGACGAATGCTCATGGGAGGTTTCCTTCCTTTGTGGTCGCGCCTCTTTAGAGTTGGCATCGGCTTCGGGCAAGGCCGAGCGTTCCAAATCCCCTTGGACCAGCAGCGCCGGAGGGTCACGGCAAGTTGAGCCGGCAGCCACAATTCCGCTCGATTGGCTTGTTGACTAATGTAATAACATCACATATCCAATCGGCGCTGCCCGGCAGCTGCACTACCGCCCCACGGACCGTCAAATGACCGAAACCTGCCTGACATTCCGTGACCTGACGCTTGGCTATAACAGCCATCCGGCGATCCATCATCTGGACGGCATCATACGCAAAGGCTCGCTGACCGCCGTCGTTGGCGCCAATGGCTCGGGCAAGTCGACGTTGATGAAGGGTATCGTCGGCGTGCTGAAGCCGATGGCCGGCGCGGTGACGCGGGCGCCAGGCGTGCGCGCCGCCTATCTGCCGCAGCAGTCGGAACTCGACCGCAGCTTTCCGGCCCGGGTCGTCGATCTGGTCTCGCTCGGCCTGTGGCCGAAACGCGGGCTGCTCGGCCGCCATACCAAGGAGGATCGCCAATCCGTCAGCGAGGCGTTGATGGCGGTCGGCCTTGGCGGCTTCGAGACCCGCCCGATCGACACGCTGTCGGGCGGCCAGTTGCAGCGCACCTTGTTTGCCCGCGTGCTGTTGCAGGATGCGGATCTCATCCTGCTCGACGAGCCGTTCAACGCCGTCGATGCAAAGACGATGGGCGATCTTATTGCGCTGATCAAGCGCTGGCATGGCGAGGAACGCACAATCATGGTCGTCGTCCACGACCTCGACCTTGTCCGGCAGAATTTTCCCGAAACGCTGCTGCTGGCCCGCCAGCCTGTCGCCTGGGGCGAGACGAAGGAGACGCTGCGGCCTGAGAATCTCCTGCGGGCCAGGCGCTTCCATGAAGCGTGGGAAGAGAACGCGCCATGGTGCGAGCCGGGCGGACCCGATCATGACCATGACGGACATGACCATGAGGGACATGGTCACGATCATGATGAGCCTGCCCATGCACAGGATCGTCACCACCATCATGGCGCCGGACCAAGGGCTGCATGATGAACGTCTTCTACGAACTCTTCATCGCGCCTTTCGCCGATTTCGCCTTCATGCAGCGGGCGCTGTTCGGCTCGCTGATGCTGTCGCTCGGCGCCTGTCCGGTCGGCGTGTTCCTGATGTTGCGGCGCATGAGCCTCTCGGGCGACGCCATGGCGCACGCGATCCTGCCGGGCGCCGCCGCCGGCTTCCTGCTTTACGGGCTGGAAATCCTGCCGATGACGATTGGCGGCCTGATCGCCGGCATCGTCGTTGCACTCGGCGCGGGCGCCGTCTCGCGATTCACCATCCAGCGCGAAGACGCCTCGATGGCCGCCTTCTACCTAATTTCGCTCGCCGTCGGCGTGCTGATGGTTTCGGTCCGTGGCTCCAGCGTCGACCTCATGCATGTGCTGTTCGGTACGGTGCTGGCGCTCAACGATGAAGCGCTGACGCTGATCGGCGGCATCGTGCTGGTGACGCTTGCCAGCCTTGCCGTCTTCTGGCGGGCCTTGGTCGCCGAATGCCTCGACCCGCTGTTCCTGCGCTCGGTCAGCCGGTGGGGCAGTCCGGTGCATTTCATTTTCCTCGGCCTCGTCGTGCTCAACCTCGTTGGCGGCTTCCAGGCGCTGGGCACGCTTCTGTCGGTCGGGCTGATGATGCTGCCGGCCGCCGCGGCCCGTTTCTGGACCGTGCGCGTCGAACCGATGTGCGTGCTGGCCGTGCTGATCGGCTTTGCCTCCTGCATCGCCGGACTGCTTCTGTCCTACCACGCCTCGCTGCCCTCAGGCCCGGCGATCATCCTGTCGGCAGGCGTCGTCTATTTCGCCTCGATCCTGTTCGGCACGCGCGGCGCGCTGCGCGCCCGCATCGTCCATCACCGTCATCGGACGGCCTGATCTATCCCTAGCCTCCAAGGAGACCGCCCATGTTGAAATCGATCCGCGCCGCCCTCACGATGAGCGTTATAACATTAACTGCTCTCGGCGCGTCGTCGGCCTTTGCGGCGCCCTTGAAAGTGGTCGCGAGTTTCACCGTCATTGCCGATTTCGCCAGGAATGTCGGCGGCGACCGCGTCAACATCACCACCATCGTGGGACCCGACGGCGATGCGCATGTCTACGAGCCGAGCCCGGCTGATGCGGTCGCCATGGCGGGCGCCGATCTGGTGCTGGTCAACGGCCTGCATTTCGAGGGCTTTCTACAGCGGCTGGTCGATGCCAGCGCCACCAAGGCCTCGATCGTCACCCTGACCAAGGGCGTGGCGGCGATCGACTTCAAACCGGAATTCGCCGATGCGGACGCGGCGGAGGGCGCGGGTACCGGCGGCGGCAAGACGGTCACCGACCCACATGCCTTCCAGTCGATCGCCAACGCCAAGATCTATGTGAAGAACATTGCCGAAGCGTTCTGCGCGGCCGACAATGATGGCTGCGTCAGCTACCAGACCAACGCCGCGGCTTACACAAAGAAGCTCGACGCGCTCGAAAGCGAGGTGAAGGCGGCGATCCAGTCCATCCCCGAGGCAAAACGCGTTGTCATCACCTCGCATGACGCGTTCGGCTATTTCGAGCACGAATACGGCCTGACCTTCCTAGCGCCGGAGGGCGTCTCGACGGATTCCGAACCGTCGGCCGCCGACGTCGCCAAGCTGGTCGAGCAGGTCAAGCAGGACAAAGCGGCGGCGATCTTCGTCGAGAACATCACCAATCCGCGCCTGATCGAGCAGATCGCCAGCGAGACCGGCATCAAGGTCGGCGGCACGCTCTATTCCGACGCGCTGTCGCAGCCCGAAGGCCCGGCCTCGACCTATGTCGACATGATGCACAACAACATCACGCAGATCAAAGGCGCGATCCTCGGCAGTTGAGCCGCTCCGACCCAACCGGGCCCTCGCGGCCCGGTTGGATTTTCCGGTCAGCACTCGCTATTTGGCAGAGAAATCCCTCGGCGTGGATTGCCGGCCGTGCCGGGGAGTGGCAAGACTGCCCAACCAGATTGCGAGGACACCACAATGGAATACCGCGAGATCAGCGAGGACTATTCGGTCTCGGGCCAGATCCAGCCCGAGGACGTCGCCGCCATCAAGGCAGCAGGCTTCAAGAGCGTGATCTGCAACCGGCCGGACGACGAGCAGCCCGGCCAGCCTTCGGCCGACACGCTCAAGGCCGCAGTCGAGGCTGCCGGGCTTGCCTTCCGCTACATCCCCGTCATCAGCGGCCAGATCACGGCGGAGAATGTCGAGGACCAGGGACAAGCGCTCGACGAGTTGGAAGGCCCGGTGTTCGCCTACTGCCGTTCCGGCGCCCGCTGCACCAATCTCTATGGGCTGATTCAGCAGTCGAAGGGTTAGATTGGCAGCGCGCCCGTCTCCTTGAGCGTCTCGAGCACAATCGCCGTCTTGACGTGCTGCACAGATTCGTGGGGCAAGAGCACGCCATTGACGAACTCCGACAATGATTTCAGGTCGGGCGTAACCACCTTCAGGATATAATCCATTTCGCCGGTCAGCGCGTGCGCCTCCTGCACTTCGGGCAGCCGCGCCACCAGTTCGCCGAAGCGCCGCGCATTGTCGCGGTTGTGAGTGGCCAAGGTCACCGAGATGACGTTGACCAGCGAAAAGCCCAGCCGGTCGCGGTCAAGCACGGCGCGATAGCCCTTGATATAGCCGTCCTCCTCAAGCCGCTGGCGGCGGCGCGAGCATTGCGAGGCCGAGAGGTTCACCCGCTCCGAAAGGTCGTTGTTGGTGAGCCGTGCGTCACACTGCAACAGCGCCAATATCTTGCGATCAAACTGATCAAGACGCGCATCATTCATGATACTTCCAAAAACCATGCACATTTCATGCATCAGATAAACATTTCAAGCGTTTGAATGCAAGCACCGTGCGACCTGCCCGCGCTATGATGAGTTGAGATGGCCCATCCAGGCCAAGCCAGCTTCCGGAGGATTATCATGGGTCCCTTCCCGCACGACGCCCCGCCCGCCAAGATCAGCAAGACCAACCCTGCCGGCACCGACGGTTTCGAGTTCGTCGAATTCGCGCATCCGGAGCCGCGGAAGCTGGCCGAGTTGTTCACCCGCATGGGCTACGTAGCCGTGGCCAGGCATCGCACCAAGGACATCACCGTCTGGCGGCAAGGCGACATCAACTATGTCGTCAACGCCGAGCCCAGCTCGCATGCGATGAAGTTCGTCGACAAGCATGGCCCATGCGCCTCCTCGATGGCGTGGCGGGTCGTGGACGCCAAGCATGCCTTCGAACACGCGGTATCGAAAGGAGCCACGCCTTACGAAGGCGCCGACAAGACGCTTGACGTGCCGGCGATCGTTGGCATCGGCGGCTCGCTGCTCTACTTCATCGAAACCTATGGCGAGAGGGGTTCGGCCTATGATGCCGAATTCGAATGGCTGGGCAAACGCGACCCCAGGCCGGAAGGCGTCGGCTTCTATTTCCTCGACCACCTCACGCATAATGTCTACCGCGGCAACATGGACAAATGGTGGGGTTTCTACCGCGACCTGTTTGGCTTCAAGCAGATCCATTTCTTCGACATCGACGGCAAGATCACCGGGCTGGTCAGCCGGGCGATCACCTCGCCCTGCGGCAAGATCCGCATTCCGCTCAACGAGTCCAAGGACGACACCAGCCAGATCGCCGAATATCTGAAGAAGTACAATGGCGAGGGCATCCAGCACATAGCGGTGGGCACCGACGCGATCTACGAGGCCACCGACAAGCTTGCCGCCAATGGGCTGAAATTCATGCCCGGCCCGCCGGAGACCTATTACGAGATGTCGCATGCACGCGTGAACGGCCATGACGAGCCGATCGAGCGCATGAAGAAGCATGGCATTTTGATCGACGGTGAAGGCGTGGTCGACGGCGGCACGACGAAGATCCTCTTGCAGATCTTCTCCAAGACCGTGATCGGACCGATCTTCTTCGAATTCATCCAGCGCAAAGGCGACGAAGGCTTTGGCGAAGGCAATTTCCGCGCACTGTTCGAATCGATCGAGCAGGACCAGATCAAGCGCGGCGTGATCAAGGTGCAGGCCGCGGAGTAGATCGACCCCGACCAGGCGGCTTGCGGTTCGATAAATTATGACCTAAATTATGGTCACAAAGGATCGAGCCATGAATGTTTCCATCGCCGAGGCCAAGGCCAAATTGTCGGAACTCGTCAGCCGCGCGGAAGCCGGTGAAGAGATTGTACTCACGCGCCACGGCAAGATGGCTGCGCGTATCGTGCCTCCGGCAGCGGCGGAACCCTTGCCGCGTATCGGCGCGTTGAAAGGCAAGATCTGGATTGCGGACGATTTTGACGAACTCGGCCCCGAATGGGACGAGTACGTCAAATGATGATCGGCCCGTTTCTCGCCGATACACATATCATCCTTTGGTCGATTTCGGACGATCGACGTCTCAGCAAGCACTACCGCGCCATCCTGGCTTCGGAAGCGGTGGTGTTCGCCAGCGCGGCAAGCGTCTGGGAAATTGCCATCAAGCGCTCAATCAGAAAACTCGATGCGCCGGATGATCTGCCAACACTGCTTCCAAGGATGCAATTTCAGCCGCTCGCCGTCACCTTCCAGCATGCGAACGCTGTCGCTGGCCTACCCCACCACCATGGCGATCCATTCGACAGACTACTGATTGCGCAGGCGCAAATGGACAAACTAACCATCATGACATCCGACCCGCATTTCGCCCGCTACGACGTCGCCCTGACATAAGCAGTGGTCTCACAAACCCAGCCGTCCAACCTCCTCCTGCCTCAGCTTCAAATCATAATCGAGCAGGAACTCGTCGAGTTGCGGCGGCGCGACCGACGTGCCGGACAGCATCGCGTGCACCTGGCCGCGATGGTGGATGTCATGCAGGAAAACATGGGCGAGGATATCGCCGATCTTTTCCGGGATCATGCCGTCTCCACGCCGGTCAGTGATGACATGGCGGTCGAGGTCGGCTTCCAACAAGGCATCGCAGAAGGTGATCAGCCTGCGGTCGAACTTGATCTGGGCCACTGACAAATCGGCTGCGTTATCGAACGGCACGAAATCATCGTACACCGCGGCGCCGATACCGCCCTGCTCCAGAAAATCGAGATAGAGAAGATCGACCGCAAGGATGTGGTTGAGCGTCGCCCTTATCGACGGGAAGAAGCTGATGCGATTGGCTTCGAATTCACCAGGCCCCAGCATAAGCACGGCGCGGTAGAGCCGGTCGTTCGACCAGCGGTTGTTGCGGGCCATTCGGCGCAGATGATCAAGCAGGTTCATCCTTCAACTTCTTGCGCTCTCACCCTTCATATTTCTCGACCGTCTGCTCGATGGCGCCGAAGATCGAATGCCCGGCCTTGTCCTTCATCTCTATGCGCACCGTGTCGCCGAAACGCAGAAACGGCGTCTTCGGCTCGCCGCTCTCGATGGTCTCGATCATGCGCAGTTCAGCGATGCAGGAATAGCCAGCGCCGCCGGCCGAGACAGGTTTGCCAGGCTCACCGCCGAGCTTGTTGGAGACGGTGCCGGAGCCGATGATGGTGCCGGCCGCCAGCGGCCGTGTTTTCGCCGCGTGCACGATGAGCGCAGGGAAATCGAACGTCATGTCGACGCCGGCATTCGCCCGGCCGAAAGGTTTGCCGTTGAGGTCGGCAAGCAGCGGCAGGCTGACCTTGCCGCCGTCCCAGGCCTCGCCCAACTCGTCCGGCGTCACCGCGACCGGCGAGAAGGCCGAGGACGGCTTGGATTCAAAGAAGCCGAACCCCTTGGCGAGTTCCGGTCCGGTGATCGCACGCAGCGTCACGTCGTTGACCAGCATCACCAGGCGAATCGCCTCCCGCGCTTTTTCGAGGCTGGCGCCCATCGGCACATCATCGACAACGACCGCGACTTCCGCCTCCATGTCGATGCCAGAGGCCTCGTCGGCCATGCGGATCGGGTCTCGCGGCGGGATGAAGCTGTCGGAGCCGCCCTGATAGATCAGCGGGTCGGTCCAGAAGCTCGCCGGCATCTCGGCCCCGCGCGCCTTCCGCACCAGCTCGACATGGTTCACATAGGCCGAACCGTCAGCCCATTGATAGGCGCGCGGCAGCGGCGAATGGGCATTATGTTCGTGAAAGCGCGCCGACGGCACCGCATTGCTCTCGAGCGACTCCGCCATTGCGGCCAGATGCGGCGAAATCCGCCGCCAATCGTCGAGCGCCGCCTGCAGCGTCGGCACCAGGAAGGAGGCATCGGTGAAGCGTGTAAGATCGCGCGAGACGACGACGAGCTTTCCGTCGCGCGTCCCGTTCTTCAATGTGGCAAGCTTCATGCGGTTTCCTCTCCTGACGCGGCCTTGCGCCGCTTGGCCCACAACAAGGCTGTTATGGGCAATCGTCAAGCCGCCGGCTCAACTTTCCTGAAGGCAGTTTTCCGGCGGCAGCGATCCTTCAGGACCAATCGCCCTCGGGCGTGCCATTGAAGCGCTTCTTCAGATCGGCCCAGCAGTCGATGTAATTGTCCTGCCTGGTGTCGAGTTCGGCAGCGTAGCGGGTCAGCATCTGCGAGAACCGGGTCTCGAACATGAAGGCCATGGTGTTGTCGAGCTTGACCGGTTTCAGATCCGCGCGCGAGGCCTTTTCGAAGCCAGGTGCATCCGGGCCATGGGCCAGCATCAGATTGTGCAGACTGATGCCGCCGGGAACGAACCCTTCTTCCTTGGCGTCGTACTGGCCGTGAATCAGCCCCATGAACTCGCTCATGATGTTGCGGTGATACCAGGGCGGGCGGAACGTATCCTCCGCCACCAGCCAGCGCGGCGGAAAGATGACGAAATCGATGTTGGCGGTGCCCTCCTCGCCGCTCGGCGCCGTCAGCACCGTGAAAATCGACGGATCGGGGTGGTCAAAGAGGATCGCACCAACCGGCGAAAACGCCGCCAGATCATATTTATAGGGTGCATAGTTGCCGTGCCACGCCACCACATCGAGGGGCGAATGGCCGATTTCCGTGACATGAAAATGTCCGCACCATTTGACGATCAGCCGACAGGGCGTCTCCTTCTCCTCAAACCAGGCGCAGGGCGTCTTGAAATCGCGCGGATTGGCCAGGCAGTTGGCGCCGATCGGGCCGCGGTCGGGCATCGTCAGCTTGGCGCCGTAGTTCTCGCAGACATAGCCGCGCACTTCGGCATCGACCAGTTCGACCTTGAACACGAGGCCGCGCGGCAGGACCGCGATCTCGCCGGGCCTGAGCTCGATGACCCCCATCTCGGTGACGAAGCGCAAGGCGCCTACCTGCGGCACCACCAGCAACTCGCCGTCGGCGTTGAAGAAATGGTCGTCGACCATCGACCTGTTGGCGACATAGACATGCGCCGCCATGCCGGTCTGCCCAAGCACGTCGCCGGCGGTGGTGATCGAGCGCATGCCGGCGATGAAGTCGGTCGGCTCCTTCGGCATCGGCACCGGGCTCCAGCGATACTGGCCGAGCGCCAGCTCATGATCGCCGACATTGGGCGCACTTTTCCAGAAGGGATAGCTCACCGACTTGAAGCGCCCGGTATGTCTGACGCTCGGCCTGATGCGGTAAAGCCAGGAGCGCTCATTGGTGCCGCGCGGCGCGGTGAAGGGCGAACCGGAGAGCTGCTCGGCATAGAGGCCGTAGGCCGGCCGCTGCGGTGAATTACGCCCCTGCGGCAGCGAACCCGGCAGGCTTTCGGTTTCGAAATCGTTACCGAAACCCGGCATGTAGGAAAAGGCCATCGCTTCCTCCTCGCGAATGCTTGACCAAATTGGTTTCATTTGTAACCATCCAAAATGTAACTATCAATGCCGTGCGCGGGCATTTCTCGATGGCTGGTCATGGAATCCGAAATCCTGGAACTCGAAAGCTTTCTGCCCTACCGGCTGTATCGGCTGGCCGATGCGCTGAGCCGCGAATTCTCTCGGATCTACAAGGAGCGTCACGGCCTCACACGGCCGGAATGGCGTACGCTTTCGGGGCTTGGCCAGCGCGGCACAATGACCGCGACGGAACTCGGCGCGCAGTCGGCGATGCACAAGACAAAGGTTTCGCGTGCCGTGGCGGAGCTTGAGCGTCGCCGCTGGCTCATCCGAACCACTGACGAGAACGATCGCCGCGTCGAGCACCTGGCGCTGACCAGAGCCGGACTTGCGGCCTATAGCGAGATGGTGCCACTGGCGAAGGCTTTCGAACGGGAACTGCTGGCCCAGCTGAGCGCCGACCAGCAAGCCTCCATCGTCAAAGGCGTTGCGTCATTGGAAAGCGCGTTGGGTCTGAGATAGCGGCTATCGGCCGATAGAATATGAGACGGTGGCTCGACGCGACAGCGCCTTGAAGCAGAGACTGTCTGGCGGTCATTTTCGATCGCTGCTTGCTCGGTGGCGGATTTTCAGTGCTGTATGTCAGCCAGTGATCATCGACGGGCGAATTGGGGGAAGAATGAAGTCGCTGCTCGCGAGGCCGGTGGCCGTGGTCGTCTTGCTGTTTGCCAGAGCCATCACCGCTGTGCGGCCGTTTTGGCATGAAGGCAGATTGCCTCGGCGTCGCTCGATCTTCTTTGCCAATCATTCCAGCCATGGCGATTTCATCTTGATCTGGGCTGTTCTGCCGCCGCGCCTGCGGCGGCGGGTGCGTCCCGTAGCGGGTGCCGACTACTGGCTGAAATCAAAAGTCCGAGCCTTCATCGGCCGTGACGTTTTCAATGCCGTCCTGATCGAGCGCAATCGCGATGGACGCACGATGGATCCTGTCGAAAGCATGGGAGAGGCGATGAGGGAAGGCTCTTCGCTCATTCTCTTCCCGGAAGGCACGCGCAACCAATCCGACGCGTCCTTGCAGCCATTCAAGTCCGGCCTGTTCCATTTAGCGGCATCGCACCCGGATTTCGAGTTGGTGCCGGTATGGATCGCCAATCTCAACCGAGTGATGCCGAAAGGGGAATTCGTGCCTATCCCGCTGATCTGCACCGTGACGTTCGGCGAGCCAATGAACCTGGCTGATGGCGAGAGCAAGGATATATTCCTCGAGCGGGCACGTGGGGCGCTGCTGGCGCTGGCACCGAAAAAGGCAGCGGAATGAGCTCAACCCAATTCGATATGATGGTTCTCGTGCTCGGCGTCTGCGGGATCCTGCTCGTGGCCTCTTTCGTGGGGCATATCCTGGAGCGACGGCTGTCGCCAGAAGGCTCCAACCCAGCCATCGAGAACCTCAACGCCCGTATCAATGCCTGGTGGGTAATGGCGATCCTCATCGCCATAGCATTCATCGCCGGGCGGATCGGCGTCCTGCTTCTCTTCGGCTTCTGTTCCTTCGCCGCACTTCGCGAATTCGTGACGCTGACCAACACCCGGCGTGCCGACCACTGGGCGCTGGCCACGGCGTTTTTCGTCGTGCTGCCGGTACAGTATGTGCTGCTCTGGATCGAGGACTACGGGATCTTTTCTGTTTTCATCCCGGTCTACGCCTTCCTGTTGATGCCAATCATCTCAGCCACACGGGGCGACACCCAGCACTTCCTCGTTCGAATTGCCGAGGTGCAATGGGCGTTGATGATCTGCGTTTTCTGCGCCTCCCACGTCCCGGCTCTTCTGACGTTGCATATTCCCGGCTACGAGGGTCGCAATGTGCTTCTGATAGCCTTCCTTGTCATCGTCGTGCAATTGAGCGACGTACTGCAATATATCTGGGGAAAGGCGATCGGGCATACGAAGATCGCACCAAAGCTTTCGCCGTCCAAGACGCTTGAAGGTTTCCTCGGCGGCGTTGCAAGCGCCAGCCTCATCGGCGCTGGCCTGTGGTGGATCACGCCGTTCTCTCCGCTTCAGGCGGGCGCGATGGCCTTCCTGATCACGCTGATGGGTTTTTTCGGCGGCCTTGTGATGTCCGCCATCAAACGTGACCGCGGCGTGAAGGATTGGGGCCATCTGATCGACGGCCATGGCGGCCTGATAGATCGGCTGGATTCGGTGGTTTTCTCCGCTCCGATCTTCTTCCATCTCACTCGTTATTTCTGGTCACCGGGATGAGGCAGTGATGAACACGGGCGATCGCAGACCACTTGCAAGCCGCGACACGCGCTGGGCACAAGCGACGGCCAGACGTCTCGCCGCACTCTCCGTGACCCCCAACCAGATTTCGCAGGCCAGTATCCTCGCCGGCGCGCTGGCAGGCACGGCTTTCTGGCTTGGCGGGCAGAGCGGCGGCACTTCTCGTTCGCTGCTGTTGCTGGGCGCGGCGCTGTTTTGCCAACTGCGGCTGCTGTGCAATCTGTTCGATGGCATGGTCGCCGTCGAGGGCGGCAAGGCGTCGGCCGACGGGCCGTTCTGGAACGAGTTCCCGGACAGGCTCGCCGATATCGCCATCATGGCCGGCATAGGTTACGGCATCGGCATGCCTGGCCTTGGCTGGGCAGCGGCCTGTTTTTCGGTTCTCACCGCCTATGTGCGGGAATTGGGGCGGGCCAACGAGACGCCGAGCGATTTCACCGGACCGATGGCCAAGCCACATCGCATGGCAGTCGCAACCGTCGCGGCACTGCTATCTACCGGAGAATTCCTTTGGAATGGCCACAACGAAGTCTTGACGCTTGCGCTCGCCGCCATTGCCATCGGCGCCGCCGCAACTGCGTTGCGGCGCGCATGGCGACAGGTGCGATGGCTGAAAACCAGGCGACCCTAGCATCGCCAGCCTCGAAGCCTGAGACTCCCGGCGCATCGATCACCAGTCCATCACCACCTTGCCCGAACTGCCGCTGCGCATCGCGTCGAATCCAACCTGGAAATCATCGATGCCGATGCGGTGCGTGATCAGGCCTGAGACGTCGAGCGGGCCCTGGACCAGCGCGATCATCTTGTACCAGGTCTCGAACATCTCGCGGCCATAGATGCCCTTGAGATGCAGCATCTTGAAGATGACCTTGTTCCAGTCGATCTCGAACCCGGTCGGCGCAATGCCGAGGATGGCGATCTTGCCGCCATTGTTCATGGTGTCGATCATGTCGCGGAAGGCGGGGGCTGCCCCCGACATTTCCAGGCCGACATCAAAACCCTCCGTCATGCCGAGCGCCGGCATCACGTCGCTCAGTTTTTCCTTGGAGGCGTCGACGACGTGCTGGACGCCAAGCTTGCGCGCAAGATCCAGCCGAACCGGATTGATATCCGTGATAACGACCTTCCTGGCGCCGACGCATTGCGCCACCAGCGCGCCCATGATGCCGATCGGTCCGGCGCCGGTGACCAGCACGTCCTCGCCGACCAGATCAAATGACAATGCGGTGTGAACCGCATTGCCCAGGGGATCGAAGATCGCGGCGATCTCGTCCGGCACATCGTCCGGGATCGGCACGACATTGTGCTGTGGGATCGCCAGGTACTCGCCGAAGGCGCCCGGGCGATTGACGCCGACGCCGAGCGTGTTGCGGCACAGATGCCCCCTGCCCGCGCGGCAGTTGCGGCAATGTCCGCAGACGATGTGGCCTTCGCCCGACACGCGTTGGCCGACCTTGTATTCGGTGACCGCGGCGCCGAAATCCGCGACGGTGCCGACGAATTCATGGCCGGTCACCATCGGCACGGGCACCGTCTTCTGCGCCCACTGGTCCCAATTGTAGATGTGGACGTCGGTGCCGCAGATCGCAGTCTTCTTCACCTTGATCAGGACGTCGTTGGGGCCGATTTCCGGCACCGGCACCTCTTCCATCCAGATGCCCGGCTCGGCCTTGGCCTTCACCAGCGCCTTCATCATGTTCGACATTCTTTTGTCCCTTGAATCTCTTGATCCGGAAGCGGTTTGCGGCGCCGGTCGCTCAGGAAATCACACCTAGTTCCTTGCCAACCGCACCGAAAGCCTCGACCGCCCGATCAATGTCGGCGCTGGAATGCGCAGCCGACATCTGCGTGCGGATGCGCGCCTGGCCCTTGGGCACCACCGGGAAGGAGAAGCCGATGACATAGATGCCGCGTTGCAGCATGCGCGCCGCCATCTCCTGCGCCAAGCTCGCATCGCCCAGCATGACCGGGATGATCGGATGGCCGGCGCCTGCCAGCGTGAAGCCGAGCTTCCCCATCTGTGTCCGAAACCGTTCCGCATTGGCATATAGGCGCTCGCGCAGGGCATCGCCATTGCGGATCATGTCGAACACTCTGATCGAGGCGCCGGCGATCGCCGGCATCAGCGTGTTGGAAAACAGATAGGGCCGCGAGCGCTGGCGCAGCCAGTCGACCACCTGTTTCTTGCCGGACGTGTAGCCGCCGGAAGCGCCGCCCAGCGCCTTGCCGAGCGTACCGGTGATGATGTCGACCCTGCCCTCGACGCCGCAATGCTCAGCCGAGCCGCGGCCGTTCCTGCCGACGAAGCCGACCGCGTGACTGTCGTCGACCATGACCATGGCATCGTATTTTTCGGCCAGATCGCACACACCCGCGAGATTGGCGATGATGCCATCCATCGAGAACACGCCGTCGGTGGCGATCAGCCGGAACCGGCAATCCTTCGCCTCCTTCAGCCGCGCCTCGAGATCCGCCATATCGTTGTTGGCGTAGCGGAAGCGCTTGGTCTTGGACAGCCTGACCCCGTCGATGATGGAAGCGTGGTTCAGCGCATCGGAGATGATCGCGTCCTCCTCGCCCAGAAGCGTCTCGAACAGTCCACCATTGGCATCGAAGCAGGAGCCGTAGAGGACGGTGTCGTCCATCCCGAGGAAGGACGATATCGTCGCTTCCAACTGCT
This sequence comes from Mesorhizobium sp. B264B1B, assembly GCF_020165765.1. NCBI lineage: Bacteria > Pseudomonadati > Pseudomonadota > Alphaproteobacteria > Hyphomicrobiales > Phyllobacteriaceae > Mesorhizobium > Mesorhizobium sp. B264B1B. The sequence goes on from NZ_JAIUIS010000002.1 coordinate 490,753, forward strand.
TGTGCTCCTCCTGCGTGCCGCAGATGAAACGCACCGAAGCCATGCCGTAGCCGTAGCGGTCGAGCGCGTGCTTTGCCGCCTCGCGCAGGTCGGGGCTGTCGGCGAGGCCGAGATAGTTGTTGGCGCAGAAATTCAGCACCTTCTCGCCGCCGACCTCGATCTCAGCCGACTGCGTGGAGGAAATTACCCGCTCGGACTTGTACAGTCCGGCCGATCTGAGCCCCTCAAGTTCGCCGTCGATATGGGAGAGAAATGCTGCGGTCATGATCGTGCCTCGTTTGACGTGGGCCGACTGTCGTCCCGCACGCACAAAAAATCCACCGCAAAAGCGACCGGATCAGGTGGCTGGGTAATGTCGAACGGATGCCGCAGGCATGGCTCGAGGGACGATCCGGATCACATGGGCCGGCGAATGTTCAAATGCGGACCGGCCGCGAAAGAGGCCGATAACCATTTCGCGACCTTTAAGCCTTTCCCCTTGTCGGCCAGCTGTCGATTTCCAGTCCTGTTAATGTTTGCAGTTCAATGATGCTCATACAGGAATCCGTTGGCGAGAGGGCCGCCCCCCAAGATGTCGCAGCAGCCGGTGCAAACCGTTTCAGGCAAGCTCATACTGCTGATCAAGGCTGGTTATTGGCTGGCGCTGCTGATCATCGCCGCCATGGTGGTGGCTTCCTTCATCCTGCTGCAGCAGGTGATGGCCACCCAACGGCACAACCATACGCTGCTCGATATCGTCAGCACGCAAAAGACGCTGTCGCAGCGCATCGTCTTCCTCGCCGGTGCGACCGGTGCTGCTTCGCGCGACAAGCAGCCGGCGCTCGTCAACGCGCTCAAGCAGGCGACGGCGGAGTTCGAAACCAACTATGACCTGCTGCTCAAGCAGACGGCCGCCGATCCAAAGTCGCCGGCCAGGCTCGATCCGAAGACGATCGAGAACGTCCTTTTCGGCAAGCCTTTCCATCTCGACTATTTTTCCGTCGGGCTGGTCGCCAATGGCGAACGCCTGGTATCGGCCTTCTCGTCCCAACTCGCACTCGGCGACAATGGCGGCTACAAGGGCGGTTACGAGCGCGTCACCCTCGACGCCTCGGTCGCCAACGCAACATTGTCGGGCTATTCGGCGCTGGGCCAGCGCATCAGCGCTTTCGCCGACGAACGATCCGAAAAGATGCTCGATCTGCACCGCACGCTGTTTTACGCCACGATCGGCGTCATCGTTCTGGTGGCGCTGTTCATCTTCCGGCCCATGTCAAACGCGATCCTGCGCAAGACGCGCGAACTCGTCGATGCGCGCAATTCGATGGCCTTCATCGCCGTTCATGACGGGCTGACAGGTCTGCACAACCGCACATTCCTGACCGACCATTTCGACACGCTGATCAAGAGCGCGCATCGTCGGCGCGAACGTCTTGCGGTGGTGCAGCTTGATCTCGACCGGTTCAAGCAGATCAACGACACGCTCGGCCACGCCGCCGGCGACTATGTGCTGGTCATCACGGCCCAGCGCATGCGCGATTCCTGTCGGGCGTCGGATCTGTGCGTGCGCCTCGGTGGCGACGAGTTCGTGATGATCCTCAACGGCGCCGGCGGCAGCGAAGACATCAACATGCTGGCACGGCGCATTCTTGCGCACATCAACGAGCCGATCGTCTTCCAGGGCACGACCATTCTACCGGGCGCCAGCGGCGGCATCGCCGTCTATCCGATCGACGCCGACAACGCCCAGGACCTGCTGGTTCACGCCGATCTGGCGCTTTACTCCGCCAAGAAGATGGGCGGCGGCAATTTCTCGTTCTTCTCCGAGGAATTGCGTCGCGAACTCGATTATCGCAAGCAACTCGAGCACGACATCAAGGTTGCCATTTCACAGCAGGCATTCCAGGTCTATTTCCAGCCGCAGGTTTCACTGAGCGACGGCACGATCAGTGGCATCGAGGCGCTGGTGCGCTGGAACCATGCCGAGCGCGGCATGATCTCGCCTGGCGAATTCATTCCCGTCGCCGAGAAATGCGGTTTCATGCCTGATATCGGCCGCATCGTCATCAGCAAGGCGATCAACGAAGCCGCCGAATGGAACCGCGACGGCATTGCTTTCGGACGACTTGCGGTCAACGTATCCGGAACCGAATTGCGCGAGCACGACTTCGATGCTTTCCTGTTCGAGACGCTTGAGAAGGCCGGCCTACCGCCGCAGAAACTGTCGCTGGAAATCGTCGAATCCGTCATTCTCGATGACGAGAAGACAGGCATCGCGGCAAAGCTACGCCATATCAGGGCCGCCGGCGTCCATCTTGAGCTCGACGATTTCGGCACTGGCTACGCGTCGCTCAGCCACGTCAATCCCAACGAGATCGACCGGCTGAAGATCGATCGCCGCTTCGTCCAGAACATCCATGAGAACGGTGACAACTCCAAGATCGTGCGCGCCATCACCGAGCTCGCGCGCGGCCTTGGTATCTCGATCGTCGCGGAGGGCGCCGAGACCGAAGCCGAACTCGATTCACTGATGGCCATCGGATGCGACCAGGTGCAGGGCTACTCCATCGCCTTCCCGATGCCGCAGGACAAAGCCCGTGACTGGCTGAGCGCCCGCATGCCGAAGAAGGCCAGGCTAACGGTGCTGCAGGGAAGCCTGGCGTAGGCAGCCCTCACCCGCGCTTGACAACTCATCACCGAGATGGCGCCCTGTGCAAACGGGTAGTTCCGATGCCGCTTCTGCTTGCTTTGCTGACCATGCTCGCCGCATTTCCCGCTTATGCAGTGGATCGCACCATCTATCTGACTTTCGATGACGGACCGCTGAACGGCACCAGCAACATCCTCGACGTGCTGGAAGCGCAGCAGGTGCCGGCGACGTTGTTCATGGTCGGCATGCATGCGCAGGCGAGCGCGGGCAACAAGGCATTAGTCAGACGCGCAAAAGCTCTGCCGCTGGTGACGGTCGGCAATCACAGCTACAGCCACGCCAACAACCGCTACCAGCATTTCTATGCCGATACGGAAGGCGTGGTGGCAGACATGCTGCGGGCCAACGCCGTGCTCGGGCTCGCTCCAGCGGTTCATGCGAGGCTGCCTGGGCGCGACGTGTTCAGACTGCCTTCAATGTCGAAGAACGACACCTCGCTCGGCCTTGCGCAGGAAGGCCGTGAGGAGCCGGACTATGAATTCGTCGCCGCTTCCCGCTTCTATCTCTATGGCTGGGACCATGAGTGGGTGCATGACGACACAGGCAAGCCGGTGCAGAGCGTCGACCACTTGGTCAGCGAGATCGATCACCTGTTCGGCTATGGCCGCTTCGTCAAGCGCGGAAAGATGATCCTGCTCATGCATGACGAGATGTTCCAGGACGGCTTCGACGGCAAGACGAAACTGACCAGGCTGATTACAGCGCTGAAGCAGCGCGGCTATGCTTTTGGGACAATCCAGAGCTATGACGACTGAGCGGGCGATCCCTAGAGCGCGTAGTGTCGAAAGAGATTACGCGGCGCGCCTTGGACATCGTCAGCTTTCCACGTTGGCCCGCAAGGTCGCCAGCACTTGCGCAAACTCCGCCAGCCTGTCGTCTGACAGGCCCACGCGCAGCCGCTTGTCGAAGGCAAGCGCCGCCTTGCGCAGTGTCTCGAACATCGCTTCTCCGGCCTCTGTCAATTCGACCAGATGGACCCGGCGGTTGACGGGATCGCGGCGGCGCGTCAGCAATCCTTGCGCCTCCATCGCGTTTAGATGATGGGTGAGCGTCGCTCCCTGTATGCCGATCATTCCGGCGAGCTCGCGCTGGTTGGCTAGCTCGCTCGATTTGACCGACAGCAGAGTAAGCCAGACGGGCAACGTGCCGCCCGCTTCAACCAACGCGGTGTCGAAGGCCTGTGCAACAAGCTTGGCGGTGCGGCCGAGATTCATGCCGACCGGCGGGCGTTCAAAGGGCGTCATGGCAAGACACTAGACGGTGTTTTCCACGGATGGAACTGGCACTCATTTATACATTGACATCTAACAGTTAGATATCTAACTATTTAGGCGACGGCGGGCAAGAGAGGAGAGCTGGTATGCAATATGTCTACATCATCACCATCGGTCTTCACGTCATGGCGGGGGTGTTCTGGGCCGGCACCACCATCACGCTGGCGCGCGACCCCGAGATCCGGGCTGAACGCTTCATTGGACCGCAAATGGGAGCGGCCGGCATGGTGTTTCTCACCGGTGCGCTGCTCTGGTATTTTTTCCATGGTGCCTATTTCGGCTCGATGGAAATGGTGCTGGCCCTCGGCATCGTTGCCGCTTTCGCCGCGGCTGGAGTGCTCAGCACCATGGTCCGCCGCACCAGCACGCAGCTTGCTGGCGCCGACGCGGCCACCGAACCTGCCCTGCGCGCGAAGATGGCCCAAGGCGAGCGAATCGCCGCCTGGCTGCTGGTTCTCACCGTGCTCTGCATGGCCACCGCCAGAATGTTCTGATCACGAATCGTACGGTGCCGGCGCAAGCAGGCGGCGTACGCGGCGCGCAACGAACCAAGGCAGCAGATGGCTCTCCTTGCGGAGGTTCCGTTGCGCCTCCTCGAAACTGTTAGCGACAGCAGCCTTTCAAATCCTTAGCCCGAACCGGATGCCGTCATAGATGGCGGCGTGGATGTTGCGCGAGGCGACGGCATCGCCGATGCGGAACAGCACGAAAGATCCTTGCGGATTGCGCTCGGGAAAAATGTCGCCGCCACTCACCAGCCGCTCATAGTCTATGGCGCCGCCGTTCGTCGCCAATGGCTTCAGCGAGAGATAAAGGTCGTCTAGCGGCGCCGTGCCATGCTCGACCACCACCTGGTCGACCCGCCGCTCGCCGCGCCAGCCGTCGGCGAAATCGGAGGCAAGCTCGGCAACCAGTTGATTGCCCTCGCGGCGCACCGAGCGCAGCCTTGTGTTGATAGTGATGGTGACCCCCTTCTCCTGGAAGGCGCGCATGTAGGGTACGTGGTTCATGCCGCCCATTTCCGGCGCGAAGAATCGCTCCGGCGAAACCAGTTCCAGCTTCGAACCGGCAGCCGCGACGAGTTCCGCAGCGCCCATTCCCTGATGGCCTCCATTGTCGTCATAGAGCAGCACGTTTTCAGCCGGCTTGACGCTGCCAGCCATGATGTCCCAGCTCGATGTGACAAGAGTGTCGCCCGCCGTCAGCGGCGGATTCTGCGGCAGTCCGCCGGTGGCGATCACCACGACATCGGGCGACAACGCCAGAACGTCGTCCTTCTCGGCCCAACTGTCGTAGCGGATCTCGACGCCGAGCCGGTCGAGTTCGGCCAACCGCCAGTCGACGATGCCGATCAATTCCTTGCGGCGCGGGTTCTGCGTCGCCAGCCTGACCTGTCCGCCGGCCTGGCCCGATGCCTCCAGCACCGTCACCTGATGGCCGCGCTCCGCGGCCACGCGCGCTATTTCCAGTCCGCCTGCACCAGCGCCGATGACGACGACTTTTCGCTTTGGTCCCTCGGCCTTGGTGATGATATGCGGAATGTCCGCCTCGCGGCCGGTCGCCGCATTGTGGACGCAGAGCGCCTCGCCGCCTTCGTAGATGCGGTCGAGGCAGTAGGTGGCTCCGACACACGGGCGGATTTCGTGCTCGCGCCCTTCCATCACTTTGCGGACGATGTGCGGATCGGCGATGTGGGCGCGGGTCATGCCGACCATGTCGAGCTTGCCGGCGGCGATGGCGTGGCGCGCAGTTGCGACGTCGGAAATTCGCGCCGCGTGGAAGGTCGGGAATTTCGTCGCCGCCCTCACCTCGCCGGCGAAGTCGAGATGCGGCGATGAGCGCATGCCGGTCACCGGAATGACCTTGGTCAGTGCCGCGTCGGTCTCGATCGAGCCCCGGATGATGTTGAGGAAATCGACCTTGCCTGATGAGGCAAGCCGCCTGGCGATCTCGACGCCCTCCTCTTTCGACAGGCCTTGCGAAAAATCCTCGTCGGCGACCATGCGTATGCCGACGACGAATTTTTCGCCGACGGCCGCCCGCACGGCGTCGAGCACCATGTCGGTGAACCGCAGCCGGTTGTCGAGCGAGCCGCCGAACTCGTCGTCGCGATGGTTGGTGGACGGAGACCAGAAGCCGTCCATCAGATGGCCGTAAGCCTCGAATTCGATGCCGTCGAGACCGGCGGCCTGGCAGCGCTGGGCGGCGGAAGCATAGTCGGAAACGATGCGTTCGATATCCCAATCCTCGATGGTCTTGGGAAAGGCGCGATGCGCCGGCTCCCGCACCGGCGAAGCCGACAGGACGGGCAGCCAGTCGGCCTTGTTCCAACCGGTTCGACGGCCGAGATGGGTGATCTGGATCATCACCTTGCATTCATGCTCGTGGCAGGCGTCGGTCAGTTCCGCGAGCCATGGCACGATCCCGTCATCATAGAGATGCAAATTGCCGAAGGCGGCCGGGCTGTCGCGTGAAACGATGGCCGAGCCGGCGGTCATTGTCAGCGCCATGCCGCCCTTGGCCTTCTCCGTGTGGTAGAGCCGGTACCGCGCCTTGGGCATGCCGTCTTCCGAATAGGCAGGCTCGTGGCTGGTCGACATCACCCGGTTCTTCAACGTCAGATGCTTGAGCTGATAGGGCTGGAGAAGCGGATCGTTGCTGGTCATCGTCTTCCTGCGGTTTCAAATTGTGTTATTGAGCGGCCAGATGCGCCGCCCCTGAGTGGATTGCGGCGTTTATTCCAATCTTCGTTCGCGCCGACCGCCATGGAAGCGTGCTTCCGGCGACAGGCAGGCAAGGAGCCGTCCATGATCGATACCAAAACCCTCACCCAGCTCGGCGCGCATGTCGAGACGCCACAGAGCCCGGAAGCGGCGGTCCTGGAAACCGTGCCGTTTTCGCGCGGCGACGGCCCGCCGGCCATCGTGCGCTTCACCTGCCCGGAATTCACCTCGCTGTGCCCGGTCACCGGCCAGCCTGATTTCGCCCATATCGTCATCGACTACGCACCCGACGCGGCTCTGGTGGAATCGAAGTCGCTCAAGCTGTTCATGACCTCGTTCCGTAATCATGGTGCTTTCCATGAGGATTGCACCGTCATGATCGGCCGCCGCATCGTGGCGGCAACGAGCCCGCTATGGTTGCGCATCGGCGGCTATTGGTATCCACGCGGCGGCATTCCGATCGATGTGTTCTGGCAGACGGGCGCGCCGCCGGAAGGCGCCTGGCTGCCCGAGACCGGAGTGGCGCCCTATCGCGGGCGAGGCTAGCTCGAACCATTATTCGCATTGGTACTGGCTGAGCGCCCATTCACCGGTCACCGATAGCAGGTCCGATATCTTCCATTCGCCGTCGACCCTTTTGAACTTCCACTCAAGGCGGTGCGGGTTGCCGGCGACGACGAAGGCGACGATGACCTTGGCCTGGTCGCCATTGATCGCCTCGAGCGTCTTCAGGCTCTTGTCGATCTCGGCCTTATCATAGTCGGCATTGTCGAGCGCCATGTTGGGGTCGAGGCACTCGCCCTGCCCGGATTTGCGCAGCGCATCGCTCTTGTCGAGCACCGTTTTCGCCGGATCGACGAAATGGCGGCGCTGCGACGGACCGACCTCCAAGCCGACCTGGTCGTAGAATGGCCGCACCACCGCTGTCGGCGAGCCCGGCTGAATTGGGGCGGCAGGTATGCTTGGCGAGGCAGCCGGTGGCGTTGCCGGCTCGGCGGCTCCGCGAGGTGCAGGCGCTGGCGGCGACCCGTGGTCATCGGGCGCGGGGGCAGCCGGAGCATTCGCCGGCGGCGTGCCGAGTAGCCCCTGCGCGGCGCCGCCACTCAAGTCCGCCGCCATAATGCACACGGCCGACAGTGCCAGGAACCGGCGGCGGGCCATCGGATCACTCCGGATCTTGGCCCGCCAGACATTCGAGCTGGCTCAGCGTCCAATCGCTGGTCTTCGATGCGATGTCCGATATCCTCCACTTGCCGTCGATCTTCTTCAGCGACCAATGCATTTCGCGTTGTGCATCGTGTCCTTCCGGAAAGAGGCTGAAGCTCGCCACCACCTGGGCAGTATCGCCATCCACCATCTCGGACACTTTCAGGGTCTTGGAGACGGTCTTCTGGTCGAAATCCTGCGCATCGAGGCCCGGATCGAAATCGATGCAGGCGACCTGGTCCGGATTCTTCCTCGTTGCCTGATCGTTGAGGTCGAACAGTCTTGTCACCGGCTCGGTGAAGCGATCCCGGTATTTTGCGTCGGCCTCGAACTTGACATCCGGAACATAGAAGAACTTCACGGCGTCCGACGCCGGACCGGCCAGGGCGACAGCGGGAAAGGCCGTCGCAAGGGCGGCAAGGAGCACTGTCAGTCTCATGCAGAATCTCCGGCTTTTGATGGCTTGGCGCAATCCAGTAGCACGCATCCTGCATATCGGCTTTTTTGCGGCTCATGAAGCCCGCGGCCGCGTCGCGGCCGATGCAGGTCATCCGACGGTCGTGCGTGCCAAGACTGCGATCAGAGACCAAGCGCCACCTTGCGGCCATCATGGATGGCAAAAGCCGCCTGCCTTGAGGCGGTGCAATCACCAATCGACGTGTGGGCAATTTTGCGCCTGTCGAGTTCGACGGAAAGCATGTCGGCTGCCATATTCGTCGTGGCGAAGACCAGCGCATCGGCTTCGACGTCCTGCTCGGTTCCGTCGAGCAGGGAAGCGACCCTGGCGGCCTTCCCGTCCCAATGAACGATGGCGCTCTCGGTCAAAAACCGCACCCGCAGCCTGGCGAGTGCGCGGCGCAGCGGCGCGTCGACTGCCATTCGCTGAAGCTCTTTGCCAACCAGGGCGTCAGGTGTCACAAGCGTCACATTGTGACCGTCCTCGGCGAGTTTCCAGGCGGTGCCGCACCCTTTCCAATTGCCGCCATCGTCGAGCAAGATAACATTTTTGCCTGGTCTCGCCTCACGGGCCATCACGGCTTCGGCCGAGAGAACCAGCCCGCCGCCCGGGATGCTTTCCCACTGCGGCAATGCCCGTTGGAAAGCGCCGTCTGACGGCATCGAGCCGGTTGCGATGATGACGTGGTCCGCGCCTTCGCGCTCGACATCCTCCACCTCGACATATTGTCCGTACCGGACGTCGACCTGAAGCTGGCTGAGCTGGCGCTGGTACCAGTCGATCAGATCCAGAATCTGGGCGCGGCGCGGTTGCAGCCCCGCAAGGCGGAACTGCCCCCCAAGACGGTCGGAAGCCTCGGCCAGCGTGACACGGTGACCGCGTTCGGCTGCTACACGCGCCGCTTCGAGGCCGGCGGGACCGCCGCCGACGACCAGTACGCGCTTGGGTTGGCTAGCCGGGGCGAAGCGATCTCCGCCCCATTCCCATTCCCGCCCCGCCGAGGGATTGATGACGCAGCTGATCCAGTAGTCGCGGCTGCGTCGGCCCCAACACATCTGGTTGCAGGACAGGCACCCGCGAATGTCTTCCGGCCGTCCGGCGGCGGCCTTTGCGGCCAGGTGCGGATCGGCGATCTGCCCCCGCACGATGGAAACCAGATCAGCGTGGCCTTCGCTCAGCACACTTTCGGCATTCTGCGGCGTACGGATGTGACTCTCGGCGGTGACCAACGCGTGGCGCACGGTGGATTTGAGCACGGACGCCAGGTCGGCGCCGAGCTTTTCCGGATAAACAAAGGTCGGGATGATCTTGTAGAAATCGAAGTAGGAGCCCGTTCCACAAGTCACATAATCCATCAAAGAATCGCGGTCATGGAGGTCGATTATCTCGGCCAATGCTTCGCGCGTCAGCGCCACTTCGACTTCCGGTTCGTCGTTGACCGCAAGGCCGATGATGAAATCATCGCCGCATTCCCGGCGAATTCTGCTCATCACCTCACGGCTCATCCGGGTGCGATTTTGAAGGCTGCCGCCCCACCGGTCGTCGCGGCGATTCGACCAGGGCGTCCAGAACTGGTCCAGCATCGAATGATACGCCGCCCAGACCTCGACGCCGTCGAAACCGGCCTCGCGGCAACGGCGCGCCGCCTGCACGAAACCGTCGATCGTTTCTTCGATCTCGGCTCCGGACATTCGATGCGAACCGTCAGAGTCGTGATAACTCGGCAGTCCGGAAGGAGACCAGCCCGCATGGAACGAGTTGTCCGCGTCCGCGTGCTGACCGACATGATAGAGCTGCTGGATGGCGACGGCGCCGTTGCCGCGGATCGCTTCCGTCACTTTGCGGAAATGGGGGATCACGCTGTCGTCGGAAGGACGGAAGTTGCCGCGGGTAAGAATCGCGGCCCGGTGCACCGGCATCGGCTCGACGACGATCATGCCCGCGCCGCCGATAGCGCGTTCGGCATAATAGCCGACATGCCGTTCTGTCGGCAGTCCCTCTACCGCCATGTTCGCGGTATGGGCTCCGAACACGATCCTGTTGCGTAAGGTCTTGCCGCGCAGAGCAATCGGCGTGAACAACCGGTTGAAGACCTGCCCAGACATGTACCGCTCCTCAAAAGCCCTAGCGGCAGCACCCGAGCGCCAGCGCCCGCAGCCATAATCGATTTGCCGGACAGCCGGCACCTGAAAGGGTGCCGGCATTCGCCAACCATTGCAGCTAGGCGTCCAGCCAGACGTTCTGGAGGTCCATTTCAAAAGTCTGGTGGACGCCGTAGTTCTTCACCTTCTTGCTCGTATGACTGTAGAGCTTCTGCCAGAACGGCTGGATGATGACGCCGGAATCCTGCAGGATCTGCTCGACATCCTTCATCACCTCCTTGCGCTTGGCGACGTCGATCAGCGATAGCGCCTGCTTGAGCTTGGCGTCGAAATCGGGATTCGAATACGCCGATTCATTCCAGGCCTCGCCGGTGCGATAGCCGAGCGCCAGCACCTGGACGCCGAGCGGGCGCATGTACCAGATCGTCATCGAATAGGGATATTTCGTCCAGTCGTTCCAGAACGTCGAGCCCGGCAGCACCGTCCGTTTCACCTTGATTCCGGCCTCGCGCAGCTGGCCCGCGATGGCATCGCCGGTGTTCTTCTGCCAATCGTCCTCGATGGTGATCAGCTCATGCTCGAAGTCGGCCTGACCCGCCTCCGCCATCAGCTTCTTGGCGCCGGCGGCATCACGCTCCTTCTTGGGCAGCGGATAATATTCCGGATGGATGGGGCTGACATGGTGGTTTTCGCCGACCGTGCCGCGACCGCTGTAGCCGAGCTGCAGCACCGCGTTGTTGTCGACCGCCATCTGGAGCGCGTTGCGAACACGCTTGTCATCGTAGGGTTTGTGCGTGACGTTGGTGCGCGCAACCAGGGTGGTCGCGGTCGCCACCTCCGATTTCTCCAGCCCCATCTTGTCGAGGATGTCGATAAAATCGGCAGGCGACTCGAAATTGAGGTCGATTTCGCCGGAATCGAAGGCATTCACCGTGGCGTTGAAATCGGTGCCGTAGTCGATGAATTCGACGCCGTCGAGCGGAGCTTCGCCGCCCCACCATTTGCCGTTCTCGCGGCGCTTGACGACGGCTTTCTGGCCGACATCGTAAGAGACCAGCTCGAAGGGTCCGGTGCCGATCGGCTTCTTGATCGGATCGGCGCCATCGGCATCGAAATTGCGGTGGACGACGAGCGCCGGATAGTCGGTGAAGTTCGGGATCAGCGAAATGTCGGGCTCGGAGAGCTTCAGCTTGACCGTGTTGTCGTCGACCTTGGTGATCGCGCCGTCCCTCGCCTTGCCGGTCTTGGCGTCGATCAGCGCGCCGACACGCGCGGCCATGGAGTTGCCGGCGACGCCCTTCTCGCACCAGCGCGTCACATTGTGCACCACATCATCGGCGTTGAAGGTATCGCCATTGTTCCAGGTGATGCCCTTGCGCACATGCAGCGTATATTCGGTGGCGTCGTCGTTGATGTCCCAGCTTTCGAGCAGCACCGGCTCGAAGGTGAACTGCCTGGTATAGCGCACAAGCGGCTCCAGCCAGGTGCGCGAGATGTTGGCAAGCTCAACCCAGTCATAGGTGCGCGGATCCTTCTGCGCCTTCACCGACATCGAGACATGCAGCGTTCCGCCCTTCTTCGGCTCCTCGGCCAAGGCGTTCGTCGGCGCGGCAAGACCGATCATGCCATAGGCCAGAGCCGTCGATGCCCCGAAGGCGCTTGCCAGCGCCAGGAATTCGCGTCGGTCGATCCGACCCGCACGCGCCTCCTTTGCCATCGCCTCTATGGCGCTTGGAACACGATCACCATTGCTTTTGAAAAGCGTCATTTTTTTCCTCCCTTGTGGTTCCCGTCAGATCTTCGTCCTGTCAGCTAACGCTGTCCGGCAGTTTCTCCTCGCGCAGCGCGATAAAATCCCTGAGACCGTCTGCGATGCCCTCATCGAGCTTCGGCTCCTCATAATCGGCCAGCATGTTGCGCGCTTTCTCGCGGCCGCGCGTGTCATGGTCCTTCGCCCCTTCGGCCTTCCACTGTTCGTAGGAGTTGAAATCCATGATGCTGGGCATGAAGAAGGCTCGCTCGAAATGCTCGAGCGTGTGCTGTGTGCCGAGGAAATGGCCCTGCGGCCCCACCTCGCGGATGGCGGCCATCGCTTCCTTGAAATCGTCGAACGGCAGCCCGCCGGCATATTTGTACCAGCCGACGAGCTGTTCGCAGTCGGTCGCGAATTTCGAATAGCCGCAGGTGAGACCCGCCTCGAGCCATCCGGCCGAGTGCCAGATGTAGTTGGCGCCGGCAAGGATGGCGGCATGCATAAGCATGTTCGCCTCGTAGCCGGCCTGGGCATCGTTCAGCTTCGAGCCGACATGGAAGCCGGACGTGCGCCACGGCAGGCCGTATTTCCGTGCCAGCGCGCCCATCAGGTACATCATCTGCGCGGCCTCCGGCGTGCCGCCCATCGGAGCGCCGGTCTTCATGTCGACCGTGACCATGAACTGGCCGTAGATTTGAGGCGAGCCCGGACGCAGGAGCTGGGTGAACGCTACACCGGCAAGCGCCTCGGCATTGACCTGCGCCACCGCGCCCACGGCCGAGGCCGAGGTCGAGGCGCCGCACAGCGCGAAGGGCGCCAGGATCAGCGGCTGATTGTGACGGGCATAGACCTTCATCGCATCCAGCATGGTGGCATCCCATACCAGCGGTGAATTGCAGTTGGTGATCGACACCAGCACAGGGTTGTCGCGCACGTAATCCTCACCGAACACGATGCCCGCCATCGCCATCGTGTCTTCCGCCCGATCCTTGGAAGTCACGATGCCCATGAACGGCTTGTCGGAATGCTTCAGCGCCGAATGGATGATGTGGAGGTGACGCTTGGGCACCGCTATTTCCATCGGCTCGCAGATGATCGAGCTCGAGGAATGCAGGGCCGGCGCCATGTAGGCGAGCTTGTGGAAATTGTTGAGGTCGGCGAGCGTGCCGTAGCGCCTGACATTGTCGAGGTCACGCACATAAGGCGCGCCATACATCGGCACGAAGATGGAATTCTTTCCGCCCACGCGCACCGTACGCTCAGGGTTGCGCGCGTTGAGCGTGAACTCCGACGGCACCTTCGAGACGAGCTCCATCAGCAAGGCGCGGTCGATCCGCACTCTTGTCTCGGAGACGTCCGCGCCGGCGGCCTTCCACATTTCGATGGCCTCATCGTCGCGGAACTCGCATCCGACGTCCTCCAGGATGGCGAGCGATTCCTGGTGTATGAGTTCCACTGCCTCGTCCGGCACCATCTGATAGACGGGGATTTGGCGGACCAGTGTCGGAAACGACGTTACCGGAGCTCCCCGCAGCGCCTTGCGCCCCAGGCGGCCGCCGGCTCGACGATTGGAGTGTTCGGTCACAGCGGCCGGTGCGTTCATGGCAACTCCATTCCTCTTATACCTCGCAGCCTAGACGCACAAAACAGGAATGTGACGCTGGAAAATCCTGATCTCTTGTATAAGCTCTGCTTATGCGAAACCTGCGCCACCTCCTGCCCTCGGCCGGCAGCCTGATCGTCTTCGAGGCGGCGGGCCGCCTGTCGAGCTTCACCGCCGCCGGGCGAGAGCTCGGCATGACCCAGGCCGCCGTTTCCTACGCGGTGCGCGGGCTGGAGGAACAGCTCGGCGCCAAGCTGTTCCAGCGCCGTCACCGGCAGGTCAGCCTGACGGAGGCCGGCGAGCGTTTCCACGCCGACGTCTCGCTGGGCCTGTCCCACATCCGCAAGTCGGCGGAGGATCTGCGCCTGCAGGCGACCGGCGGCCACGTGACGCTTGCCGCCTCAACTGCGTTCGGCTCCTTCTGGATGATGCCGCGGCTGCAGCAGTTTCGCGACGAACTGCCGGGCATTGATCTGCGCATCCAGACCGCCGACCGCGACCTTGACATCATCGCAGAGGGCATCCCGCTTGCCGTGCGCGGCGGCGAACCGAGGGACTGGCAGGACTATCATTCGCTGCCGCTTGCCGACGAAGAGATCTTTCCCGTCGCCGGCACCAGCTACGCGGCGAAGTTCGGCCTGCCCAAATCGGTCGCGGAACTGGCCACGCACCGTCTCATCCATCTCGAGGAGCCCTATCGCGAGGCGGCGAGCTGGAATGAGTGGTTCGAATCGGCCGGCGCCCGTCTCGGCGATACCGCACGCGGCCTGCGCATCAACGATTACGGGCTGGTAATCCAGGGCGTCATGGAAGGGCAAGGCATCGCGCTCGGCTGGCGCCACCTTGCCGAGCGGATGCTCGCGACGGGACTGCTGGTGCCGGTGACGGACCATGTGCTCAGGACCGGCAAGGCGTTCTATGTCATCTGGCCGAGGAACCGGGAGCTTAGCGAGAATGCCCGCAAGGTACGGGATTGGCTGGCAGCGCAAGCGTGAGGTCGTTCACTGTTTTCACCGTACTTCACCCTCGCCCGCTCGGCACGAATCCGCCTATACTGTCACCATGCCCATACGCCAGCTTTCCGAAACGATGATCAACCAGATCGCCGCCGGCGAAGTCATCGAGCGTCCGGCAAGCGTGGTGAAGGAACTGGTCGAGAACGCGCTTGATGCCGGTGCAGGAAAGGTCGAGGTCGTCACATTAGGCGGCGGATTGAACCTGATCCGTGTCACCGACGACGGCTTCGGCATCCCCGAACAGGAGCTATCGCTGGCGATCGCACGCCATTGCACCTCCAAGCTTGCCGAAGACATCCACGACATCCGCTCGCTCGGCTTTCGCGGCGAGGCGCTGCCGTCGATCGGCTCGGTGTCGCGGCTGTCGATCCGCTCGCGCACGGCGGCAAGCGACAGCGCCGCCGAGATCGGCATCGAGGGCGGCAGGATCTCGCCCGTCAGGCCGGCGGCGGCCAATCGCGGCACCACCGTGGAGGTGCGCGACCTTTTCTTCGCCACCCCGGCAAGGCTGAAATTCATGAAAGGCGAGCGCGCCGAAAGCTCGGCGACCAGCGACGTGGTCAAGCGCATCGCGATCGCCTTTCCGACCGTTCGCTTCACGCTCACCGGTTCCGACCGCGCGACGCTGGAATTGCCGGCGACCGATGACAGCGCGGAAGGCAGCCTGCGCCGCATCGCCCAGGTGATGGGGGTCGAGTTTCCCGACAATTCCATTGCCATCGATGCGATGCGCGAAGGCGTGCACCTGACCGGTCATGTGTCGATCCCGTCCTTCACCCGCGCCAACGCGCTGCAGCAATATGCCTATGTCAATGGCCGGCCGGTGCGCGACAAGCTGATCGCCGGCGCTATCAGAGGCGCCTTCGCCGACGTCCTGCCACGCGACCGCCATGCGGTCACGGTGCTTTTCCTGACACTCGACCCGGCGATCGTCGACGTCAATGTCCACCCAGCCAAGGCGGATGTCCGCTTCCGCGACCCCGGCCTGGTGCGCGGGCTGATCGTCGGCGCCATCCGTCAGGCGCTTGCCGAAGCCGGCATCCGCGCCGCCACTTCCGGTGCCGCCGGCATGATGGCGGCGTTCCGGCCGGGAGCGGCGTCATACGCCCATGGCGGCCCGGCCAATGGTCACCGCAGCTACGAAGCGGCCTACCGCGCCTCGGGCTCTGCCGGTTTCGACCGCGCACGCTCGCCGCAACGGCCACTCGACATGGAGTTCCAGGGTTCAGGATTCGAGCGAAACGGCGGGTTCGGCGAAAACGAGCAGGCGGCGTTCGATGCCGGCCCGATCGCCAGCGCCGACGCCCGGGCGGGACAGGGCGAAGCGGCGGAGACGCTGCTTGGCACGGTGCTCGGTGCGGCACGGGCGCAGGTGCATGAGAACTACATCGTCGCCCAGACCAGGGACTCACTTGTCATCGTCGACCAGCATGCCGCGCATGAGCGGCTGGTCTACGAGGCGTTGAAGAACGCGCTGCACGCGCGCGCCGTGCCGTCGCAGATGCTGCTTCTGCCGGAGATCGTCGACCTGCCTGAAGAGGATGCCGAACGGCTCGCCACGCATTCCGAAACGCTCGCCCGCTTCGGGCTCGGCATCGAGCGTTTCGGGCCGGGCGCCGTGGCCGTGCGCGAGACACCGTCGATGCTGGGCGAGACCAACGTCCAGCAATTGGTGCGCGACCTCGCCGACGAGATCGCCGACAACGACACCGTCGACACGCTGAAGGAAAGGCTGGACAAAATCGCGGCGACCATGGCCTGCCATGGTTCAGTGCGTTCCGGCCGCCTGCTCAAGGCCGAGGAGATGAACGCGCTGCTGCGCCAGATGGAGGCCACGCCCGGCTCCGGCACCTGCAACCACGGCCGCCCGACCTATATCGAACTCAAGCTGGCGGACATCGAGAGATTGTTCGGGCGGCGATAAAGTGTTGCCCTCCAAGGCCGGATGCCCTCGGTCAGTTCTTTTGCTGAAATTTTCTAGCGGCACGATTGAAGACGTAGTCCATCGTGTGTCCGTTGCCGCCGCCACGAAAATTCACGGAGATGATGTCCTTACGGTGCTCCACCCATTTTTGGACGTTCATGTAGATAGGCGTCATCAGCATGCCCGCATCGCAACCATCGTCATCGAAAGAGATTTGCTGGACGACCTTGCCGCTGGTCTTCTTGATGACCTGCATTTTCGTCATGCAAATCCCTGAACCGGTGTTTGTGTAAAGTCCGGCAAACCGGTCGGCAGCGGTTTCAGCCCAAAAGGGAATTTCGACAGTTCCGTCGAGTTTCGCCTCGCCCGTGTCGTCGAGGCTTGCAACCTTCTTCAGCGTGACCGGAAATTTGTCCGCGCCTTTGCGCCAGGTCCCTGTCGCACCGCTTTCGCCGATGTCGAGGGAAAGCGGGCAATTCGTGGTATCGACTGGTGTCTTCGATCCCATCACCATGATGCGTTCAAATTCCTGGTCGTCCGAAATCGCGCACAGCGAGAGCCTGGTGCCGCTGACCGTGCCGTAGAGCGCGATCGGACTCTGCCCGGCGTCGTAGAAGTAGCTCCCCTCGACCGTTATGCCGCTGCCGAAGCTGTCATATGTCTGAAGCGATAAATGAACGGGATCGGGCCCTATCGACCCTTCGTAGTTCTCCACGTGATACCAGCCGGCGACGGCCTTTTGGCTCAGCAGCAGCAAGCAGAAAAACGCGGCCACGAACGCTCTTCCCATCCCGATCCCCTCCATCAGCGCAAATCAGGATAGCGCGCCTTATGCCCGTATCACAGGGGTTGCCGGTTGAAGCAGCGCGACTTGTGGATTTGAGTCGGAAAACAGCCGCAACTCTCTGATTTATCGTTTCAAATTCACTACGATCACGCCCCCTAGCGCCAGCGCGCCGCCAAGCAGGCCGAGCAGCGTCGGGACTTCGCCCAGCCAGAAGAAGCCGATCAGGGCGGACATGGGAGAGACCAGATAAAGGAAGTTCGAGGCACGCGCCGCAGGCAAGCGCGAAAGCGCCGTCGCCCAGGCGGCATAGGCGATCAGGCTCGGCACGACGCCGAGATAGATGACCGCGCCCAGCCCCGCCATATCGGCGACCGCCGCCTGCGAGAAAGCTGCCGGCAGGAACGGAGCCAGGCAGAGCGCGCCGAGCACCATGTTCGAGGCCGCGATGGTCAGTGGATGGTGGCTGGCGAACAGCGGCTTCTGGACGATGGTGTTGACGGCCGAACAGAGCGCCGATCCCAGCACCAGAAGCGCACCCGTGTCGAAATGCAGGCCCTGTCCGTCGGCCATGGCGATAATGCCGATGCCGCTGAAGGAAATGGCGGTGCCGACCCAGGCCATGGTCGAAAATCGTTCACCGAGCAGCGCCATCGCCATGATGGCGGTGAAGATCGGGCTGACATTGATGATGAAGCCGGCGGCGCCGGCCGAAACCGTCAGTTCGCCAAAATTGAGCATGGCGGTGTAGAGCGCGACGAAAACGGCGCCGCCAAAGGCCAGGCGCCACAACTCGCCTATGCGCGGCAGCGTCGGCCGCCTGACGGCAAGGAAGATCGCCGCAGGTACCGCGGCGATGGCAAAGCGCAGGGCGCCGAGTTCGAGCGGCCCGAACGCGGCGAGACCAGCCCGGATCGCCGGAAAGGCCGAGGCCCAGCCAATCACCGTCAGCGCCACCGCTACGGCCGCGGTGGTGTCCATCCGCTGTGCTGGATTCAACGTGCTCGTCATCGCCCTCATCTCATCGTCCTCCCGTTCTTTCGCCTCTCGATGGGGAGAAAACGCTTTTTCGGACCAATTGACAAACGACCAAATCGAGGGTCAGCTGTGACTATGGATCACAGCTTAGACGACATCTTGCCGCTCGAGACACTGCGCGCCTTCGATGCAGCGGCACGCACGGGGAGTTTTTCGGCAGCCGCGCAGAGGCTCAATCTCACCCATGGCGCTATCAGCCGGCAGATCGCCAAGCTGGAGGGCTGGCTTGGCCTGAAGGTTTTCGAACGCGGGGCGCGCGGCGTGACGCTGACGAATGAAGGCAATCGCCTGCATCTCAGGACCACCGAAGCCTTCGCGTTGATCTCGGTCAATTCGGACCGCTGGGTTGAACCGCGCGGCACCGCAGTGGTGCGGCTGGCCTCGATCCCCTCGGTAAGCGGCCTATGGCTGATGCCACGCATGACGGCGCTTGAGAATGATCCCACCCGCCTGCGCATCGTGCTGGATGTCGATAACCGCCAGGCCGATCTCGCCGATGAAGGCATCGATCTGTCGGTGCGCTGCGGACGCGGCCGCATCCCGGGCCGCGTTTCGATGCAGTTGTTCGAGGAGTATCTGTTTCCGATCGCCTCGCCGAGCCTCGCGCCGGAGATCGGCTGCGGCGACCCGGCCCGGCTGCTCAAATTCCCGCTGATCAACGATTCCGACGCATCCGGCTGGCGCGCATGGTTCGCCGCGCAGGACACGGATTACCGGCCGCGCCCGCAGGACCGACGCTTCGAAGACTACAATCTGGTGCTCGATGCCGCCGCACACGGCCTGGGCATCGCCTTGGCGCGCCCGCCGCTCACCGAACACCAGATACGGTCGGGGCGCGTCGTGGCCGTCGACGATCGTGTTGTGCTCAATCCCGTTTCCTACTGGCTCGATCGTCCCGCCGGAAGGCCCCGCGCCGCTGCCGCCGACCTGTCGCGCCGCATCGCGGCCCAGGCCGGTGTGTCGGCGGAAAAGATCGAACACTTCATCGAAGCCGACACGTAGGTTTCAGAGCAGTTCACCGTTTCACGGAAACGGCGAACCGCTCTATGTCTTCGTTTTGCGCAATTCCATAGGGAAAGCGCTACGCGCTTTTCCCGGGAAAACCGTACACACTTGCTTTAGCGAATGGCCAACCAGACAAATGCAATGAGCGCGGCAACCAGCAGGCCCGTTGCGATGGGGCCGATGCCGACCGCGCCTTGTTCGCGATTCCCCGGTGCGGCTCCCTTTGGCTGGCCGGTCATGCCCCCCGGCACCACATTGTCGGCTGACGCCTTTTGCACGACGGATACCCGCGGCGAGACGAACGCCGGCCACGAGAGCGGCGCGGGCCGGGCAGCGCCGCCGTCTTCGGCTCTTGTGACGGCCACTGGCACGCCGCGCTGAGCCTCGTCGCCTGGCGACGTCTGCTTGCGCGCCGCAATCTCGGAAACGGCCTTTCCGGCGGTGTCCATATCCGGCTCCATCGCCGCCTGATAGGCCCGTACGATCTGCGGTGCGGCCAATTGCTGCGACGTCTCGGCCGACGCGGGCGGCAGGGCCGCCAGCGCTTCCAAGGGCGGTTGCGGGCGCAAGGCCGGCAGCGGCGGTTGCATGGCCATCTTGACCAGCGCTGCCTTGAGCGCATCGGGTTTCGCCGACGGCACCGCCTGCGGCGTCATCGCCTCCTTGAGCAAGGAAGCCAGCCGAGCGGAAGAAATGTCTATCATGTCCCCCACCAATGGTACCCTTCGGCTCATCAAATAGGATATCAGCATTGCCTCGAGCTTGTCCCATGCTTGACCTTGCCGGCAATTTGTGGCGATGAACTCGGCATGAAGCTCGGCACCAAAGCATGATGAACCGTTTCGAAGGCCCCGGCGGCAAGGAAGCCCGTATTCGCTATCTCGACGGCGACTTCCAGGTGACGAGCCCGGGCGCGTTCGTGCGCTGCGCGGTGACCGGCGAAAGCATTCCGCTCGACGAGCTGAAGTACTGGAGCGTTGAGAGGCAGGAGCCCTACATCAACGCCGCGGCCTCATTGCGCCGCGAGATCGAGGCGCATCCGAAATTGCGCAAGCGAAGCTGAGCAAATCCCGGAATGCGCAGCCGTTTCTGTCCGCCGTTGCGTAAAAACCAAGAAGCAGAGCGGGTCGGCGATTCCATCGAAGGCTGAACGCCTTAGCCCTTAAGCTTAAGCTTACGCTGGCGCCAGGCATCGAGCGTCTCCTCGATGATACGTTCGGGAACGTGGTCGAGTTCGAAGACCGCGTCGATTTCCAGCACGTCGAGACGATCGAGAAAGTCCTTCGAAGCGCCGTGGCGCAGCCGGGCGGCATCCTTGGCGGTGGTGATGAGGCCGAGCCCTTCGGCGCGCGCGGTGGCCGCCAGTTCAGCAAGCTCATCCTCGGCGTAGAAATGATGATCCGGAAACGGCCGCTTCAAAGCCACCTCGCCGCCGGCCTCCTCTACCGTGTCGAAGAATTTCTCGGGGTGGCCGATGCCGGCGAAGGCAAGATAACGTTTGCCGGCGAGGCGCTCCTTGCCGCTCGGCTCGGTGTGAGCCTCGAAGATCGGCCGGCCGGCGCGCGCCGCCTGGCGCACCACCGCGTCGGCGGCGGTGCCGTCACCCATCTTCAGCAACCCGCTGGTGAAGACCAGCTGATCGACGACCCTGGCCCTGAGCGGTCCGCCCGGGATGACACGGCCGTTGCCAATGCCGTAGCGCGCGTCGACGACGACCAGCGCATAGTCGATATGGATGCGCGCGCTCTGGAAACCGTCATCCATGATCAGGAAATCGCAGCCATGGTTTTCCATGAGCAGCCGTGCTCCGGCAGCGCGGTGCGGCGTCACTGCCACGGGCGCGTGTTCGGCCAGCAGCAGCGGCTCGTCACCGACATGCCTGGCGCTGTCGTGTTTGATGTCGACGACATGCGGCTCGGCGAAGGAGCCCCCATGGCCGCGCGAGAGGAAACCGGGTTTGAGCCGCATGCGCCTGGCGTGTTCGGCCATGGCGATCGCCACCGGCGTCTTGCCCGTTCCGCCGACGGTGAAATTGCCGATGCACAGAACCGGCGCTTCGATCTTCTCGCGCCTGGCCCGCCGCATGCCACGTCCGGCGACAAATGCATAGGCTGCCGACAGCGGCGACAGCGCGAAAACGCGCCAGTCCGGCTCCTCCCACCAGAATGGCGGTGCTTCGGAGGCCATTTTAGCGCCCGTTCGCGCCCTTCAGGCGCGCCTTGACGACCAGTGGCTGGATGTAGGGCTCAAGCGACTTCAGCGTGCGCGCCAGCGCGCCGCGCATCTCATCGACGGTCGCGGCGCCGGCCGCCATCATCTCATGGCGTGCGACTTCGTTGGTGAGCAGGAAGTTGACCGCACCGGCCAGCATGTCGCGGTCGCGCACCAGCTTGGCGCCGCCGCTGTCGAGCAGGCGCTGGTAGGCCTCGCGGAAATTCTGCACGTTGCGTCCGGCAAGGACCGCCGTCTCGAGCATCGCTGGCTCGAGCGGGTTCTGGCCGCCTTCGGAGGTGAGCGAACGGCCGACAAAGGCGATCTCGGTCATCCTGAGATAGAGCCCCATCTCGCCGATCGTATCGCCGAGCAAGATGTCAACGTCGGGCCCGATCCTGTCGGCCTTGCTGCGCCGCGCGACCTTGAGGCCCATGCCGGAAATCTGCTCGGCCAGGGCCCCGGCGCGGTCGGGATGGCGCGGGACGACGATCGTCAGCAGGCCGTGGTGACGCTTGTGCAGCATCGCATGAACCTCGGCGGCAACAACTTCCTCGCCGTCATGGGTCGAGATCGCCGCCCAGGTCGGACGGCCGCCAATCTGCCGCTGCAAGGTGGCCAGCGCCCGTTCGTCGACGGGCGGCGGGTTGGTGTCGACCTTGAGATTGCCGGAAACGGTTACCGGCCGGGCGCCGAGCGCGCGGAAACGCTCGCCGTCGACATCGGACTGGGCAACGACATGGGCAAGGTTCTCGAACAGCGCCTCGGCGATGTTGGGGCGCTTCTTCCAGGACGTGAAGGAGCGGTCGGACAGCCTGCCATTGACCAGAACCTGCGGCACGTGGCGGGCGCCAAGCTCGAGAATCGTCATCGGCCAGATCTCCGATTCGGCGATGATCGCCAGATCCGGCTTCCAGTGGTCGAGGAAACGGCTGACCGCCGGCTTGAGGTCGAGCGGCACATACTGGTGGATGATGCGGTCGCCCAATCTCTCGTCGGCGACCTTGGCCGACGTTACGGTGCCGGTCGTCAGCACGATATTGACGCCGTAGTCGAGTATGCTCTCGACCAGGGGAACGACAGCTATGGTTTCGCCGACGCTCGCGGCGTGGATCCAGATAACAGGCCCATCGGGGCGAGGCCGGCCGGCGACGCCGTAGCGTTCGCGGCGGCGGTTGCGGTCTTCCTTGCCGCGCGAGGTGCGCCAGGCAACATAGGGCCCGACCAGCGGATAGGCGACAGCGCCCGCCAAACGATATGCCGTCAGCATGGTACGCGCCCAGCGACCGCTCATCGCGGGGCATCCACGAGACGGTAGGCCTCGGCGGTCGCGGCATTGAGCGAGGCCGTCACTTCGAGGCGCTTGCGCTCCATCTCGGCGTCATCGGCATTGGCCGGCACGAAAACCGGTGTACCGATGATGATGGACGAGCGGCCGAACGGCAGGTTGATGGTCGTCTTGTCCCAGCTCTTCTCCAGCACCTTGCGGCGGCTGGTGGCTATGGCCGCCGGCAGGATCGGCCGGCCGGAGAGCCGCGCCAGGAGAACGATGCCAAGCCCCGCATCGCGCGGCGTGCCATGGGGGATGTCAGCGATCATGGCGACGTTCTTGCCGGCGACGAGCGACTTTTTCAGGGCGATCAGCGCCTTGGCGCCGCCCTTGTCGAGATGTTTGGCATTATCGCGCCCGCCGGAGCCGCGCACGGCCTCAATGCCGAATTTCTCGATCATCAGGGCGTTGAGTTCGGCATCCGCACTGCGCGACACCATGGCGACCAACGGCCTGCCCTTGGGGTAGTAGGCCGGCGTCAACAGATGCTGGCCGTGCCAGAGCGCAATGATGCCGGGCTCGAACTGGGCATAGGCACCGCCGGTCAACTTCGCCGAGCCGTCGACGATGCGGTTGGTCAGGCGCACAAGCCGGACGAACTGCGCCAGCAGGCTGACAATGATGTTCTTGACGAATCGCGACTGCGCCAGCGGCTTGCGGATCCTGCGCCAGAAGGCCTTGGTGGCGCGGCTGCGGCCCCTGCCCGTTGGCGTTGCCTGGCCGGGCGGCGCTTTCGCCAGATCATTGTCCATCGAAGTCAACCGACGGCCTTGTGGTCGGGGTCGAGGAGCCGATGCAGGTGCACGACGAAATAACGCATATGGGCATTGTCGACGCTGGCCTGTGCCTTGGCTTTCCATGCCGTATGGGCGGATTGATAGTCGGGATAGATGCCGACGATGTCGAGCGCGTCAAGATCGCGGAATTCGGTGCCGCCAAGCTTCTTCAGTTCGCCGCCGAACACCAGGTGCAAAAGCTGTTTCTTTCCGTCTTCCGCGGCCATTTCGGTCCTTCACATATTGTGAGTTTGTGACAGGTCTAGACCAAAGCCGCCGACTTTGGAACCTTCGATAATGCTTTCAATCATCCAGTCCGGCAATGACGCTCACGAGCACCGCCAGCAGTTCACCGCTGCCGGCGGCGAGCGCGCCGTGGCGGGTCACCTCGCCGGCATAGAGCGGCGCGCGGCCATGCGGGTCGAGCAACTGGCCGCCCGCCTCGCGCAGGATAAGGTCGGCGGCGGCGATATCCCAGTCGTGCGCGTTCGGCTTTACGAAAGTGGCATCGAGCGTGCCGTTGGCGATCATTGCCAGGCGATAGGCAAGCGAAGGGCTGTAGGGCGCCCGCTTCAGCCGTTCCTGCCAGCCGGCCGGTATCCTGTCGAGCAACTGCTTCAATCCGGAAATTTCGGCCTTGTCGCCGGGCTGGCGCACCGCGATGCGCCTGCCGTTACGGAAGGCGCCCTGACCAGGCAGCGCCCAGTAAGTCTCGTTAAGCGCCGGACACTCGAGCACGCCGGCAAGCGAACGGCCATGCTCCACGACGGCGACGCTGACGCACCAGGTGCGCTGGCCTTCCAGGAAGCCGCGGGTGCCGTCGATCGGATCGACGACAAAGGTTCGGCGCGCCGAAAGCCGCACTGGATCGTCGACCGTCTCCTCGGACAGCCAGCCATAATCCGGTCGCGCCGCAAGCAGGGTCTGGCGCAAATACGCATCGGCGGCGTGATCGGCCTCGCTGACCGGCGACGTGCCGCCTTTCATCCAGACCTGCGGGCTGTTCCCGAAGTAACGCATGGCGATGACGCCGGCCTTGCGGGCAGCGTCGCGCAGCAGCGGCAGATCCTCCGTGGCGCCAGTCGTGGTCAGATCATGCTCCGGCAAGGGTCATGCCTTCGATCAGCAACGTGGGGGCGGCGGTGCCGAAATTGCGATCGAGATCGCTTGCCGGCACCATGTTGAGGAACATCGTCTTCAGGTTGGAGGCGATCGTGACTTCGGCGACGGGGTAGGCAAGCTGGCCGTTGTCGATCCAGAACCCGGAAGCGCCGCGGCTGTATTCGCCGGTCACCATGTCGACACCTTGCCCGAACACCTCGGTGACGTAGAAGCCCGTCTTGAGCGAGGCGATCAGTTCTTCCGGCGAGCGCTCGCCCGGCTCGATGGCAAGATTGGTCGAAGACGGCGAGACGGAGGAGCCGCTGCGCGAACCGCGTCCATTGGTAACGAGACCCAGTTCCCGCGCCGCCGAGGTCGACAGGAACCAGTGGTTGAGCACACCGTTCTCGATCATCAAAAGCTTGTCGCCTTCGACGCCTTCGCCGTCGAACGGACGCGAGGCCTGGCCGCGCCGCCTCAGCGGCTCGTCGGTGACGGTAATGGCCGATGCAGCCACCTTTTTGCCCATCATGTCGCGCAGGAACGACGTCTTGCGCGCGACGGCAGCGCCGTTGATGGCGCCCGCGAGATGGCCGGCAATGCCGCGCGCCACGCGCGGATCGAACACCACGTCGACCGGTCCGGTCGCGGCCTTGCGCGCGCCGAGCCGGCGCACGGCGCGTTCCCCGGCCTTGCGGCCTATGTCTTCCGGCGCATCCAGGTCGGCAAAATGCTGGCGCGAGGAGAATTCATAATCGCGCTCCATGCCGGTACCCTCGCCGGCGATGACGCTCGTGGAGCGCGAGAAGCGCGAGGCGACATAATGGCCGAGGAAGCCGTGCGAGGTGGCCAATACCAGCCCTCCGAGCCCGGCGCTGGCATTGCTGCCCGCCGAATTGGTCACGCCTTTGACGGCCAGAGCCGCCGCTTCCGCGGCCAGTGCCGCTTCCTTCAACTGGTCGGCCGATACTTCTGTTGCATCGAACAGGTCGAGATCGCGCGTCTGCCTGGCCAGCAGCGCCGGATCCGCGAGGCCCTGGTTGGGATCTTCGGGAGAGACCCTGGCCATGGCGACGGCACGTTCGGCAAGCGCCTTCGGGTCGGACGCGGCAGTCGCGGAAACACTTGCCACCCGCTGGCCGACAAAGACACGCAGCGAAACGTCGTCGCCTTCCGAGGCCTCGGTGTTTTCGATCTTGCCCAGCCGCACCGACACACCGGTCGAGCGGCCACGCACCGCGACGGCATCCGCGGCATCGGCGCCAGCTTTTTTGGCAGCCTCGACCAGGGCCGCGACGCGGTCGGTCAATCTTGATGCGTCCGATATATCGCTCATGCGCGTGATCCTGCTGTTGCGGCTGGCCCGAGAGCCGCCGTCCCCCATCTATTGTTCCGGTCCGGCTTGTGCAATGGCACAAGCTTCAATCAAAATGCATCGGTTCAGCCGCCCATCGCGAAGCGCGGCACCGCATCGCCAGCACGGAGCATTTCCAATGACGCCTTTCCATCTTGCCTTCCCGGTCCGTGATCTCGATGAAACACGCGCTTTCTATGGCGAGGTGCTGGGTTGCGCCATCGGCCGCTCTTCGGAGACCTGGGTCGATTTCGACCTGTTCGGCCACCAGATGTCGGCGCATCTGCGGCCACCGGCCGCGCCGGCTGCCAGCGACGGCAAGGTCGACGGCATGGCGGTGCCGATCCCGCATTTCGGCGCCGTGCTTTTGATGGATGACTGGCAGCGGCTTGCCGCGCGGCTGGAAGCACGCGCCGACATAGACTGGCTGGAGCGGCCGATGATCCGCTTCAAGGGAGAGCCCGGCGAACAGGCGACGCTGTTCATCCGCGATCCCTCGGGCAACGCGCTGGAATTCAAGGGCTTTCGTTCGCTGGAGCAGATTTTCGCGCATTGACATGGTGCAAGCCGTGGCGCGCGGACTCAGGACCCGGCAACAGGCGTCCAGATCACATCCTCGATCTTTTGCGCGCCGGTGGCCAGCATCGCCAGCCTGTCGAAGCCGAGCGCGATGCCGCTGGCCTGTGGCATGACCGCGAGTGCCGCGAGAAAATCCTCGTCCAGCGGATAGCGCTCGCCATAGACGCGCTCTTTCTCGTCCATTTCCATGATGAAGCGCCGGCGCTGCTCCTCGGCGTCCGTCAACTCGCCGAAGCCGTTGGCAAGTTCGACGCCGCAGCAATAGAGCTCGAAGCGCTCGGCGACGCGGGGGTCGCGTGGGCTCGGTCGCGCCAGAGCCGCCTCGGCGACCGGGTACTCGCAAAGGATGGTCGCGCGGCCGATACCGAGATTGGGCTCGATCTTCTCCACCATCACCCGGCTGAACAGGTCGGCCCAGCCGTCGTCGGGCGCGGTACGCAGGCCGGCACCGGTCAGGGCCTGATGGAGCGAATCGCGGTCGGTGATGCCGTCGGCGCTGACCGTCGCAAGCAGATCGATCCCGGCATGGCGCGCGAAGGCGTCCGCCACCGTCAGCCGCTCCGGCTCCGCGAAAGGATCGCAGTCGCGGCCGCGAAAGCTGAAGCGCGTGGCCCCTGCCCTTGTCGCGGCCAGCGCCAGCAGATCCGCGCAATCCCGCATCAGGCTCTCATAGGTTTCGCCGACCCTGTACCATTCGAGCATGGTGAATTCGGGATGGTGCAAAGGGCCACGCTCGCGGTTGCGATAGACCGGGCCGAAGCTGAAGATCCTGGTCTCGCCGGCAGCGAGCAGCTTCTTGCAGGCGAATTCCGGCGACGTGTGCAGATAGAGCGGCTTGCGCTGCCCGTCCGGCGCGACCGCCTCGGTTGCGAAGGCCGCCAGATGCGCCTCGTTGCCGGGCGATATCTGCAGGGCCGATGCCTGCACCTCGATGAAATCGCGACGGGCGAACCAGTCGCGCAAGGCGGCGGCAAGGCCGTTGCGCAGCATCAGGCGCGAACGGCGATCGGCATGCACATGCGGCGTCCACCAGGGCGAAGCGGCGGTCATGGGCGGTTTGAAGGCGCGCTGGTTCGCGTTGGGGGCTGGCGGTTCGCGCCGAGATGCGCTAGGCCCCCATCCAAAGCCGCACAAGCCGGCAAAGACCCGTCAACTCTCGCAGGATAAAAAACCGTGGTGAAAGTCATCGCCAGTTCGCTCCGCAAAGGCAATGTCGTCGACAAGGACGGCAAGCTTTATGTGATCCTCTTTGCCGAAAACATCCACCCAGGCAAGGGCACGCCCGTGACGCAGCTCGACATGCGCCGCATCGGCGACGGGGTGAAGGTTTCGGAACGCTACCGCACCACCGAACAGGTGGAGCGCGCCTATGTCGAGGAGCGCGAGCACACCTTCCTCTACGCCGACGGCGAAGGCTATCACTTCATGAACCCCGAGACCTACGACCAGGTGGCGGTGTCGGAAGCCGTCGTCGGCGATGCCGCCCCCTATTTGCAGGAAGGCATGCCGGTTCAGGTCTCGCAGTTCAACGGCATCGCCATCTCCCTGGTGCTGCCGCAGCGGGCCACCTTCGAAGTGGTCGAGACCGAGCCCACGACCAAGGGCCAGACGGCGTCCTCTTCCTACAAGCCCGCCCTGCTCTCCAACGGCGTGCGCACCGCCGTGCCGCCGCATATCGCGCCGGGCACCCGCGTGGTGGTGATGACGGCCGATGGGTCCTATGTGGAGCGCGCGAAGGACTGAGGCGAACTCTTACGTCTACCCGGAAGCCAGCGCCGCCTCACTGTTTGAAACAGTGTTCGCGATGCCATTGCAGGAAGCGAGGATGTGGGCGCTCGACCTGCCGACGGGGTGGAAGCGCGCGGCGGCTCCTGTTTATGAATCCCTGCACACTCTCCAGGTCGTTAACCTGCCTTGATACCAGTATTTCCAGATCATCGGACAGGCTGATCAATCCGCGATCGAACATCCAATGCGCTGTGCCGGATAGCGCGATGCCATTGTTGACGATGTCGGGTCCGTTCTTTTCAACCGGTCGAATGTGGGCGGCAGAAACTTCCGCCCGGCCGCCGCCATTTATCAACTTGAGACCTGAGATCGCGCAACGCTCGTCATAGGCGCGCAAGACAACGCGACGAAAAATGCGATCCCGCACAATTCGCGATCCGATATAGCTTACACGACTACGGCCCTCCTCGAACTGGAATGGAGCCTTTTCGTCCTGAAACCCGGATGAAATGCCGATCTGATCCACACGTGGCAGCAACGGCTCATGGTCGTCAAAGCCCAGATCGATAATGCGATTGAAGTCGCTTGGACTGATTGGTCGGACGGCCGATTGGGCGCGACCAGAAATCCTTCCTTGGTCGTTAAGCAGGCCGCGTTCAACGAGACCATCCGTCCCATTGAAGGGAACAGGAGTGGCCAAATCGAGGTAGGTTCCCGGCTCAATCAGAGCCAGATACATACCAGGCGCTACTGGATCTGGGAGAACCTGCTGGACCTTGGCTACGGCGAAATAGCCACGGGTATCGTCTACTTTGCTAGGTTCGTAGTAGATGATCCAGTCACCGACGCATGCTTCCACACGACGCAGATACTGGCTAGGAAACTGATATCGCTCAGCGGGACTGTCATCGTAGATCGAATCTGACCGGTGAATGAAGACCCCGAATCCCATTATCTTCCTGCAGCTTGGGGGATATCCGTGGAGATGTAGCACCAAAACTCGATCTTGGGAGCTTACTCTACCTTGAGAAACTCCCCTCTCCGATAAACTTCCCCGGATTTTTACAGAGCTGTCGCAAATGGCTCGCGCAGTTCGTCCTTTGGGTGAAGAAGGAGAACGCCAATGAGAAAGCTTATCGTCACCGAATTCATCAGCGTCGATGGCATCGCCGAAGTCGAGAAACTGCCTGGCGTGACCTGGAACGACGAGATGAACAGGTTCAAGGAGGACGAGCTGGCTGACAGCGGCGCCATGCTTTTGGGACGCACAACCTACGAGATTTTCGCCGGCTCGTGGCCGAGCGAAACCGGAGACTTCGCCGACCGGTTCAACGCGCTGCCGAAATACGTCGCGTCCAGCAGTTTGAAGGTGCTCGACTGGAAACCGGCCGAGCTGCTCAGGGGGCCGCTGCCGGAGGCGGTCAGGACACTGAAGCTAGGTAGCGGCGGCAACATCTATGTGCATGGCAGCCTCAGCGTCGCGCAGGAACTGTTGCGCCATGGTCTGGTCGACCGCGTCAGGCTGCTGAGCTACCCCGGCACCGTTGGCCAAGGCAAAAAGCTCTTTCCGGCCGGCGATCCGGTGTCGTTTGAGTTGATTTCCGCCAAGCCATTCAGCAATGGGGTGGTGGCGCTGGAGTATGCGCCGGTGCTGGCGAAATCGTAATCGGTTAGAGTGCCCTTCTTCCAGAGAGGACTGGAGGGCGCCTGGCTTTCGGGATCAAAACTATAGCGGTGACGTGAGGCAACGTGTGGACCTCGCGTCACCCGGTCTGCTTTCCCCGTCTTTGCTCGACAGCAGCACTTTCCCTAGCCTCCACAACCCTCTCCACCTCGCGCTTCAGCTGGTCCTTGATATCCGCCGTCTCGGTCATCAGGACCTCGATCTTGAGGAAGTCGAGCACGCGGTATTTGGACACCGCCGGGCGGATCAGGATGTCGGGCTGGCACTGCTTCAGCTTGTTGGCGATGATCGACTGCATCATCAATTGAGTGGCGCCGAACATCAGGTCGACGGAGGTCGGCCGCCTGTGGTCGGCCTCTTCCGGCGCGCCGACCACGTCGACGCCGATGATGATGTCGGCATCATCCTCGATAAGGTCGAAGGGCACGGGGTTGTAGATGCCGCCATCGATCAGCAGCCGGCCGTCGCGCATCACCGGGCGGAACACGGCAGGAATGGCCGCTGACGCCGCGAGCGCCGAATGCAGGTCGCCTTCGGCGAACACGGCCAGCTTGTGGCCGAAATAGTCCGTCGCCGTCACCTTCAGCGGGATTTTCAGCTCGGCGAAGGTTTCGGGAATGGCTTCGGGCAGGAATGCCTTGAGGATGCGTTCGACATTGAACTGGCTGACGCGGATGCCGGCCTGCATGGCCTCGGCGATGGTGCCGGGCCGCGCCCGCCACATGCGGCTCGCCACCTCGGCGCGACGGCCGAGGATCGAGCGGGCATAATCGTGGATGTCCTTGCCGGTCATGCCGGAGGCCATGCCGGCGCCCATGATGGCGCCGATCGACGAGCCGGCGATTGCGACCGGCCTGATGCCCAGTTCGTCCAGCGCCTCGATGACATGGATGTGCGCCAGACCGCGCGCGCCGCCGCCGCCAAAGGCGATGCCGAAGGTGAGGCTCATCCCTTATTGGCTCCGGCCAAGGGCGGTCCGACGACCATGATGGTCGGCTCGGCCGACAAAAGCTTCTTCGCCGCGGCCTTGACCTGGTCGAGTGTCACCGCGTTGATGAGGCCGGTGCGGCGCTGAATGTAATCGACGCCGAGGTCGTCGAGCTGCAGCTCGACCAGGGTCGCGGCGATGGCGCTGGAGGAATCCAGGTTGTTGATGGCGTAGGCGCCGATCATGTATTTCTTGGTCGCCGCCAGTTCCGCGTCGGTCGGGCCGTCCTCGGCAAGCCGCTTGACCACGTCCCGCACGATGCCAAGGGTTTCGGCGGCCCGGTCCGATCGTGTGCCGGTGGTGACGATCAGCGCGTCGGCATGGTCCTGGTTGATCAGCGAGGAATTGACGCTGTAGGCCAGCCCGCGCTTCTCGCGCACCTCCTGGAACAGGCGCGAGGTGAAGGTGCCGCCGCCGAGAATCTCGTTCATCAGAACCGCAGGGAAGAAATCCGCCGCCTTGCGCTTCACGCCAGGCCAGGCAAGCTGAAGCGAGGTCTGCGGCAGGTCGTAGTCGACCTCGATATGCCGCGCCAGATTCGGCTCGACGTCGGCAACCGGCGCGAGCGCCTGGTTCTGCGGCAGCCCGCCGAACACCATGTCCAGTTTCTTCTTCAGCGTTTCCGGGTCGATGGCGCCGACCACCGCGACATGCAGCCCGGTCCGCGCGAAGACCGCCTTGTGCAGCGCCTTCAGATCGTCCCGCGTGATGGCGGCGATGCTCTGCCTGGTGCCCTGATCGGAGCGCGAATAAGGATGATCGCCATAGAGCGCGCGCGCCCATCTGTCCTGCGCGATCGTGTCGGGGTCGTTCTCTCCGGCGATGATGCCGGACAGGATCTGAGCGCCGATGCGATCGATCGGCGCCTGGTCGAAACGCGGCTCGTTGACCGCCAGCCGCAGCAGGTCGAACGCCTCGTCGCGCTGCTCGGCCAACATGCGCATGGAACCGTAGATGCCGTCGCGGGTCTCCTCGAAGCTCATCTCGGCGCCGGCGTCGTCGAGCTTCACCTGGAAGGCGTCGCTGTCCAGAGGGCCTGCGCCTTCGTCGAACAGACCGGTCATCAGATTGGCCAGCCCTTCCTTGCCCGGCGGATCCTGCGTCGAGCCGCCCCCAAAGACGAAACGGATGGCCACCATCGGCACCGAATAGTCTTCGACCAACCAGGCGGTGACGCCCTTGGGCGAGGTGACCTGCTGGATGTCCATGGCGCGGGCGGCAAGCGCCGGCAGGACCAGGAAGAAGATGGAAAGGAGCAAAGTGACAAGCGCTGCGCGTGCCCTCCCTTCTCCCCGTTTGGGAGACGGGAAAGAGCCGTGTTGCTCGCTCTTCATCATCAATTCCCCGCCTGTTGCTGCGGCAAGAGATAGCCGGTCGTCGACCGGGCCAGCACCAGATAGCGCGCGGCGACGGCCTTGATCTCGCCGGGAGTGATGTTGCGGATGCGCTCCGGCCATTGCTCGATGTCCTGCACATTGCCGCCGGTGGCAAGCTCGGCGCCATAGATATTGGCCATCGAATCCTGTTTGTCGCGGGCGAAAACCATCGAGCGGACATAGCGGTCCTTGGCCTTGTCCAGCTCCTTGACGGTGACGCCTTCCCTGGCGATGCGCACGACCTCCGCGTCGACGGCCGCCTCGACATCGACGAGCCTGGCGTCGCCGCGCGGCGTGCCATAGACGGTGAAGTTGGTGTCGTCCAGCATGGTGCCCTGGAAATAGGCCCCGGCGTTGGAAGCGATGCCTTGCCTGACCACCAGCGCCTGATAGAGCCGGCTGCGGTTGCCGCCGCCCAGTATTTCCGCCAGCAGGTCGAGCGCCTCGGCTTCGCCGGGCTCGGCCGTGTGGTAGGATGGCACCACCCATTGGGTGGAGAAATTCGGCACGCTGACGCGGGCGTCGGACAGCGTCACCGTGCGCCTGGTGTTCTGCTCCGGCTCGACCGGGCGGACGCGCGGCGGCAGGTCGGGCCCGCGCGCGATCTTGCCGTAGGTTTTCTCGGCCAGAGCCTTGACCGTGTCGGGCTCGACGTCACCGGCCACGATCAGCACCGCGTTGTTGGGCTGGTAGTATTTGTTGTAGAAGGCGATGGCGTCGGTGCGGTTCAACTGCTCCATCTCCTGCATCCAGCCAATGACCGGAATTCGGTAGGGCTGGTTCTGCCACAGCGTGGCGTCGAGTTCCTCTTCGAGCACCGCCTCGGGACTGTTGTCGATGCGCGAACGGCGCTCCTCCAGGATGACGTCGCGCTCGGTCTTGATGACATCGTCGGTGAGGATGAGGTTGCGCATGCGGTCGGCCTCGAAGCTCATCATCAGCTCGAGCGCCGACGGCGCCACCGTCTCGTGGAAGGCGGTGTAGTCGTAGGAGGTGAAGGCATTGTTGGAGCCGCCTATGTCGGAGACGGCGCGGTCGAACTCGCCGGCGGCGTGATTGGCCGTCGCCTTGAACATCAGATGCTCGAAGAAATGGGCGATGCCGGATTTGCCTGGCGGCTCGTCGGCGCTGCCCACCTTATACCACACCATATGGGTGACGATCGGTGAGCGATGGTCGGGAATGACGACCACTTCCATGCCATTGTCGAGCAGGAAATCCGTTACCTTGAACTCGGCCGGCCGCTTGTCGGCGGCGAAGGCCGCCGGGACCAGTCCGGCAATGACCAAAGCCAGCGATGTGGCCAAGAGCGTCTTGCGCAGCCATTCAGCCTGAAATGTCATCAATGGCTCCGGTTTCTCATGACGGACGATAGGCGGCGAGCCGATGTTGTGAAAGTGAATTGTTGATCACCGGCATGGCACGACCTGCTCCCCTGGGCAGAGAGGGTCGCATTCCATCTTCGCCTGCAAATGAAGCTTAACTCAGGCGGCCTCGACAAGCCGGATCAGCGTCTCGCCATAGTGGCGCTCGTCGACAACTGAAAATCCCGGTCCCGGCTCGAAAGGCGCCGCCGCTGCCTCCTCGACCACGCACAGCGCGCCGGGACGCAGCCAGCCGCCTTGCTTGGCCGACTTCAGCGCACGCTCGCCAAGACCCTTGCCGTAGGGTGGATCGGCGAAAACGAGGTCGAACGGCGCCAGCGTGCCGGCCTCGCCCAGAGCCGTTGCGTCGCGCCGAAATATCTTGGTGCGGCCGGTCAGGCCGAAGGCCTCGACATTGTCGCGGATCAGGCCGCGGCCTTCGGCCGACTCCTCGATGAAGACGCCATAGGACGCGCCGCGCGACAGCGCCTCGAGCCCGAGAGCGCCCGTGCCTGCGAACAGGTCGAGCACGCGCGCGCGCTGCAACCGATCGGCAAAGCGATGCGCCAGCACATTGAAAACAGCCTCGCGGGTGCGGTCTGTGGTGGGGCGGATGGCGCTGCCGCGGGGCGTCGCCAGCGGGCGCCCGCGAAACTCGCCGCCGACGATCCTCATTTCGCCCTTGGACCCTTGAAACCGCCGCGCGGCCGCTCGCCGCCGCCACCCGGACGTTCGCCACGCGGCTTGCCGAACGGCTTTGGGCCGCCCGGCTTGCCGCCGGGCTTGCTGTAGGCCGGCTTGAAAGACGCCTTGCGGGCCTTGGCCTCAGCGGCTTTGGCAGCGTCCGCTTCCGCCCTGCCCTTGCCGATCGGGCGCGCGCCCGGCGCCATCCAGACATTGGCCTTGCGCTGGCCGGGCGGCTCGATCGGCCGCTGCTCGCGCTCGGATTTCTTGCCGCCTGGCTTGCCGCCAAAACCACCGCGCGGCTTGTCGCCGAAGCCACCGCGTTCGGGTCTCGGGCCGCGGTCGCCAAAGCTTTTTTCCGGCCTCGCGCCTCTGTCGGGGCTGGTCGACAGTTTGCCCAGCGCCTCGTCACGGCTGCCTTCGCGGCGCTTGCGGTTCTTGATCAGGCCACCCTCGCCGATCGGCCGGTGGTCACCCTCGCGCGAAAATCTCGGCCGCTCGGCCTCCTCGCGGCGCGGCTCGACCCGCCGCACCGGCAAGTTGGAAAACGGTTTTGTTATCTCGGCATCGAAATTGGCACCGGATTCCTCTATCAGGCGTTCGCCGAGCTGATCGCGCAACACCTTGCCCTTGATCTCCAGCACATGGCCTTCGGGGAGCTCGTCGAGCTGGAACGGGCCGTAGGAGATGCGGATCAGCCGCGTCACGTCGAGGCCGAGCGCGCCGAGAATGTTCTTGACCTCGCGGTTTTTGCCCTCGCGCAAGCCGATCGTCAGCCAGGCGTTCGAGCCTTGCTCGCGATCGAGGCTCGCCTCGATGGCGCCATAGAAGACGCCGTCCACGGCAATGCCTTCGCGCAAACCCGCAAGCGCACTTTCCTCGACCTTGCCATGGACGCGCACCCGGTAACGGCGCAGCCAGCCGGTGGCCGGCAGTTCGAGCACGCGAGACAGGCCGCCATCATTGGTCAGCAACAGCAGGCCTTCGGTGTTGATGTCGAGCCGGCCGATGGTCATCAGCCGGGGCAATTCAGCCGGCAGCACGTCGAAGACGGTCTTGCGGCCCTCGGGGTCGCGGTTGGTGGTCACGACACCGGCAGGCTTGTGGAACAGGAACAGCCGAGTGCGCTCGATCGGCGGGATCTCCATGCCGTCGAGATGGATGATGTCGCCCGGCATCACATTGAAGGCCGGCGAAGACAAAACCCGGCCGTTGACCTTGACGCGGCCGGCCGCGATCAACTCCTCGGCGTCGCGGCGCGAGGCAAGCCCGGCGCGAGCCAGCCGCTTGGCGATCCGCTCGCCGGCTTCCTCGGGCGCCTCCGCAGGACGCGGACGGGACTTGAAACCGCCTTGCGGCCGGTCGGCAGCGAAATCGCGCTTCGGACGGTCAGAGAAGTCGGGCTTGGGCCGATCGGCAAAATCACGCTTAGGACGATCGAAGCGTCTTTCACCCGCCGCACCTTCAGCCGCCATTGGCCGCCCGCCGCGCGGTGTATAGGGCTTGCGCGGGCCTTCGTGGTTTTCATAAGACTTGCCTTGCGGACGCGGACCCTTGTTGAAGGGCCGCTCCGAGCGCCCGCCTTCGCCGCCTTCGCGCGGCTTGTACTCACGCTTCTGGGGCCGTTCGCCATCGGCGGCCATTGGACGGTCGCCACGCGGCGCGTAGGGCTTGCGCGGGCCTTCGCGGTTTTCATAAGGCTTGCCTTGCGGACGCGGACCCTTGTTGAAGGGCCGCTCCGGGCGCCCGCCTTCGCCGCCTTCGCGCGGCTTGTACTCACGCTTCTGGGGCCGTTCGCCATCGGTGGCCATCGGCCGCTCGCCGCGCGTCGCGTAGGGTTTGCGCGGCCCTTCGTGCTTTTCGAAGGGCTTGCCGCCGTCGCCACGCTTGGCAAACGGTTTCTTGGCGCCGAAGGCTGGCTTGCCGCCTTTGCCGGCATCGCGCCCACGCGCGCCCGCCGGTTTCGGACCGCTTTTGCCCGGACCCTTCTGGCGCGGAGATTTCTTGTCGTTGTCGTCCATGTGGCCTTTGTCCGTTTGCCCTGCTACAGCGTGGCGCATCCTTTTGGGCGCGCAACGAACGCTGTAGCATTTTTGATTTGGCGCATGATCATTTCCGAAAACCGTACCCGATTTTCGAGGTTATGCGCTCAATAACAGGATCACCGTCGAGTGGCGAGGAGATAATCGGAATGGAAACCCGCGTGAAGCGGCCCGATTTCATGGCGCTGGCGCTGGAGGAGGCGCAAGCGGCAGCCTCGCGCGGCGAAGTGCCGGTCGGCGCCGTCATCGCCAGCGCCGGCACGGTCGTGGCCAGTGCCGGCAACCGCACCCGGGAGCTTGCCGATCCGACGGCCCATGCCGAGATGCTGGCCATCCGCGAAGCCTGCCGAAGGCTGTCGAGCGAGCGGCTCACCGGACACGATCTCTATGTGACGCTGGAGCCTTGCGCCATGTGCGCCGGCGCCATCTCCTTCGCCAGGTTGCGCCGGCTCTACTTTGGCGCCGCGGACCAAAAGGGCGGCGCGGTGGTCAACGGCGTGCGCTTCTTCGCTTCGCCGACCTGCCATCACACGCCTGACATTTATGCGGGCATCGCGGAGGCCGAATCGGCCCTGCTGCTGAAGGATTTCTTTCGGGAACGCCGCGACTGAACGGGGTGCGATACCCGTCAGCAAAGCAAATGCGCCCCGCTTTTTACAGGGACGGCAGCCAGTCGAACCAGCCGCCCTTCTTGCCTTCCGCCTCTCTCTTCAGGCGGCGTTCCTTTTTGTACTCGTCTTCGCCGAGTTCGTTTTGCGGCGCCGTGCCGGATGCGACGCGATAGGCAAGGGGCGGCTCGCTCAGATATTTGCGGGTATTCGGATCGCCCTGCTTGCTTTCGGCAAGGCGGCGCTGGATATCGGCGGCGCGGCCCTTGTCGGAATCGGCAGGCGTCCAACGCGGCGGGTGACTCGATCCGGATTCCTCCATCGCCTTCTTCACCGAGGCGGGATCCGTCTGCACGTCGTCGACGATCTGCGACTGGTAGGACGGATCATCCTGGTGTGCGGTGGCGTCGGCGCGCAGGCGGGCACGGCGCTGCTCGGGCGATTCTGGCCATTCGGCGCTTGCGGTCTCGATGCTATCCTGTGGCGCCGGCAGCGCTTCCTTCTGACCAGGCGCCGGCTTCACCAGGGTCGGACGCGGCTTGTAATCGATGTGTTCCTTGCGCTTCGGCGCGAACGAAAAAGCGCCCGTGAGATCGCCGGCCAATTGTTCGCCGGCGGTCTTGTCGGTGCCGTAGGTCGGAGAACCGACACATCCGGACAGAGCGAGCCCCGATGCGACAAGCGGCGCCAACAGCGCGAGGCGCGCATTAAATCTCTCGGTCATGCCAAAAAGTCCCACTCTAGACAGCCTCTCGATCGCCGCCGGCCCCAAGGTCCGGTCCCCATCGTCCAAGCACTTGCGCCGAAAATCCGGCGACAATTTGTCTTCCGGAGTTTCGCGTGTTTACCTCAACCACTCGTTAAGGGCAACGCGCGGACGGATTTGCACCGACCGGCGTGGCATTTGTGCACCGATATGCCTGGCCTTCAAAGCCGGCCGAGCGCCCTAAGCTCATGCAGCACGGCGGCGTCGCGCGCCGAGACATCGGGAAAGGCAGGATCCTGCCCGACATCGGCGGTGTAACGCCACGACCGCGCGCATTTGACCAGGCCGCGGTCCTCGGCTTTTTCGATCACCACGGCGATGCCCTTCACGTCTTCGAGCGTGAAGGCGCCTTGTTGCGCCTCGCCATGGGCGATGACGAGATCGCTGGTGATCGCCATTTCGGCCATGTCGACATCCGATATCGCGGCTTCGAGCGCCGCATCGTCGATGGTAACGACGGGAACCGCTTCCAGCGACGAGCCGATCACCTTCTGGGCACGCGCGATTTCCAGCGCACCGGTGACGACGCGGCGCACCTGCCGCACCTTACGCCATTTCTCCGCCAGCGCCTCGTTCTTCCAGTTTTCCGGGATCGCCGGGAACTGATCGAGATGCACCGAGACGGCATCGGGATGGCGGTCGAGCCAGGCCTCTTCCATGGTGAAGGGCAGCATCGGCGCCAGCCATCTTACCAGGCAGTCGAAAAGGTGGCGCACCACCTGCACCGAGGCCTTGCGCTTCGCGCTCGACGGCGCATCGCAGTAGAGCGCGTCCTTGCGAATATCGAAATAGAAGGCCGACAACTCGACCACCATGAAATCGAGGAGCGCACGGGTGATGCGCTTGAACTCGAAGGCATCGTAGCCCTGGCGCACCACCTCATCGAGTTCGGCGAGGCGATGCAGCATCAGCCGTTCCAGCTGCGGCATCCCTTCCAGCGGCACCTCCTCGCCATCGTCGTGGGCGAGCGTGCCCAGCATCCAGCGGATGGTGTTGCGCAGCTTGCGGTAGGCGTCGATGTTGGTCTGCAGCACGTTCTTGCCGAGGCGCTGGTCTTCCCAATAGTCGGTCGTCACCACCCAGAGCCGCAGGATATCAGCGCCGGATTGATTGATCACGTCCTGCGGGACGACGGTGTTGCCGAGTGACTTCGACATCTTGCGGCCGTCCTCGTCCATGGTGAAGCCATGCGTGACGACGGTGTCGTAAGGCGCCCTGCCCCTGGTGCCGCAGCTTTCGAGCAACGAGGAGTGAAACCAGCCGCGATGCTGGTCGGAGCCTTCGAGATAGACATCGGCCGGCCATTTGAGGTCCGGACGATCCTCCAGCGTGAAAACGTGGGTCGAGCCTGAATCGAACCAGACGTCGAGGATGTCCGTCACCTGCTTCCATCTGGAGGCATCGTGATTGCCGAGGAAACGGTCCTTGGCACCGGCGGCGAACCAGGCATCGGCGCCTTCTTTCTCGAAAGCGTCCATGATGCGCTGGTTGACCGCCTCGTCCTGGAGCACATTGCCGTCGGCGTCGGCGAAGACCGCGATCGGCACGCCCCAGGCGCGCTGGCGCGACAGCACCCAGTCGGGCCGTTCCTCGATCATGGCGCGAATGCGGTTCTGCCCCGCCCCCGGCACGAAACGGGTGTCGTCGATCGCCTTCAGCGCACGGCTGCGCAGCGTCGTGCCGTCGCCGAGGTCCTTGTCCATGTAAACGAACCATTGCGGCGTGTTGCGGAAGATGACCGGTTTCTTCGACCGCCAGGAATGCGGATAGGAGTGTTTCAGCCGACCGCGCGCGAACAACGCGTTGCGCTTGATCAGCTCATCGATGACCGCTTGGTTGGCATTGCCCTTCTTGCCGTTGTCGTCAAGGACGCGCGCCGCGCCACCCTCACGATCCGGACCGAAGCCCGGCGCGTCCTTGGTGAAAAAGCCGGCATCGTCGACGGTGAACGGGATCGCGGTGTCGACGCCGCGCGCGCGCAGGTCCGGGGCCGCCTCCATCCAGGCGTCGAAATCCTCGCGACCATGGCCCGGCGCCGTGTGAACGAACCCGGTGCCCGCATCATCGGTGACATGGTCGCCGGCAAGCATGGGCACCGGAAACTCGTAACCGCCGCCAAGACCCTTGAAGGGATGCGAAAGCGTAAGACTTCCAAGCTCTTGCACCGACACGCTGCGAAGACGATTCAAGGTGACTTTGGCCTTGACCGAAGCCTCTTCGGCCAGCGTATCGGCAAAGATCAGCTTTTCGCCCGGCTGCGGGCCGAAGGCGTTCTCGGCTGCCGTGACCTCGTAGAGACCGTAGTCGATGCGCGGCGAATAGTTGACAGCACGGTTGCCGGGGATCGTCCAGGGCGTCGTCGTCCAGATGACGACATGGGCCTGCAGCAGATCGAGAGCGCCCTCGGTCAGTGCGGCCTCTCCGTCAGCCACGGGGCGCACCAGACTGGCGACCGGGAACTTCGCCCAGATCGTATCCGACTCGTAGTCCTGGTATTCGATCTCGGCCTCGGCGAGCGCGGTGCGCTCGACGACACTCCACATCACCGGCTTGGAGCCGCGATAGAGCTGGCCCGACATGGCGAATTTCAACAGTTCGCCGGCGATACGCGCCTCGGCGTGGAAGGCCATGGTCGTATACGGATTCTTGAAGTCGCCGATGACGCCAAGGCGCCGGAATTCCGCCCCTTGAACGCCGATCCAGTGAGCGGCGAAATCCCGGCATTCCTTGCGGAATTCGTTAACCGGCACCTCATCCTTGTTCTTGCCCTTGGCGCGGTACTGCTCCTCGATCTTCCATTCGATCGGCAGGCCGTGGCAGTCCCAGCCGGGCACGTAATTGGCGTCGCGGCCGCGCATCTGGAAGGAGCGGTTGATGACGTCCTTGAGGATCTTGTTCAGCGCATGGCCGATGTGGATGTTGCCGTTGGCATAAGGCGGACCGTCATGCAGCACGTATTTCGGGCGACCGGCGGAGGCCTCGCGCAGCTTGCGGTAGAGATCCATCTCCTGCCAGCGCTTGACCAGCACCGGCTCCTTCTCGGGCAAACCGGCACGCATCGGGAAATCCGTCTGCGGCAGGTAAAGCGTCTTGGAATAGTCGATCGTTTCAGCTGTATCGGTCATTGGTCTGCCATTGTGGATTGCCCGGCGGCAAGGGAGCTCGGGCCTGAACTATCATGATCTGGAAAAAGCGCGAGGGGTCGCGCGCAAGATTCCCGGCGGCTCCGACAGCTCTCAGGCCGTCCGGAACACCGGGCTGGTAATTCGTATCGTAATCGCGACGGAACGCGAGACCACTGTCATGGCCGCGCTTTTAAACGAGGTGGGCCAGCTTGGAAAGCCCGAACTCCAAGGCACTCGCCTTGCCGCTTGTGCCAATTGCGCATATACGTTGGGGCAAATGGCACCGGAGGCGCGTCATGTCCAATCCGCATCGCAAGGTT
This sequence comes from Mesorhizobium sp. B264B1B, assembly GCF_020165765.1. Taxonomy (NCBI): domain Bacteria; kingdom Pseudomonadati; phylum Pseudomonadota; class Alphaproteobacteria; order Hyphomicrobiales; family Phyllobacteriaceae; genus Mesorhizobium; species Mesorhizobium sp. B264B1B. The sequence continues at coordinate 532,363 of NZ_JAIUIS010000002.1, forward strand.
CACGTGCCGGCTGCCAGACGGGCCGCCCGTAAGGAGAAGGTCGAGCGTGCGCAGGATGGCTTGGTCCGGGATGCCGCAACGGGGCAATTCCTGGTCAGCTTCACCAAGGTGGAAGAACTCCGCCACCGTGGGTTCAGCAATGACGAAATCTACAAGATCGTAGGATCTCGGCGCACTTTGGCGCGCAGGAAAGAACGCAATGAGAAACTGAGTATTGCCGAGTCCGATCGCGTCATGCGCATCGAGCGCATTTCCACAATGGCGGATCGTGTTTTCGGAGACCACGAAAAAGCGCAACGTTGGTTGCGCAAACGCAGCCGGGTGCTCAACGAAGCGCCTATCACGCTCCTGCAGTCGGAAACCGGTGCTTCCCTGGTGGAAGAGGAACTGCATCGCATCGATTATGGCATTTTCGCCTGACGATGCGTCTATGGCGTATCTCCAACTTCGCCGACGTGTCCGGCCGGGGCGGCATGCTCAGCTCCGGCCGTTGGAGCATCAAGGGCACCGCCATTGTGTACTGCGCGGATCATCCCGCCACGGCGCTTCTTGAAATTCTCGTTCATGTCGACGTGGAAGATTTGCCGCCCACGTTCCAGCTCCTGGAAATCGAAGTGCCTGACGGCGTCTCCATTGCCGTCCCCGATTTGCCCGAGGGCTGGAAAGACAATCCGGCCAAGACACGCGAGATTGGCAGCGATTTTGTCAGTGCCGCCAGCCATCCAGTCATGGAAGTTCCTTGCGTGATCGTTCCCTTCGCCAGAAACTATATTCTCAATCCCGCCTTGCTGGAACGCGAAGGCATCGCCATCGTCGGCACCACAAGTCATCAGATCGATACGCGATTGCTGGAATAAGGCCGATACCGGCTACATCTTGAAATCGAAGCGATAGGTCGTCGATACGCCGATCATGAACTGGTTGCGGTCGCCGCGCTCCTTGACCAGGCTGGAATCGGCGGCCGGGCCTTCGAGGCGTGAATATTCCCCGAACAGGCTGGCGGTCATCGGGTCGGTCACCTTCCACGTCACCGCACCGCCAAGACCGACCGATTTCAGGCCGCCGCCGGGATTATACTGGTTCAACCCCGAGGCCACGGCTTCCTGCGCGTCGACGCCGTAATAGGCGTCGAAATATTTGGCGGAGGCGAACGAGACGCGCGGCCCGCCAGAGATCCTGACGGTTGGCGTCACATCGTAGAAGGCGTCGACGGCGATGTCGGCGACGAAGCCGTTATGGGCGCGGATGCCGTGCCGCAGCTCGGCACGCGCACGTATCCAGTCCGTCGGATAGAATTCGAAGAAGCCGCCCACCTCGCCGCCCCAGCGGACCGGATCGAGGCCCTTCAACTCGTCGGCATCGCCATCGTCGCGCGAGAACAGGAACTTGCCGGTCAGGCCGGCGCGAACGCCGCCGTCATCGACCAGCGCCAGCGAAATGTTGTCGTTGCGCGAGGTGAAGCGGGCCGCCGGGCCAGCCTTGCCCAAGGAGATGATCGGCGAGGCGCTGAGCAGGTACTTCTTGCCGCCCTCGAAATTGGGCGCCACCATGCCGGTGGCGCCGACCGTCAGATACCAATCGCCGGACAGCCAGCCGAAGGCGCCCTCGCCGGCATCGGCCGCACCCGAGGTAGCCAGCATGACGGTAGCCAAGGCTGCAGAAATTTTCCCGACCGGACTCATGGCTACCCCATTAACACGATACGATTGTCTTTCGGTCACAGCTTTGAAGAGGCTTTGGTAAAATTTGATTTAAGGTCGAGACGTCCGGCTCGCATTGCTTGCACCATCCGGCCGCCGTCGGCTGGACGCGGGTCGGCACCAAGGGTAACTTCATCCCCTGCTGGCGGTCCTCGATGGAGATGGCGACATGACCTTGCACGGCGATGCACTGAAGAACGCGATCGGACAGACGCGAGGAAAGTGGGGGTGGTTTGTTGGTCTGGGCGTGTTGCTGCTGATCCTCGGCGGCATTGCCTTCGGCAACCTCTTCATCGCCACGGTGGCTTCCGTCTATGTCGTGGGGTGGCTGATGCTGGTGGCCGGCATCATCGAGATCATGCATGCCTTCGGGGTCAAGACGTGGGGCCGCTTCTTCTACTGGCTGCTCAGCGGATTGCTCTACGCGGTCGCGGGCTTTTTCGCCTTCGACAACCCGCTGCTGGCCTCGGCGGTGCTGACCTTCTTGCTGGCCGTCGCGCTTGTCGCTTCCGGCGTGCTGCGCGCCTGGGTCGGCTACAGCCACCGGCCTGAGCGCGGCTGGGGCTGGATCGTCGCGGCCGGCGCCATCAGCGTGATCGCCGGGTTGATCATAGCCATGGGCTGGCCGGTCAACAGCGTATGGGTGCTCGGCCTGTTCCTGGCAATCGACCTGATCTTCCAGGGTTGGACCTTCATCGCCGTCGGTCTGGCGCTGAAAAAGTAACGTCTGATTCGAGCATGATCTAACCCGAAAACCGGGCGCCACTTTTCGGGACCATGCTCATTTTGTTAAAGCATGATCTTGCCCGAAAACCGGACTCCACTTTTCGGGATCATGCTTCAAAAAGCCATGGCCGCGTCGAGTTGCGAAAGCGGCTTGACGCCGGCCAGCAGTGCTCTCGCCTCGGCCTCGTCGCGCTTCATCTGCGCGACCAGCGCATCAAGCCCGTCGAACTTGACCTCGCTGCGCAGGTACCCGAAGAACGACACCTGGCAGATCTCGCTATAGAGGTCACCGGAAAAATCGAAGACGAAGGTTTCCAGAAGCGGCGCGCCATCATCGTCGACGGTCGGACGGCGGCCAAAGCTGGCAACGCCATCATGCAGCCTTCCGTCGGCGCGGCGAAAGCGAACGGCATAGATGCCTTCCCTGAGGGTGGCCTCGGCGGGAAGCCTCATGTTGGCGGTCGGAAAGCCGAGCGTTCGCCCCAGTTTCTGGCCGCCCACGACTTCGCTCTCCACCGTGAAGCGATAGCCGAGCAGGCCGGCGGCCTCGGCCACCGCGCCTTCGCAAAGCAAGGCGCGGATGCGGCTCGATGAAACCACCTCGGCGCTTTCGTCCCGAAATGCATCGACCAGCGTGACGCCGAAGCCATGGCGCTCGCCAGCCGCCATCAGATAGGCCGGCCCGCCCTGGCGGTCCTTGCCGAAATGGAAATCGAAGCCGGTCACGGCATGGGTGATGCCAAGCGTTCTCTCAAGCACGTCGGTCACGAAGGCTTCCGCCGATAGCGAGGCGAAGTCGCGCGTGAAAGGCTGTTCGACGAGCGCGGCAAAGCCCAGCAGCGACAGGAGCCGCGCCTTCATCGGCGGCGGCGTCAGCACGAACAGCGGTATCTCGGGCCTGAATATCTTTCGCGGGTGCGGTTCGAAAGTCATCACCAGCGCCGGCACGCCACGCCGCCGCGCCTCCGCCAATGCCCGTTCGAGCACCGCCTGATGACCGCGATGGACACCGTCGAAATTGCCGATCGCGACAACGCCGCCGCGCAAATCGGCGGGCAGCGGCGCGGTTGCCGAAAGGTGCTGGAAAGCGTCCATCGCCATCTACCGCAGCCTGGGAATGACGGCTACTGGATGATAGCCGTGCCTGTCAAGAAACGCGGCGAGCCTTGCCGGATCCGGCTGCGATGCATCGCCATAGTCGCGGGCATGAATGCCGCCCGAGACATAGAGAACGTCGAAACCGTTGTCGGCGGCGCCCTTGATATCGGTCAGCATGCCGTCGCCGATGGCCAGCACCTGGCGGCGCTCGACCGGCCGGCCAAGGATCTCCGCCACCTCCTTCATCGCCACATCATAGACGGGCGCATAAGGCTTTCCGGCTATCAGCGTGCGGCCGCCGAGCTGCGCGTAGTCGCGTGCCAGGGCGCCGGCGCACCAGATGATACGTTCGCCGCGCTCGACCATGATATCCGGATTGGCGCAGATGAAAGGCAGGTTCCTGGCGCGCAGCCGCCGCAGCAGCCCCGCATAATCTTCGGGCTTCTCCACTTCGTCATCGAACAGGCCGGTGCAGACGACGCCGGATGCCTCGAACTCCTCGACGAGATCGACGTCGAGCCCGTCATAGAGGGTCAAGTCTCGCTCGGCGCCGACATGGAAGATCTTTCGCGGGCCTTCCACGATCAGGTCGCGGGTCACGTCGCCCGAGGTGACCACGCGGTCGTAGGCCGATGGGGGAACGCCGATGACGTTCATCTGGGCCACGACGTCGGCGCTGCGGCGCGGCGAATTGGTGATCAGGACGACGGGAACGCCGGTCGTACGTGCTGCCGCCAGCGCCGACGCAGCCGCGGGAAAATGCCTTTCGCCATTGTGCACCACGCCCCAGACATCGCAGAGAATGGCCGAATAGTTCTTCGACACGTCTTCGAGCGAACCGATGATGTCAGGCGAGGCCGCCATGCCGTATCCTTCAGTCATGATCGTTGCGGTGCCGCAGCCGACGGTTCGCCGCAGCCGGTTGGAATTATCCGAACCGGCCCAGCCTGTCACCAGCTTTCGCCCGCCTGTACCGGCATCCACCACCGTTCACTGGTTGGTTAACGAGCTTTGAAAATGCAGCCTGACCTTGGATATATTCCAGAAACCTGAAATTTAACGATTTATGACACCGTCCCCACTGACTATCGATTTGGCGGGGCAGCTGTGACAATGATCCGAAGATTCGGACGCGACCGGCGTGGCAATTATGCGCTGATGACCGTGCTCGCCATGGTGCCGCTGATGGGCGCCGTGGCGATCGCCGTCGACTATACGGAAATGGTGGGCCAAAGGCAAAACGCCTTGAACGCCTTGGACGCGGCCGGCTTCGCCACGGCCCAGCAGATCGTTGCCGGCGCCAGCGACGCCGACGCGGTGGCCTATGCCAAGAATTTCTTCGAAGCCAATCTCGCGCATATCGATCCGGCCAACACCACGCTGGCCGTGACGCTGCCCAACAACAACACAGGCGGCGGGACGCTGAAGCTCTGCGCGACCTTGGTCTACAAGCCCTATTTCGAGCCGACGGCTAAACTACTGCTGGGCGGCAGCGCCGGCAGCACCGATATCGGCTTCAGCACCTGCTCCGAAGTGCGCCTGAAGAACACGTTGGAAGTGTCGCTGGTGCTTGATAATTCCGGTTCGATGAAGGAGCTCGGCAAAGGCTCGAACAAGGTGCGGTTCGACCTTCTCAAGAGCGCCGCCAAGCAGTTGGTCGACCAGTTGGCCGGCCAGGCCCAGCAGATGAGACAGGTCACCAAGCCGGTCCAGTTCAGCCTCGTTCCCTTTGCCGCCTCGGTGAATGTCGGTGCGGGCAACGCTTCGGCGGCGTGGATGGACACGACCGGCATATCGCCTATCCATCATGAGAATTTCGACTGGACGACCATGAGTTCGTCCACCAAATACGCGCAGAAGATTGCCGGCATCTGGTACGCGAAAGGCACCGGCTGGGACGCGAGCCAGAAAGACCAGCCGCTGACCCGGTTCTCGATCTACAAACAGATGAAACGCATTTCAGCGTGCAGTCTCAAGAATGGGGACGGTACTTGTGCATCGAACGCGACCTTCACCTATGCGCCGGTCGCGAGTTGGGGTGGCTGCGTCGAGTCGCGCCCATATCCATACAATATCCAGGACACAGCTGCATCGACAACACTGCCTGCAACGCTTTTCGTGCCGATGTTCGCGCCCGACGAAACCGACCGCGTCGATAGCTCTTCAAGGCCAGCCAATAACAATTGGGATGTCGACGCCCCAGTGAGTTCAGGCGCGTCCGACGCCGCACGCCAGCGCTACATGCCAAAATATTTCGACTGGGTGAACAAGGTCACGCCGGCCTACGGCATGGACGCCGGGCCGAATACAAGCTGCAGCACGACGGCAATCACGCCACTAACCGATGTTTCCACGACAGCCGGCGCAACTTTGATCAAAAACGCCATCGATGCCATGGCCGACGACGGCGCCACCAACGTGCCGGAAGGCATGGCCTGGGGCTGGCGGACCCTTTCCAGCACGGCACCCTTCACCGAGGGCCGGCCCGAAACGGAAAGAGGCAACGACAAGGTACTGATCGTGCTGACCGACGGCGCCAACACCTACTATACGCCGACCTCGGTGACGGCGCAGACCTACTCTGGAACCAATTGGAGTTCTGGCGGTAACGACCTGGCTGGCAGCAAGGCGATCTATTCGGCTCTCGGTTACGTCGTCCCCTACAGCAACGGCTACAGCTATGGCCGCATGTTCTTGGGGACCAGCGCCAATGTCGCGAAGGACGATTATTCCAACGCCAACTACACCAAAGCGATGAACGAGCATTTCACCGCCCTGTGTAACAACGCCAAGGCCGCCGGGGTCATGGTCATGACCATCGCGCTTGATCTGGACGCCACCAAGACAGCGGAGAAAACGCAGATGGATGCGCTGAAGGCCTGTTCTTCGGATTCCCGCTTCAGCAAGGACAAGACCGATCCGAGCAAGCCGATGAAGCTGTTCTGGAATTCGACGGGCGCAACGCTGTCCGACGATTTCAAGGCGATCGGCAACGAGCTGTCCAACCTGCGCATCGTCAGCTGATCCGACGAATTCCACGTCGACGCCCTGCATCCGGCGGGGTGTCGTTTTTTGGAGGCACCGGGGGGCCGCTCCAGATTGGTTAGTGCTTGGTGAAGCGCGAACCAAGCAATCGAGCGGTTTCCCAAACCCGTCCTTCAGCGTTTTGTGGAAAGCTGGCATCGAACGAGAATCCGCCGGCGGGGGCCGCTGCAAGACATGCGTGAAATCTGGCATCAATTCCGCCGCGACAGGCGCGGCAACTATGCTCTCATGACAGCCTTCGCGATGGTCCCGCTGATGGGCGGGCTGGCGCTCGCGGTCGACTTCACGGAAATGAACCGCGAAAAGCAGACGGTGTTGAACGCGCTCGACGCCGCCAACTTCGCCACGGCACGCCGCCTGACGGAAGGCGCCACCGACGACCAGCTGAGGGCCTATGCGCTCGACTTCTTCAACGCCAATCTGAACGATGTCGATGCCGCCAACACGACGCTCAACCTCACTTTGCCCAGCAACGCCGCTGGCGGCGGAACAATGAAGCTTTGCGGCACCTTGACCTATAATCCTTACTTCCTGCCGACGGCGAAGATACTGCTCGGCGGCACCGGCGCCACCAATATCGGCTTCACCGCGTGCTCGGAGGTGCGGCTGAAGAACACGCTCGAAGTGGCGCTGGTGCTCGACAATTCCGGATCGATGGTCACGCCCGGAACCGGCTCGGGGCAGAAGCGCATCGATCTCCTCAAGACCGCGGCGAAGCAGTTGGTCGACACGCTTGCCCAGCAGGCCGCGATGATCAAGCAGGTCGACAAGCCGGTGCAGTTCGGCCTCGTACCCTTTGCCGCCTCGGTCAATGTCGGTCCTGGCAACGGCAATGCATCCTGGATGGACACCGAGGGCCTGTCACCGGTGTCGAACGAGAATTTCGACTGGTCGACGCTGAACGCCGCCAACAAATACGCCCAGCAGACCAACGGCATCTGGTACAAACGCGGCACCGGCTGGGGCGACGAGGAAGGCCAGATGCTGACCCGGTTTTCGCTCTACCGCGACATGAAGGTCGTCACCAGCCATGAGCGTGTTAAAAACAGCAAGCACGTTGTTTGTGCTGAATACAACTGGAACAATACCTGCAAGCGCAGTTACGACGCATACGACTATGTCGATTCCTACGGCCCATTCGCCAGTTGGCAAGGCTGTGTCGAAGCCCGGCCCTACCCCTACAATGTCAACGACGCCCCGCCGTCCGGCGGCTCGGCCAACACCGGGATAGGCGTGGGCGATCCGGCGACGATGTTCGTGCCGATGTTCGCCCCGGATGAACCCGGCAATCACTGGAAGATCACCCAGGATCCCAACGAAGCCGCGCCAAAGACCTACGGCGCCATCAACAGCTGGTGGAACGACGATCCTTCGAGCAGCAGCGGCCAAGCCCGGCTGCGCAACATGACCAAATATTTCCAGCCGCGGCCGATCGATGCACCGGTATTGCCCGCAGGCAACGGCCCGAACTACAGTTGCACTACCAACCCGATCACGCCGCTGACCGACGTCAGCGTCGCCGATGGGCTCGCCACGATCAAAGCTGCGATCGACCTGATGCAGCCGGATGGCGGCACCAATGTTCCCGAGGGCATGGGCTGGGGCTGGCGGGTGGTCTCGAGCGGCGAGCCGTTCACGCAGGGGCGCCCGGAAACAGAAAAAGGCAACGACAAGGTGGTGATCGTGCTGACCGACGGCGCCAACACCTATTACACGCCTTCCTCGCTCAGCTATTCCGACCCCGCCGATTCGAAGTCGACCTACGCGTCCTACGGCTATCTCAAGCCCGGCTATGCCGGCACCTCGGTCGGGCGCCTGTTCATGGGTACATCCAGCGCCATCGGCCAGTTCGACTATTCTAACGGCAATTACACCAGCGCGCTCAACGAGCAGATGACGACGCTTTGCAACAACGCCAAGGCGGCCGACATCATGGTGATGACGGTGGCTCTCGACCTGTCCACGACCAAGACCACCGACAAGAACGCCATCGATGCGCTGAAATCATGCTCGTCGGACTCGCGCTTCCGCAAGGACCCGGCGGATCCGAGCAAACCCGCCAAGCTGTTCTGGAATGCGACGGGCGCCAGCCTGTCCAACGATTTCAAGGAAATCGGCAACGAATTGTCGAACCTGCGCGTGGTCGGTTAACCGGACTCTGGCGCAACGCCTGACGCCGCCAAGCCCTTGTGGGCGCCTGCCGCAACAGGCACATAATGCCGCACGCTGGATCGCATCCATCGCGGCACGCCTGGGGACGAACAATGCCCGATACCGCCAACCACCTCGCCTTCGCGCTGGTCTGCCTGGGCATGGTGCTGACGCCGGGTCCAAACATGATCTACCTGATCTCGCGCTCCCTGTCGCAAGGGCCGAAGGCCGGACTGATCTCGCTTGGCGGGGTCGCCGTCGGTTTTGTCTTCTATGTGCTGTCGGTGGCATTCGGCATCACGGCGCTGCTGCTGGCCGTGCCCTTCGCCTATGACGCGCTGCGCTTTGCCGGCGTGCTCTATCTCCTGTGGCTGGCCTGGCAGGCCGTGAAGCCGGGCGGACGCTCGCCATTCCAGGTGCGCGACCTGCCGAAAGACGGGCCGCGCAAGCTGTTCGCCATGGGCCTGATGACCAATCTGCTCAATCCGAAGGTGGCGGTGCTCTATTTGTCGCTGCTGCCGCAATTCATCAGCATTGGCAAAGGCCATGTCCTGTCTCAGCTTCTTGTGCTCGGCGCGACGCAGATTTCGATCAGCCTGACCGTGAATGCCATCATCGCGGTGACGGCCGGCTCGATCGCCGCGTTTCTCGCCGGGCGGCCTTTGTGGCTGGTCATCCAGCGCTGGATGATGGGAGGCGTGCTGACGGCGCTGGCGCTGAAGATGGCGACCGACGCACAGCGCTGAGGGCGGCGGTCCCGGCGTTGGTTTACATCGGCCGCCTTGTCTGCTGGGTCCGCTCCGGTTCCACCACCTTGCGGTAGAGGTGCCAGGTGGCATGGCCAAGGATAGGCATAACGACCGCGAGCCCGGCAAACAGCGGGATCGAACCGATCACCAGCAGCACCGCGACCGTCAGGCCCCAAAGAGCCATCTGCAGCGGATTTGCCATCACCGCCCGCGCCGAGGTTTCTATGGCCGAAACGGCGCCGACGTCACGGTCGAGCAGCAGCGGGAAGGCGACGACAGTGGTGGCCAACACGATCACGGCGAAAACGAAGCCGGCGGCGTTGCCGAGAAGGATCAACGTCCAGCCTTTGCTGGTCGTCAGCACGTCGCGGACAAAGGCGCCGATCGAAGCCGGCGGCTGGTCGCCGAACAGGCTGGTGTAGATCGACTGCGCGGTGAACAGCCACAACAGGAACAGCACGAAAAGCATGATGCCGATGACCGCGATCGAAGGCACCGCCGGCGAGTGGCGGACATCGAGGGCATGCCGCCAATTGGTGTTCATGCCGAGCTCGCGCCGGCGGCTGATCTCGTAGAGGCCGAGCGCGGCGAAAGGGCCGACAAGGGCGAAACCCGACATCAAGGGATAGACGAGCTGAATGGCGTTGGAGCCAGACGTCCACTGCGTCAGGATCAGGCCGACGATGGGATAGATCAGGCACAGGAAAACGTAGTGAGACGGTTTTGCCCAGAAATCCTCAGCGCCGAGCCGCAGCGCATCCCAGAGGTCCGATGTGGTGATGTGGCGCACCGTGGGCTGCACATGCATTCCGCGCGCGTCCGCCATGACATGAAAGCTGGCCATAAGCTTTCTCCCTTTGTCGGGGCGGTCACCACCGTGATGGCCGCCCGTAGCTGCCACTAGTAGATGTAACAGCATACCCGATTTGCCAGGGGCTGTCGCCAATTCGATGGTTCCGGACAGGCCATCACGGGATTGTCATCGCTGCCCGGCAGAAGCCAGGCGATCTTCGGCATCGGATTTCTCGGATGATGGGGCATTCGAAGCTGGATGGCCAAACGCAACGTTTGAAGACTGCGCGGTGCGATCAGCGAAGGCCAAGGCATCAATTTCCTCGACAGTTTTTTCGGCTTGCCCGTCAAAAGCCATGATCGCGACTATGCAGGCAGGAATGAACACTGTCATCGACCTCCCTCCAGAACCGCGCCGGACAAGGCGCTCCTTGCTGATCGGCCTTGCGGCCATTGCCGGGCTTGCCGCCTGCACCACCGTTTCCGTGCCCACCGGTGAGGGCGCAGGTGTCTCTTCCTCCGCCACGGCCACCCTGGCCAACTTGCGCGCTGCGGCCGGGCGGACTCCGCTGACCGCGGACACCCAGCTCGAACAGGCAGCGTTGCAGCAGGCCGGCTACATGGCGTCGCGGACGCGCATGAGTCACACCACCGGCTGGGGCAAGGATTTCGCCTCGCGCATGAAGGACAATGGCGTGCACGGCGCTGCGGCCGAGAACATCGCCGAAGGCCGCTTCGACCAGCAGAAACTGTTCGATATCTGGATGCATTCGACCGGCCACCGGCGCAACATACTCGACCCGGACTTCAGTCGTTTCGGGCTTGCCTATGTCCGCGACGGCCGCGACCCCGGCCTCCGCTACTGGGCCCTGGTGCTCGGAAGGTAGCAAAGCCATCGCCGGCAGCGGACAGCCGTCGGCGAATATCAATCCATATGTGCCGCCGGCGCGCCGCCAGCCGGCGCCGTCTTCGGCTTGCGCAGCAGGATCACGAACGGAATGGCGGCCAGCGTCATTATCATCAGGATTTTGAAGTCGTTGACGTAGGAGATCATCATCGCCTGGATGTTCACCATCCTGTCGACCTGGGACAATGCCATCTGGTCGCCGCCGGCCGCCGCCGGCGAAACCGCCCACAGATTGGGGTTGAACGGATTGATAAAGGTGGAAAGCTCGGCGTGATTTATCTGTGTATTGCGCACCATGAGCACCGTCACGACCGATACGCCGATGGACGAGCCGAGGTTGCGCACAAGGCTGAACAAAGCCGTGGCATCGGTGCGGAAGCGTACGTCAAGCGTGGCGAAGGCCACCGTCGACAGCGGCACGAATACCATTCCCATTCCCAGGCCCTGGATGATGCCGGAAGTGATGATCAGCCAGTTGTCCATCTGGGGCGAGAAGCCGGCCATCGTGTAGAGCGACTGCGCGGTCAGGAGGAAGCCGATGACGACGAGGATTCTGGCGTCGACCTTGCTCATGAGCCGGCCGACGACGAGCATCGAGATCATCGTCCCCACGCCGCGCGGCCCGATCACGATGCCGATGGTGATGGTCGGATAGCCGAAGATGGTCGACAGCATCGGCGGCAGCAGCGACATGCTCGCCAGGATGAGCACGCCCATGACGAAGATGAACGCCAGCCCGGTCACGAAATTGCGGTCGAGGAAGATCTTGGGGTCGATGAAGGGATGCTCCGCGGTCATCGTGTGGATGATGAACACCCAGAAGCCGGTTATCGAAAGGCCAAGCTCGATCCAGATCTCGACCGACGAGAACCAGTCGACCTCGCCACCACGATCGAGCAGCAGCTGCAGAGCGCCGACGCCGAGCGATATCATGGCGAAGCCGAAGAAATCGAAGCTTCGCACCCGCCGCGCAATGGCCGGCAGATAAGCGGCCATGCCGAGGAAGGCGACGATGCCGACCGGCAGGTTGATAAAGAACACCCAGCGCCAGCTGAAATTCTCGGTCAGCCAGCCACCAAGCGTGGGACCCAGAATCGGCCCCAGCATAATGCCGGCGCCCCAGATGGCCATTGCCTGGCCGTGGCGTTCCTTCGGGTTGATGTCGAGCAGGAAGGTCTGCGACAGGGGCACGATCGCGGCGCCGAACACGCCTTGCATGAGCCGGAACAACACAATGGTTTCAAGGCTCCAGGCCAGGCCGCACAGCATCGAGAAGATGGTGAAGCCGACCACCGCCGTCAGGAACAGTTCCTTGCGGCCGAAACGGTCCGCAAGCCAGCCGGTGACCGGCGTCATGATCGCCGCCGCCACGATGTAGGAGGTCAGCACCCAGTTGATGTTGTCGGGCGAGGCGCCGAGATCGCCGGTCATGGTCGGTAGCGCGACGTTGGCGATCGTGGTGTCGAGCGCCTGCATGATCGTCGCCAGCATGAGCGCAACCGTGATCAGGCCACGATGCGGCACTTCTTTGAAAGGTTCTGGCGTGCTCATGATGCGGAACTTCCAGCCGGTAACAAAAACGTGTACACAGGGTTTCCGGGCGGCAAAGCCTTCCGTTGAGAGACCCTCATCGCGGTGGGACGCGATTATCGATGTGGGGGTTACATCGACCGAAAGTCTCGATTGAGCGGATGCCTGCCGCCCGGAAACATGAGGACCGACGGGTCCGTGTCGAAGATTTCAGCTTTCGATCAAGCCGCGATGCGGTTTGCCCCGAAGGCTGACCCTTTAACTCCTCCCATCAGACCAATCCCCCTGCTCAGTGCGTCCACCCGCATGATCCCCGCGGGCTTCCGCTGATTTACTTCGCGACCTCGCCAGCCGTGGCGTGGCCGAAAATGCCAGGCAGGCCGCGCGCCACGCCCGTGTCGACGGTAACGGCCGCGCTCATGCCTGTGCGCAGCATCATCTTGGCGTCGGGATCGCTCAGCTCCAGACGGACCGGAATACGCTGGGTGACCTTGACCCAGTTGCCGGTAGCGTTCTGGGCGGGCAGCAGCGAGAAGTCCGCGCCGGTGCCGGCGCCGATGGCCTTGACGGTCGCTTCGAAGGTCCTGCCCGGATAGGTGTCGACCACGATTTCGGCCTTCTGGCCCGGCTTCATATTGGTCAGCTGCGTTTCCTTGAAATTGGCGTCGATCCAGGTATCCCCGGTCTCGACCAGCGAAAACAGCGGCGTGCCGGAGCCGACATACTGGCCGACCTTGAAGGACGCGGCCTGGTAGACGACGCCATCGGCAGGCGCCTTCACCGTGGTCTGCGCCAGGTCGTAGGCAGCCTTGTCGCGCGCTGCGAGCGCCGACATCACGGTCGGATGTTTGTCGGTCTCGATATCGGGATTGCCGCCCAGCGCCGCCTTGGCGCTGACGATGCCCTGTTGGGCGACGGCAAGCTGCTGCTTTGCCTTATCGAGATCGTTCCTGGCCTCATCGAGCGAAGACTTGGCGTTGATACCTTTCTGGGCGAGATCGGCGGCACGGTCGTATTGCGACTGGGCATAGGCAACTTCGCTGCTGGCGGATTTCTCCTGCGCCATGGCCTGGCTGTAGGCGGCGCGCAGCTGTTCGACGTTGAGCCGCGCGGCGGCCACCGCCGCGTCGGCCTGCGCAAGTGCGATCCGGTAAGGCTCGGGGTCAATGGCGAAGAGAAGATCGCCTTGCTTCACCCTCTGATTGTCCGAGATCGCAACCTGAACGATGCGGCCCGCCGTGTCCGAGGCGATCGATACCTTGGCCTGCTGCAGGTTGGCGTTCTCCGTCTCCTGGTAGCGCCCTCCAGTGACCCAGACATAGCCGCCACCAATGACCAACGCCGCCGGCAGTGCGAACATCAACAAGAAGCGGCCGAGACGGCGCTTCTTCTTTGGCACCGGCGCCGGCTCTGCCGGAGGTGTCATTGTAACAGGGGCCGCGGCCGGCTGCTGCGGCGCTTCCATTTCCACTTTGGCGGCGTTTTCGTCGACCTTGGCTACCGCGTTCATGCTGCTGCGCCTTCCGTATTCTTGACCTTGTCGCAGGACGGTGAATCGCCATCCGCGAGATTCTGTGCCATCGCATCCAATGCCCTGATCAGGACGCGGCGATCGTCCGGCGAAACGCCGGTCAGCGACTCCTCATAGACTTCGCCGGCGAGGCTCTTGACCTCCGCATACGCGGCACTTGCCTTGGGAGTTGGGAAGATCATGCGCACGCGGCGGTCGGCGGCGTCGGAGCGGCGCTCGATCCAGCCGCCCTCCTCCATCCGGTCAACCAGCCGCGAGACGCTGATCGGCTCGATTTCAAGCAGTTCGGCAAGCCGCGCCTGCGAAACGCCCGCTTCCTTGGCGACGCGAACCATCAGGCGCCATTGCGCCGAGGACAGGCCAAGGCCGCTGGCGCGCGCTTCGAAGCGCTTTCGCATCAGCCGCTGCACGTCGTGGATCAAAAATCCCAATCTGTCTACGCCTTCGGAAACCATGAGTGGCATATATAATAAGCGTGCTTATCATTCAAGTCCGGCATTGTTCCAGAAGCCGGCAAACGTGCATGGCAGCCGTGCAGCACAATCATGGCTGCGTCCGATGATTTCGGCCGCCGCGACACCCATTACAAGCGGTTGCGGATCAGCATGGTGACAACGAAGAAGGCGCCGAGCGAGCTGGTGATGATGCCGATCGGCAGTTCCTGCGGCGGCAGCAATGTGCGCGCCAGAAGGTCGCTTGCCAGCAACAGCACCGCCCCGAACAGCGCGCAACTTACGATCAGGCGCAGATGCAGCGTACCAGCCAGCGGCCGCGACAGATGCGGGATCATGAGGCCGACGAAGCCGATGACGCCGGCGACCGAAACCAGGATCGCGGTCGAAAACGCGGCGACCAGAAACGTCGTCCGTCGCATTCGCGCCACCGGCACGCCAAGACTTTCGGCGGCATTTTCGCCGGCCAGGAAAGCGTCCAGCCGGCGATGATTCCACAGCCCGTACGCCGCAATCGTGCCGGCCCCAAGCGCACCCAGCCAGATATTGTCCCACCGCGCCAGGCCGAGCCCGCCCATCGTCCAGAACAGCACCGAATGGGCGGCGCGCTGGTCACCGGCAAAGACCAGGTAATTGGTCAATGCGGTGAACATGAAGGAGACCGCAAGTCCGGCGAGGATCAGCCGTTCGGGGCCTTGTCCCCTCACCCGCGCAACCAGCAAAAGCACAACGCAAGCCGCCAGAATACCGTCGGTGAACGCGGCGATCGGTAGCGTCCAGATCCCGAAACTGTCGCCGAAGACGGTGATGACGGAGACAGCGCCGGCGGCGGCTCCCGACGAGAGGCCGAACAGGAACGGATCGGCAAGATCGTTGCGCGTCACCGTCTGCAACAGCGCGCCGACCACGCCCAGGCCGCCGCCGAGACAGATGGCCAGGATGGTGCGCGGCAATCTGAGGTCGACGACGATCCTGCCGACCGGGCCGGACACGTCATGCCCCTTCAATCCGATCGCATGGCCAAGTGCTGCAACGACGTCGCCCAGCGGGATCATCGTCGAACCATAGGCGATCGATAGCAGCGCGAGCGCGGCCATAGCCAACGCGGCCGCCGTCATGGCCAATACGAATGCCTTGTGCCGCAAAGTCATGTTCCCGGTTAAAACGCTTCCGGATGCATCGCCCTGGCAATCTTGCCGATCGCGTCGATATTGGCCGGCCCGGGTGTCAGTTCGGCATAGCGAAGCGCCACGAAGCGTTCGTTCCTGACCGCGTCCGTCTCCTTCATTGCCGGATGCGCTTTCAGGAAATCGAGCAGCTTCCGGTAGCCGCCGCCATCCTGATAGTCGAGCAGGATGAGGAATTGCGGATTGCGCGAGGCCACCGTCTCCCAATCCGTGTTGCCCCAGCTGGTGTCCATGTCGGCCATGATGTTGTCGCCGCCGGCCGCGGAAATCATGGCGTTGGGAATGGCGAACTTGCCTGATGTGAACGGCTTGTCCTCGCCGGAATCATAGAGGAACACGCGCGTTCCCCTGCGGGCGCCGACCTTGGCCGTGATTTCGGCGAGCTGCGCCTTCCAGCCGGAGACGAGCTTATCCGCTTCGGCCTCCTTGCCGAAGATCTTGCCCAGCTTCTCGACATCGCCATAGAGCAGGTCCATCGAAGCGGCGGGGCGGTTCTTGTCGAGATGGACGCAGCTTTCCGTCAGCACCAGGGTCTTGATGCCGTGTTGCGCCAGCGTATCGGGCGTCACCTCGCCGCCCGGCTTCATGCCGTAGTACCAACCGGCGAAGAAGAAGTCGGGCTCGACAGCGACCAGGTTTTCCAGCGTCGGATATTTGGGCGCCAGTTCCGGGATCGAGCCTTGCTCGGCCTTAAATTCGGGGCCGACCTTGTACCATCCGGTGATGCCGGTCAGGCCGACGATCGACGGCTGCAGCTTCAGGGCGAAGGCCATCTCGGCCATGTTGAGATCGTGAATGACAGCGCGCTTTGGAGGCGCGTCGAAGGTCAGCGACTTGCCGCAGCTGTCGACCGTCACCGGAAAGGCGAAGGCCGTAGAGGCCAGCAGGGAGAAGGCAAGAGATACGGCAAGGCGTTTCACGGATGTTGCTCCTTCGTTGCACGGGAATTGGATCTGCGCTCACGAAGATGGCGCGGCACGGTTCGGAACCTCGAACACCGTCAGCTCGCGGTCCTCCGTCGGGTGGCGCAACCTAAAGACGTCGACACCGAAGATCTCGCGGATCAGCTGCTGAGTGAGTGCTTCGCGTGGCGGCGCCAGCACATGCAACCGGCCATGGCTCATCACCGCGACCCTGGTGGCGAAAGGCGTCACCAGCGCCAGATCGTGCAGCACCGCGATCACGGTCATGCCGAGGCCTGCAACCAGTTCGAGCAACTCGCTGCGCGCCCGCGGGTCGAGATGGTTGGTCGGCTCGTCGAGGAACAGGATCTTCGGCTCCTGTGCGATGGCGCGGGCAAGCTGGGCGCGCTGGCGCTCGCCGCCCGACAGCGAGCCGATGGTGCGGCCAAGCAGCGGCAACAGCCCGGTCCGGCGCAGCGCCTCGACGACAATGTCGCGTTCCTCGCTCCTGTGCCTGCGGCCGGTATGCGGAACCCGGCCGAGCTCGACATAATCGATCACCGCCAGCCGTGGATCCGGTTGATCGGTCTGGCCGACGACGGCGATGTGCAGCGCCCGCTCGGCGGTCGAAATCCTGTCCAGCAGGCGCCCGGTGAGCTTCACTTCGCCCGAACTCGGCCGCAGCATGCCCGACAGCATGCGCAGCAATGTCGTCTTGCCGGCGCCGTTGGGACCGATGATGGCGAGACGGTCGCCCGCCGCCACCGAAAGGCTGACCGGATGCACCAGATGCAGGCCATCCGCCGCCGCGGCCAGGTCGCGGGCCTCGAGAAGCGGCGCGGTCATGGGCAATTCCTTGCAGGGCCCGCCGGAATACGGGCCAGCGTCTTGCTTGCCAATCCTGCCGGACGCTGGCCTGAATTCACCTCGGTGGCGATATCGCGGCAAAGCGTGCACACGATGATGCGATGCATGGGAATGCAGTGAATGCGATCGATGGAGCCGTCCAACTTCCGTCACTTTCAAAAATGGCGACGGAAGGAAGCTGGCTTGAACCGGTCGACAAGACCGAACCCCGCGTCTCCTCCCGGCACACCCCGTCCGGTCAACCCATGCAGATGGCAGGTCTCCTGGCTCGCGGGTCGTTGCGCCATCCTGCCTTCCCAGCCTTGCCGGCCAGTGGCTTCTCGGATTTTGCTCGCCGCTTACAGTTGCGGGGGCAGCCATGGCTTCGACCCGAAAAACGGGCCTCACCATGTTCCCTTTTCACCCCTCGCCTTGCGGCGCGGGGACCATCACGAGTCGCAGCCTAGGATGCAGGCAGCGTCGAGGCAAGGTCGATGCATGTTCTGTTATAACGATACAAACGTGTGGTCAATCACTATCGCGCGCCACCAGTTCCAGCGGCCAGACCTCGCGAATGATCTCTGGCCCTTTCGCGCCGGCGAAAGCCGGGAGCGAGGCGAGCAGGATTTCGCCGAGCCGCCGCCCCATCGGGTCAAGGCTCGGACGAAAGCCGGTCAGCGCCGGCGAGAAATAACGGCAGAGCGGCGTGTCGACGATGACGATCACCGCGACATCCTGCCCGGGCTTGATCCCCATTTCGGCGAGCGCTTTGCAGCCGCCGAGCGCCATCGAGTCGTTGTTGAAGATAATCGCGGTCGGCGGATCCTTCGACCGCATGACTTGCGGTGTCACCGCGTAGCCACCGGCTTCGTTGATAAAACCGTCCACAATCAGGCCGGGATCGACTTCGATGCCGTGCCGCCGCAGCGCCTTGCAATAACCCTCCAGAAACAGATAACCGAAATTCAGGTCAAGCGACGGCCGGATGGCGGCGATGCGGCGGTGGCCACGCGCAACCAGCCGGTCGACCGCATCGGCGCCCGCCTTCTCGAAATCCAGATCCAGAGAGGGATAGCTGTCGTCGCCGGACCGGCTTCGGCCGAGCGTCGCGAAGGGAAAGCCGGCCTTGCTCAGATAGTCGATGCGATCGTCCTCGCGCCGCGTCCAGGCCAGTACGACGGCATCGGCACGACGCGTCTCGACGACGCGGCGCAGCCGCTCCTGTTGATAATCCGCCGGCGCGCCCATGACGATGATCAGGTCCAGCCCGCACTCGGCCAATGTCGCTTGCAGTCCGGTGAGGAACGGAATGAAGAACGGCTCGCCATACTGCTGGTCGCCCGGATGCGGCTGCAGCATGAAAGCCACGGCATGGGTGGTGCCGCGGCGTAGGTTCCTGCCCGAGTGGTTCGGTGAATAATTGAGCTTCCGGGCCGCCTCGAGCACGCGCTGGCGTGTCTCGGCGTTCACGTCGGCGCGCCCGTTAAGCGCGCGCGAGACTGTACCGATCGAAATGTTTAGGTGCCGCGCAAGATCGTGAATGCTGGACGCCAAGACCTCCCCCTCCTGCTTCTGGCTAGCACCAGCCGGTCGTGCGGCCAAGGCGTTTCAGAGCCGACGGTACAAATCCGATTGACAATATATGCCATCGGGTGTGTCATCGTAAACGTTTACGGAAGTCATTTACGGACTGCCGTGGGTGCCAGCCAGGAGGGGTTGGCCGGAGGAGCGCTGGATGATGCACGTCGTCCTGGTCGGGTGCGGAGCCATGAGCAAAACCTGGCTCGAGGCCATCAGCCAATCCCCTGCCGTCAAGATCGTCGGTCTCGTCGACCTCGACGCCGACAGGGCGCGCCAGCGGGCACGCGAATACGACCTCGCCGGGGTCGCGATCGGGACCGATCTCGACGTCGTTCTCTCCCAGACCAGACCCGATGCGGTGTTCGACGTGGTCGTGCCTGCCGCCCGTCGCGCCGTGGCGAATTCGGCCTTTGCCCATGGCTGTCATCTGTTGACGGAAAAGCCGCTGGCCGACAGCCCGGACAATGCGCGCGCCATCATCGACGATGCGCGGCGCGCGCGACGCGTCCATGCCGTGGTGCAGAACCGCCGCTACGTCGCCAACGTCCGGCGCATCCGGCGCTTCCTCGGCTCCGGCGCCATCGGCGCTGCGACCAGCATCCATGCCGATTTTTTCATTGCGCCGCATTTCGGCGGTTTCCGCGAAGGCATGCGCCATGTGCTGCTGCTCGACATGGCGATCCATACATTCGACGCCGCCCGCTACATGGTCGATGGCGAGCCGACCGAAGTGTATTGCCGGGAATGGGAGCCGGCCAATTCCTGGTACCGGCAGGGATCGTCGGCAAGCGCCACCTTCGAGCTCGGCCAGGGCAAGATGTTCACCTATCGCGGCAGTTGGTGCGCCGACGGTTTCCGCACCAGTTGGGAAGGCAGTTGGCGCATCGTCGGCGAACGCGGCAGCCTGACCTGGGATGGTCATGACGAGTTGAAGGCCGAAGCCGTGCTGCCGGAACGCGAAGGCCTGCTCGACAAGGTCGTGCCGGTAGCGGTGCCGCCGCTCGACCCTGCCGACCGCATCGGCGGGCATCTCGGCGTCATGGAAGATTTCGTCCGCGCCGTGGAAACCGGCACCGAGCCGGAGACGCGCGGCGCCGACAACATCAAGAGCCTGGCCATGGTTTTCGCGGCGATCGAAAGCGCCGAGACCGGGCGCCGGGTCGAAATCCCCAGGCAGGAAGGATGACCATGGCGGACCCGCTTCTCGACATCAGGATCGGCACCATGGTGCGGGCCAATCTCGAAGACCCGGCCGCCTATGTCAGGCAGATCCTGCCGCTCGGTTTCGAGAGCGTCCAGCCCTTCTTCTGGCAGACGCTGGGCGGCAAGGACCTGGGGCGGCTCGCCGGCGAGATCCGCGACGCGATCGGCGATGCCGATGTCAGCGTCAGCTCGATCGGCGTGTTCGGCAATCCACTCGAGAGCGGCGACACCGACCGCGGCGTGCTCAAGGCCTGGGAAACGGTGATCGACAGCGCGCATCTGTTCGGCACCAATCTGGTCAGCGGTTTTACCGGCCGCATCCGCGGCAAGCCGCTGACCGACAGCCTGCCGCGCTACCGCGAAGTCTGGGGCGAATTGGCCAAACGCGCGGCCGACAAGGGCGTGCGCATCGCCTTCGAGAATTGCGCCATGGATGGCAACTGGGCCGCCGGCGACTGGAACATCGCCCATAATCCGGACGCCTGGGAACTGATGTTCAACGAATTGCCGGATGAGAATCTGGGTCTGGAATGGGAGCCCTGCCATCAGTTGGTCTATCTGATCGACCCGATCCCGCAGATCCGCAAATGGGCGCATCGCATCTTCCATGTCCACGGCAAGGACGCGACGGTGCGCTGGGATGTCATACGCGAGCACGGCGTCTTCGGCCGCCTGCCCTTCGTGCAGATGCGCACGCCCGGCTTCGGCGACAGCGACTGGACGCGGGTGATCAGCGAATTGCGGCTGGCCGGCTATCGCGGCGCCATCGACATCGAAGGCTGGCACGACCCGGTCTATCGCGACGACCTCGAGATGACAGGCCAGGTCCGCGCGCTGGAATACCTTCAGCAATGCAGGGGAGGCGTCAGCTACCTGCCGAACCCGACGTGAGGATTGGCCGGCGGGAGGAGCCGGCCGCGATTGCCGAAGCAGATGTCGAAACCCTCGCTCGCGAGGACAAAAGGGAGGAACGTGCATGAGCATCGCCAAGAGAACGACACTTCTGCGCACGACTGTCGTGGCGGCCGCCACGGCGCTCGCCGCCGCCATCTCCACCTTGCCGGCACAGGCGCTCGACGCGCAATGGTGCAAGGACGTCCACATCCGTTTCTTCGTCGGCGGCGCCGAGGGCGACGCCTTCGGCACCATTGTCTACAATGGCGCCAGGCAGGCGGCGGCCGACCTCGGACCGAAGGTCGACTACATCTTCTCAGGCTGGGACATCGAGAAGATGGTCCAGCAGCTGCGCGAGGCGGTCGCCGTCAAGCCCAACGGTATTGCCATGATGGGCCACCCCGGCGACGCCGCCATCATGCCGCTGGCCGAACAGGCGCATAAGGACGGCATCAAGATGATGTACCAGAACGTGCCGGTGCCGACGGTGGTGACGGCCTTCGGCGGCGGCTATGTCGGCGCGCAGCAGGAACAGCAGGGCCGCGCGCTCGGCGCGGAAGCCTTCAAGCTGGCCAAGCTCAAGGCCGGTGACAAGGCAATCATGATCGGCCCGTTCGAGAATGAGAGCCGCGGCGCCCGCGAGCGAGGAACCGTCTCCGCCTTGAAAGAGGCCGGCATCGATGTCGTTCAAATCAATTCCGCAACCGAATGGGCGGCCGATCCGAATCTGGCGATCCCGGTGATCACCGCCGCCTTGCTCAACAACCCCGGCGTAAAGGCCGTCGGCTACCCCGGCGGACAGATGCTCGGCAACGTCCAGACCTATATGACGGCGGCGGGCCGGAAGCCGGGCGACATCTTCAATTTCGGCTTCGACACCAGTCCGCAGATCGTCGAGGCCTTCAAGGGCGGCTGGGTGCAGCTGACCGCCGATCAGCAGCCGTTCATGCAGGGCTATCTGCCGATCCTCAGCCTCTGCCAGCAAGTGGTGCTGGGGCTGGCACCGATGAATGTCGATACCGGCGCCGGCTTCGTCACGCCTGAGAATTACAAGATCGTCGCCGAACTGGCCAAGCAGGCACTGCGCTGACCTCCCAAGCCGCCGGCCGGGGGCTCAGGCCCGGCCGGCGGGACCGCCGGCGAGGCCCGGCATGCGACAAGCAAGCGAGGACCCGATGGCCGAACGCATCATCGAACTGCGCGACATCACGAAATCCTACGGCCAGGTCTATGCGCTTGGCGGGGTCAATCTCAGCGTCGACCGCGGCGAGGTGGTCGGACTGATCGGCGACAATGGCGCCGGCAAGTCGACGCTGATCAAGATCCTCGCCGGCGCGGTCAAGCCCACCAGTGGCGAGATCCTCGTTCGCGGCAAGCCGGTCACCGGCTGGAACGCCGCGCGCTCGCGCGACGCCGGCATCGAGACCGTTTTCCAGGACCGTGCGCTGGCAGTGCAGCAGACCATCGTGCGCAATATCTTCATGGGGCGCGAACTCACCGGCTTCCTCGGCTGGCTGAAAGTCGGCACCGAAATCAGGGAGGCGAGCCGGCTTATGCGCGAGATCGGCTTCACTTCGAAAGTGTTCACGCCGCAGTCCGTCGTCGGCCAGCTTTCCGGCGGCGAGCGCCAGGGCGTGGCGATCGCGCGCGCCATCTACAAGCAGGCCGACCTGATCATCCTCGACGAGCCTACAACGGCTCTGTCGCTGACCGAAACCGCCAAGGTCTTCCACTTCGTGCGCCAGGTGCGGGCGAGCGGGCGCTCGATCCTGTTCATCGGCCACAACATCCACCATGTCTTCGACATCGCCGACCGTTTCGTCGTGCTCGATCGTGGCACTGTGGCGCTGCAGGCCGACAAGCGCGACATCAAGTCGGCCGACATGCTCGTCAATTTCATGGAAGACCTCGCGCATCCCGGCGGACTGCCCGGCTTGGGCGAAGCCCAGCGCGCGGAGGACACAAGGCCATGAGCAACATCGCGGAACCCAATCGCCAAGCCACCTCGCCCCATGCCGAAATGGGCGAAGCGGCATGGAAGCATCCGTCGGATCATTTGCTGCGCGGCTTCGTTCTCGACAATCGCGCGGCGCTGGGCACGCTCGGCGTGTTCGCGGTGATGATGGTCGCCTTCACCATCGCCAATCCGACCGTGTTCACCACCTGGTTTCTTTACAGCTCCGTGCTGACCACGCTGCCGGTGGCGCTGTTCGTGGTCGTGCCGCTGGTCTTTGTCGTTACCGCCGGCGAAATCGACCTGTCGTTTCCGGCGACGATGGGTTTTGCCTCCTGGGTTTTCGCGCTGGTCGTTCAGGCCGGCTACGATCCCTTCCTCGGCATCGTCGCAGCACTCGCCACCGGCATGCTGCTCGGCTTCCTGGTCGGCGTGCTGGTCGTCTATGGCAGCCTGTCGTCGCTGATCGCCACGCTCGGCATGAACTTCCTGCTGCGCGGGCTGATCCAGATCATCAACGAAGGCAAGTCGACCGCGCTGCCGACGCTCGGGCAAAGCTGGACCTATACGATCTTCTCCAGCCAGGTTTACGGGATTCCGGTACAGATCCTGTGGGCGCTCGCCTTCGTCGTGTTCGCCGCGCTGCTCTACAACCGCCACCGCTTCGGCGCGCAGGTGAAGGTGGTCGGCGACAATCCCGACAGCGCCCAGCAGATGGGCATCGACGTCAAGCGGGTGAAGGTCAAGGTGTTCGTCTTCGTCGGCATCGGGGCCGCGATCGGCGGCACCTTCTCGACGATGATCAACTTCACCTGGTGGCCAACCGCCGGCGACGGCTATCTGTTGCCGGTGCTGGCTTCGGTGTTCGTCGGCGGCACGCCGACCTGGGGCGGCATCGGTACCGTGCTTGGCGGCGCCATCGGCGCGCTGACGGTGGCGTTCATCCAGACCGGCGTCGTCGCCGCCGGCCTCAGCGGCTTCTATGTGCAGTTCTTCAACGGGCTGATCATCATCCTGTCGCTGCTCGGCCACCGCTGGAACCAGGCGCGCTACCGCTGAAACGCTACCCAAGGCCGGCCGTTCGGCGCGACCGTCCGAGCTCAATCCGGTAGCGACAACGGCGGCCGCGCGGACGAGAACGCAGGGCCGGGGTCGTCGATTTACGTCACGCGCAATATCGATCAAACTGATGAAATGCGACGCTTTGGTGCACCCAGTGCACTTTCGCTTGATTTAGTGCACCCTCTGCATTAAGTTTGGCGCGCTGGAACAGCCACATGCCCACTTTGAAGGTTCTCGACGGCATCAAGATTCAGGTCTTTGCGGATGACCATAACCCGCCTCACTTTCACGCGTTGAAGGGTAAGTATGAAGTCCTGATCAGGATTGGCTCATGGAACGTGTTGCGTGGCCAAATGCGTCGCAAAGACCTCGATGCCGTAATCGCTTGGGCTAACTCGCATGAAGAGGAGTTGCGCAATGAATGGACCCGCCTCAATGGTTGACGATATCGTAACAGTCGGCAATCCGCTCCCCAGGATCGCCTCGGTCACCATGATTGATGGCCGCCGCGTGCGCATCACCTGGCGAGACGGCCGCTCCAATACGGTTGACCTGAATCCAGTGTTGAATAGCCATCGACACTTCATTCCGCTTCGCGACGATGACGAGCTGTTTGGAACCATGCGGGTTAACGAAGACGGCAATGCAATCGAGTGGGACGGGGGAATCGAGTTGTCAGCCGAATGGATCGATACCCTGCCCTCAATTGGTATGGAGAACCGGGAATTCCGCCATATCATGGACGATCTGCTGAAATTCTCGCTTGAGGGGATGGCGCTCCAGTTGGAAATCTCCAGGCGCCAAATTGCCAACTATAGAGGATCGACACCGATCCCCAATTCAATCGCGTTGGCTACTCGATATCTCGCCGAGAAGGCCGGTCAACGATGACCCCGTCTGGAGGCGGATAGGCTCGCTGACTGTTCCAAGCATGCGGCTGCTGGCCGCCGGCGCATCGTGGCTTTGGGTTGACGGCCGGTCTGTTGCATCGAAGCGTCTGGTTTGACCTCATCGTAACGAGGCACCATGCCTACCCCATCGGCAGCGCGGGCCAGCGGTCCACGAGGCTGTCGCCCGAAAAGACCGCGATCGATCCGAACTGCTGCAGCACCGCCTCGCTTTGCGTCGGACGCAGGAAGGCGTAGTCGCCTGACCTGGTGGTGGCATCGCCGGGCAGGCCCATGAACTGCTGGTTCGAGGAAAGGCCAAGCAGGCCATTGGTCTCCATGCCTTCGGGAAACACCGGTTCGGCCATCCATTTGCCGCCATAGAGATAGCAACCCTTGCGCGGAAACCGGCCGACCGTCTGCAGCAGGCGGGTGACCGCCGGCGGGCCTGGCAGCATCGGCTCGACCACCTTGAGGATAGGCGTGGCGATGAAGGCCGCGGGCTGGAAGCCGTCGAGGCCGGGCGTGTCGAAATCCCCGGGCAGCACGAAGGCCGACCCGATCGACACTTCGTTGGCCATGCCGCCACGATGAAGCAACGCGGTCTTCGAGCCGCCGATGTTCAGTGTTCGGCGCTGGTCCTCGCCGAGAGCCGCGATGAACGCCGCGGCCCGCTGCGACGCCTCTGCCAGCGCCTTTTTGGGACCGCCGAACAGACCGGGAATGTGCGGCGCGTGCGCCTCGTAGGCCATGACGCCTTCGCAGCGCAACCGGGCGGGCAGCACGTTCAATGCCTTCGACAGCGCACGCGGTTCGGCGAACCCGCCCCGATGCAGCCCGACATCGATCTCGAAAGCGATGCGCAACCCGACGTCGAGTTCGGCGGCCAGAGCGCCGTATTCCGCCAGTCTCTCCTCGCTGTCGATCAGCCAGCAGGCGCGCGACCAGTCGGCGGTACCGCTTGAAATCGCTTGCCTTGCCGCGCCGACCGGCATCGGCTTGCCGTAAAGCATGTCGGCATCGGGAAGAGCGTCGAGCACGGCCCTTGTGATCGGCGGATGAAACGTCATGAAGCGATGGGTGCCGAGCGCCTCGGCGATATGCGAAAGCAGCGGCAGGCAAGCAAGCGACTTGTCGACCAGCCGCACGGCAAGGCCGGGCGCCAGTCTCTGCTTCACCAGGTCGATGTTGCGGTCCAGCCGGTCGCGGTCGAGCACGAGACAAGGCTGAAAGACGCCGGCCGCCCTCAACGCATCCGACAGCGTGGTGAAATAGCCGCTCATTGGCCGATGCCGAACAGGCCGGCCATGTAGGGCGAGACGAAACGGTTCTCGGGATCGATGTCTCGCCGAACAGCCATCGCATCATCCCAGCGCGGATAGAGCTTTTTGAAATCCGCCGCCTTCAGGCTGTGCATCTTGCCCCAATGCGGCCGGCCGCCATGCCTGCGAAAGATCGGCTCGGCCGCCCGCATGAAGGGCTCAGGGTCGTTGGCGGCATCGTGGTGAATGGCGATCGAGCAGGTCAGACGCTTGTAGAAGGGCGAAAGCCAGAACATGTCGGGTGCCACCGAGCGCACCTCCATCGGAAAATAAACTTCCGGAAAGTGCTTCTCGGTCAGCTCGATGATCTGCGTGATCACCTTCGGCCCCTCCTCGAAGGGCAGATGATACTCCATCTCGTTGAACTTGGTCTGCCGGTCGCTGGCATAGACGTTGAGCCAGTCCTGCACATAATCCTCGGCCGGCACTTTCTTCACGGCGCCGCGGATCAAGGAGCGGCGCAGCCATGGCAGCCGGCGCAGCGCCCTGCTCAGCTTGCGTAGCGTCGCCAGGCCGGCCTCGTCGTGCTCGGTAGGCCTGGTGGTCGGGTTCGCGTCGCTGAGGTCGCTGGCGATGAACTGCGCGTAGCCGGAAAACGGGATGTAGTAGAATTCGGCCGACCGGTGCGCGGCCATCATCGTCTCGAAATCGCGCAGCATGTCGGCGATCGGCAGCACCCACTTGCGGCGGCGCAGCCGGTAGGTCGCGATGTTGTTCAGCGTGACTTCGCTCAAGATGCCGAAGGCGCCGAGAGCGACCCCCATCGCATGGATCATATCCTGGTCGCGGGTCCGATCGAATTCGCGCAACTCGCCCCGCCCGTCCACGATCTGCACCGTCTCCAACTGGGTGTGATAAGCGCCCAGCGTCAGCCCGGAACCATGGGTGGCGGTGCCCAGCGCGCCGCCGATCGCCTGGCGGTCGATGTCGCCCATATTGGGCAGGCCCTGGCCGATGCCGTGCAGCATGTGCATTAGCGGGCCGAGCCGCGTCCCTGCCCGCACCCGCGCGCGATGGCTTTGTATGTCGTGCGAGACCAGCCCCTCGATCTTCTCCAGGGAAACGATCGAGCCTTGCGATGCCACCAGCGCCGTGAAGGAGTGGCCAGCACCCGCCACCCGCAGCGGCCCAGGTGCCGTGCGCACCAGATCGGCAAGCTCGCCGGCGTCGGTTGGAGTGGCGATCAGCTTCGGCTCGGCGCGCACGAAGCCCGACCAGTTGCTCCAGTTCCGCGCGGTGATCGTCGACATCCAGCCGTCCCGTCAGACGCGCCGACGGCGCATAGTGGCCACGAACAGGCCAAGCAGGGCCACGCTGGCAAACGCGCTTGCCGCGGCGAATTCCGGCACGGGCCGGAAATCCTTGCCATTGATGAGCAGCGACGCCGCGACCGGCCCGATCGCCAGGCCGAAGAGCTGTGCAGCCGGCACCAGCAGCACGGCGGTACGCGTCTCGTCCGCCGTGATCGCCAGCCGGATCTGATAGGGTACGATGAACAACAGGATGAAGCCCATGACCAAGGCGGCGATCCAGAATGTCGTCAGGCCAGGTGCGCTGGCAAGAACAAGGGAGGAGACCAGCGCGACGGCACCGATGGCCGTAATGGCAATGCGGTAATCGATGCGCGCCTCGAACACGGTCGCCGTCATCGCGCCCAGGACCTGCGTCGCCAGGCTGGCCGAGACGATCAGACCGACGGTCCAGCTATCAATCCCATACTGCGCACCGAGCGGTTCCAGGAAGGCCCAGATCGCGCCGAAGAACATGAAGTAGCAGAAGACCGACAATAGCGCGGTGATCGACGGAACCGTCAGCACATTGGCCAGGTTCTCCTCTTTCGGCAGGTCGGCGTAGTCACCGGGTACGGTGAAAGCGGCCGCCAGCGAAACGACGCAGACGACGGCAAGCACGATGAAGCCGCCGGACGACCCCGCCTTGGGAATGACATAGAGTGCCAAAAGCAGAGCGAGCGCACATTGCGCCAGGGTCTGCAGCGTCACGAAATAGCCGCCGATGCGCTCCGCCCGGCGCGAACGGGCGATCAGTTCGGTGGCGATCGCGACCAGACCACCTTCAGCCAGCCCGGCGATGGCGCGGGCGGCGATCAACGCATTGGCGCTTGCGGCATGGGCGGTCCATACATTCGCCAGGGCCAGCAGGATCAAAAGGACGGCGCTTTTCCAGCGCATGTTGCGCGCGGAAAGCAGCATCGCCACCACGGCTGAACCGATGGCGATCGCGATCATCTCCGCCGTGGCGACCAGCGCCAGTTCATCGCCGCTGACATGGCCCTCGGTGTAGAGCGCGCCAAGCAGCACGGGCTGAAGCCCGAGGATCAGCAGCCCGACCGAGCCGATCCATAATGCGGAGCCGAGCTCGACGCCGGTCGGGTTGCCGACCAGCCAATCGCCATTTTCCGCTTGTACGGCTTGCGTCGCAGTCACGAGGCGCCTCCCAACGTCCTTGCAGTGCGATAAAAAAGCTGACAACTTGTCAGCATTACGAAACTGATACTTGATCATGTTTCTTGTCAACCGGGAATTTTGAAGCTCTCGCGAGAGATTGGGCGCATGGCGGAAGCAAGGCGGATGGCGACGGCGCCGAGGCGCAGGCCCAAGCAGGAGCGGAGCCGCGAACGCATCGACGCGATCCTTTCGACGACCATGCGGCTGATCGGCGAAAAAGGCATCGACGCGGTGACGATGAAGGAAGTGGGCGCACTGGCGGGCGGACCGATCGCCACCGTCTACCATTATTTCCCCAACAAATCGGCGATCCTGGCGATGCTCTATGAGCGCTTCTCGGAGGAAAGCCGCGCACGCTTCGGCGAGATCATCGCCGAAATAAGTGGGCTTGAGGACGTGACGGCTGCCGCGGACCGCATGATCGAGGACTATTACCGGCGCGTGGCCGACGACCCGGCCATCCAAGATCTGCAGAACGCGATACAGGCTGACAAGGCGCTGCAGAACCTCGACATTGCTGAGACAAGGCACCAGGCCAAGATGTTCTGCGACCACGTCGCTCCGATGCTGCGGCCCGACCGGCGCGAAGACTTCGCGCGCGTGGTGTTCCTGATCTTCCAGCTTGCCGGCGGCGTCGTGCGGCTAGCGCTGACGCAGGACGAGAAGGAAGGCCGCCGCACGATCGACGACTACAGGTCCATCATCCATACGCAGCTGAGATTGTTTCTGTAGTTTTCGGCGGCGGCTTTCGCGCCCCTCTCCCGTGACATCGACACGTCTTGCGTATCGAAGTATCGGGCGGCAGGATCTCTGACCGGTAGCGGCGGAGCACCCCTCCGCGCCTTGTTTCGCCGTCGATTGCGGGAGGAACCGGCGCATTTCGCATGAAAGGCCAGCGGCAACTGGCACGTTCTGCGAGCGGGCTTTCGCGGAAAACAAAATTTCGCGCCGCTGCCCGCTCGCGCGCGCCTTGACTCTCGCCAGCCAGCAGCCTATTTCACCGCCACGTTAGCACTCGCCCTGGGTGAGTGCTAACCACAGGTCCGGTACCGCCGGGCTTTGTAGATTGTCCGGCTTCGCCGGACGGAGGAACTGTTTCTCACCGTTCTCATCGAGGAAGAAAACATGGCAAAGTCGAAGTTCCGCCCGCTTCATGACCGCGTGGTCGTACGCCGGGTCGAATCCGAATCCAAGACCGCCGGCGGGATCATCATCCCCGACACGGCGAAGGAAAAGCCGCAGGAAGGCGAGATCATCGCCGTCGGCTCCGGCGCCCGCGACGAGGCTGGCAAGCTCGTGCCCCTGGACGTCAAGGCTGGCGACCGCATCCTGTTCGGCAAGTGGTCGGGCACCGAAGTCAAGCTCAATGGCGAAGACCTTCTGATCATGAAGGAATCCGACATTATGGGCATCATCGGCTGAATATCGGCCTTCCCATCAACTGAATCTTAAATCTTCGGGCTCGATCCGAGCCCCTGCCAGGAGTTGAACATGGCTGCCAAAGACGTAAAATTCTCCCGCGACGCCCGTGAGCGCATGCTGCGCGGCGTCAACATCCTCGCCGACGCGGTGAAGGTCACGCTCGGCCCCAAGGGCCGCAACGTCGTCATCGACAAGTCGTTCGGCGCACCGCGCATCACCAAGGACGGCGTCACCGTCGCCAAGGAAATCGAACTTGAGGACAAGTTCGAGAACATGGGCGCGCAGATGGTCCGCGAAGTCGCTTCGAAGACCAACGACATCGCCGGCGACGGCACCACGACCGCGACCGTTCTGGCGCAATCGATCGTCCAGGAAGGCCACAAGGCGGTTGCCGCCGGCATGAACCCGATGGACCTGAAGCGCGGCATCGACCTGGCCGTGACCGAAGTGGTCGCAGCTCTCGGCAAGGCCGCCAAGAAGATCAAGACCTCCGAGGAAGTCGCCCAGGTCGGCACCATCTCGGCCAATGGCGACGAGTCGGTCGGCAAGATGATCGCGGAAGCGATGCAGAAGGTCGGCAACGAAGGCGTCATCACCGTCGAGGAAGCCAAGACCGCCGAGACCGAGCTGGAAGTCGTCGAAGGCATGCAGTTCGACCGCGGCTATCTCTCGCCCTACTTCGTCACCAACCCCGATAAGATGGTTGCCGATCTCGAGGACGCCTACATCCTGCTCCACGAGAAGAAGCTCTCCAACCTGCAGGCCATGCTGCCGGTCCTGGAAGCGGTCGTGCAGACCTCCAAGCCGCTGCTCATCATCTCGGAAGACGTCGAAGGCGAGGCCCTGGCCACGCTGGTCGTCAACAAGCTGCGCGGTGGCCTGAAGATCGCCGCCGTCAAGGCTCCGGGCTTCGGTGACCGCCGCAAGGCCATGCTGGAAGACATCGCCATCCTCACCGGTGGCCAGGTCATCTCCGAAGACCTCGGCATCAAGCTCGAGAATGTCGGCCTCAACATGCTCGGCCGCGCCAAGAAGGTGTCGATCTCGAAGGAGAACACCACCATCGTCGACGGCGCCGGCAAGAAGGCCGAGATCCAGGGCCGCGTTGCCCAGATCAAGCAGCAGATCGAGGAGACCACCTCGGACTACGACAAGGAGAAGCTGCAGGAACGCCTGGCCAAGCTCGCCGGCGGTGTTGCCGTGATCCGCGTCGGCGGTGCGACCGAAGTGGAAGTGAAGGAAAAGAAGGACCGCGTCGATGACGCCCTCAACGCGACCCGCGCGGCCGTGGAAGAAGGCATCGTTGCCGGCGGTGGCGTGGCCCTGCTGCGCGCTTCGGGCAACCTCAAGGCCACCGGCGTCAACTCCGACCAGGCCGCCGGCATCAACATCGTGCGCCGCGCGCTGCAGGCTCCGGCCCGTCAGATCGCTGCCAACGCCGGTGCGGAAGCATCGATCGTTGCTGGCAAGATCCTCGAGAACAAGGGCGCGACCTTCGGCTACAACGCCCAGACCGGCGAATATGGCGACATGATCGCCATGGGTATCGTCGATCCGGTCAAGGTCGTGCGTACGGCTCTCCAGGACGCGGCCTCGGTCGCCGGCCTGCTGGTCACCACCGAAGCCATGATCGCGGAGGCTCCGAAGAAGGAGTCGGCTGGCGGCGGCATGCCTGGCGGCATGGGCGGCGGCGGCATGGGCGGTATGGGCGGCATGGACTTCTAATCCAGCCATCTGCTTTATGCATGTGGAAAGGGCGGCAGCGATGCCGCCCTTTTCTTTGCACATTCAGGCCTTGCTTCAGCGTAGTCGGTTGGAATCAGCGTCAGACAGCAGTGCTCTCCGCTTGCCGCGTCGCCTTGCCGGCGAGGACTGCCTGCTCGATCAGGGTAGCCACCTCATCGGCCACGACGTTGATCGATGAGCGATCGCGGGTGGCGCGGGCAATCACCATCAGGCCTTCCAGCGAGGACTCGACCAACAGCGCCAGCGCCCGTGCGCGGCGCTCGACCACCCCTGCCCTGACAAACGCCTGGCGCAGCAGGCCGATCCACTGCTCGAAAGCGGAGCGGCAGATTTCCTCCAAGTCCGGCACGTCGTTCGGCGCATCGAGCACGACCGGCGCGATCGGGCAGCCGAGCGAGAATTCGTTGTCCTCCAGCATGCGAGCGACCGACTGGTAAATGTGGTGAACGGCAACCGCCGGATCGCTTTCCGCCGCCAGCTCGGCGCCAAGCCTCTCAGTCACCTCGGCCACGCTGGCGCGCGTCACTTCGACGACCAGCTGATCCTTGCCACCGGGAAAGTGGAAATAGAGCGAGCCGCGCGGGGCGCCGCTGGCGCTCAGTATGTCATTGAGCGAAGTGCCGTGATAGCCGCGCCGCCTGAGCAGCAATCCGGTCGTTTCGAGTATGCGGGCTCTCGTATCGTTCGCCATGTCAACCTCTGTCAGGAGAGATCCTTATAAGCCTTGCCAGAAATATGACAACTGGTCTACATAATATGTAGATCAGTCTATATAATCGAGAGCCGAAATGCGCAGCTATCGTCTTGAGGGTTTGGGCGGAACCGAATGTCTGGTGATGCGGGAAGAGGTGCGACCGGAGCCAAGTGCCCAGGAGATCGTGGTGCGGGTGCGCGCCACCTCGCTCAACCGACGCGATACGATGATCCTCAATGGCACCTACCCCCTGACACCGCGCCGCGGGATCGTTCCGCTCAGCGACGGCGCCGGCGAGGTCGTCGCCATCGGCGATGATGTCACACGCTTTGCCGTCGGCGACCGTGTCACCGGCAGCTATTTCGCCCGCTGGATCGATGGCCGCATCAATGCCGGACTGATCGACCAGCTCGGCTGCACGCTGGATGGCATGCTCGGCGAGTACGCCGTGCTTGACGAGCAATGGGCGGTGCGAGTTCCCGAGCATCTCGACTGGCGCGAGGCGGCAACGCTGAGCTGCGCCGGCCTGACAGCCTGGAACGCACTGACCGGGGCGGAGATTCCCAAGCCCGGCCAATGGGTTCTAGTCATAGGCTCGGGCGGCGTCTCGCTGTTCGCGTTGCAGTTCGCCAAGCTGCTCGGCTGCCGCGTCGTCGCCGTCACCTCTCGCGCCGAGAAGGTCGGCAAGCTGCGGGCGATGGGGGCCGACCTCGTCGTCTCCTCGACCGACATGCCGGAATGGGGGGCGATGGTGCGTGGCGAAACCGGCGGTATCGACCTTACCGTCGAAACCGGCGGCCCGCCGACCTTCGCGCAGTCGCTGATCGCCAGCGCGCTTTATGGGCGCATCGTGCTGCTCACCATTCAGGATGCGAAGGGCGCAACGGTGCAGATCCCCGGCGCCGTCTATCAGCGCAGCCTCGTCACAATCGGCCGTCTGTTCGTCGGCAGCCGCGCAAACCTCGAAACGATGCTCAACGCCGTCTCGGCGCACCGGTTGAGACCGGTCATCGACAAGGTCTTCCCCTTCGCCGAGGCCCGCGACGCCTACCGCTATTTCCAGCAGGGCGACGTCTTCGGGAAGGTCGTCATCGACGGAGCCTGATATTTCATATCGATCGAACCAGAAGGGAGAACAGCAATGACAATTCGTGAAGCTTCGGCCGAGTGGCAAGGCACGCTGAGGGAAGGTTCAGGCCGGCTGCGGCTCGGCAGCGGTGTGTTCGAAGGCGCCTATTCCTTTCCGTCGCGTTTCGAGAACGGCCCCGGCACCAACCCGGAAGAACTGATCGCGGCCGCGCATGCCGGCTGTTTCTCGATGGCGCTGACCTTCATCCTTGGCCAGGGAGGTCATGTTCCCCGGGACATCCGCACCATCGCCAGGGTGCACCTCGGAGCGACCGAGGCCGGGCCGACCATCACCCGCATCGACCTTGAAACGGCGGTGGAGGTCACGGGGCTCGCCGAAGACCAGTTCGAGCGCCTTGCCCAGTCCGCCAAGGCGAGCTGTCTCGTTTCGCGCGCGCTGGCCGGCGTGGCCCAGATCAACCTCAAGGCGACCCTCGTGGGTACCGCCGCGCAACAATGAATCAGGAGAAGTACGAGATGAGCAGCATCATGGACGGTCATCCAGAGTCGCGGCGGACAGCCGAGATCATGCGGCGCTTCAACGATGTGTTCCAGTTGCACGATCCGTCGGCGCTTGCCGAGTTGGTGGGCGAGGACTGCGTGATTGAAAACACCGTGCCGGCACCGGACGGTGCGCGCCATGCCGGCAAGGCGGCCTGCGTCGGGCTATGGACGGCGATCGCGACCCAGCCCGGCACGCGCTTCGACATCGAGGAGACCTTCGTCGCCGGCGAGCGGGCGACGATCCGCTGGCGCTACTGGATGGCGGACGGCAATTCGCTGCGCGGCGTCAATCTGATGCGCGTCGAGGGCGGGCGGATCGTCGAGGCGATGGGCTACGTCAAGGGATAGGCCGGCTTCACCATATGAGTTACTCCTAATACACATCGGTTTGTGCTAGGAATAGAGTCCGACCGCCATTCGACGATCGAGAAAGACCATAGGGAGGACTAATGTCATGAACATCAGAACCGCCTGCTTTGGAGCACTCGCGTTGACCGTTCTCAGCGGCACGGCACTTGCCGGAGCGCTCGACTCGCCCAAGATGATGGAACCGTTCTTCACCGATGCGAGCATGAAGACGATGAAATCCGACGCCGAGATGAAAGCCGCCTGGGCAAAAATGTCCAAGGACGACCAAGCCATGATGATGAAGGAATGTCAGGATGCGGCGATGAGCAAGCCGTATGCCCCGTTCTGCGAAAAATTGAAGGCGCTCGGCGGCGCGAACAAATGATTGCCGGCTAGTCCGGAGTTGAAGAACAAAAGAAGGCGGGCCAAGGCTCGCCTTCTCATTGTTCGGCATCGATTTCGTGCCAAGGCGAGGCGAACGAATTCTACCTGTCCGCCAGCGCAAGCTTGGCGCCGAGCATGACGAAAGCGCCGGCGAACGTGCGGCGCATCCAGGTCAGCACCCTCGGCCGCGACGCGACATGGCTGCGGATCGAGGCGGCGAAGATGCCATAGCCGACGAAGATGACGAAGGTCAAAAGCATGAAGACGCTGCTCAGTTCCAGCATCTTCGACAGCGCGTGCGGCTCGGTCGTGCTGACGAACTGCGGCAGGAAGGCAAAGAAGAAGATCGACAGCTTCGGGTTGAGCACATTGACGAGGATGCCTCTCGCAATCACCTTGCCGGTGGAGCGCGGCGCGACATTGTCCTCGACGTTCAGACCACCCCTCTCCTTCAGCGTGTTCCAGGCCATGTAAAGGAGGTAGGCGACGCCCAGATATTTCAGCGTCTCGAAGGCGACCGCGCTGGTGTGCAGGAGCGCGGCGAGGCCGGTGATGGCGGCAGCCATATGCGGGATGATGCCGAGCGTGCAGCCGAAAGCGGCGACGATTGAGGCGCGGGCGCCGCGGGAAAGCCCGGCGCTCAGCGTGTAGAGGACGCCGGTGCCGGGCGAAGCCACCACGATCAGCGACGTCAACAAGAATTCGATGCTCACGATTTGGTCCTCCGCTGTGCTGCCCGGCGGGCAGCGTAGCAGCGAAATCCCCGCGCACAAGCCGCGGCGCCGTCAGATCAGAGGACAGGCAGCCCGTGCGCCCGACGCGCCATCAGGCAATCCTCGTCGCCGGGCATGCAGGCGCGGCAGACATCCGGGCGCAGCTCGTAGATGCCGCAAGCGGTTGCCTTGCCCACTTCGCCACAGAGGGCCGAACAGCGCGGGCCCTCGCAACGCATACCCGACAGATCGGTCGCGACATACTTGTCCGGGATACGGTCGAGGTGCGCGTCGTCCTCGGTGGAAAAGCGCGGCCACTCGGCCGAGTAGGAGCAACAGGCGCCGCAGCTCTGGCAATCAAATGCCGGGACGGTGCCTCGTTGCGACGATGAAAGGCTGGCTGCGGCCACCGGGTTGAACAGCCCCTGCGCAGCAGGATTGCGGTCGGCGTCTTGCGGCAAGGCGCTATTTCTTCTTGCCTGCCTTGCGCGACGGCGCCTCGGCCGGCGACTTGAATAGATCGGTCGCGGCCTCGGCAGCTGCATCGGCCTTCGGCGCGGCAGCCGGCTTGACTGGCTTTGCAGCGGCGGCGGGCGCCGGCGGTTGGTCCTTGGCGGAGAATTTTATGGCCATCTCAGTCCTCGTCGGCGAAGCGCGATGGTGCGCGCGGACTGCGCAAACGGCCGATCAGGGCCGAAACCGCCGTTATGTTCATTTCCTCAGGCGACCAGTTCCTCGCCTCCGCGATGTGATGCGGCGCCAGTTCGCGATGCGTGCTGCCGCTGTAGGCGGCGTCCTGATGGGTCACCGGCTCGCGGGTCTTGGCGTCTTGGCGGACATATTCGATCAAATAGTTCGGGCACTCGGCGCGGCCCCGCACGCCGACGCGCACCTGTGCATCGCCATGGACGCGCTTGCAGCGTTCGAGTTTTTCCAGCACACGCCGGACATATTCGACTGGCTTGTCCAATGTTTCGACCATATCGGCGATGGTCGCATCAGCGGCGATTGGTGTCGCCGGCACACGCTTCGTCGCCATCAGCGTCTTCCGGCCCGTTTCGGCAACGCCGCCTGTGCGGCCGCCGCAGCCATTTCATCTGCCTCTTTTTCCAGGCGCAGTTCGCGCAAACGCGCGGTCTTGGCTTCACGCGCCTGGGTAAGGGCATCGCGTTCGGAAATGATGCGGTTGAGCGACATCGACTGGGTTTGCGTCTTGCTGAACAAGGGCACTGCCTGATCAGCAGCTGTTTTCGAATTGGCGGTCAAAATCTTTCTCCTGTCAGGAGTCTCGTGCCGATAGGGCAAGACCGGTCTTCAGTCAGGACCCACGCACAAAAGCATTGGGGCGGCGGATTCAACTTGCTGGAGCGTCCCTTAGCACGTTCAGGCCGACGCGCAGCGCATTTTCGGCGGCGAGACCCACAAAGTGAAAAAGGCCAGGCACCGCCTGACCTTCCATGAGAGCGTCGCGCATCCAGTGGATGCACAGGACGCTCCGGCACGCAGCGTGCGAAAACTCAGGTTTCCGCCGCCATGCGCCCGAATTCGCCATTCACCAGTGCCAGTACATCCGTGGTCACCGGGAAGGCTGAATCCTTTTTCAGGCCGCCTTCAACTGGTCGGCCGACATCTTGCCGGACTTGTTGTCGCGGACCATCTCGTAGCCGAGCTTCTGGCCCTCGACGATGTCACGCATGCCGGCGCGCTCTACGGCCGAGATGTGGACGAAAACGTCGGCAGAGCCGTCGTCAGGCTGAATAAAACCAAAACCTTTGGTGGCGTTGAACCATTTAACTGTGCCGGTGCTCATGACGAACCCTTTCCATGGCAAATACTCGTTCGCCGTCATGCGGATGCACAACGTCGTTTGTCTCGATTTTTGATGTGGGAAGTTCGTCAAAGGCGCGCTGCAAAGCGCGGATAACAAAAGTCAGTCAACAAATATCGACAAAGGTCTTGTAAGCTATTTAAACGGCCATGTCAATTCTTGGCTCACCCGTGTCGTAAGCACATGAGTTGTCCGGATTAGGTAGCACGTGAGTTGTCCGGTTTTATCGCCAGCGGATGGAGGCTGGG